>JASJDZ010000001.1 GCA_030065575.1 Acidimicrobiia bacterium
CGGGTACGCTTGGTCAGGTAGCTCAGTTGGTAGAGCGCCGGTCTGAAAAACCGGAGGTCGCCGGATCGACGCCGGCCCTGACCACGGGAACCGCCTCAGGAGAGGCGGTTCCTTGTGTCTGACGACTCTGGCGTACACGGCGGCTGAATACGGCCGGAATCTACGCCAGACGCAGCTGATTGTGCGTCACTCGCCGATCAACTCTTGGATCGCGTCAAACACGGTTTCGCTGTACGAGTGCCCTCCGCCAACTGCCTCATGTTCCACATCGATTCCCGCTGCGAGCATTCGCATCTCCATCAACAACGCGTTGTCCATCCAATCGATATCCTCGTCGTCGAACGCCCCAACAGCGGCGAGATCATCGATCAAGGTGCCGGTGGTGTCTCGGAGATGAATCCACGACTCATCCCCTGGTGGGTTGTCAATGTCTCTGCCGTAACGGAAGTCCGATGTCCACAGGTACACAGCGAGATCGCTGGGGACATCCCATCGCTGCGGGTTGACGAATCGATCCAGCGTGTCTTCGGCCATTGCGCCGGACGGGCCTTCGATAACGCTGTCCCAGACGCGATCGAAGAAGATGAACTGATTGTCTCCCATGACCGCCCCCACTGGCTGCGCCAGCAAAGGTTCATCACACAGTTCGTCCCGCATGAGGCCCAACCCCGCCCAATGAGCTGGGAGCGTGCCTGCCGAGAACCCGACAGCGGTTGTTCGATCGGGATCGGCTCCGAACTCCTCCGAGTGGTGCTGGGCCATGTTCACGGCGCAGGAAGCCCTGTCGAGCCAGGTTCCATCTATGTACTTCTCGGGGAACTGGCTGGTCACCTTGAGCCACTGTGGAGCTACGGCGACGGCACCTTGTGCGGCGATCAATCGCGCTTCCATGAGGGCGGGGAACGTGGTCATGCCGTGATAGACCACCACGAGTGGCCAGGGGCCTTCGGCGTCCGGATAGAAGACATCCATCGCCCAGGTTCCCTCGTCGTCCTCGTGATAGATGACCTCGGTGGTCAGCAGTTCGTAGATTCCGTCATCGGGCGCCGGAGCTGCGGTGGTACTAGAAGCAGCCACCGTCGTCGAAGTCGTCTCTGTGGCCACCGTTGTCGTAGTTGCATCTGCAGCCACGGGAGCTGTGGTCGTCGACTCGGCCGATCCAGCAGCCGGCGTTCCGCACCCAGCCATGAGCAAAGTCAGCAATAGGGATATAGCGAGAGTCTGGAGTCTCATGTCAACCTCCTTCACCGCGCCTGTTGTCCGCGGCGGTGAGAAGGTCACCGGCCGGCTACGACCTGCCAGATGCCCTCGAAGGCAATCTCGTCCAGCCCCCACCCAAGGTTGTCGGACTCGTAGTGCGCAACATCAACTCCTGACTGGATCATGCGTGAGTTCATCAGTCGGGCGTTGTCACGGAAGGTAATGAGACCGTCGTCAAAGGCGTCGACAGATGCGAGATCTGCAACGAGGTCTCCGTCTGGATCTCGCGACCAGATCCAGGACTCCTCCGAAGGAGGATCGTTGATCTCATTTGCGTTCCCCGAATAGGCGGTCGACCAAAGGAACGCGCTGAGGTCCCCAGCCGCCTCCCAACGTTCAGGATTGAAGAAGCGGTCAACCGTATCGACAGCCCCGCTGTCGTCGGAAGCGAAAGCAGAGTCGAATTGCTGTTCCTGGAAGAACCACTGGCTATGCCCGGCTGCGAGACCGGTCGGCTGGTAGAGGATCGGGTCGGCGCAGTTACTCGTGTCGGCGAGGCCGAGCGCCACCCAGGCGGCGGGATGCTCGCCGCCACCGTCACCCACAACGGTGGTGCGGCCTGGATCCCCGCCGTAGCTGCCCGCCTGGGCCTGGGCGTAGCTCACTGCACATGCGGCGCGCTCCCACATGGTGCCTGTCAGATACTCGGATGCGCTAGCCGGATACTCATCGACCCAACTAGCAGAGAACACGACTGCCCCTCGTTCGGCGATCCGTCTTGCCAGGGTCCACTCCTGAGCACGGCGCCTGTACTCGCTGTAGACGACTACGACCGGCCAGGGACCATCACCCTCAGCAGGGAAGAACACAGACGTCTCGAGGGTGCGGTCTGCATCCTCGTAGTAGACAAGCTCATTGATGTACGCGACGTCGCCGACCATCCCGGACGGCGTCGGAGGTGCGTCGGCAACATCGTCACTAATCGCAGACGTAGTTGGAGACACGTCATCACTAGTCGCAGAAGTAGTTGGAGATGGGTCAGCAACACCGTCCGTGATCGCAGACGTTGTTGGAGGGGTGTTCGCAACATCCGGCTCGAGGATCAGGCCACCGGAGTCGTTGAGGAGTGCGAACACGGCGGCAACTGCCAGCACCGCCACAAAGGCCACCGAGAAGACCAGTGCCGGACGCCATCGCCACCGACCACCAGATACCGGCCGGAGAGACTCCCCCGCTCTCCCCATCTCAGGTGCCGCGGTCCCCCTCTCCACCGCAACTCGCTGCTCGCACTCGGCTACCACCGCGGCCCGTTCGGCCTCGTTCAGTTCGTCTCCCGGAGGCAGAAGGTTGGCGCTACGCAGTCGGCTCAAGGCATCCTTAGGCTCAATCATGCCGGGCCCTCCTCTCGTCGCAAGGTGACGCGCTCAGTGAGCGGGCGCCGGTTGTTGAGCTCGGCGGCCAGTCGCCGTGACGCCCGATGGAGCCGTTGTGACGCTGCGTGAGGGCTGCAGCCCAGAATGGCCGCAACGTCGTCCCTGGGGAGCTCCTCCCACACGGACAGCAAGAGGATCTCCTGGTCATTTCGGCGGAGTCGATGCAGTGCTTCGATCACCTCTCTGTCCTCCTCGTTGCGAACCACCACGGCTTCCGGCGAGTCCCCACGATCGGGGCGATCTGATACCTCACCGAACCTGATCGGGGAACGCCGCTTCGCCCGGTAGGCGTTGCGCAACACATTGCGCGCCACCTTGTAGAGCCAGTGGAGCTCGCTGCCTTCGGGGATATCCCCGACCTTGCGCCAGGCAACGACGAAGGTCTCTGCGGTGCAGTCGCGCGCGCTCTCCATATCGAGGCGGCGGCGGAAGTAGGCATACACCTGCTCGTGATGCCGCTCAAAAACCGCCCGATAGCGGGTCTCTGTGGCAGACGTTGTCGACATGTCTCGCAGAGCTTGTTGTCCCCACCCTATCTCTCATCACCGAATTCATGCCCGGGGCTTGCATCAACTGCGATGATGGCCCCTAACTACCATTCGCTGATGCCTCACAATGGTCAGCCAGGGCACGAATCTACCCGGGGGGTCCTGCGGTCGACCTACCGTCGCACAACAGGGAATGAGCCAGGCAGATTCGAGGTCACGGTTGAGCTGATCGGCGAACAACTAGCACCCGGCGACCTCCTCGGCATGTGCACGGGCAACGCAATCCGTCCAGCTGAGGCTTCGACAGCCATAGAGGTCGAGTCCCTCGCTACCCGGCTGACGCTACGTCCGGAGCCGCCAGACCTGATCGAGGGAACGAATCGGTGGACGATCCCGGATCTGCTCCCGCTGTGGCCGGCGACGCACGCCAACGATGGCCCGGTGAGCGCCTGGATCGAGCGGGGCGATGGCACGACGATCACTCTCGAGGTCGTGCCAGCCGAGCTGGATCCGGCTGAACCACCACCCGACCGCCCTGCCAGTACCGGACCGACTAGCCGCCCGGCATCCAACCTGCTCCCCCGCCCAATGACGATGACGAGCGAAGGGACGATACGGACGAGAACCGCCGTCCACATTGCAGCCGATCCGACGGGCCGCTGGCCCGCCGTCGCCGCGCTGGCAGGCCGGCTTGGAGTCGATGTCGCTACCGGTGACACGACGCTGAATCTCCATGTTGCAGTCGACCCTGATCTCGGCGATGGTCGCTACGACCTGAGCATCGACGGTGCAACTGCACGACTCGTGGCTTCCTCTCCGCGAGCGGCAACTCACGGCATGATCACCCTTGCTCAGCTCGTCGCCGGCGGCGTTCCCGAGCGCGTTCGGATTTCCGATTCTCCGCAGTACGACCACCGGGGGCTGTCGGTCGACCTGGCGCGACGCTGGTTCGAGCCTGCCGTGGTTGAGCGGCTGATCGACCTCGCCGCCTGGCGGAGGCTCTCCCATCTGCAACTACACCTGACCGACGATGAAGCGTGGCGGATCCCCGTCGACGCTTTTCCCGCTCTCGCCGAGGTCGGCGGGACCCGCGGCCATGGCCTCGCCATCGGCCCGTTGTGTGGAAGCAGCGCTGCCCCGTACGGACGTGCCTACACGCGGCACGAGATCGCCAGGTGGGTGGCGCAGGCCGAGGGGCTAGCGGTGGAGGTGGTTCCCGAGATCGACATCCCCGGCCACTGTTACGCAGCACTCGTCGCTGTGCCCGAACTACGCGACCCGGACGACACCGGTGGGGTGAGAAGCGTCCAGGGCTTCAACGACAACGTCCTGATCCCCGGACCGGCAACGACCCGATTCCTGCAGGAGGCCTTCGGGTCGCTCGCCGACCTCTTCCCGAATTCATCGGTGCTTCATCTCGGCGGCGATGAGGTCCCGCCCGGGGCGTGGACGAAGTCGCCGCTTGCTGCGGAATACGGCAGAAGACACAACGTGGAGCCGGGCCCCCAAATGGCCGGCTACTTGATCGCAGACGCCGCCCAGGCCATCGCCGACGCGGGCCGCGGTTGGGCGGGGTGGCAGGAGGTGGCGGAGTTCAGTAACGCAATCGAGCCCTCATATGTGGTCGCGTGGACTTCGCGTGCGGCCATCGGCCAGATGCTCGATCGCGGCCACCGTGTCATCGCATCACCCGCCGATGCGTACTACCTCGACATGGCTGTCGATGACCGCTGGACTACACCGGGCCACTCGTGGGCGGGCTCAACCCCGATGGCCGCCACCTCTGACCTCGATCTCGCCGGGTACCGAGACACCGCCGGGAGTTTGCTCGGTGGTCAGGCGGCAATCTGGGGGGAACACATCAGCTCGCTCGAGGCGCTCGATGAGTTGCTTCTTCCCCGACTCGACGCCGTGGCCGAGGCCCTGTGGACGGGCAAGACGGCGGGACGAGCCAACGACATCAGCAACCGCTCGCACTATCACCCGACGGTGCTCCGCCAGGCGTCGCTCGCTGCCGAGGGGACCCACCGATGAGCGATCCCGTCGTCAGACCTTTCCAACCCGGTGACATCGACGCTTGCTACGAGATCTGTCTGCGCACCGGAGACCACGGTGCCGACGCCACTGCCCTCCATACCGACCCCCGCCTGATCGGCGAAGTCTGGGTCGGGCCGTATCTGAAGCGGTGGCCGGAGCACGCATTTGTCGTAGCCGACGAGAGAACGGTCGGTGGTTACGTCGTTGGTACGCCAGACACCGTCGAGCACGAGCAGTGGCTGCAGAAGGAGTGGCTGCCGCCGCTGCGGGAACGCTATCCGATCGATGCCTTCCCTCCGGGAACCGCCGATGCCGATTGCGTCCAGCTTCTTCACCATCCATATGAGACGGACGATCGGCTCTCCCTGGGGTGGCCGGCTCACTTCCACATCGACCTGCTGCCGGAGATGCAGCGACGGGGCTACGGGCGAGCGCTGATGAACGCATTCCTTGCCTCACTCCGATCAGCCGGGGTCGCAACCGTGCACGTCGGGGTGTCATCGGCCAATCCTGGAGGGATTGCCTTCTACCGCAGGCTGGGCTTTCAGGACCTCCACGGCGAGACTATCTGGGGCCGCACCACCGACCCGGTGTGATGCGAGGAGGGCCGCCCCCTTGCCTTCGCTGCGCACTCTCGCCTCGGGCCGTCCGGTAGCGTTCCGCTATGCAACGTGACGTGTCGGTGGCCAATGCAGCGGTTGATTGGTGGTGGCTGGGACCCGGCCTCCTGCTGATCCTCGTTCCCATGGCGGCTTTCGCCACCCGGTGGGGAGCCATTCGGGCATCCCACCCGGCCTACACAATCCTGCTCAGCATCGTCATCGCGCTGGGCTTGCTTCTGACCTGGCGGGGCGTCGGCCACAAAGCGCGTCGCGGTACCCGGAGTCGTGTCTTGACCCGCATTGCGCTGATCGCACTGGCAATCGCCCTGGGTGGATTGACCTGGACCTTGCGACCGCTGGCCGCGACAGAGATTGCTGTTGCGGCGATGGCCGACGGTCAGCTCGTGGCGGTTACCCAGACCAGTACCCGCATCAGTCTCTTTCCGACACAAGGACAGAAGCCTGCGGAGTTGGTCTTCTACCCCGGTGGCCTGGTCGATCCCCGCGCCTACGTCAATGTCCTGCGGCCCATCGCCGAGGCCGGGTATCCGGTGACGATCATCAAGCCGCCGCTCGGCTTTGCCTTCCTGGCCCGGGGACCCGACTTCGACCGCGACGCAAGCAGGGCCACGATCGTCGGCGGGCACTCCCTCGGCGGTGTTGCGGCGGCGCTCAAGGTCAACGACAGAGCCGAAATAGACGGCTTGCTGCTCTGGGCCGCGTACCCGGCTGGGAGTATCGCCGATCGCACCGACCTGGCAACCATGTCGGTCTTCGGCAGCGAGGATGGCCTCACTACGCCTTCCGATGTAGCGGGATCCAGAGCCGACCTGCCTGCGTCCACGGCGTTTGTCGAGATCGTCGGCGCAGTTCACTCCCACTTCGGAGACTATGGAGAACAGCGCGGCGACGGCACGCCGACGATCTCTCGGGGAGAGGCCCAGGTGCAGATCGTTGCCGCAACCCTCTCACTGTTCGAGGACTTGCTAGCGCCGGGCGCCCCCTGATTGAGCATTGCCCCTATCCCCCGCTCCCTGGCGAGCGCGTATCGATCGCTGCACCTAGCTCGCATCTAGTGTCTGGGTTGTGAATGTTGCGGGATTGGTAAACGAGATCGATCGCCGGATTCGGGCACTGCCCAAGCCAACCACCCAGCCCATTAGAGCGGTGCGGCGCGAGTTCTCGAAGCGATTGCGTGAGGAGTCTCCAGAAGAGGTCCTGGCGCTGGGTGAGGCGCTGCTCGGCAGCCACCGTTGGGTCGGCTACGAGCTCATCGCCAACCATCCGACAGCGATGCGACTTCTCGACGTTGCCGCGGTAGAGAGGTTGGGCCGGGATATCGATAGCTGGTGGTCCGTCGACGCCTTTGCCAGGATCATCTCCGGGCCCGCATGGCGGGAGGGACTACTTCAGGACAGTGTCATCCAGCGCTGGGCAGAATCGGAAGATCGTTGGTGGCGTCGAGCTGCGCTCGTTTCCACGGTGGCCCTCAACGATCTCTCTCGGGGCGCCGCCGGCGATACCAGGCGCACCCTCGACATCTGCGCCCGGCTGGCGGAAGACCGCGACGACATGGTGATCAAGGCGATGTCCTGGGCACTCCGGGAGCTGGTGCCCTGCGAGCCGGAGGCGACTCGTCGCTTCGTTGCCGAGTTCGAGGACGTACTCGCCGCCAGGGTCAAGCGCGAGGTTCGGAACAAGCTGAACACGGGACTCAAGAACCCGAAGCGCTGATCGGGGTAGCGACGGGCCGGATCAATCGACAGCGGGGAGCGAGAGCGTAAACGTTGCACCGCCACACGGTGTCTCGGCAACGGCGACCTCACCACCGTGGGACAACACGACCTCTTTGACGATGGCCAAACCCAGGCCGGCTCCGCCATGGCTGCGGTCCCTTCCCGCGTCGGGTCGGGCAAATCGATCGAAGACTCTCTCTCGTTCCTCCGCAGGTATGCCCGGTCCATGATCGATCACTGCCAGCTGCGCCTCATCACCGATTCGCCGCACCTCCACCTCGATGGGCAGCGATGAGTCGGCATGCGAGACGGCGTTGTTGATCAGGTTCTCGATCGCCTGCCGGAGCCAGACTGGATCGCCATCCACGACGACCGGATCATGTGCTGCACAAGCTATGTCGCGCCCCGTGCCAAGGCGGAGATCTTCGGTGATGTCGACCGCAAGCGCCGCGAGGTCCATTCGTTTCCGGCTCATTCCAATCTCCCGGTCGAGACGCGCCAGCGCAAGCAGATCCTCGATCAGTCTCTCGGAGCGATGGCCGGCTTCGTTGATACGCGCCATGGCACGATCGAGAGCGGGGCCGGGTTCCACGCCGCCTTCCGAGAACAGCTCTGAATACCCGGTGATGGCAGCGATCGGTGTGCGCAACTCGTGCGAGGCGTCGTCGACAAAGCGACGGAGTCGCTCCGCCTCGCGGAGCCGCTCATGTTCGGCGGACTCGATCCGGTCGAGCATGCTATCGAGCGCCGTTCCCAACCTCCCCAATTCGGTGGTGGATTCGGAAGGGCCGGTTCGCCGGGTGAGATCGCCTTCTCCAATCGCCCCGGCTGTGTCGATCATGTCATCGATCGGCCGGAATCCACGTCGCATCTCGAGACTGGCTGCGCTGATGCCGACCAGGGCGGCCAGCAGGCTGACAAATAGCGAGATGGCCACAATCTGCCGGGTAGTGGACTCCACGGATTCGAGCGATTGGGTCACCATCTCGAATCCGCCCGGGGTGGGACGAATCAGCGCTCGCACCGATCCACCGCCGTCTGCTGCCGAAAGTGTGACAAACCTGCTCTCTCTCAGGTCTTCAACCGTGACTTCGCTGACGTCCGGTAGCGGCTCCGGATCATCGACGAACCCGCCGGCCCGCTGCAGTACGACCCGACCATCGGCGTCGAACAGCACCAGGCCGAACGGCTGAAAGGAATCCGCCGGTGGCAGAGGATCGTCTACGCCCGGCCGCAACATCGGCCGGATGGCCAGTGAGCGGAGTGTCTCGTCGACCCGGTCGATCAAGACGGACCTGGTGGCAATAGAGACCGTGGATGCAATCACTGCGCTGACAACAAGGACCACGAGTCCGACAACAATCGTGAGGCGTCGCCGCAGAGTCATCGGTCTGCTCATGGGTTCGGCGAACGCACGGAGTAGCCGAACCCACGGATGGTGTGAATCAGCTTGGGTCGGCCCTCATCGACCTTCTTGCGCAGCTGCGAGATCGCCGTCTCCAGAACTGAGTCGCCGTACTCGTAGCCCCACACCGCCTCCAGGATCTGAGCCCGCCGCATGACCTGCCCCACGTTGGAGAGCAGGTAGTGCAGCAAGCGGTATTCCACCGGCGATAGCTGAATCTCGTCACTCCCGCGGGTGACGACATGCTCCTTGTCGTTCAGGGCCAGATCGTCGCAGGTCAGTATGTGGCTGCGATCCAGTGGGCCGGCCCGTCGTAGCAACGCCCCGACCCGCAACCGCAGCTCCTCGAGCCGGAACGGCTTGGTCAAGTAATCATCGCCACCGGACTCGAATCCAGTCCGCAGGTCATCGATCTCCGACCTGGCCGTCAGAAACAGGACGGGTAGCTCGGGGTGCGAAGCACGCAAACTTCTCGCCACCTGGAACCCGTCGGGTTCGGGCATGTTGACATCGAGGATCACGAGATCAGGCCGCTCCTGACGCACCGCAGACAGTGCAGAAAGGCCGTCGGCGGCGGCCGTGACTGAATACCCGGCGAAGGTCAGCGCATCGGTGACCATGTCGAGGAGCATCTGCTCGTCGTCGACAACCAGGATCCGGGCTACCGGCTGATCTGTCATGTCTGTGACCTTAGATGGAGTGTGTCTCGGATCATGTTGAAGCGAGGTTCGCATTATCCAAGCGAAACCTCAGCGTTTCCTAAGCATCGGAATCAACTCCTCAGGCAATCCTGAGGTCCCCACCAACTAGCCCAAAGGATCAGTTCGTAGAACTAGGGACATGAACAAGCCATAGGAGCAAACCATGTCCCTCTCGTTACTCATCCTCATCGACGTAGTTGCCATCCTCGTCCTGACGTTTGGCATCTACTGGCCCCGCCATAGACGCAAGGACATGGTGGTCGCCTACCTCACAGCCAATATCGGCGTCGCCGCCGTGGCCAGCGTGCTGGCGTCCTCCTCGATCAATGCGGGCCTGGGCCTGGGGCTGTTCGGCATTCTGTCGATCATCCGCCTCCGTTCGGACGAGCTCGGCCACACGGAGATCGCCTATTACTTCGGAGCGCTCGCCCTCGGGCTGTTCGCCGGGCTCGGTGGTTCGCTCACGTGGGCCACCCCCGTGATGACCGCGGCGATCCTCGCTGCCCTGTATGTCGGCGATCATCCGGAGCTCTTCCCCCGCTACCGCAACCAGGTTGTGAGGCTCGACTCCGCATACACAGACGAGACGGCCCTGGCGATGCGCCTGGAGAGCCTGCTCAATGCCGAGGTGCACAAGATCACCGTACGCAGGGTCGACCTGGTCAACGACACCACATCGGTTGACGTCCGCTACAAGGTTCCCCTCGCCAACTCCGGCTGGCCGCGAACTGCATCGGCCGGTGCCCTCAACAAGGATCTGACATGAGAAGAAGCACACAAATCATCGTTTCGGCAGCTCTCAGCCTCTCGCTCCTGGCGGGTTGCACTGCTGGCGACAGCGCTTCCGGCGATGCGGTTGCCGCCGCAGGCGCCGGGGCCGCGGTCCCGGCAGCAGCAGTCGACTCGTCGACATCGGGGTATGGGGCCGTAGGCACACTCGACAGCGGCGTGGTTCACACGATCGACATCAGCTTCGATGAGGAGGACTACGCCCAGTTGATCGACGCCTACCTGTCCAGCGGCGACAAGGAGTGGATCGAGGCCACGGTGACCATCGACGGCTCAACCTACGAGCAGGCCGGGATCCGGCTCAAAGGAAACTCATCGCTGTTCAGCCTCTCGGCCGCCTCCGATGCCGGGAGCCTCCCGTGGCTGATCAAGCTCGACAAGTACGTGGACGGTCAGAACCACGAGGGTCTGACCGACCTGGTTGTGCGGTCAAACAACTCCACGACCGCTCTCAATGAGGCGGTTGCGCTCGAACTGCTCGAACTTGCCGGGCTGGCGTCGCAGGACGCGATTGCCGTTGCATTCAGCATTGACGGCGAGGACCCGGTCCTGCGGCTGGTGATCGAACATCCCGATAACATCTGGATGGCTGAGGAGTTCGATATCGACGGAGCGCTCTACAAGGCAGAGAGCACCGGTGACTACAGCTACCGCGGCGACGATCCCGATGCGTACGACGAGGTCTTCGACCAGGAAGCCGGCAAGGACAACGCCGATCTCACCCCCCTCATGGAGTTCCTCGATTTCATCAACAACTCCGATGACGACGCCTTCGTTGCGGAGCTGAATGAATGGCTCGACATTGATGCGTTTGCCACCTACCTGGCGATGCAGGACCTGATCAACAATCAGGATGACATCGATGGCCGGGGCAACAACTCCTACCTCTACTACGACACGGATACGGGCGAGTTCACGGTTGTGGCCTGGGATCACAATCTTGCCTTCGGCGTCACCCCCGGTACCGGCGGTCCGGGCCCTCAGCCTGGCGACACTGCAGTGGCCCCACGCGGGGAGGGTGCCACACCGGGCGAGCTTGGGGACAGGCCACCAGGCCCAGGCGGCCTCGGCGAACGAACCGCCGGCCCTGACGGTCAAGGGCTCGAGCAGGGGAATGTGCTCGTCGAGCGTTTCCTGGCTAACGACACCTGGGCGGCGCTGGTTGAGACAAAGACCGCGGAACTCAGAGCGGAACTCTACGAGAGCGGCGTGGCCGAACAGATCCTGAGCGACTGGTCCGCAGTCGTAGCCGCCAGCGGCCTGGTGGACACAGCCACAATCGAGTCGGAAGCGGAACAGATCCGAGCCACCGTTAGGCCCTGAGCCGAGAGCGCCAAGGCACAGATCTCAGGGCATCTAGGCCAGTGCGTGCTCGATCTGCTCCACCGCCCAGTCGACCTGGTCACGGGTGATGACCAGCGGCGGCGAAATCCTAATTGTGCTTCCGTGGGTGTCCTTCGCCAGCACACCACGATCCTTCAGAGCGAGCACAACCGCCTTGGCCGGGCCCGCGTCAGCCTCGAGCTCAATTGCCAACATGAGACCACGCCCCCGAGCTTCCTTGACCTTGTCGGAACGAATCTCACGAAGCCTGCCCAGGAAGTACGCACCGAGCGCAGCACTGTTCTCGATCATGCCTTCATCGATCAGCACCCGCAGAGCCGTACGCGCGACCGCCGCCGCAAGAGGGTTCCCACCAAACGTGCTGCCATGCTCCCCTGGTTTGAGCACGCCAAGCACGTTCTCGTTCGAGAGCACCGCCGATACCGGATAGAAGCCACCCGACAGCGCCTTCCCGACGAGAGTCATATCAGCCTCGATGCCCTCATGTTCTTCGGCCAGCAGCCGACCGGTCCGGCCCAGACCCGTCTGAATCTCGTCCAGGATGAGGGTCACGCCACGTTCGGTACAAACCTCTCTCACTTGCCGGAAGTACCCGGGGGGCGGGATATTCACACCCGCTTCGCCCTGGATCGGCTCGACCAGGAACGCCGCCGTCTTCGGGTTGATTGCAGCGCGCAACGCATCGATGTCGCCGAAGGGCACAACGCGGAACCCGGGGGTAAAGGGCCCGAACCCGTTGCGTGCCATTGGATCGGTGCTGAAGCTGACAATCGAAATCGTCCGTCCGTGGAAGTTGTCTTCACAGACAATGACCTCAGCCTCGCTTTCAGGAATGCCACGTTCCTCGTAGCCCCACTTGCGGGCTGCCTTCACTCCCGACTCCACCGCCTCGGCACCGCTGTTCATGGGCAGAATCTTGGCCGACCCGGTCAGTTCGGCGAGTTCCTCGTAGAGGAGCGCCAACTGGTCATTACGGAAGGCGCGGGAGGTCAACGTCAGTCTTTGCGCCTGCTCGGTCATCGCCTGCAGGATTCGCGGGTGGCAGTGCCCCTGGTTGACTGCCGAGTAAGCCGAGAGACAGTCCAAGTACTTGTTGCCTTCGACATCCCACAGCCACACACCCTCGCCGCGGGTCAGCACTACATCGAGCGGCTGATAGTTGTGGGCCCCGAGGCGTTGCAGAGTTGCAATAGTGTCGGCGGGCGTGGGCATCGGGCCTCCTTGGCAAAACGTTAAGCGGACTTCGGTCGAGTCAATAGCAGAACGCTAGTACCCCGGGCGTATCTCACAGCCGGGGGCGGCCGACGGCTTCCGAATCCGAGCCGGCTGGCGTAGTCTCGCCCAATGGAGGAAGCCGCCCGGGAACAGACCGAGAAGTGGTTCGTCGATCGCGGCGTGCCTCATTTCATCGAGGCATACAACGCCAGCGAAGACGTCCTGACCCGGGCCCTTCCGATCCTGATTCTGTTTTTTTTGTTCAGTTCGATAAGCGCCATCGATCTCGATTGGCCTGCTTGGGAAATCGTCACGGCCAGCCTCGCCGGATTGGCCATCCTGCTCGGGGTGTGGGCAGGGATCAACCGGCTGCGCGGGCTGCGCCCCCTCCTCCGTCGTCCGGACCGGGTCGGACCGGTCGAAATTGGCGTGTTCCTGGGCGTCCCCACTCTGCTACCCATCATCTTCGGCTGGGATTGGAGCGGTGCGCTGATCACCTTGCTCTCCCAGACGGTGATCCTCGGTTTGGTCTTTGCAATCACCAGCTACGGCGTGGTTGCAATCTCGTGGTGGGTGTTGGGCCAGCTCGTTCACTCGATCGGGCAGACGCTCCGCCTATTCACTCGCACGCTCCCGCTGCTGCTGATTGGTTTCATGTTCCTCTTTCTCAACGCCGAGGCCTGGCAGTCGGCGGGTCGGCTCGATGCGGCTCTGCTCGTATCCGTTGGATTGCTTCTCGCCGCACTTGCGGGCGTGTTCCTGGGAACTCAGGTGCCACGTGAGATCCGGGATCAGAACACCTTTGCATCATGGGACGAGATAGACGCGCTGTGCGATGACGCTCCGGGGGAGCCAATCGGCGGCGCGGGAACACCCCGGTCTCGCCCGCTCAGCCGCCGCGAGCGCGGCAACCTCTGGCTGCTCGTGTTCATCAGCCAGTCCTTTCGGCTCATCCTGGTCAGCGCTCTCATCGGCGCATTCTTCGTAGGCCTCGGTCTGCTCATCATCCAGCCCGACACCGTCAAATTGTGGACTGCGGGAGACGCGACGGTTCTGTGGGAGACGGAGCTGTTCGGCATTGGCCTCCAACTCTCCGCCGAGTTGCTTCGCGTCTCCGGCTTCCTCGCTTCCTTTGCGCTCATGTACTTCGCGGTCTACACGACCACCGAATCGGCGCTGCGTGAGGAGTTCTACGAAGACATCATCGACGAAGTGCGCCAGAACCTCGCAGTGCGGACTCGGTACCTGGAGACGTTGCGGGTCGACGACCGAGAGCCATAAGCCTCCGCCGTGTCTTCACAGGTTCTCCACACTCGTTCGAGAAGCTGGCTCCAAGCAACAAAGGAGCAACACAGTGTTCAGGTTCGCCATCTTGGTTCTCGCCGGCATCGGCCTCGGGGCCATCTTGTTCGGGGGTGCCCCCAGCGCAGCAGCCGGTATCGGCTTTCTCGCTCTGATCCCACTGTTCTTCCTGTTCAAGATCCTGCTGATTGCGGCCTTCTTCGGGGGTTTCGCCCGGCGTAGGTTCGGCGGGTTTGAGCGGGACGGCGGCCCGGAGCAATCCTGGGAGTGGCCGGGCGGTCCGTGGCGTCGCCCACAGCGACGGAGCAAGACCGACGACAGGCCGGCCGAGACCGATCGGTTCGAGGAGTGGCACCGCATGGCGCACGCCAAAGAGGAGGTCGCCGGCTGGGCCGACGAGCCAGAGTGAATCTCGTCTGCAAGCATGGTGCCGAGGATCAGCAATGACAACGATGAAACGAGTGCTCGTCGTCGAAGACGAGATGAAGATCGCCCGTCTGGTGCGCGACTACTTGCACCAGGCGGGCTTCGCCGTCCTCGAAGCGTCCGATGGCGCCACCGCTCTCTCATTGGCGAAGGCCGAGCGGCCCGACATGATCGTCCTCGACCTCGGCCTGCCCGGCATGGATGGGCTCGACGTCACACGCCAGCTCCGGGCATCGTCAGCAGTTCCGATCATCATGCTCACGGCCCGCAGCGAGGAAACGGACCGCATCGTCGGCCTCGAGCTCGGTGCCGATGACTACGTCACCAAGCCCTTCAGCCCCAAGGAACTCGTCGCCCGCATTCGTGCGGTGCTGCGTCGCGCCGAAGCCACGATCGGCGGCGGCGAGATCGTTCGGGCGGGGGCGGTGGAGATCGACATACCGAAACGACGCGTCACCGTCGGGGATGACCCGGTTGAGCTGACGGGGAGCGAGTTCGACCTGCTGCTCGTGCTCGCTCGGCACCCGGGACGCATCTATACGCGGGCCCAACTACTCGACGCCGTCCACGGCGTCTCGTTTGAGTCGTACGAACGGTCGATCGACGCCCACATCAAGAACCTCCGCCGCAAAATCGAGCCCGACCCGAAACGTCCCACGCTGCTGGTCACCGTATACGGCGTCGGCTACAAGTTCGCCGATGCCTAGGCGCGGCTTCCGGCCCGAGTGGGGTCAAGGTGACTGGAGACCGCCCCCAGCGGAGTGGTGGAATCAAGAGGGCAACTCCGCCTCATGGCAAACCTTCGGCCGCCGTGTTGCGCGACGGTTCATCCTGGGGTTCTTCTTCTTCCTCGCAATGCTCATTGGACTCGGAGCATTCATCGCCACCGCAATCATTGGGAGCACCGGCGTGAACCGCTGGGTTGTCATCCTGATCGCCCCGCTCGTTGCCCTGGCCCTGGTCGCCCTGGTCGTCCGCTACTACCGCCGCACTTTGCGGCCGGTACGGGAAGTCATCGGGGCAGCCGGCTCTCTCGCCGGCGGCGACTACTCAGTCCGAGTCGCGAACGAAGGGTCGGCGACGATGCGGTCGGTCACCCGGTCTTTCAACGAAATGGCCGAGCGCTTGGAGGGTGCCGACGAGGCACGCCGTCGTCTACTCGCCGACCTCGGACACGAAATGCGGACGCCGTTGACCGTGGTGCAAGGAGAGATCGAGGCGATGCTCGATGGGGTTCACACCCCGGACGCTGAGCATCTCGAACTGCTTCTCGAGGAGGTAGCCGTAATGGAGCGGCTACTCGAGGACCTCCGGACTCTCACCCTCGCCGAATCGGGGTCACTTTCACTTCACCTCGAGCCATTGGACGTCGCCGACCTCGTGCAAGATGTCCTCGAGGCACACCGCCGAACGATTGCTGCCGCCCAGATCGCCGTGACCACGGAACTCGCGCCGGACCTGGGTGAGGTGGTGCTCGATCCGGTCCGTATGCGCGAGATACTCGCCAACCTCGTGGTCAACGCGATCCGGGCAATGCCCGAAGGGGGAACTCTCACGGCATCGGCGGCCGTGGATGAGGAAAGCGTTCACCTTCGCATCGCCGACACCGGCACAGGCATCAGCGAGGAAGACTTGCCCTTTGTCTTCGAGCGTTTCCGGAGGGGCTCCACATCGAGCGGGTCTGGCCTGGGGCTTACGATCACCCGGGATCTAGTCGAAGCGCACGGAGGCTCGATCGGCATCAACAGCACCGTCGGGGCTGGAACGACCGTGACGGTCGCCCTACCTCTAGTACGGCCGCCCGAGTGAGCGCCTCGTACCACTCTGGCGTAGATCGCGGCGGTATCAAGCCGGAATCAACGCCAGACGCGTAGTGGCTAGGCCTCCGCGAGGTCGAAGTCGGGAGTCACCAGGAAATCGGCAAGATGGCGGAGGCTCTGCACGACCTCATGTTCACGCTTCAGAACGCTGAGTCGGTACTCGTTCTGTGGTTCCTTGCCTCGCAACAGCTGTGCCTTCTTGGTGTCGTGGTAGGTCAGGTCGATGAGCACGCGCATGTCGGCGGCAACGTGAAGGGGGTATAGACCGTCAACGATGACCACCTTGATCGGGGCAAAGTCCGTATGCAGATCGTCGATCTGATCCGTCAGCAGGTCGATGCACGGCAGAACCGCAGTCTGGCCGTTGCGGAACGCGTCGAGGTGATCATCGAGTAGATCCCAGTCGATCTCACCCAACCCGATGCTCTCGATTCCGTTCTCCTTGCGCCACGCCTCACGATCCTGCGGACGGACCGTGTAGTAGTTGTCGATGTGCAGGATCTTGGCCAGCCGGCCTTCGTCTTTCAGCGCCCGCGCCACTACGTGGGCCAGCTCGGACTTGCCGGAGCCCGACTCCCCGCCGATTGCGACCACGACCTTGTCCGATTCGATCTCATTGACTCGTGCGACGATCTGAGCACCGGCTCGCTGGTGCTTCTCTGCGATGAGTAGTACGTCACCCAGCATGTCTTCCCCATCTCACTCGATTTCAAACGTAGTCCACTGTCCGGCCGGCACAGTCTTCGTGGTACCGGCGACGGATACCTCGACTGAGCCGTTCACCCGCACATCGACCTTCTCACGATCGATGACGAAGTTGTAGCAATGGCCCCGACGTCCGATGCTGAACCGCATACCTCGCCACTCCTTCGGAAGGCGGGGCGTGAGATGCACTGTCGACTCAACGAAGTCGAGGCCGGCGTACGCGTGGAGCGCCAGCAGGACCGTGCCCGCCATCACCCCGGTGTGGATCCCTTCCTTGGTGGTTCCTCCCTGCGTGTCGGCGATGTCACTGAGCAGCGCCTGGCGATAGAGATCCCAGCTGACCTCCGGGAAGCCGGCCTCGTTGGCCAGTTGCGCATGGACCAGGCGGCTTAGCGTGGAACCATGCGACGTCCGCTCGAGGTAGTACGCGAAGTTCTTACGCAGCAGATCAGGTCCCGGTTTGTGACCGAGCCAACTCAGGATTCTTCGCAATACGCGGTCCGGCAGGATGTAGAAAGGCATCAGCGCGTCCGCTTGCTTGGCGACCTTGTAGTCATCCGGCGACTTACCTTCTGCCTTGAGCAGGCGGTCCATGCGACCAATCGAACCGTACCTGGCCCGGTACTCATCCCAGTCGAGATCGTCGAGCTCGAAGTAGCCGTCGAATTGCTCGAGGATGCCGTCCTCCGAGAACAACAGATTGAGCCGTGCGGAGATATCGTCCCAGCCGTCGGACTCGTCGTCCTCGAGACCAGTCTTCTCGGCGATCCGCTGCCTCGCTTCCGGACCGACGAGCAGAAGAGCCTGCGCCGCCGTGCGCAGCAACCAGGCCACCATGATGTTCGTGTAGCTGTTGTCCTTGAGTCCGCCCGTCGTTGCCCCCGGATACTTCTCGTGGAACTCGTCGGGCCCCATGACCCCGGCGATTTCGTACCGCCCCGTATCTGGATTGAGCGTCGCGATACCTGCCCAGAACCGGGCTAGCTCGACGAGTGTCTCCGCGCCGTATTCCTGGAGGAATTCGACGTCCTCCGTAGCCCGGTAGTACTCCCAGACACCGTGAGCAACGGCAAGAGAAACGTGGCGCTGCAGAGAGCTGTAGTCATCACCCCACATACCGGAAATCGGGTTGAGATGAACCGTGGGAGTTTCTTCGCGACCATCGCTCCCACTTTGCCAGGGATACATGGCCCCTTCGTATCCATGCTCATTGGCATAGTCGCGAGCCTGGTCCAGCCGACGGTACCGATATAGCAGCGAACCCTTGGTGACTTCGGGATAGTGCAGGTTGTACAAGGGGAGGATGAAGATCTCGTCCCAGAAGATGTGGCCGCGATATGCCTCTCCGTGCAGACCGCGAGCGGGGATGCCGACGTCCAGCGCCGCGGTGTGCCGGGAGGCGGTGGCCATGCAGTGGTAGAGGTGGAGCCTCAGGATCTTCTGGCCCAGCCGATCGCCCTCGATCTCGATATCGATCTGCTCCCAGATCCTCCGCCACGCCGCTTCGCTGGCTGCGACGATATCGGCATATGACACTGTCGACACGGCCCTGCGCGCCGATGCCAGCGGATCACTGTGGTCGTGGTCGTTCGATGTGAAGATACCGACGACCTTGTCTACCGCAAGGCCCTCTCCCTCGCCGACTTGCACACCAAACAAGCTGTATACAGCGGCGTCCTGGGCCTCCACCCGAACTACGGGCTCCAGGTCGGTGCCGCCGAGTTGGGCGGAGAGGCGAGCCGCAGTCGCAACCTCGATTGCCGACTCGCTGGTACGCACCGTTACCGAGGTCACGTCCTCTTTGCTCACCACCCCGATCGGTTCCAGATGCTGATTCGCTAGGGCCGCGTAGCGTTCCACATTCCCGTTGACCACGCGACCGTCGAGGCCGGATCTGATCGAGATCTTGCCCGAGTAGTTCAGCGGGGTGACGACGTAGCGCAATGCTGCGAGGTGGGGGTCGGCCATACTGGCGCAGCGCCACGACTCCACCAAAGTTTCCCTGCCCTGCTCGTCGCTGACCCGGACGGTTCGATGTAGGACACCGCTGCGGAAATCGAGACGTCGTGAGAACGCGAGAATCTCCCAGGCGTTCGGATCGAACCAGTCTCCGCCATCGATGGAGAAAGTCATCGGAAGCCAGTTGGTGCAGTTCACTAGGTCCTCGTTGTCGACTTCCCTCCCCCCGATCTGCGACCAAAGGCGGTTGTAGACGCCGGCGATGTAGGTCCCCGGGTAGTTGCGATGGCCTGCTTCGCATTCCTCCTGGGCGCCACGGGTGCCGAAGTAGCCGTTGCCGACGGTGAGTAGCGCCTCGCGGGTCGACTCCAGCTTCGGCAGGTACTCCGTATCGCTGAGCGACCAGTTCTCGGATTCGAGACCCTCGGTGAACCAATTTGCCAATCCGTCGTAGTCGATGTCGCCGAGGTCTTCGACAACCAGGTCGGCGCCGTTTGCACGGAGAGCGGCTGCGTTGTCCTCACGGGCGATCCCCAGTACCAGCCCGAAGTTGCCGGCAGCACCGGCCTGAACTCCGGATACCGCATCTTCAACAACGATGGCGCGGTCGTAAGGGACGCCCAGGTTGTCGCTGGCAACCGTGAAGATATCGGCCTCAGGCTTGCCACGCAGCCCCAGTTCGACGGACACGACCCCGTCTACGCGCGTATCAAACAGCTCGAGCAATCCAGTGGACTCGAGCACGGTTCGACAGTTCTTGCTCGAGGAGGCTACGCCGATGCCGATACCCCGGCGACGAAGATCCTCGATCAGATTCACGGAAGTCTCAAAGACCTCGGCGCCGCCCTGCCTGATGATCTCGTTGAATAGCTCGTTCTTCCGATTGCCCAGACCGTAAACCGTATCAACATTCGGCTCGTCCTCCGGATGACCAATCGGAATCTCCATGCCCCGTGACTCCAGGAATGACTCAACCCCTTTGTAACGAGGTTTGCCGTCAACGTAGGGGAGATAGTCGTGGGCATGGGTGAACTCACGGAAGGGCTCACCATATTCGGCTTCCCGGCGGCGCAGGTACTCGTCGAACATCTGCTTCCAGGCGCTGCTGTGCACCGAGGCGGTTGCCGTGATTACGCCATCGAGGTCGAAGATGACTGCATCGAATGGTCTCTCCTGCATGGTCTCCACTCCAAGCGACGCCTAGGAGTGGAGACTACTTCGCCGATTGGCCCCATGATCGGCAACCATCCCGTTTCTGGTGGCGGGGTGGCTTAGAGTGCGCCCATGACAACGACTCGACAAGCGATCGTCTTCGATCTCGGCGGGGTTCTCATCGACTGGGACCCGCGCCACCTGTACCGCAAGCTCATTGGCGACGAAGCGGTGATGGAGATGTTCCTCGGGGAAATCGCAACCCTCCGGTGGAACGCCTATCACGACGAAGGACGGCGCTGGAGTGATGGAGTTGCCATGCTCAGCGCCGTCTACCCGGAGTATGCCGACTGGATAGCTGCCTACATCGACCGGTGGGAGGAGATGCTCAACGGGCCGATCGAGGGCTCGCTTCAGATCTTCACCGAACTCAAGGACCGGGGACAGGAGCTTCACGCCCTGACCAATTGGTCGGCCGAGACGTTCCCCATCGCACTGGAGGAGTTCGACTTCCTCGGATGGTTCGAAGACATCATTGTCTCGGGCGAAGAGCGCTTGAAGAAACCCGATCCGCGAATCTTCCACGTCCTACTCGAACGTATTGGTAGGACCGCGCCGGAGTGTGTGTTCATCGACGACAGCGAAGCCAACGTCGCCGCTGCCGCCGCCCTTGGGTTTGCCACTATCCACTTCACCAGTCCTGAGCAGCTACGCCGGGACCTGACCGCGCTCGGCCTCCTCGATTGACCGGGAACCCCGGCTGGACTCGGGGACGTCATACCCATCGAACACAGAAACCAAAAGGATGGTTCGATGAACAAGCTGTTGATCCTGGTTGCGGTATTGACGCTCGCCTTCGCCGCCTGCGGTGGCGCTGAGGACTCCGCCGCAGAGCTACCCACTAACGACGCCGCCGCGAGCGGATCGGCCGCAGGAGCCTGCCTCGAGGGTGACCCCGACTGCAATGACACACCGGCGGGCGCACCGCAAGACCTCCCGGAGCCCGGAACAGATGGCGATCCGGTCGCGAGCATGTCGATCGCTGATGCCGCTACCGCATCGGGCCAGGTGATGGTGACCGGCTTCCTCGTCGACGTTGCAGGAGAGTCACGGCTATGCGAAGCACTCGCTGAATCGTTCCCGCCGCAGTGCGGTGGCGCCAGCATTAGCTTGACCAGCCTCGATCAGATCGATCCCGACGAGCTCAAGACCGAGGGTGACGTGACCTGGACCGACTCTGTGGCAACCGTCTTCGGTGAGATGGTCGACGGCACCCTGGTGGTGACACCCGTCGAATAGCTCAACCGATCAGAACCACGCTCAGATAGCGGGGCCCATGCACACCGAGGGTGAGAATCGACTCGATATCTCCGGTGCGACTGGGCCCCGTTATCACGACCAGGTTTGAAGAGCGATCCCAGTCTGCTCGGGCTAGGGCGTGGTGCAGTGCGGGGACGATGGCATCGGTCCGAAGAACAACGATGTGGTGCTCAACCAGCAGCGAAGCCGACCGCGGACGACCGGGGCCGTGTTGCAGCACAACCGATCCCGTCGCGGCGATGGCGACATCGGCGCTCGTTATCCCAATGGCCGCCCTCTCGACGCGTTGGTGATCGGAAGCACGGGTATCGCGACCAACTGCGGCGTCGATACGTTCCCAACCCTGTTCGGCCATGATGTCGTAGAGACCGGGCACGATCGGATCGAGCCCGTCCCAGGCCAGGTAGCCAGCTTGAGGGCCTGCTCTCTCGGTCGCCGCTATCCGGGGAATCGCCCGCAAGGCTGTCTCCGGTCGCTCGACCGGGACCACCTGAGCGCCGGCGTCGTCTGCGGCTGAGACAAAGCGCGCCACCGGATCCGCAAACTCGATCGGCGGCGCTGCCTGCGGGCCGGAGACATCGGGCAAACCGGCACCGCGCTGCGCGGCACGGACCCGAGCGAGGAACCGATCACGCTCCACGATTCCGCCTCCACCAATCGGAAAACGTCTCAGGGGCGGGAGCCGGGAGATCCCGATGCTGTGTCCAGTTTCCCAGCACGCCGGGCAGGCGCCGCAGCCACCCATCCCGGCTCCACAGCCGACCCAACCGGGCAGCGACCCGGGTGAGCAGACGGAACAGCCTCGGCCGCGTGGTCAAGCTTGCATACAGACGGATACTACGCCGGACCGCCGGTGTTGATCGATCAACACTCTGGCGGCGCAGCTCGACGAGAAGGCGAGGTATGTCGATACGGACGGGGCAGACCTCCTCGCAGGCTCCGCACAGGGAGGATGTCGCCGGCAGGTCGTGCCAATCCTCGAGGCCGAAGAGCGAGGGAGTTACCACCTTGCCGATCGGGCCGGCGTAGACCGACCCATAGGGGTGGCCGCCGAGATGGCGGTAAACGGGGCATGTGTTGAGGCAAGCTCCGCAGCGGATGCAGTAGAGGATCTCCGCCGCCGACGACCCGAGAGTGGCACTGCGGCCATTGTCAACGATGACCACGTGAAGCTGATCCGGTCCGTCCGGCTCGCCAGACCGGCGCGGTCCAGTCACGAGGTTCGTGTACGACGACAGACTCTGCCCCGTGGCCGAACGGGCCAGAACCTCGAGCATCACAGCCAGGTCGGCGCGGGTAGGCACAACTCTCTCCATGCCCATCACTGCGACGTGTATCCGTGGAGCTGTGGTGCAGAGACGGCCATTCCCTTCGTTGGTCACCAATGCCACTGAGCCATCGGCGGCCACTCCGAAGTTGACCCCGCTGATACCCATCTCAGCGGTGAGGAACCGCGGGCGGAGATGGCGGCGGGCGATGTTGTTGAGCTCCACGGGATCGTCGCTGTAGTCGACGCCGAGCTCGGCAACGAACAGATCGGCAATCTCGTACCGGTCCTTGTGTATGGCCGGAGCGATGAAGTGCGCAGGAGGTTGCCCGGCAAGCTGAACGATGAACTCACCGAGATCCGTCTCGATGGCCTCCACTCCGGCAGACTCGAGCGCCGCGTTGAGATCGATCTCCTCAGTGACCATCGACTTGACCTTGACGGCCCGCGTCACCCGCTCCGTGCGCGCTAGCTCGACGATGTACTCCCGCGCTTCGGTGGCATCAGCGGCGAAGAAGACCGTGCTGCCGGCACGCTCGGCTGCATCGGCGAAGCGGCCAAGTTGCTCATCGAGACTGGCCACTACCTCCGCCCGGATGGTCCGAGCGCGGTCTCGCATTTCCTCCATCTGGGGGAACGCTGCAGCTGCCGAAACGCGGTGTTCGTGACGGCCGCGCGACCCCAGGTCGATTGAGATGGGAACGCCTTCGGCAAACGCCTCCTGGATGCGCTCACGGAAGGTCGTCATTCTGGGTCTCCGGCAAGAACCTCGGCGATGTGCTTGACCGCAATGGGAATCCCGCGCCGCCGCAGCCCCCCACCAATGTGCATCAGGCAGGCAACATCGACCCCGGTCACAATGTCGGCGCCGCTGGCCTCGATACGATCGAGCTTCGTGTCCATCATGGCCGCAGAGACTTCGGGGACATTGATGGAGAAGAGACCCCCGAACCCGCAGCATTCGTCCTCGCCGTCGAGCTCCACCCTCTCGACACCGGCGTCATCGAGAAGCGTCTTTGGCTCGGCAACGACACCAAGCCAGCGGAGCCCGTGACACGAGGCGTGATAGGTAGCGAGCGCACAGCGCACCGGGCGGATATCGATGCCTGCTTCCTCCACCAGGAACTGCGTCAGCTCACGGGTGCGCGCCGCGACCCGGGTCGCCTTGGCCGCATAGCCGGGCTCGGCTGCCACCAGCTCGGGAACGTGATGGATGAGCATGGCCGCGCACGACCCGGAGGGAACGACGATGGGCCCCTTAGTGACGTCGAGCACATCGAGGGTTTGCCGCGCCTGATCGATAGCCTCGTTGTGATAGCCGCCGTTGTAGGCAGGCTGACCGCAACACGTCTGATCCATGGGGAACTCGACATGGAAACCGGCCCGCTCCAACAGGGCCACCGTGGCTTTGCCCACATCGGGGTAGAGGCTGTTGACCAGGCAGGTGACGAACAGCTGAACGGGCATGTCCGTCAGGCTACTTCCTTGTGCAGGCTCCGAAGCGACCCCAGCCCTACCGGGCGGCGTTGGCGGCGATTGCCGCAGCCATGTACGCGGCAAGTCCTTCGCCGTGCTTGTCGATGTTCTTCTGGAACCTCGCATCGGCTACGTACATCTGACCGAGCCCGGCGTGAATCTCGACGGGGCAGTCGTAGAACCAGCGAGAGATATGGGCACGATGCTCCTCGGCCAAATCCATAGCTCTCGAGTCCTCCGGCGGGACGCCGTCTGCCATCAGCGCCACGAAAGACCGATAGATGCCTTCGCTCTCGTCCTTGATGGCTTGCCAATCACTCTTGCCGTAGCGTGCGGTGCGTTGCGCCGACTGTCTGTAGGCATCGGATTCGCCCCAGCGCTCCTCTGCCTCTGCCTCGTATTCCGCGGGATCGAAGTCGCCAAAGACCTCGAGTATGTCCTCATTAGACATCGTGACTCCATTCCGATGCGCCACAATCGCCCGGTCGACGGCATCGATCATCTCGAACAGACGATCAGCCTTCCTCTCGAGCAGGTAGCGCTGCTGCTGTAGAACCGCGGCCCGGTCGTAGTCGGGCCGGCTCGTGATTTCTCGTATTGCATCCAGAGAGAAGCCCAGCTCTCGATAGAACAGCACCTCTTGCAGCCGCTCTACCTCCACCGAGCTGTAGGTCCGGTAGCCGGATTGGGTACGCCCCGAGGGGACCACCAGGCCAATCTCGTCGTAGTGGTGCAGCGTGCGCACCGTCACCCCGGCGAGCTCGGCAAGCGAACCAACTGTGAGTTCTTCTCTCATGACGGGCACCGTACACCCTCACGTTACGTGAGGGTCAAGCGACTTGTTGATCAACCCGTGTTGCGCAGGCCGGCAGCGAGGCCGTTGACGGTCAACAGAAGCGCCCGCCGTAGGTCGGGATCCTTGTCTGCGCCCTGGCGGGAACGCTCTAGTAGAGATACCTGGAGATAGCTGATCGGATCGAGATAGGTATCACGAACAGCCAGCGTTCGCTTCAGCACGGGATATCGGTCCAGCAGCTCATCATCGCCGGTGATGCGCAGGATCTCGGCGACGGTCAACTCGTACTCGGTACGGATTGCCTCGAAGAGATGCAGGTTCTTTGCCTCCACGAGCGCACCGACGTATTGCGCAGCGACCGTCAAATCGGTCTTGGAAAGGGTCATTTCCACGTTGGAGACAAATGCTCGGAAGAACGGCCATTCGCGATACATCGAGTCGATCGCATCGCCTTCGCCGGCCTCCCGCGCTGCCGCCAAGCCCGTACCGACGCCAAACCATCCGGGTACCACCTGGCGGGACTGGGTCCAGCCGAACACCCAGGGAATCGCCCGCATGCCATCGAGGCCCACATTGTCATTGCCACCACCGGGCCGTCGGGCGGGCCGGGATCCGATGTTCATTGCCCCGAGCTCTTCGACCGGGGTCGACGTGAGGAAGTACTCGACCAGGCCCGGCGTCTCTATCAGTTGGCGGTACTTGGCGTATGCGGCATCGGAGACCTGATCCATGGTGCGATCCCACAGATCGAGAACTTCTTGGGGCTGCCGGGAGCTGCGGTGAAGCAGCGAGGCCTGCAGCGTTGCTGCCAGCTGCACCTCGAGGTTGATCGAGGCGAGCTCAGGGAGCCCGTACTTGTCGGCGATTACCTCGCCCTGCTCGGTGATCTTGATGCGGCCGTCGATGGTGCCCCAGGGCTGCGCCATGATTGCCTCCCCGGTCGGCCCTCCACCCCTTCCGACAGTGCCTCCCCGGCCGTGGAACAAACGTAGTTCAACACCGTGCCGGCGGGCCACATCACGCAGATCGCGCGAGGCGCGATACAGCCCCCATTGCGACGCAGTCAGGCCGCCATGCTTGCTGGAATCGGAGTAGCCGAGCATGACCTCCTGAATATCGCCACGCACCGACACAATCGAGCGATAGGCATCGCTGCGGAGCATTTGATCCAGCAGCTCGCCGGCGCTCCTGACCTCGTCGATGGTCTCGAACAGCGGGACAAAACCGACCCGGGCGATGCCCGAATGCAGATCGATCAAGCCGGCTTCCCGGGCCAGCACGACCGCAGCGAGCACATCGTCCGCGCCCCGGGTCTCCGAGATGATGTAGCTCTCGATCACATCATCACCGAAACGGTCCAGAGCCGTGCGAACACCGTGGAACGTGTCGAGCGTACGCTTGGCCTCGCCTTCGAGGACGGTGACCAGAGGCGCCAGCGGACGCCGCCCGGACAACTCGCGATCGAGCCGATCCAGCCGATCGGTTCGCTCCAGGTCCAGGTAGTCGCCCTCCCCCAGCCGCGAATAGAGATCGGCCAGTGTCAGGTGATGCTTGGTTGCATGCTCGCGAACATCCATCGTCGCCAACCGGAACCCGAATACGGCCACTCGCCGAATGAGCCGACGCAGGATCCCGTCGGCAATGAGCTCCCCACGCGCCTGACGTAGCGAACGGTCCATCACTGCCAACTCATCGAGGAGCTCACCAGGATCTGCGTAGTCGAAGCCCGGTTGACGAACCGCCCCATCGGCAATCCTCTGCCGCGTGTTGACCAGGCGCTGATGTATGTAGGCGGCCTTCTGGCGATAGGCCTCGCCCGCCGATAGCCGGCTGAAGCGCTGGTGGACGGCCGGCATCAGCTCGGCGTCGGCGGCAAGCGATTCTCGCAACTCTTCGCTGATGTCGACGAGGCGCTCCGAAGTGCTCAGTTCGCGAGCGAAATCCTCAACCGCGCCGATGAGGCCGCGCAATGCGTGCTCATGCTGTGCTTCCAGCACAGCGAGGGTGGTCGCCGCAGTTACGTTTGGATTGCCGTCACGATCGCCGCCAACCCAGGTTCCGAAATGCAGCGGCCGGGCATCAAGCGGCAACTGGGCACCGGCACGCCCCAGCTGAAACTCGAGCTCGTCGAACAGGTCGGGAGCAACCTCGCGGAAGATCTGATCGAAGTAGTCGAGCACGGTCCGCGCCTCATCGTTTGGACTCGGCCGCTGGATGCGCAGCTCATCGGTTTGCCAGATGAGATCAATCAGCTCGGCCAGTTGCCGCTCCGAGCGAGCTCGTTCGGCATCGCTCAGCTGAGGATCGGCCCGCTGCTCCAGAATGGCTGCGAGTCTGATGATCTTGGTGCGAATAGAACGCCGCGCTGCCTCGGTGGGGTGTGCGGTGAACACCGGCCGAACATCAAGCCGGTTTGCGACCTCTTGCACCAGTGCGGAAGGCACTGGCTCGGCAATGATGCGGTCAACTGCGTCGGCCAGCAACCCATGCTGCCGCTCCCCCTGCATCGCTCGGTGGTCGAGCCGGTAGGTCTGCTCCGCAACATTCGCCAGGTAGAAGTAAGTAGTGAAGGCTCGCACCAGCGATATGACTGTGGCCAGGTCGAGCTGGCCAAGCAACTCGAGCAGCTCCGCCCGGGAAGGCGCAGTGTCATCGCCCTCGTCGAAACTGCGCACACGCTTGACCAGCGCTCGCACTTCCTCGACCAACTCGAGCAGGTGCTCGCCCTCCTGACGAACCAGCGTCTCGCCGAGCAGGTTGCCGAGCAATCGGATCTCGGACCGCAGCTCCTTGGAGTCTCTCGTGGCAGCCATGTCAGTTGCTGAAAGCCAGAGATTGAGCGCGGCCCCAGCGCCGGATCAGGTTCTGATAGAAGTCCGCGGCGCGCTCCAGGTCGCCTTGCTCCAGGGCAAGGAGCGAAGCCGCGACGTCGGCTGCCGATTCATCGAGGATGAGATCTCCTTCGCTGAACAGCTCGGCAACCGACCCGTAGTCGAGCTCCAGCATCGCATCGGCCGGGAAATCGTCCAGCCAGGAAACCAGGGAGCGGAGCTGACCGACCACTCCGGGATCGAACCCGGCCCCCGACACAATGTCTACCGCACGCTCCACCCGGCTCTGCGCCTCGGTCATCGAGGTCCGGTAGCGGATCGAAATCGTGTCACCGCGCTCGACGACTTGCCGCTCCTCGTGGAGGAACGCGGCAAACCAGCGGATCGGCACATGCCAGGGCGAAGTAAGGATGTAAGACCGCATAGTCGGATCGGAGTCACGCAGGTTCTCGAGTTGCGCACCCGCATCGACAACGTGTTTCTGGGGAATGAGCCCCGCCTCGGGGAAGGCGTTGTTGAACGCGAGCAGTCCTTCGAGCTTGCGCAGCCGGAAGTGGCGCGGGCATACGTACTCGTTGCCTTCCCAGTTGGCGGTGAAGGCGTCATTCGCCTCGTTCTCTCTCCAGAGGAATAGCGGATCGCCCTGCCATGATTCCGGGGCAAGCCCGGTCGCTTGCGCGTACGGCGGTAGAGATGTTGCCGGCAGATATGAGCGCAGGTAGGACACACGAACCATGGCCCGATCCTAAACAACTCGCTCGGGCCCGCTTCACGAAATAGCTGCGGATCTCAGGGCAGGAAGCCGCGCCCGGCCACCGCTTGTGAGGCTCAAATTGGCGATCAGCCACTACTATTCGGTTGTCCCAGAGGCTGAGCGACGGGTTCTTGCCGTCTGAAAGGAGCAAGAGTTGGGGGTATTCGAGGCGATAGCCTCCGACACCCACGAAGAGGTGCTCTACGGGTATGACGCGGTATCGGGCCTGAAGGCGATAATCGCCATACACTCCACTGCACTTGGTCCCGCTCTCGGCGGGACTCGCTTTTATCCATACCCCGACGAGGACGCAGCATTGCGAGACGTCCTCCGCCTCGCCAAAGGTATGACTTACAAATCGGCTGCGGCCGGACTCGACCTCGGAGGAGGCAAGGCAGCGATCATCGGCGATCCGGCGACCCTCCGGTCCGAGCGGCTTCTCCGCTCGTTCGGCCGTCTCGTCGACTCGCTGGGCGGCCGCTACATAACCGCTGAGGACGTCGGCACCACTACCAGCGACATGATCACGATCGCAACGGAGACCAAGTGGGTGACGGGCCTTCCCGAGGCCCACGGTGGATCGGGAGATCCGTCCCCGGCCACCGCCCGGGGAGTGCTTGCCTCCATGCGGGCCGTCTCGGAATACCTGTGGGACACCGATGATCTCTCCGATCGGACCGTGGCCGTGCAGGGCGTTGGCAAGGTGGGTGCGAACCTCGTGGAACGGCTGACCAAGGCGGGAGCCAAGACGATCATCGCCGACGTCAACAGCGAAGCGCTCGAGTCCGTGACTGCCGCACACGGATCAAGGGTGGTCTCCGTAGATGAAATCTTCGCCGTCGAGTGCGACTTCTTTGCCCCGTGCGCTATGGGCAGCGTCATCAACCGGTCCACCGCCGACCGCTTGCGCTGCCGGGCAGTCGTGGGGTCTGCCAACAACCAGCTAGAGAGTGACGACATGGCAGGCCGGCTCGCCGAACGGGGCATCCTCTATGCCCCCGACTTTGTGGCTAACGCCGGCGGCATCATCAACATCGCCCACGAGTTCCGCGGCTACGACTGGAGGAGAGCAGCAACGGCCATCGACCGCATCCACGAGAACACAGCAACCGTACTGGCGACGGCGGAGGCACAGGGCATCAACCCCAATGCCGCCGCCGTTGCGGTGGCCGAACAACGCATTGCGAGGATCGGGACCATCAAGCTGAAGAGGCGCGGCCGGTAGGAGGACCAGTGTTGGAGATCGACAGCGTGCAGGATCACAGTGCCCTCGGCCTGACCGAGGAACAGCTTCTCGACATGTATCGCAAGATGCTGCTCGCCCGCAAGCTCGACGAGCGCGTCTGGGCACTGAATCGCCAGGGCCGGGTGCCGTTCGTCGTATCGGTCGCCGGACACGAGGGCACTCAGGTCGGCGCCGCGTTCGCTATCGATCCCGAGAGGGATTGGTCACTGCCGTACTACCGCGACCTTGCCTTCAACCTGGCGCTCGGCGTCTCTCCGACCGAAGTCTTTCTCGGGGTGCTGGCCAAGGAATCCGACCCGGCCAGCGGCGGGCGGCAGATGCCCAGCCATTGGAGCGAACCGGACCTCAACGTCTTCTCCGCTTCCTCAGTGATTGCCACCCAGTTCCCTCACGCTTGCGGGATTGCCCATCGCATCAAGACCCAGGGTGGCGACGGAGTGGTGCTGGTCTCATCCGGAGAGGGGGCCACTTCGGAGGGCGACTGGCATGAAGCCATGAACTTTGCCGGCCTCCACCAACTCCCGGTCATCTTCCTTGTCCAGAACAACCTGTACGCCATATCGACGCCCTCGCAGGAAGAGATTGCGGGCAAGGTATCGGAGCGGGCTCACGGCTACGGCGTGCCGGGTGTAGAGGTGGACGGCAATGACATCCTCTCCGTCTACAGGGTGATGTCCACCGCAGTCCAAAGGGCGCGCGCCGGAGAGGGGCCTTCGCTAATCGAGGCCAAGACCTACCGCTACTACGCCCATACTTCCGATGACGATGACAAGGCCTACCGGACACCCGAGGAGGTCGAGTTCTGGCGACGCAAGGATCCGATCCTGATTCTCAAGCAGTATCTGGTGGAGTCTCGCCTGCTGGATGAGGATGTGGAAGCGAAGATCGAGCGCGAGATCAACGAAGAGGTCGCCGGCGCCGTCGATGAGGCAGAGGCTGCCGCTGAACCGCACGACGCACTGTCGAAGGTCTACGCAAGACCGATCGAGCCCAACGCTGCTGTTACGGAACCTGAGCCCGAGGGTTCCGGCGAGACGATGAACATGATCACGGCGATCAACCAGGCACTCCATGGTGTGCTCGGCGAGTACGACGACGCTGTGGTGTTCGGCGAGGACGTGAGCGACCCCAAGGGCGGCGTGTTCAAGGCAACGGTCGGGCTCACCGACACCTTCGGTCCGGAGAGGTGCTTCAACACCCCATTGGCCGAGGCGCTGATAGTTGGCGTCGGGGTTGGGATCGGAGCTGCCGGTGGCCGCCCCATCGCCGAGATACAGTTCGCCGACTTCGCCCATCCCGGCTTCGACCAGATCGTCTCTGAGGTGGCCCGCCTCCACTACCGCAGCAACGGTCGCTGGTCGCTCCCACTCGTGATCCGGGTCCCGTACGGCGGGGGCATTCACGGCGCCCTCTATCACTCGCAGTCGATCGAGGCGTTCTATGCCCACGTCCCCGGTTTGAAGGTGGTCGTGCCGTCGACCCCTGCCGACGCCAAAGGGCTGCTGTGGGCGGCGGTCGAGGACCCCGACCCGGTGATGGTTCTCGAGCCCAAGAAGCTGTACCGGCTCGCCCAGGGAGCCGTCCCCGATGGTCAACACTCGGTTCCAATCGGTAAGGCGGCGATGCGCCGGACCGGCGATGACCTCACCATCATCGCCTACGGCACCATGGCTCATTTTGCAGTCGAGGCATCCGATGTGCTGCGGCAGGAGGACATCGAGGCCGCAGTTCTCGACCTGAGGTCGCTGCGACCGCTCGACTGGCCGTCGATCGAGCAAGCGGTGCAACGCAACGGCAAAGTGCTGATAGTGCACGAGGACACCCAGTTCGGAGGCTTCGGCGCCGAGGTTGCGGCTCAAATCGCAGAGAAGGCGCTGGACTGGCTCGACGCACCCATCCGGCGCTACTGCGCTCCCGAGATCCCGGCCTTCCCCTATTCGGCAGCACTCGAGGAGCAGGTGTTCCCGTCGGTCGAGGGAATCATCGAGAACGCCAGAGCGCTTGCGGCCTACTGAGGTCCTCTAACCTCGCCGCCATGGATGTAACTATCCGGCCGGCGCACGCCGGCGACGAGGAGGCGATTGCCCGGTTCACTGCGGACACCTTCGAGTGGGGCGACTACGTGTCCGACATGTTTCCGATCTGGCTCGCGTCGGAGGACGGCATCGTGCTCGTCGCCACAGACAGCGACGATTGCGCCATTGCGGTGGGCCGCGGCCAAATGATGTCTGGCACCGAGTCGTGGCTGCAGGGCACCCGGGTGAGCCCGCAGTGGCGACGACAGGGAGTCGCTTCGGCGCTGACCGCAGGCCTGGTCGAGTGGGCAAGAGCACGGGGCGCCCGCGTCGCTCGCCTCCTGACCGAGGAATGGAATGAGCCGGCCCGGCACCAAGTCGCCAAGTCGGGCTTCAAGCAAACCAGCACCTGGGTGGTGGGCGTGCGCACGATCGGCGCGAGCGAGCCGACTACATCCGGCAACGGAGGCCAGCGGGCGAGGGCCCGGCGCAAACTGGAGCTCGCTCACTCCTCAGAAGCGATCCCCGCATGGGTGTCATGGACATCCGGACCGCTGGTCCGCCCCGCCCGCGGCCTGCATGCAGACGGATGGCGCTGGTCCGAACTCACCTCCGAGCACCTGGCGCAAGCCGGCAAGCATGGGTCACTTTGGTCGTCCCAGGCCGGCTGGGTCGTCACCCGGCGGGACGATGAGGCTCTCTATGTGGAATGGCTCGAGTGCGGGCCCGACGACATCAACGACATGATGCGCTCGGTCGTAGACCTGGCCTTCGAGTCCCGTGCCGAGATCCTCCGGATCATCGTGCCCGAAGTGGATTGGATGGTGGCCGCGCTGGAGCGGGCTGGGTTCGAGCCCAACCGCATGCTCATCTATGAGATGGCTCTCTAGCTCAAAGATTCCCAGTAGAGCTCGATGGGATGCACTATCCGATATCCCTTGCCCAGGTGAGAGCGCAGCTGGATCTCGCAGCCGGGGTTGGCGGAAACGACAGTCGTGAGCCCGGTGGCCTGAATCTCTGCAGCTTTGCTGGCACCGAGCTCGTCGGCGGTTTCATGCTCGTACACCATGTAGAGGCCGGCGGCACCGCAGCAGAGACCGTCCTGGTCGATCTCAACCGGCGTGTAGCCCGCGGCCCGAACGAGGCGGCGGGGAGCGGCCGTGATGCGCTGCCCGTGGCGCAAATGGCAGGGGTCCTGCATAGCTACCGGGCCGCGTGCTTCGGCAAAGGTGGGCAGCAACCCGCGGTCGATTAAGGCAGCAACAAATTCCGTGACGTCCCGGGCTCGCTCGGCTACGGATTCGCCGCCCTCCGCCCACTGGTTGTACTCCTTGAGATGGGCCGAGCACCCGGCAGCATCGGCAACCACGTAGTCGTATCCGGAGAAGGCCGACACGTTGCGCTGTGCCATCCGGCGTGCCTCCTCGCCGGCTCCTTCATGGGCGGCCAGCGCACCGCAGCACTGCTGCCGTTCCGGGCTGTGCACCTGGAAGCCTGCCATCTGGAGAACACCGCGAGTCGCATCGTGGACTTCGGGAAACCACTCGTCCATCACACAGCCGGCCAGCAAGGCAACCGAGCCGGCCGGCTCGGCTGGGGTGTGATCGCGGACACCGAGTACCGAATGAGGGAACACCCGCAGCGGCCGCAGCCCGCGCATCAGGCGCAGCCGTTTGGGAAGAAAGCCGACTACTCGAAGCTTCTGCAGTATCCCTATGCCGCTGGTGACCAGAGCCAGCAACCACTTCATATTCAGGATGCGACCGGCAAGCAACCGACGGAGACGGCCGGCCAGCGAAGGCTGGTCCTTCGCCAGTTGCTCTCTAGCGCCGACCAGCATCTCCCCGTAAGGGATCAGCGACGGGCACGCTGCTTCGCAGGCCAGGCACCCGAGGCAGAAAGACATCATCTCCGCGTAGGTCTCGTCGCTGGGCAGCGCACCCGTGGCGATAGCTCCCATTGCGGCGATGCGCCCCCGCGGCGAAGCCACCTCATCCCCGGTGAGGCGAAAGGTGGGGCAGTGCGGCAAGCAGAGACCACAAGTCACGCACGCATCTAGTTGAGCCTGGGTCGGATTCATCAGATCCCTCCCGGGAGGATGCCCGGATTGGCCACACTGCGGGGATCGAAAGCTGCCTTGACCCGACGTTGCAGATCGATTCCCTCCGGGGGCTTGCCCCAGGGGTCAAAGTCGGCGCCCTTCGGGATCTTGCCTATAACCAGCGCACCACCAGTTGCCTCGACGGTGTCGCGGAGCTCGGCGAGCTCGCCGAGGCTGCCGACGAGCCTGATCTCGCCGACCCCGTGCGCCGCTTGGAAGTCGATGCCGGCCGCACGGAGTTTCTCGACCAGCTGAGCGACTGCACTCGGCGGAACGCGGAGGGTGGCCTCAACAGCGCCAACGAGTGGTTGTGGCCAGCGATGCCCGGAAACCAGGTCGCCCCCCACCCGCTCTGCCTGGGCCTCGAGCTCCTCCCGGCTGCCGGACAGATAGAGGGTCGCTCCGGCGTTCGTCTCGATGAGAGCGAGCGGCCGATAGGCCAGAGCCAGAGCTCGCTCGGCATCCTGCACCGGCACCATCGCGTGCTCCGGCGGGAGAGGCCAGAGCTTGAGGCACATCTCAGTGATCAATCCAAGCGAGCCAAAGGAGCCGGTGGCGAGTCGAGGCAGGTCGTAGCCGGTGACGTTCTTGACCAGACGGCCGCCGCCTCGGATCAAGCGCCCGTCGCCGGTTGCCAGCCGTACCTCCAGTGCACGGTCCCGCGTCGGCCCGTAGCGCAGCCGCCGCCAGCCCGATAGGCCGGCCGCCACTGCCCCACCGACCGTGGATTGTCCCGGAACCTCCTGGAGCACAGCTGTCTGGCGGCGCTGTTGCAGCTCCCCTTCGAGATCGGCGATGAGAACACCCGGCTGCACCGTTACCGTCAGATCATCAACTTGCCAGTCGACGATAGAGCTCATGCGGTGCGTGCTCATCAAGATGTCGGCCACTACGGGGTACCCCATTCCCTGATGGGTTCCGCCTCCCCAGAAACGAACCGGCAATGAGTGCTCGGCAGCAAAGCCAAGTACCGATGCCGCATCCTCGGCAGATGTAGGAGCCAGCGTGATGTCGGCGTCCGGGGCTCCAGCAACGGGATCACTGACGAGTCCCTTGGCGAGTCGAGCCATCTCCTGATGCAGCATCATGACGGCTCGCTTTCCGGAAGTGCGCTCATCCCGTAGTCGTAGCAGCGGGCACCACGTGGCAGGATCTTGCCCGGGTTCATCAGGCCATCTGGGTCAAATGCATCGCGCAGTCTCGCCTGTGCGTCGAGATCGACCGGACTGAACACGAGACCCATCAGGTCGCGTTTCTCCAGGCCGATGCCGTGCTCGCCGGTGAGCGATCCGCCTGCCGCCACAGATACCCGGACCATCTCTTCAGCGGCGGCCTGCACCTGCTCGGCTTTGCCCGGCTCCCGGGCGTCGTAGGCGACCAGCGGATGCAGGTTCCCGTCGCCGGCGTGAAAGACGTTCATCATCTCGAGTTCGAATCGTTCCGCAATCTCATAGATCTGAGTCACAACATCGGCGAGGGCGGTGCGAGGCACAACGGTGTCGTGGAGGTAGTAGTTCGGAGCAGCTTGCGCCACGGCGCCAAATGCGTTCTTCCTCGCCTTCCACAACAACTCGCGTTCGGCATCGTCGCCGGCGACCCGCACCGAGGTGGCTCCTTGCTCGACGGCAATCCGCTCGATGGTTGCCGCCTCAGCGTCCACACCCTCGTCTAGCCCGACGACTTCCGCAATCAGCACGGCGGCTGCATCAACCGGCAGATCGGCATGGATGAACGCCTCGACAGCGATCACCATTGGCTGGTCCATCATCTCGAGGGCGGCGGGCACGATCCCGGCAGCAATCGTCGCAGAGACCGTTGCTGCGGCGGCACGGAGGCTGTCGAAGGTCAGGAGCAGCGTACGGACTGCAGGGGGGTTCTCTGTCAGCTTGACGAGAACGCGGGTGACAATCCCTAGCGTGCCCTCGGAGCCAACGACAACCCCGCGCAGATCGAGGCCAATCGGATCGGGAGCGGCGCTCCCCAATACGACAACATCGCCCGATGCCGTGACCATCTCAACACCAAGTACGTGCACGACGGTGGTGCCTTCAGCGAGGCAGTGAGGGCCGCCGGCATTTGTGCCGACATTGCCGCCGATCGTGCACGCCGCCTGCGACGACGGGTCCGGGGCGAAGTGCATGCCCAGTCCCTCGATTCCGCGTGAGACATCGAGATTGAGAGCCCCGGCTCCTACCCAGGCGCATCTCGATGCAGCGTCGATCTCCCACGCTGGATCCACGCGGGTCATCACGACAAGAAGGGCCGGTTCGTCGGGAACGGCCCCGCCGGACAGACCGGTACCGGTACCGCGGGCAACTACGGGTACGCCGTGCCGAGCCGCGACGCGCAGGCAGGCCGACACCTCCTGTGTGGTCTCAGGCAGAACAGCGGCTACTGCTTCGCCCGGCGTTACCCCCGCGTCCTTGGCATAGACCAGCAACTCGAGCGGATGAGAGAGGACCCGATCGGGACCGAGGATGGCCTGCAGATCGTCGACGAGCGTCATGAGCTCAGGCTACCCGGGATCGGCACAGCAACTAGAAGTAGACAGCACCTAGAGCGGCGATGACGATGGAGGCGACGATCGCGTACAGGAACACCCGCTGGTACAGCTTCGATCGATGGCGCAACCATTCCGTGTAGCTGAGGAGAAGCAGCGGGGCGCCGGCTGCCAGCATCTCGAGTGGATAGCGATAGCCCCAGAAGCTGTCACCGCCCGAGTATCGATTGGCCTTGAGCTGCAACAGCAGGTAGGCCGCACCACCGATTGCCGACCCCTGCACCCACGCGGGGGCCTTACGCCAGGCCGCAAGCAACCCCGGGATCAGGAGGATCAGGAAGGGTGAGTACACCAACAGGCCCCGCTCCGGATGGACGAGGGCGAGCACGAGGTTCCCGCCGAAACGGGCGAGGTCGAAATCCGTAGCTCGCTCGGCGAACGAACTGGCATACCCGCCGGTGATGGACGGAGAACCGAAGACAGCGGCGTTGAATGCGATCAATCCCGCCAGACCCAGAGCGGCACCCGCACCGACCTGGACTGCGGGCAAGATACTGCGCTGCCGATAGGACTGAGTCAACCCGTTGCCGGCGGCGATGAGGGCGGTGTGCGGACGAGTTATCACCGCAGCCCCGTATGCGAAGCCCGACCACCATCGGTGCCCGATCGACAACAACATCCCGACGACGATCCACAACATCGCCGGGCCGTGCTGCCAGAGCATGTCGGCGGCGACGGACCAGACCCCCGTCCCGAGTCCGGCGAGGTAGGCGGCAAGGAGAGCCGTTCTGGTGTCAACCAATCGGGAGAACACGAGCGCGAGAAAGCCGACGGTGATCGCCGCCACGAGCGCCGAGGTTATGGCAGCGGGCCCGAGCGGCGGCATCAGGAGGGCTACCGGGGCGACATCTGGCGCAGCCTCGTTGTAGGCCACTATGTGTCGGGCCTCCTCCGGCCACACCGCATACAGCGGGGCAGCGAGCAACGGGGCACCGGGCGGATACTGCGAGGCAACCGAATCGCCGGCGGGAACTACCCAGGCGATGGTGCGGATGTATTCGGGTGTAGCCAGCTCGGCGTGTGAATCCAGATAGACGTCGCCGTTGGTAGCTAGCTCCCAGGCTGTGAATACGTTGGTTGCAGTGTCGATGTGATAGGGCAGTGTCCAGCTGGCCGTGGCGAGATAGAGGGCGAAGAGCGGCCCAGCCGTGATGGCGAAGAGGCGTGCGGGACCTGCGTCACTCAGCTTCATCAACGTCCCAAACCCCGAACAGCGGAGCCGCCGTGTGCCGTGAGCAGGTAGGCAAGGAGGGGCGAGATGCAACCGCAAATCGGGCGCGCGGAATCTGCGGTCGATGCAATCTGCGCTTCTCGAGTTCCATTACCTCATCCACGTTTCACCATCATGCCGCCGGAGTGCAGCTCGGTCGTCCCTTCCGAAAGGATGATCGGCGGTATCCACCGCCAACTGAATAGGAGAGCGGCGTCCAAAAAGGGGCTCCGAAGTCCGCATTATCACTACCCTCGCTGACATGTCGCCCCAACTCGATGAAGAGAACCCCTTCCCTGAAGGTCGGCCCGCTGAGGGTGGCATAACCGCACGTCTCTCCCGACTCGGGCAGCGGATTCATCGCGGGACGTCCAATCCATCTCCGAGCGTCATGCTTGCAATCGCCATTGCACTGCTCTTTGCGGCAGTCATCTCCTGGCTGGCCCTGGACATTGCACTGACAGATCTCCGCTGGGGCGCGCTGGCACTGGCAGCCGCGCTGGTGCCTCTTTCGGTGACCCTCACAGCAGCGGAGTACCGGTTCATCGCCCATTCGAGCAACACCGCTGTGGGTTGGCGAGCCGCCTATCGGACCACCATCGTAGGGACCGTCGCCAATCTTCTCCCCATCCCGGGAGCAGCAGCCGTTCGAGTGAATGATCTGGTCGCCCGCCGGGTGACGCCGGCCCGCGCAGCTGCGGCGACGGTCGCCACCGGGCTCCTGTGGCTGGGTTGGGCTCTGCTACTAACGGGGTCGGCCCTCATCTACCGCAGGTCGTGGCTAATCGGACCGTTGCTAGTCGCTGCCGGTACGATCGCCGTTGTCCTGGCACTCATGTCTGCGCCTCGAGATCAAAGCGGCGATAGACGAGGTGCGCCCTGGTTGGGCACCGGATCTCTGATCGAGTTGAGCGCACTTGCGGTGGGCGCTCTGCGAATCTGGTTGACACTCCTCGCACTCGGAATCAGCTCTACGATCGTTCAGTCTCTGGGCTTGGTGGCCGCCGGGGCTATCGCATCCACAGTTGGGGTGGTTCCTGGTGGTCTTGGAGTCCGGGAGCTGGTGGCCGGTCTGCTGGCACCCCTGGTCGATCTCGAGGTTGCCGCTGCGATACTCACGGTCGCCATTGTGAGAGTTGTCGGCTTCGTGATGACGGTGCCGGTAGCGGCGATACTCGCCAAGAAGGCTGACCAATGAGACCTACCACCGTTCTATCAATCGTCGGGAAGGGTCGCAGCGGCTCGACCATCCTTGGGGATCTGCTCGGATCTGTCGACGGAGTGTTTCACGCAGGCGAGCTGTGGAGAATCTGGTCGATTTGGGCAGAGGGCAAGCACTCATGTAGCTGCGGGCAAGCTCTTCCTGAGTGCGACGTGTGGGCACCGGTCATGAGCCTTGTTGCCGCAACACCCACAGGCAAGGTAGCCCTCGCCTCAGCCCGGGACACCGCCACCCGACAACGGAGACTGTTCACGTTTGGGGGTCTCGCCGCGGCGGTGATACGACCTCGCCATTTCAGGCGCGAGGTAGACCGCCATCGCAAACTGATGGAGGCCACCTATGAGGCCATCGCGCAGACAACGCGAGCACGGCTGATTGTCGATTCGTCGAAGTGGCCCCTCGATCCGATGCTCTTTGCCCCTCCCGGAGAGGTGGAGCCGATTGCGCTCCACCTTGTGCGCGATCCTGAGGGCGTCGCGGCATCTTGGCGCCGCGTCAAGCACTTCCCCGACACCGGTGAAGCCATGCCCGTGTTCAGCCGACTGCACTCGGCTGCGAGTTGGAATGCTCGGAATCTCGCAGCCGAATGGACAGCGAGACGCACGACGGACCGGTTCATGCGAGTGCGCTACGAGGACTTCGCTGCAGGTCCGAGGGAAGTGATCGAAGGCATTCTGAGTTTTGTCGACGATGAACTCGATTGCTCTACCGTCTTCGCCAACGGGTCGTCGGCCCTCCTCGCCCCCGGCCACACGATCATGGGGAATCCCACGCGGTTTCAACACGGCCAGGTTGAGATCAAGCCGCAACCCGCAGGTAGCCACGGAAGCAGGCTGGTCCGGTGGTTGACCTACCCTCTTCGAAAACGTTACGGGTATGCATGAGCCTTACCTCACACGAGCGTGGCGCATTCCCGTGTTCCGGTAGCCTCGGCTCATGCGCATCTCGTACATAGGGCCATTGCCACCCATACCGGGCGGAATTGCTCAACACGGCGCTCACCTGACCTCAGCTCTCGAGCGAGCGGGGCACGAGGTAGCCAGGTGGTCCTGGAAGTCGCAATACCCAAAGCTGCTGTACAAGGGAATGCGGATCGATCCCGACGCCGAGCCCATACCCGGCTCCCGATTTGTACTGAGTTGGTTGAACCCGATTTCGTGGATTCGTGTTGGGCTCCGGGCCCGCAAGACGGATCTAGTCCTAGTCCCGTGGGTAACCCCGTTCCACGCAATCCCGATACTGGTGATCATGGGGCTGGTCCGACGTACGAGTTCGCTATGCGTCATACACAATGTGCTGCCGCACGAACGGATGCCATTTGACCGCATATTGACCCGGCTCGCCATCCGGCCCGCAACGGCGTCGATTGTCCACTCGGAGGCTCAGCAACGGCTTCTCAGCGATCTACTTCCCGAAGCCAGATCTCATGTGGTCCAAATGCCGCCTCATCTCCTTGCCGCCTCGAGCGAACCGCCACCGCCGTCATCGCCGTTTCGGCTCATCCAGCCCGGCTTCGTTCGCCCATACAAAGGGGTCGATACGGCACTCCGGGGTCTTCGCATCTACCTCGACCGCAATCCGAGTGCGGCCACCCGATTCACGATTGTCGGTGACTTCTGGGACCCAACCGCGCAAGAAGTGCAAGCTCTCGTCGAATCGCTCGGACTCGGTGAGGCGGTGTCCATCGACGACGGCTACGTCAGCGACGCAAAGATGCTCTCGGAGATCACTAAACACCACGCTGGTCTGCTGCCCTACTCGTCAGCAACACAATCAGGGCTGATTCCGGCGATCCTGGGTGCTGGACGACCCGTGATAACAACCGATGTAGGCGGCCTAGTAGAACAGGTTCGACCCGGAGAGAACGCGGTCGTGTGCCCGCCCGGCGATCCCAGCGCCATCGCAGATGCGATCGACCACCTCAGGACCAACTACGAGTCGTTTCAAGCTATCGCCGACGAGTCGTGGTCCGATACTGCGTGGGACGATGTGGCACGGCGTGTTGTGGATGTCGCCCAATCCCCACCTAGCGCCGCGTCGCCGGGATGACGTTGTAGCGCTGCTTGTTCAGCTGCACCATCAAGTCGGCGACCATTCCCAGCAGCATGAGCGAGAAGGCGGCGCCCAGGATCACAATCGTGTTGGTACCCATCCGCCAATCCTTGTCGAAGATGTCGTAGATCACCTTGCCGAATCCGGCGAGGAACAGCAGCCCGGCCGGCGGCATCAGGAACTTCAGCGGATTCCATGAGAGGACCATGCGAATCACCTGCATGAGGTACCGCCGGGTATCGGCCCACCAGTGGAATTTCGACGTGCCCGCACGTTTTGCGTAGTCGATAGGTACGTACTTGACCGAGTATCCGTTGGAGAGGAATGCCATGGTGATGGTCGTCACACAGGAGAATCCCTTGGGCAGGAGATGGACGAACTGACGGGCAACCTCGATACGCATGGCCCGGAGCCCGGAATTGAGGTCGGGGATCTTGACTCCGGTCAGGTAGCTGGCAAGTTTCCGGATGAACCATTTGGCCGGCTTGCGAAGGAACTTGACCGTTCCCTCCTCTGTGCGCCGCGCACCCACCACCTGGTCATAACCCTCGATCTGATCGACGAGCTCAGGAATCTCGTGATTGGGGTAGGTCATGTCCGCGTCTGTCCACACCACATAGCGCCCCCGTGCCGCCAGCGTCCCATACTTCCGGGACGAGCCAGAGCCGCGATTCTGTAAGAAGGAGAACACACGAATGCCTTCGATTTCCTGCAGAAGCTCGGTTGAACCGTCCGTGGAGCCATCATCGATGGCAATGATTTCGTAGGTGTAGTCCGAAGCATCGAGAGCAGCCCTCGTGCGATCGATCTCCTCCTCCAGATGGCCCACCTCGTTGAACACGGGCAACACAACGGTGATGTCGACCTCAGGAGGCCCCTCATGGACCACCGGGTATTCGAGATTCATGAACTCTCCTTCGCGGGTACCGACGGTACCGGGTGCACCGGCGCAAACGGTGCCAATAGCTAGTTCGGTCAGCCAGGTGCGATCTTGAGGCCTTCGGGAATCAGGCCCTCATACGCGATGGAGTCGAATCAGCTGCCCCAACCGCCTCCACCCGGAGTCAGTACCAGCAGCCGGTCGCCGGGCGTCACCTCGACCGTGCATTTGCCCGGAAGCCGCTCCCGGGTGCCGTTGCCTCGAATCAGCCAGTCCTCGCCACATGCGCCTGGCCCTCCGCCGGCGAGACCCCACGGCTGATTGCGACGGCGCTCCCCCATCAGTGACACCTCGGCCCCGGTCAGGAACTCCATCTCCCTCTCGATACCCTCACCCCCCGGGAAGCGGCCCGTGCCGCCGCTGCCCTTGCGGAGCGCGTAACGGACGATCCGGAACGGGTAGTGAGCCTCCAGCGATTCGATGGGGGTGTTCTTGGTGTTGGTCATGCCGGTGTGCACTCCGGACATACCGGCCCGGCCGGGCCGCCCCCCCTGGCCACCGCCGACGGTCTCGTAGTAGGCGAAATCATCGTTGCCGATGAGCACGTTGTTCATCGTCCCCTGGCTTGCGGCCGGGACCCGGTGGGGCGCTGCCTGGGCAAGCGCTCCCAGGAGGGCGTCGGCAATGCGCTGGCTCGTCTCGACGTTGCCGGCCGCTACCGCCGCTGGTGGGTTGGCGTTGACCAGAGACCCGCTCGGAGCAAGTAGCTCCATGGGTCGATAGCAGCCGCCGTTTGCCGGAATCGTTGGGTCGGTCGCCACCCGGACCGCGTAGTAGAGACACGAGCGAGTGACCGCACTGACCGCATTGATGTTCCCGGCAATCTGGGGGTGGGTACCTGCGAAGTCGGCGCTCAGATCGGAGCCGTCGATTGTCACTGCAACTTGGATTGCCAGGTCGTCGTCGCCCCATTCCATGAAGTCGTTGAACGCGAAGGCCCCGTCGGGCAGCAGCCCGATGGAATGCCGTATCCTGCGCTCGCCGTATTCAAGGAGTGCAGTCACCACGGCGAGGTACCGGCCAACTCCCTCGGCGGTGGCAAGCTCGCCGATCCGCCGGGCACCGGCTTCATTGGCGCCAAGCTGGGCGGAGAGATCCCCGAGACGCTCAGCCGGGGTGCGCGTGGCTGCGAGGAAAGGCTCGACGAAGCTGTCGAGCCACTCGCCTCGATGAACGGCGGGGGCCGGGGCGACCCGGTGACCCTCCTGATCGACCGTCTCGGCATGGGCCGGCATCGAACCCGGAGCCTCGCCGCCCACATCGGCGTGGTGGGCGCGATTGGCGACCCACCCAACCATTTGCCCACCGGCATGTACCGGACGGACCAGGGTCAGGTCATTCAGGTGGGTCCCACCGTGATAGGGATCGTTGACTGCGTACTGGGTTTCCGGCTCCATTGCGTCGCCAAACGTCGCCAACACCGCAGCCACCGAAGCAGGCATCGAGCCCAGATGAACGGGGATGTGCTCCGCCTGCGCCAGCATCTCGCCGGACGGTACGAACACCGCAGCCGAACAGTCAGCCCGCTCCTTGATGTTCGGCGAGTAGGCGGTGCGGCGCAGCACTACGCCCATCTCATCGGCAATCGCGGCCAGGCGGTTGCGGGCCACCTCGAGAGTGATGGGATCGATCACCACTCCACCTCCAGAGCCCCGCTGTCGTGCACCGTCGCCCTTTCTCCGGCATTGAGGTACGTAGTGGCCTCTGTCTCCTCTATCACTGCCGGCCCGACGACCTCGTCGCCCGGGGCGAGGCCGGATCTGTTGACCACACGGGCAGTAGCGGCGCCACCGCTGGTGAGCACCCGACGTTCCCCGCGGTCCACTTCTCCGGACGGGTCGATGCGGGGAAGGTCGGCCCAGGTGAGGAGTGGCCGGTCGACGCTCTCCGCCCGCACCGTCACTACCTCAACCGGGTCCCCCACCCGAGCGAAGCCGTTCTGCTCTCGATGTGCGGCGTGGAACCTGTCGAGGAGAACCGGCCATCCCTCGCCGCAGGTGTAGGGCACGGTCGTCTCGTGCGCCTGGCCGACGTAGCGCACATCAACGAAGGCCTGAGTCATGGTGGGGTGGGCGCCACCGGAACGAAGGCGGGCTTCTGCCTGGTCCATCACCGTGCCAACCTCCCGGTCGAGTTGAGCCCCATCAGCAATGCGAACCGATCTTGCGGCATCGGCACGCGGGGGGCTGAGCAGCAGACCAAGTGCCGAGAAGACACCGGCGTGTGGCGGCACGATGACTCCGGCCATGTCCAGTCGTCGCGCCAGGGCCGTTGCGTGCAAGCCACCCGCCCCTCCGAACGCGACCAGATGCCCGGCGCGGGGATCGGCTCCCTGTTCGATAGACACCGCCCGGATCGCCTGTGCCATGACTTCCTCCACGACGGTGACAATGCCGTGCGCCGCCTCCTCCGTAGAAAGCCCCAACGGCTCCGCCACGGATTCGAGCGCCGTCCACGCCAAGTCGGATCGAATCGGAAGGGTCCCGGCCAGGCGCCCGTTCGGGTCGATGCGTCCCAACACAACGTTGGCATCGGTCACCGCCGGCTCCGCTCCGTCCTGGCCGTAGCAGGCGGGACCGGGCATCGCCCCGGAGGAACGCGGACCTACCCGCAAGGATCCGCCTCCATCGATCCAGGCGATCGAGCCACCGCCCGCCCCCACCGTATGGATGGCTACCGACGGCATCCGACAGGGGTATCCGCCGACCGGTCGCTCGTACGAGACCTCCGGCCGCCCGTCTTCGATGCGGCAAACGTCTGTCGACGTCCCGCCCATATCGAATGAGATCAACCGACTCCGGCCTAGCACCGAACCAACCGCGGCGGCTGCCACAACCCCGGCTGCAGGGCCCGACAGAAGAATCGAGGCAGGGAGGCGGGCCGCCTCGGCGATGGGGATCAAGCCGCCCGACGATCGCATGACCTCGATGGCACCGGGCAAGCCGGAGGCGCCGGCACTGGCTTCGAGACGCTGCAGGTAACTGCCGGTTTCCGGTCCTAGATAGGCGTTGATGACGGTTGTTGCGGTTCGCTCGAACTCGCGGAACTCCGGGACCACCTCGCTGGAGAGCGACAGAACCAGGTGCGGCCAGCGACTCTTCAGCCAGGAGGCAATCGCCTGCTCAGCACCCGCGTTCTCGTACCCGTAGAGCAACGAGATTGCGACCGCAGCTGCGTCCCCGATCGCAGGGTCGATATTCGCCGCCTCCCCCACCTCGTAGCGACGCTCGCGAGGAACGAGCGGATCCGGGCGATCGGCGAAGCTGTCATAGAGCGAAGGACGGTCCTGGCGTCCGATCTCCAACACATCGCTGAAGCCCGGCGATGTGATGAGCGCGGTCTCCGCGCCGCGGCGCTCCAGAAGGGCATTGGTAGCCACTGTCGTTCCATGCAGAAAACGGTCTGCGGCAACACCGAGAGCAGAAGCGCCTGCCACAACCCCCACGCTTTGGTCACCCGGCGTCGAGGCAACCTTCCCCGTTGTGATGTGGTCCCCATCCCACGCCACCAGATCGGTGAAGGTACCCCCGACATCCGCGGCCAGCGCTGCGCTGTCGTCGCTCATGTACCATCACCTGAGGTAGCAAGTGAGGTGTCGATGCCGGTCACAGTCAGTTCAACTCCGAACCCGAATGCCGCGAAATTCACCGTTGGCGTGGAGGTCGGCGGGCCAACGACATTCGTTCCCAGCCAGCCCACCGACGATCCGCTCGGGTCGGCGCTGCTGGGCCTGCCCGGCGTCGCCAGTGTGTTCATGACCGCCGACTTCGTCACGATCAACAAACTACCCGAAGCCGATTGGGAACCCATCATCGAACCGGCCCAGGCCATCCTGACGACCCATTTCTCCTAGTCGACGCTGATCCGGCCATCCTCGATCGCCCAGGTTGTCTCGGTTGTGCCTCGGGCGAAGAAATCGTCGTGAGTCACCACGAGCATCGCTCCCGGATAGCTCGCCAGCGCAGCTTCGAGGCGCTCGATCGAAGGTAGGTCCAGATGATTGGTCGGCTCGTCGAGGAGGAGAGCCCAGACCCCGCGACCCAGCCCGGTGGCTATCAGCAGCTTCCGCGCCTCACCGGGTGACGGGAGATCGGTTGCCAGCAGGCGTTTGGGATCTGATCCGAGAAGACCGACGATGCCCAAGACCCTTCCCCGCGTGGCTGCGTCGAGTGTCGCGACGGATTCCACGAGAGCACGAGTGTCCTCTCGGGTGAGCTCTTGCGGGAGGTAGAGAACGCGGTCCCGGTCGATTGTCGCCGCAGCGAGAAGGGCACGGAGCAGAGTGGATTTGCCCGCTCCGTTGGGACCCGTCAACCGGATTCGATCGTTCCGCTCAACTACAACGTCGATCGACCGAACCAGTGTGGTTCCGCCCGCCGTGAGGGAGCCACGGTACGAGAGCAGGCGCGCTTTTCGAGCCGGCTCGTAGTCGAAGAAGACCGACCCGCCCAGCTTCTTCTTCATGTCATGCGCTGTCGCTGCGATCCGCAACCGCTCCGCCTCATCACGCAACAGGCTCATCTCCCTGGAGCCCTGCGCCTGGCCGCCGGCGAAGCGACCCTTCTTCTCCATCGATCGGGCGTCCTTGTCTTTGATACCCGCCGTTCGCAATTGCCTCCGGTGCTGAGCCTCTTTGGTGGCTGCCGCTCGGCGTTTGTCGGCCAGGCGACGCTCCACCTTCTTGCGTTCCGAGCTGACCTTCTCGTAGCTCTCCAGCTGTGCCGCCTCTTCGGCCGCCCAGGCGACATGCGCGGTGTCGTAGTTCCCATGCCACAGCTGAACCTCTCCGGAATTGACGCGAAGTACTCGCAGGCACAGCTGGTTGAGGATCGCCCTGTCATGGGACACGACCACACCAACCCCGCGGAAGTGGTCAAGCGCATCCAGCAGCAGACTCCGCGCCTCGGGATCGAGATGGTTCGTTGGTTCATCGAGAAGCAGGACATCGGGCTGCAGATACAGCGCCCCACCGATCTGCCATCGCTTCCGCTCTCCCGGCGACAAGGTCGGCCAACGATCGATATCGGTGCGATCCAGGCCGAGCCTGCCCAGGAGAACATTGGCTTCCCTGTCCCAGGCGGCGGCAAGACTGGTGACGTTGGCGTCGATGTCGTCCGCCGTTTGTGGACAGCGCACTACCAGACCGCGCGCCGGATCAATCTCGACCGACCCGGCGGTAGCCGGCAGAGTTCCATCGATCAGGCGCAGCAGGGTTGTCTTGCCTGCGCCATTGGCACCTACGAGGCCGGTCCAGCCGGGACCAAGCGAACATGAGGCGTTCACCACGACGGGGACGGCGGAAGAGTATTGGAAGGACAGGTTGCGAAGATGAACGGCGGTCATGATGCTCCAAGAGAAGAGACGCTAGCGAGGGTGTCCCCGCGCGGCGTCGACGGCGGTGGGTCTTGGAGTTACTTGCGCATCGCTTCCCTGGTTCGGCTCGAGGAAGGTTACACGCTCATGCGGCAACGGCCTCCGGACGCACGTGACGCGACCGCAGCATCCCGTGGCCGGTGAACACACCGAGCGCAATCCACACGAGCACGAAGCCGATCAACTCGTCCCGGGTCACCACTTCGCTGTAGACGAAGACGCCGATCAGGAACTGCAGCGATGGTGCGATGTACTGCAAGATCCCGATTGTGGAGAGCTTGACACTCCGGGCGGCTACTCCGAAGAGAACCAGCGGTGTTGCGGTAGCGATCCCGGTGAGCACGAGGAGCCCCGTAATGCTGAGACCGGCGGCCCCGAAGGAACCAGATCCGTCTCGTGCCAGCAGCACCAAATAGCCCAGTGCCGGAATGGCAACGAGAGACACCTCGACGCCGAGGCTCTCGATCGAACCGATGGCATTCACCTGCTTCTTCAACAGAGCGTAGATTCCGAAGGTTCCGGCCAGCACAAGAGCGATCCAGGGCAGGGAACCGACGCGAATCGTCATGTAGGCCACGCCACAGGCGGCGATGGCAACAGCTATCCATTGCCCCGGCTCTAACCGCTCCCGCAGGATCAGCACTCCAAGTACAACATTGAACAGCGGATTGATGAAGTAGCCGAGACTCGCCTCAACGATGTGGCCGTTGTTGACCCCCCAGATGTATGTGACCCAGTTGACCGAAAGGAGCAGGCCGGCGAAGAAAAGTCGGGCGAGCACCCTGCGGTCCAGCTGCGCTATCGGTCGCCAGGAACGCTTAGCTGTGATGATCAGGGCGAGGAAGACGACCGACCAGACCAACCGATGAGCGAGAATCTCGAATGCCGCGACGTCCTCGAGTGTCTTCCAGAACACCGGGAGGACTCCCCACACCAAGTAGGCGCCAACACCGCAAGCCATGCCGCGATTCATCCGAGCATTCAACCAGAGCAATCGGTGCCGCCGGCGGCGCCCGATCAGCCGGCCGGATTCGAGAGACTCGGTAGAGGTACCGGCTCCGGCTCGCCGACCAGGCTGGCCGACCCGCCAACGTCAATGGCCAACTCAACCGCAAGCGCACCCGGCTGCTGGCGCACATAGCCCTCCTCGGTGCCGGTCAGCGTTCGGTAGATGACCTCGACTCGGTACCTGCCGGGCTCGACCGACTCGACCGCAAATGCCCTCGCCCACTCGACGTAGGCCGGGGTGTCGGAACGGCTGACACCGGGCAGCAACCTAACAATCCGCCCGTCGATCAATGGGTCGCCGTCAACGGTGAGGAGATCCCTCACCAGCCACTCGGCCTGCATGATGGCAAGCAGCGTCTCGTCACCCGTGTCGATGAGCATCAAGTCGGCCTCGGAGTAGACCGGTGCCGTCGACGGCGGTGGAATCGCCGCTGGCGCATCGCTCGCGATCGGAATTGAGCGGACTGCCGGTGCCGCGATCGAGACGGCGCCGCCGTCACTCCGGGTTGCGATCCAGGCGGTAGCCGCGGCGAGGATGACCACGACGGCCGCCGCAGCGAGGTAGCGGTTGCGCGGAGAGGGCGAGTTGGCGGCAAGGGCTGCCCAGGGGATTTGCTCGAGTTCTTCGAATTCGTCGCTCATGGTTCGAACGTAGGGAACCGATGCTGCCCATTCAATAGCTTTGATCGCAGCGTTGCGAGATCCCACGAGACGTGGAAATCGTCAGCCCCCGATGTAGCTCATCTCGACTTTGGGCAAATTGACGGTCGCCTCGGACCGACGTTGGCTGTACCGATCATCCCGGTTCTCCCACGTTGCCCGCAGCAGGGCAGCGATCTCAGCGTCATCGGAGCCGTCCCGCAGCGGGGCGCGAAGATCGACACCACCGGTGGCGAACAGACATGTGTACAGGACCCCCTCAGCGGACAACCGGGCTCGGGTACAGTCGCCGCAGAACGGCTTTGATATCGAGGTGATCACACCAATCTCGCCTGCGCCGTCGACGTAGCGCCAGCGGCCTGCGACTTCTCCGGTGTAGTTCGGCTCGACCGGCTCGATCGGATAGCGCTCGGCAATCGTATCCAGGATCTCCTGGGCCGGCACCACGTCATCGAGCCGCCAACCGTTGGACATTCCGACGTCCATGAACTCAATGAATCTGACGATGTGGCCGGTCCCCCGGAAGTGCTGAGCCATTGGGAGGATCTCTCCCGAGTTGACTCCTCGCTTGACGACCATGTTGACCTTGATTGGCGTCAGCCCGGCAGAGGCCGCGGCGTCGATGCCGGCAAGAACATCGGAAACGGGGAAGTCAACGTCGTTCATCGCGGCAAACACGCCCTGGTCGAGCGAATCGAGACTGACAGTTACCCGGCGCAAGCCTGCGTCGGCCAGAGTCTCCGCCTTGCGGGCCAGCAGGGAACCGTTGGTGGTGAGGGTGAGGTCTCGCAACGGCAGAGCAGCGAGATCGGCCACGAGGCTTTCGACTCCTCTGCGCAGCAGCGGCTCCCCTCCGGTGATTCGTACCCGCGCCACGCCGAGATCGGTCAGGATGTGAGTAAGGCGCGTGATCTCCTCGAAGGAGAGCAGCAGGTCGCGCTGCAGGAACTCGTACTCCCGATTGAAGATCTCTTTTGGCATGCAGTAGCGGCACCGGAAGTTACACCTGTCGGTGATGGAGATCCGCAGATCCCGCAGCGGGCGTTGCATCGTGTCGACAACCATGGGACAGGTCAGATTACCCCGGTCCGGGTTGTCTCGATATCGTTGACAACGACACATAGGCGCCGGGGTCTGATACGTTTTCAGGTATGAGTAGAGCCGTAGAACTATGGCTTGACGACGAGACCGAAGAGGCGCTCAACCTGCTCTGCGCCGGTGGAACCGCCGAGGCGGACGCCATCCGCACCGCCGTCATCGAGGCCGCCGGCCACGCTAAGGCTCATCACCTGGTGCGCGACCCCTATGTGCTCGAGAAGGCTCTCGACAGAAGTCACGACGTCATCGCTGAGATTCAGACGACCCACCGCCCACCCCGGTAGACGCGCCCGAGGCGGGTTGCAACGAGTCGGGCTGCCGCATGCGCTACCTTCGCCGTGGCCGGCACAAAGGAGCACTGATGCAGTTCGATCTCCCCCTGTCCGAGCTCGAGGTCTACCGTCCAGACGTTGCGGCTCCCGACGACTTCGACGAGTTCTGGGAAGAGCAGCTTGCGGCCACCGAGCTCCACCCGGTTTCGGCCCGCTTTGAACCAGTGGCAACGCGACTGACCACAGTGGACGTGATTGACGTGGCTTTTGCCGGGCATAGCGGCGCGGAGATTCGCGGTTGGCTGCTCCTGCCCCGTCACCTCACCGGACCCGTGCCGACCATCGTGGAGTACATCGGATACGGAGGCGGGCGCGGCCTCTCCCATGAGTCGCTGCTGTGGAGCTCGGCCGGCTATGCCCACTTCCGCATGGACACCAGGGGCCAGGGATCTGGCTGGTCGACCGGCGCCAGCTCGGATCCGCAGGATCCCGGTGATCCAGCCGTGCCCGGCTTCATGACCAGGGGGATTCGCAGTCCGGAGACCTACTACTACGTGCGCCTGATCACAGATGCGGTGCGCGCAGTCGCAGCCGCCCGTAGCCATGAGGCCGTCGATGGGAGCAGGATTGCCATAACCGGTGCCAGCCAGGGTGGTGGGCTGGCGGTGGCGGTCGCCAACCTCGCCGCTGGTGTGGTGATGGCAATGCCTGATGTGCCCTTCCTGGCCCACTTCGCCCGGGCAATGCAGCTGACCGACGCAACGCCGTATGCCGAGCTGGCCGCCTACTGCCGCACTCATCGTGATCAGATCGACACCGTCTTCCGGACGTTGTCTTACGTCGACGCCGTGAACCACGCCAAACGGGCAAGCATCCCGGCGCTGTTCTCAGTTGGCCTAACCGATGCCGTCACTCCACCGTCAACAGTGTTCGCCGCCTACAACTGGTATGGCGGCGAAAAGTCCATCGAGGTGTACCCGTACAACGGGCACGAGGGCGGCGGCGCTCACCACGATTTGGCCAAGCTCGAGTTCGCTGCTGCGCAGCTGTTATGAACTAGCGAGGTTGATGAATTCGGAGCGGGTACGAGGGTCGCTCTTGAACGTGCCCCGCATAGCGCTGGTCACCGTTGAGCTGTCCTGCTTCTGCACCCCTCGCATCATCATGCAGAGGTGCTGACCCTCGATCACAACGCCCACGCCGAGCGGGTCGAGGATCTCGGTCATCGCATCGGCGACCTGGTTGGTCAGCCGCTCCTGTACCTGCAGGCGTCGGGCAAAGAGGTCAACGACGCGAGCCACCTTCGAGAGACCGATGATCTTGCCCTTGGGCAGGTAGGCAACGGCAGCCTTGCCAAAGAAGGGGAGCATGTGGTGTTCGCACATCGAGTAGAACTCAATGTCCTTGACCAGCACCATCTCATCGGCACCTTCCGCATCAAACACTGCATTGTTGACTACATCATCAAGCGACGTTGCGTAGCCCTTGGTGAGGAAGTCCAGAGCTTTGGCCACCCGGAGCGGTGTCCGCACCAGGCCTTCCCGTTCCGGGTTCTCACCGATCTCGAGCAATTGCGCCCGCACAATCGATTCGAGTTGCGGGGCGTATACATCGCCCGTCTGATCGAAATCCTCGGGACCTCGTGCTTCGTACGGAGTAGCGAGTCGAATCGAAGCCACGGGACGAACCGCCTCCTGGGCTGCGTCGACCTCGAGCATCAAGTCGTATGCGGTCTTGCCACTGACCGGATCAACAAAGGTCGGTGCGACATCCGCAATCGGAATGGCCACGTGTGGCGCAGTGCCGGCCTCGGGATCGGGCAGGCTCCAGCCGTCGAATTCACCCTGGACACCGTCGTAATACGCAATATCGAGATCGATGGTTCGGGGAGCGTTCTTGTCCTCGGAGCGCTGCCGACCCAGGACGTTCTCAATGTGGCGAAGCTCGCCGCGCAGCTCCTCCGGCGTCAGATTGGTGCAGGCGAGCACTGCGGCGTTGAAGAAGTCCTGTGCATCCTCCGGTCCGCCAACCGGAGCACTCTCGAAGAATCGGCTCACCTTCCGCACGTCGATGCGACGGTGGCGACGGAGCAGCCTGATCGCCTCGGGGAGGTACCTCTCCTTTTCGATGTTCGAGCCGAGCGAAATGATCGTCTCGACATACGGTTGCGTACTCATTGCTGACTCCTAATTGACCTGGGGTCGCTCCCGGGTGATGTTTATGCCCACGGATCTGGCGTAGCGAAGGGCGCCGGGCTTCTCCACAGTCATCTCTACACGCTTGATTCGGGGCTCCATGTCGAAACAGATGTCAACTAGTTCCTGAACCAGTCTTTCGACCAACATCGGCTTGCCTCCACGGATGTGGGCAATCAGTGCTTTTGTAACGGTGCGGTAGTTGACCGCATCGTCGATGTCGTCGGTCACAGCCGCCGGGCTCGTGTCTGCCCAGAGGACGGCATTGATGAGGATTTCCTGCTCGTTGACCCGTTCCTCGGGGTTGATACCGATGATGCCGGGAATGCGCAGATCCTTGATGAGTATTCGGTCGAGCTTCATAACTACTCAGGGTAGAGGGAGGACACCCTTCTGATCTAGCCGTCGAGCCGACGTAGCAGCCCCTTCGTCTAATCAAACCACGAAATCGGCCGACTGGTAGCCAGAACCTGGATTGGGAGTTCTATGACTATCCACGACCGAGCGGCTCCGACGATTGCCACATCGAGTCGCGCTCTGCTCGAAGTCATCCCTGCTCCAATTTGGCTGGAGGACTGGTCTGAAGTCGAGGTCTTTTGCGCCGAGCAACGCGCCGCCGGCTGCACCGATCTCCGCAAGCTCCTGGAAGAGGATGAGGAGCTGCTTCGTGATGTGATATCCCGAATCCAGGTGAACGCCGTCAACGGCCATACGGCGATGTTCGTTGGCGCTGCCGAGGAGGAGGATCTGCTTGGCGCGATTCCCGGCGAACTACTGGAAAGCTCGAGCCTCAATTCTCTAATCGAGCAGATCCTCGTCGTCTGGGATGGTGACGCCTACACCCGTCTCGAGGTGAACGGCGTCGACTTCGGAGGCGAGAGCCTCCCCTGTGAGCTGGAATGGGCCGCCTCCGTCGTCGACGGGCGTCCCGACTACGCCCATGTCGCCATCCTCATTCGAGATCTGCGCGAGCAGCACGCCGAAGAACTGCGGAAACAACGCAGCATCGAGCGGCTGGAAACCCTGCTGGACATGGGACGCGGCATCGCCGCCACCTTCGACGCCGACCTTATTCTCGAGCTGCTGGTCGAGACAGCAGCAGAGCTTGTCGACGCCGAGCGCAGCCTGATCCTCATGGTCAACAAAGACGCTTCGAAGCTGGTGAAGGTATTAGGTCGCGGCGTTCCAGAAGAGGAGCTCGAGACAATCTCGATCGACGAGGTAATGGACGGCTTGAGTGGCGTGGCCATCCGAACTCGCGAGGCGGTGCGCACCGACGACATTGCCGGCGATCCCGCCAACTCCGGGCTGGCGCTGGAGCGCGCCAGGATCAATCCGGGAATGTCGGCAGCCATCGCCCCGATCATTGTCGATGACCGGGTACTGGGAACTCTCACAACTCTCAACACCGCCGCGGGACGCTCGTTCTCCGCCGAAGACCTTTCGCTCGTCAGGATGCTTGCGGGGCAAGCCGCCGTGGCAATGAGAAACGCCACCTTCTACGAGGAACTCAGCCAGAGCCTCGAGGCACTTCAGGCCGCCCACCTCGAGCTGCAGCACACCCAGGCCCAGCTGCTGGGCGCACAGAAGATGGAAGCGATCGGCAGCCTGGCTGCGGGTATCGCCCACGAGATCAATACGCCTATCCAGTTCGTTTCCGACAACGTCAACTTCATCAGGGAGGGGGCCAAGACACTGACTGCCTTCATTGCGGAACACAATGAGATCCTCGCCGAGATTGCCGAGCACCCGGAGCTTGGCGAGCGGGTGCGGTCGGTTCAGGCTCGTTGGAAGGACGAGGACTGCGACTTCACCCTCGAGGAGATACCGGACGCCATCGAAGAGACTCTCGAAGGAACCAAACGAGTCAGCGAGATTGTGAAGGCGATGAAGGAGTTCGCCCACCCGGGTCAGGAGGAACTAACTTCCACCGACGTCAATCGAGTCATCGAGAACACGGTCAAAGTCTCCCGCAACGAATGGAAGTACGTCGCTGAAGTTGAATTGGACCTCCAGGAAGACCTGCCAACGATTCCTGCCCTTCCCGGTCCCCTCGGTCAGAGCATTCTCATCATGATCGTCAACAGCGCCCAGGAGTTGGCCGCCAATCGAGCGATCGAATCCGAAGGCCAGGGGACCATCAAGGTGAGCAGTGAACTCGTTGGCGACGTCGTCGAGATCCGGATCGCCGACAACGGGCCCGGCATTCCCCCAGAGGTTCTCCCCCGGATCTTCGAACCGTTCTTCACCACGAAGGAAGTTGGGACGGGTTCGGGCCAGGGCCTATCGATCGCTCATTCGGTGGTCGTCGACAAACACAACGGGAAGATCTGGGCCGACAATCTCCACCCCGGCGCAGTGATGATCATCCAGATTCCGGTCGTGCAGCCCAAGAAGGCCGAGAAGGGCCACCGGAAGTAGTCGCCTAGGCGACCAGCAATACCACCGCTGTCATCGCCAGTCCGACCCCGGCGAGTTGCACCCGCGTCAGCCTCTCGCCAATAACGGCAACCGCAGTCAGCGCAGTGACCACCGGGTAGAGGGAGGACAGGACGCTGACAATCCCCAGCGGCCCTTGCTGCAGGGCCGCGGTGACCAGGAGATTGGCTCCCATGTCGAGCATTCCGGCTAGGGCTACCCACCGAAGCGATAGCCGGTCCGGGCGAACCGGGGTCTCTAGTGACCGATGGAGCATCCAGCCGAGAGGAATGGTGACGGCTCGCGCCCCGAGAAGCGGCCAGAACCCGCTCGCCTCGCTGGTCTGCGCGATCGCAATGAAGAACGCGGCGAAACCCGCACCCGCCAGCAGCGCCATCCCGAGCAGACGGGGGCTGAGGCGAGTCGCCGACCTCTCTCCGGCGATGATGACGATGGCGGTAATGGCGACCAGAACACCGATGCCGGCCGTTGCCGAAAGCGAAGCACCGGTGGCAAGGTCAACGACAACGGGAATCGCCGCGGTAGTTGCCGCGGTGATCGGAGACACGATCGCCATCGTTCCCTCGGCAAGCGAGCGATAGAGAAGCCCGATGCCGATTACCCCGCCGAGTCCGGCAACTGCCCCCCACAGCACGTCCCCTGAGGTGACCCGGGAGGCCGGGAAGATGATCAGGCCGGCGAAGAGCGCAACCAGGCCGATGCTCTGGGATACGAAGGTCACCAGCCACGGAGGTAGCCGCCGTGCGGCGTAACCGCCAGAGAAATCGGCAAGTCCGTAGAAGACCGCTCCGCTCACGGCGAGCACAAGAGTCACACTCATGACCGCAGGGTACGCGCTGTCCGCGAGTTGCCTAGTGTCGTAGCCAGGCGAACTAGGAACCCACCCGCATGCCCGCCACCAAGGCTCACCTGTTGGACAGCTTCGAGGACGCGGAAACTGCGCTGTTGTCTTCGCTCCTCAGCGAGGGGATCGACCTCACCCAGGGAGCCGAGGTGCCTACGGACGCACAGATACTGATCGGAGGGGTCCCCACCCGCGACCAGCTCGCATCGCCCCGGCTCACATCTCTGATCATCCCCTGGACGGGGTTGCCGAGGCGCACTCGTGAACTACTCGCCGACTTCCCGCACATCCAGGCACACAACCTGCATCACAACGCACCCATGGTTGCCGAGATGACCGTCACTCTGCTTCTGGCTGCGGCAAAGCTCGTCGTCCCGCTCGACCAAGCACTACGACGCGGCGACTGGTCTCGTCGCGATCAACCGGAGCGCGCCATCCTTCTCTCCGGAAGGACCTGCCTCATCCTCGGCTACGGCGCGATCGGGCGGCTCGTGGCGCCGGTCTGCAGTGCGCTGGGCATGACGGTCATTGCGACTGGTCGGCGCTTCCAGGAAGGTGACGGGACCGTCGACCAGATCCACCCATCATCGGCGCTCCCCGACCTCCTCCCTCGCGCTCACGCCTTGCTGATCTGCCTGCCGCTCACGAAGCAGACCCGCGGCATGATCGGGCCCGAGGAGTTGGCGCTGCTACCGGAAGACGCCGTGATCGTCAACGTCGGGCGGGGCTCGATCATCGACGAGGAATCGCTGTATGTCGCACTCCGAGACCGGCGCATTGGCGCCGCCGGTCTCGATGTTTGGTACAACTACCCGCAGGACGATGAATCGTCATCAGACACTCAGCCGTCCGCGTTCCCGTTCGCCGATCTCGACAATGTGGTGATGAGCCCGCACCGCGGCGGCTCGGTCGTCGAGACCGAGCAGCTACGGGCACAGGCCCTGGCCGAGATGCTCAACGCTGCAGCCGAAGGCCGTCCGCTGCCGAATCGAGTCGACCTGGAGCTTGGTTACTAGCGGGACACAGCTACAACTCGAGCACCATGATCGATGAGTCGCCGTTGTCGACGACCGTGCGAAAGCCGAGCGATTCATAGAGAAACCGCGAAGGATTCGGGTAGGTGACCGAGAGACTGAGCCGTGGAATGCCCTCGGCCCTGGCCGCCTCGATCAGCTCCGTCATCAGCCGGCGCCCGATACCCCGCCTGCGGAAGCCGGCGGATACACCGATGCCCAGCTCCGGAGTGGCTTCATCGACAAAGCCGTGGCCATGGTCGCTATCGGTGAATCGACGGGCAAAGGCGGCGCCGACCACCGTCTCGGCGACGATTGCCTTGACAACGATGTCACCCCGACGACCCCAACCCTTGTGGTAGCAAGCGATCTGCGGTTGCTCCATTGCCACCTCGAAGGGCGGAATCTCCGGGTTGCCGGTCCACGAAATCGCCAGATACAGAGCGGACCGGACGACAGACGCGTCGGCCGGTCCACCCCTTTCGATCAGGACTTCACTCACCGCTTGCGCCCGCCGTCTTCACCATCGATCCGTTGCCGTTGCCCTCGGCCTCGGTCTCCCACAGATTGCGGAACTCTGGGCTGGTAGCCAGCAGGTCGTGCAGCTTGCCTCGTGCGACCACTCTGCCGCCATCGAGCACGATGATCTGATCGGCGCGTTGCAGCGCCGGCCTCCGGTGCGACACCACCAATGCGGTCGACTCGGCGTGCTCGGAAAACAGCCTTTCCCACAAGGTCTTCTCTGTATCAACATCGAGAGCGCTCGATAGATCGTCAAACACGAGCAACTCCGGATCGCGGACGAACATCCTGGCGGCCGCGGTGCGCTGCACCTGTCCTCCAGATAGCCGCATCCCCAAGGGACCAACCAGCGTGTCGAGCCCATCCGGCATGTGATCGACATCACGATCGAGCGCGGCCGATCGGATCGCCTCGTGCAACTCAACGTCCTCCTCGTTTCGGCCGAGCAGCAGGTTCTCCCGCATGGTCATCGAGAACAGCGTCGGAACCTGCGGCGTGTAGGCCGAGCGTGGCGGAACGAAGAAGTCGTCAGGATCAGCAATGGTCTCGCCATTCCAGCTCACTGTTCCGCTGTCGGTGGAAACAAGCCCGAGAATCGAACGCAGCAGCGTTGTCTTGCCGGACCCGATCCTGCCGGTGACCACCGTGAAACTGCCGCGCTCGAGCGTGAGATTCACGTCCTCGATACCGTTGGCAGTTCCCGGGTAGTGGAATGTCAAGCCACTCACCTTCAGCTCGTCGAGGTGAGCGTCATGAGCAGGAGTCGTGAACTCCGGCATCTCACCGGTCAGGTGCAGCTCCTTCTTGCTCACCAGCATGAAGGGGTCGTCGCTGTGCATCAGGCCGTGCATCCGCTCGAACGAGACGCCGGCCTGCTTGAGACGGGCGATGAACGCCCCGAGGAACCAGCCCGCGTCGGTGACGTAGTCCAGGAAAAAGACGAACAGCGCAAACTCACCGACGGTGAGCCCGTTCGGTCGACCCAGGTTGTCTGCAGCGAAGATCAGAATCAGCCCGGTGCCGATGCTGAGGGTGTTCCAGAAGACCGATTCGAGGCCGGCTGTGAGCACCTTGTCGCGCACCATCATCTTGCGTCGCTCGTCGTTGAGCTTCTTGAAGTGGCGGATCATCGGCTCCTCGACACCGGCAACCTTGATCGACTGCACCGCTCCGTACATCTCGCCGAGGGCACCTGTGATCTGCTCGGTTGACTCCCGGGCCGCGTTGCGATAGCGCCGGATCCGGGTACCGGCGCGTTCGGCGACTACGACCATGAACAGCAGCGGGGCAAACACGAGCAGAGTCATCTGCGCATCGATCGAGGTCAGCACCAGGGCTGCGACAGTCCCGAACAGAGCGGTACCGACCAGGTCGACCGTCATGCTCGTCGCTTCCTCGACGTGCTCGACATCCTCCCGGAAACGGCTGATGATCTCACCCGACGCTTCCTTGACCGACTGTGATCCAGGCAGGGCGAAAATCCGCTCCAGCATGTTGCGCCGCAGCGTCGAGCCGGCCCGGAACATGAAGTGCACGTCATTCCACATGGCGATGAACATCACCGCCAGTCGGGCCGCTCCGTAGCCGAGCAGCATCGCAATCAGCGTGGCCGGGTTGAACCCGACCGTATCCAGATCATCGAAGAAGCGCTGGGTAATGAGCGCCGGAATCACCGGAATCACCCAGATCGTGGTCCAGAGGAGCACGTTGGCCAGGTACCAGCCGGGTGCGGCCTTGATCAGCTCGCGCATCAGGCGGACGGTTGGCAGCGTCGATCTACGCGTCGTCATGCGAGCACCTCCTCCATTCCGGCGATCAGCAGGTGTGACAGCCGGCTGTCCGGATCGGCGGCAAGGGCCCGCCGGTTGCCGTACTCGACTACCTCTCCGTCCTCCAGGATCAGAATGTCATCCGCTCGCGTCACGGTGGCGAGTCGGTGCGCAATGATGATGCCGGTGCGGTCCTGGAGCAGTCGATCAACAGCGCGCTCGATCAGCTTCTCCGTGGCCGGATCGAGCCGGGAAGAAGCTTCATCGAGAATCACCAGACCCGGGTCCTCGAGGAAGATGCGGGTGAACGCCAGCAGCTGAGCCTGCCCGGCCGAAAGCCCGGAGCCTCCCGATTCGAGCCTGGTGTCGAGACCGTCCGGCATCGAAGCCAGCCAGCCGTCGAGACCCAACTCGGTGATCACCTCGTGAAGACGCTCATCGGGAACGGTCTCATCGAAGAAGGTGAGGTTGTCGCGAATCGTCGCCCGGAACAGCTGGACGTCCTGGGTCACCATGCCGACCTGGCGCCGCAGGCTGCGGATCTCGGCCTGGCTGATCTCAACCCCGCCCAGCCGCACTTCTCCGTGGATGGGATCGTAGAGGCGAGTGAGCAAGCGGGCCATGGTGGTCTTACCTGACCCGGAGCGGCCCAGCACCCCGAGCACGTGGCCAGCTTCGAGGTCGAGCGAGACGCGGTCGAGCACCACTTCCTCGTCGTAGCCGAAGACGACGTCATCTATCTCCACTCGCAGCGCTCCGCCGGGAATCAGCGCGGTGCCGCTGGTATCGAGCGCAGACCGCTCATCAAAGAGGCCCTGGACTCTCGAGATTCCGGCGGCGGCCTTCTGGAATCGCTCCATCTGCTCCCGGATCTGCTCCATGGGACGGCGCGACATCTCCGTGTAGGAGAAGATCAGATAGACGCCGCCGAGAGTGAGCGTCCCGTCATTGAAGAAGACAGATCCGAGCCAGAACACCAGCACGGTGCCGACCAGATAGTTGAAGATCGACGTGCCCCAGAGCGCGGCGAAACCCATCCGACCCATCACCTGGTCGGGAAGCCAGGAGCGCAGGATCCCGGTGAACCGACGCATCATGTAGCCAACGCCGCCGTTGCCCCGGATGTCCTCGGTGCCACCCAACTGCTCGCCGATGAGGCCCATCAGCTCGGCGGAACGGGCCCGTACCTGCTTCCACAGCGGAACTGCCCAGGCCTGGATTCGGAGCATCACGCCGAGGGCGACGAGGAAGAACAGAGTTATGCCCAGGCCAACCCAGACGTTCTCCAGCCACAGCATCACCATGACGCCCACCATCAGCAGTGAGTTGCCGAGCACCCGGATCGCAAACGCCGAGAAGAAGTCGGCCTGCGCGGTCACATCACCGTCGATCCGCTCGATCATCTCACCCGGGGTGTGTTGCTTGTGGAAGCTCATGTCCAGATCGAGCACATGGGCGGCCAGGTCGGCCCTCATCTCGTTGGTAGCCGTCCACCCGACCTGCTCGGCCAGGTAGGTTGCGATCACGCTGAACAGCTGGGTCAGCACGGCGACCACCATGAACCACACCGCGATCGGGATCAGCCTGCTGGTCGGTTCGCCGTCGATGGCGCGGTCGAGGAACGTGCGCACCAGCTGGGGCCCGACCAACATCAGGCCGATGCTCGTGAACATGGTCACGGTGAGCAGAGCCACCCGCACCTTCTGGCGGCGCAGGTAGTCATACAGCAGCGTTATGTAGGACCGGACCGGAATCATCTTCTTGCCTTTGCGGTGGTGAGACCTTCACGTGGTGAAGCCTCGGGCGTGCGTGTCGAGAGCGGCGCTCAGAGTCTGGCGACTCCTTCGCCAGGCGCTGGTTCAGCTCGGTCCTCCTCAGGAGGACCTTATGGCTAAGCCGCGGGGCGAACCCTGCCCGCGGCGCTGATGGGCATTAGCAGGAACATCAGGCGCTCATTTCTCGACCGTGTCCGGTCGCACATACGAACGGCCGCGCACGCACTTCTATGTTGCGTCCACGGCCACTAAGAACTTTGGCAGCACGCCCGCAATGTGTCAAGGGGAAGACGTCCCCCATCGGTTTTGGCGTATTTCCGTACCGCATATGCAACACAGATACGCCAAAACGAAAAAGGGCGACTCCGTCGCCCCTTGCCGGGTCCCGTTCACATGGTTATGACCGATGTTCCCTGGTTGTGGCCTGCGCCCACGAAGGCGACTGCGTCTACGGCGCTATCGAGCGGGAACACCTGATCAATGACCGGCGTGATCTTGCCGTTCTCGGCCAGTTCCTTGAGGGCGGCCAGATCCTCCTTGTTTTCCGTTGACACGAAGGGACGACCCTGTTGCTTGGAGAAGATGGAGAGAACGGCGACCTTCAGCGGGTGCCCCAGACCGCCGAACCAACCGGCCGGAGCCGGTGCCCCATTGGCCAACAGCAGCCCATCGGTAGTGAGCACACTTCGCATGTCCGGCAAGGAATGGGCTCCGACGTTGTCGAATATGAGGTCATACCGAGGTTCGCCCTTGGTGAAGTCCTGCTGCGTGTAGTCGATGACGTGGTCTGCACCAATTGACCGAACCATGTCGAGGTTCCGGGTGCTGCAGACCCCAGTGACCTCCGCCCCCATCGCCTTGGCGATCTGGACGGCGAAGGTGCCGACACCACCAGAGGCCCCGGTGACCAGTACATGCTGGCCCGCTTCAAGTTTGCCGTGGTCGCGCAGCGCCTGCAGGGCGGTGAAGGCCGATACGCCAATCGCCGAGGCTTGCTCAAACGTGAAGCCGGTCGGCTTCAACGCCAACTCCTCCGACGTCGTGGCGGCGAACTCGGCAAATGCACCCTTGCATGAGCCGAACACCTCGTCCCCGACAGCGAGTTGTGTGACGTTCTTCCCGACAGCCTCAACGACGCCGGCCATGTTCTGCCCGATCACGCCGCTCTTGGCAATGAACCTCTTGAACACCAGGCGCATGACCTTCGGGAGCCCGCGCACGCCGTAGACCGCTCCGATGTGAATCGATGCTGCTCGGACCCGCACCAGCACACCGTCATCGTCGATCACCGGAGTCGCAACTTCGCCGATCCCCAGAACCTCGTTCGGATCCCCGAAGCCATTCTGGATAGTCCCCTTCATCATGCTTCCTCGTTTTCGTGAGTCTGCCCCTCAGTGTTGCAGGGTCGGGACGACTCGCGGACCGCCCCCTCCGTTTTGGCGTAGATCTGTGCCGTATGTGAAACACAAATACGCCAATACAAGAAGGGTTACTCTGCCATCCGTTCTGGCGTACATCCGTGCCATATGTGAAACACAGATACGCCAAAACGTGTGAGAAGGAGAGGCCGGGTCAGCCGGGGCGAAGGGCGAGGTGGGTGGTGAGAGCGGCGACTAGATCATCCTGATCATTGGTGCCGATGCGGAACTTCTTTCCCGAAGCGAGCTCGAGCTCCACCGCATCGAGCCCCCACACGTTGTACATCCAACCCTCGGGAATCTTCCTCACCCCCCAGCCGTAGTACCACTTGTTGCGCACCGGGCGAAACGCCACGATCTCGTAGCTGCCGAACACCCGGCGGGGCCACCCCGGCCCGAAGCCGACGCGCACCTCGGAACCACTGACTCTCACCGTGAGCCGGCTGAACCAGAACACCACAGCGAGCACGATCACAGTCGTTATCGCCATGATCAGGAGGGCTTCCGATGCCTCGTCACCGGCGAAAGCAGCAATCAGCGCCGTCACCCCAACCATCCACACGAGCACAAAGAGAAAGAGATAGCCGGTCTGGGTGTGCTTGTACTCCATGGGTTGGAGCGTACCCCTATACCTGCTTCGGGATGCGACCCACCATCGAGAGAACGCCGCGCAGGACCTTGTGGCCGACGTCACCCGTCGGGTCGTACATCAGAGGGCATCCACCCTCGATGACCTGCACACCGGCCTCCCGTCCCATCTCGGCTGCCTCATGAGAAACACTGCCTCCGCCGGGGCCGCGATGCATCCAGACGTGGTTGATCCCGAGCTTGATGCACTCCTCCATCACGGCTGGAGCCACCTTGGGGTGAGTGGCAATCACTACAGCTTCGACCCCGCCGGGGATCGTGCCCAGGTTGGGATAGGCGTCATCGCCTTCCACCCGATCCGCATTCGGGTTGACTGCGTAGACGTCGTAGCCACGATCGCGCAGCCGCAGATAGACGGGGTTGCCACCGTGAGCGCCTCCAGACTCACGCGAGACACCCGCAACTGCAATCCGCTTCTTGGATAGGAACTCGCTCGCCGCTTCCTTCATCGGGACCGTCATCGCCACCTCCGGAACGCACGTCACAAAGGCACGCCAAACCGACGCACAACTCGAACCTATCGCTTCCGCAGGCCCTTGGATATAGGCCATACGTCACCGGAGTGCCCTTGCTACCTTGTGCTACCGCAGGACAGGAAAGGACCGGGATGAAGATCGGGTACGCCGGGATGGGGATCATGGGTCGGGGCATGGCAGGATGTCTCCTGCGCGACGGCCACGAAGTCACGGTGTGGAACCGGACTCGCGCCCGAACCGATGCTCTCGCTGCCACAGGAGCAACCGTTGCCGACACACCTGCAGCACTCGCCGCAGGATGCGACATCATCATGGTCTGTGTGTCAGACACACCCGACGTCGAGGCGGTCACCCTCGGCGAGGAAGGCCTCATCAACGGCCTCGCCGACGGCAAGCTCATCGTCGACCACTCCACGATCAGCGCCTCGGCAACCCGACAACTCGCAGCTGCCGTGCGCGAAGTGGGTGCTCGCTGGGTGGATGCCCCGGTGAGCGGTGGCAGCGAGGGTGCCGAGCGGGGCACGCTTTCGATCATGGTCGGCGGCGAGGTAGATGACGTCGAACGCGCGCGGCCCTTCATGGAGAGCTACGGCACTTCGATCACCCACGTTGGCCCAATCGGGGCAGGCCAGATGGTCAAGCAGGTCAACCAGGTCCTCGTTGTGGTCAACGGCCTCGCAGTTTCCGAAGCACTCCTCCTGGCCAAGGCTGGGGGACTTGACCTCGACGCCACAATCGAAGCCGTGAAGGGCGGCGGCGCCGGCTCGTGGATGCTGGCCAACCGAGGACCGCAGGTCGTCGACCGCGATTGGCGACCCGGGTTCACCATCGATCTGCAACAGAAGGACCTGCGTCTGGTGCTGGAGTCGGCAGACGAGTTGGCCGTCCCGCTCCCGGCAACCAGCCTGGTGTTCCAGCTATACCGGGCGCTGCAGCGACGCGGCCTCGGCCATGAAGGCAATCACGCCCTCGTCAAAGCCCTGGAAGAGATGGCAGGTCTCGAAGTAGCGCGGGACTAGAGACTCATCCGACCAGCCGCCGCCGTCGTCCTCTCCCCCGGAAGGTCAGCGTGGCGAGACGCGCCAGGAGCACAGTCGCAACGGTTGCGCACGTCAACGTGATCAAGCCGACGGCGCAGCCCGTGTCGTCGTTCTCGCTGTACTCAACAAGAAGGGGTACCACTGCAGCAAGCCTAACGACCCCTCGCACAGATGGAGGATGAGGCTCTCTACGATGGGGCCGGCGCGGCCATTCGCATCCTTGCCGCGATGGAGACATTCATGAACCTGACCGAATCTCTTTCTATCGACGAGGGCGGCTGGCAGCTGACCGAAGCCGGGTGGAGCGATGAGAGAGCTGTTGTCGTTGGCTCCAACTTCATGGTTGGGAACGGCTATCTCGGGTACCGCGGCACGAGCCCGGAGCAAGGAGCCGAGCACTACGTTGCCCTGGTCGTAACAGATACGTACGACTGTGCCGACGGGCGGTGGCGTGAACTGACGACCGTTCCCAACCCGCTGTTTGTGTCGGCCCGGGTCGGCGATCATTCGTTGTCCATCGACGCCGGCACCAAGGTGGAATCCCAGCTGGACCTCGGGGCCGGAACCTATGGGGTCAGGCACACGCATCAGGTCGATGATGCGACCGTGACCGTGAAGGTCTCACGGATCGCCAGCTACGACCGGCTCCACCTCCTTGCCCAGCGGTGGTCGCTGACCTCGGACCGCGCGATCACGGTTGAAGTAGATGCCGGAATCGATAGTGACGTCTGGAGTCTCAACGGTGAGCACCTGCCCGCCATCGATCTCGGCGTGGATGGAGCAACGATCACTGCAGCAGGAACAACCGGCGAGAGCGGCATCGACATCGGCGTTGCCTCCGTGAGCCTGGTAAGCGGCGGCGAGCTACTGCTCGAAGAGGACGTTGCAGACGGGGGACGGCTGGTCCGAAGGCGCAGACTCGCCATTGCCGCAGGTTCCGAGGTGATTGTCGATGCGGTGGCTGCCGTAGCATCGTCCAACGATGGGCCGGCGCCGCTGGATGCCGCGAAGGGGATGGCTCGAGCGGGTGCCGACGAGGGTTACACGGCCCTCGCCGAGGCTTCGCTGCATCGCTGGTCCGGCATCTGGCGAGACATGGACGTACAGATCGCGGGCAACCTGCTCGATCAGGCTGCGCTCAGGTTCAACGCCTACCACAACCGTATCTGCACTCCCGCACACAGCGACCACCTGCCGATCGGTGCCCGGGGGCTCTCCTGCCAGGCGTACCAGGGCTCGGCATTCTGGGATCAGGAGATCTACAACCTGCCCGCATTCCTCTTCTCTGAACCGGACATCGCCAGGTCGCTGCTGGTCTACAGGCATCGCACTCTCGACGGAGCCAGGCGTAAAGCAGCCCGGCTGGGATACGACGGCGCCTACTACGCATGGATCTCCGGCACGACCGGAGACGAGCTGTGTCCCGACATCTTCTTCAAGGACGTCCTGACGGGACGCCCAATTCGCAACCACTTCAACGTGTGGCAGATGCACATCGCCCCCGATGTCGTCACGACGATTGCGCGCTACGTGGATGTCACCGGGGATGTCGAGTACCTCCTCGACTACGGGGCCGAGGTGGCGTTTGAGGTAGCCAGATTTCTCCGATCGTTTGTGCGGTACGACGATTGGCGTGAGGTGTATCACTGCATCCGGTTGCTCGGGCCCGACGAGTGGCACGAGAACGTCGACGACAACGCCTTCACCAACTATCAGACCCACGCCGCGCTGGACTTCGCCATCAACACCTACGAGCTGATGGCCTCAGATCATCCTGCCGCTCTAGCCGTGGTGTCCGAGAAGCTCGCGCTGTCGGCTGACGAAGTCGACGGTTGGCGCCGGGTGCGCGAGCGGATGCTGCTGCCCCCGCCCGACGCAGACACCAAGCTGATAGAGCAATTCCGCGGCTTCTTCGATCTCGAGGACGTCACTCCCGACGAGGTACGTACCCGTCTTCTGGACCCCGGTGAGTACTGGGGATGGCCCAACGGCGTTGCGGTCTCGACTCAGGTCTCAAAACAGGCCGACGTCCCAATGCTCCTTTGGCTACACAGCGACCGGTTCGATCAGGAAACCCAGCGGGCCAACTATGCGTACTACGAGCCGCGGTGCTCCCACAACTCATCCTTGAGCCACGCCGCATTTGGCATGGTTGCGACCCGAACGGGGCAACTCGAGCAAGCGCTCGAGCACTTTCGGGCGACGGCTGCGGTTGACCTGCTGAACACCTCGCACGCTGTTGTCGGAGGTACCTTCATCGGTGGGATCCACACTGCGGCATGTGGCGGCACCTACCAACTCGCCGTCCAGGGTTTTGGAGGTCTCGGCTATCAGGACGGGCAACTGACAATCGATCCGGCGTTACCCGCGGAATGGGATTCGCTGATCTACCCGGTTCGATGGCAAGGGCTTGGTTTCACAGTGACGGTGGAAGCCGATCAAATCGCAATCGCAGCCGACTCCGACAACGATCGGTCTGCCTCTCTCAGCGTCCGCGGCTCAACAACGCTGGTTCCGCCCGGCGCGGTGGTTACGGTCTGACGGCGCGCTGAAGTACTCGTGGAGGGACGTTGTGGCTAGAGGGACAAAGAAGAGCCTCGAAGGCAAGAACGTGGTCATCACCGGCGGGGGTGGCGGCCTCGGCGCTGCGCTTGGCAAAGAATTCGCCTACGCCGGCGGCAACGTCGCACTGCTGGATATCGACTACGAGGCCGCGGTCCTGGCAGCTGACGCAATACCGCGTGGAACCGCAACAGCCATCGAGTGTGACGTCACCGACTTCGCCGCCTGCAGTGAAGCGGTCGCCGTTGCCGAGGAGCGGCTAGGGCCCATCGACGTGCTGGTGAACAACGCCGGGATTGCCCATCGGAGCTTGTTTGCCGAGACCGACCTGGATGTCATTCACACAATCATGGACACCAACTTCTGGGGCTCGGTCAACTGCACCAAGGTGGCTCTGCCCACACTGATCGAACGACGCGGGGCAATTGTCGTGATCAGCTCAACTGCCGGGTTCGCGCCGCTGCTGGGTCGCACGGGCTACGCAGCCTCGAAGCACGCCCTGCACGGGTTCTTCACATCGCTCCGCAGCGAGGTACCTCAGGTCGACGTGATGATCGCCGCCCCCTCGTTCATCGACACCAACCTCCGTCACCACACCCTGGGCGGCGACGGCGAGATCACGGACCACCCCCAATCAGGGGTGGGAAAGATGGCCAGCCCGGATGACGTTGCCGAGCGAATCGTCTGGGGAGTAGAACAGAGGCGAACGACACTGGTGCTGGGCAACGTCGGTCGGATCACCAGGTACCTGAACGCGCTGGCTCCCGGATCGTACGAACGGCTCATGGCCAGGAAGCTGCGCTCAAAGCTCGAGCCGTGATTCCCACTACCCAAACCTGCCCCAGACCGTACAATCCTGCTCAAATCGGCCCCGAGGGACAATGCTCGACGATCCCATAGTGCAGCTGTCCGGCATCGTTGTGCTGGCCTTCTCAGTCACCTGGCTCGGCGAGCGTCTTCGCGTGCCGGTCATTCTCCCGCTGTTGCTCACCGGGTTCCTGATCGGTCCTGTGCTGGGCCTGGCAAACCCCGATGAGATCTTCGGTGATCTGCTTGCCCCAACAGTTTCCATTGCGGTTGGCCTGATCCTCTTCGAGGGAGGCCTCAGCTTGCGGCTGCGCGAGATGGAGGGTCAACAGCGAGTGCTGTGGCTGCTGGTCACCGTCGGAGTACTGATCACCTGGGTGATAGGGGCCGTTGTCACTGCCCTCTTCACCGATCTCAGCATCCGGATGTCCATCCTCACCGGGTCGATTCTGGTTGTGTCGGGGCCAACTGTGATCGGGCCACTGCTCGCCCAAGTCCGACCCCATCGATCGGTCGCATCGATTCTGAAGTGGGAGAGCATCTTCATCGACCCCATCGGAGCTCTGCTCGCCGTCATCACCTTTGAGGCGATCCTGCTCGGAGGCGCCGCCGATGCCTCGCCCGGCGGTGTCCTCGCCAACATGGTCGAGTTTGTGTTCGTGGGAGTGCTGGTTGGTTCGGCGGTGGCCTACGGGGCCAGCATTGCGCTGCGCCGCCACTGGGTACCCGAGCATCTGGTGCCGCTATTCGGGCTCAGCATCGCCCTGTTCGCGTTCATGATCGCCGACCTGCTCACTGACGAGTCGGGACTGCTCGCTTGCACGGTCTTGGGGTTCGCACTCGCCAATCAGCGCCAGCTCCGCACCGATCAGATCTCGCATTTCTCCGAAGTGGTTAGACAACTACTGATCGGCGTCCTCTTCATCGTGCTCAGCGCCCGGATTACCAGGGAGCAGTTGGGGATAGACCTGCCGGCTGCAGCTGCTCTCATCCTGACGTTGGTGGTCGTCGCCCGACCGACTGCAGTCTGGCTGTCAACGATCCGCTCGCGACTGGATTGGCATCAGCGGGTCCTGCTGGGTGGTGTGGCCCCGCGCGGAATCGTGGCAGCCTCGGTGGCTTCGGTGTTCTCTCTCGAACTCGAGGAAGGTGGCGTGGCCGGCGCCGAGGAACTCACTCCCCTCGTCTTTGCCGTCATCGTCGGCACCGTGCTCATTTACGGCGTAGGTATGGGTCCGTTGGCGCGCCGGCTGGGTCTGGCCGAGAAACATCAGGAAGGTTGCCTGATCCTCGGGGCGGGACGGGTGGAGCGGGCCATCGCCGACGCCCTTGCCGATGCGGGTGTTGCCGTTGTGATGGCTACAACAAACCGACAGGACCATCTGGACGCCCGAACGGCAGGGCGTCGGGCGTATTACGGGAACGTGCTGGCTCGCGACGTTGATCTTGACCTCGACCTCGCCGGAATCGGGCGTCTTCTGGCCCTTACGCCAAACGACGATGTCAACACCCTGGCTGCAACCAGATTCGCAGCCACCTTTGGGGGTGCGGAGACATACCAGCTACCGGCGCGGAGCCGGGGTAGTGACATCGATTCCCACCCCGCAGACGAATACGGCGGTCGACAACTGTTTGGCATGGGCTGGAACTACTCGGCAATCGACGACTTCCTGGATTGGGGCGGTGAGGTGAGGCGGATCAAGGTCGGCAGCGACCCCTCGATCGCCCAGGCGCAACTCCAGTCGCGAGAGATACTCAAGATCTTGTTCGTGGTGAAAGCCAACAACCGGGTACAGGTGATCACCGCCGGCAGCCAGGAGCCACCACGTGACACTGCGACCGGGGACACTGTCATCGCACTCGTGGATACGCGCTCCGCGATTGGGCATTAGGGCGGGACAATCGGGCCCGCTTGGCCATGACTCAATACGGAGGCCAGGGCAGTGGAGGGCGATCAGATGGCGGATCCGGATGCTTCGGGTTTGCCAGCAGCCCGGCAACGCGCTGAGCCAAGGCCAACCGCTCTGCGCCTCCGAGCAGGTACTCAACTCGGTCTCCCAACACCCCCTGAATTGCGCTCTCCAGCCTGGCCAGCGCCGCTACCTCGGACTCCGGAATAGTCTGCCCGCTGAATCCCCACAGGACGGTTCGGAGCTTGTCATCAGGGTGAAAGGTCAGACCGTGATCAATACCCATCAGGCGCACGCCATCCGATATGACGTGCCCGAGCTTGCGGTCGGCGTTGTTGGTCACGATGTCGAGAACAGCCAGAGGCCACAGGTCGGCCGTACTCCGTTGTATCCAGGCAACCGGGTCGAACTCGGGATCGAGATCTATGAACCGCTGGATCGCCCCGGGCCCGTATGGCCCGTCGCCCAGCACGGTCTCGGGAACGAGGTCATGGCCGAGCGCAACCGCGACCTCGTAGGTCAACACCTCGCGGGCGGCAAGCGTTTCAACGGGAAAGTCCCACAGAGGGCGCTCACCTGCGGTTGGCTTGTAGACCACTTTGTCTCCGGCCTCGGTTCTGGCCAGCAGGGTTGCATTGGAGGCGTCAACGAATCGGCCCAGGACCTCAGTGATGACCGGTTGCCACGCCACGTCAGGGACGATGGTTGCGCAGGTCACCGTTGCTGCGCGGACAGTTGTGCCCATCAGGGTCCATGGCGAGATCGCACCGGGGGCACCTCGGGCGTCCGGCCTCTACTACCACCAGGGCCTCACGGGCGAACGCATCCAGCTGGGCAAGCGACAGCTCATATTCAGCTGCAGGGTCGGAATCCTCGGTCGAATGCAGTACGACCGTGGCCGTGTCTGAATCGTCCAACAGAATCAGCTGCAAGCCTCCCACCCGGAAAGCGATCGGGGACCCTTCGTGCACGTCGCCGGGATCCAACGACAAACCGATGCCGATCAAGCCGCGCCCTTGCAGCAGCCGCTTGGCCTCCTCGGCGAGAGCGGCGACCTGTAGCTTCTCGAGCACATATGCCGTGGCGTCACCATCGACAACCACTTCGATCAAGAACAGCCTGTTCCCGGGTTCTCCGATTGCACCACCGGCGAACCGCTCGACCCGACTCAATTCAACCTCCCGACATCGGCAATCACGTTGAACATAACCAGCCGCGGTTGGCCGGCCTTGGGGATATCGATGACGGACAACGATGCCGCCGACGGGTTAATCCGGTGGGTCAGGTCCAGTGCGATTCCCGCGTAATAGGCGACGACCACCTTGATCACGTCGCCGTGTGAGGAGACGGCGATTGAGTCTTCGGGATGCTTTGCGAGCAATGCCTCGACCCCGGCGACGGCCCGGGTTTGGACTTCCTGCAGCGTCTCGCCCTCAGGAAACCGGAACCGGGACGGGTTCGCGAGCAGGTCCTGCCAGGCCTTGGTTCGGTACAACGACTTGAGCGGCCGCCCGAGCCATTTCCCGTAGTCGGCTTCCTCGAACGCCCGGTCGATGCGCGGCCGCAGGTTGCGGCCCCGCGCGATCGCCGATGCCGTTTCGCGACACCGCTGATGGGGACTCGTATAGATGGCCGCCAGCCGAACGGGAGCCAGATACTCGCCAAGCGCGGTGGCCATCTCTTGCCCCTTGGCCGAGAGTGCGATATCGGGGTTCACGCTCGACAACCGCTTCCCGGTCTCGGGCGTCAAGGAATGCCTGATGAGGTGGAGCCGCATGCGAGCAGACTAACTCCGGCCCGGCTCGATGCTGACGGTGGCTCAGGCGGTCCGGGGACCCCGCAAGACCCTGGCCGGCAGCCGAACAATGGCCTCGAGCAGGTCGAATACTGCCCGAACCGAGATGCCGAGCAGCCGGAAAGGAATGCTCAGCAGCCACACCAGTGGGTACACGATGAGCGCAAGCAGGGCGAGCGGCCAGGCGACGATCGCCAGCAACAGCCACAACAGGAACAGCAACATGGGAAACCCTCCGCGGGGTATCGACCTCTTCTTCGGCTGTGGCGGTCGCGGCCTCGGGAGCCCGCTGCATCCGCCACGCGAGCTCTTCACAACCATCGATGATCCGGCAGGCAAGGCCTGACGCAAGCACACACGCAAGCGCGACCGTTGCCACCAGCACCGGGACGGTGACCAGCCCGGCGGTGGCGCCTATCTCGATCAGTCGTAGCAAGAACTCCATGACCCGATTGTCTGTGATGGAGGCCCGGGGAGCTATCGGGACTGACCCTGATTCGACCCTGAAGAGACCCTGGGGTCCCCCTAGGGACATGGCTGAGGTCCTGTCGGCGGTCCCGGATATGCTGACGCGATAAGCATCCAACGGAGGACACCGTGAAGTACTGCGTCGACGTCCCCAACTTCGGTATCTGGTCAGATCCCAAGCGCTTCGCCGAGTTCGCCCATGATGTAGAGCAGGCGGGCTGGGATGGAATCTCGGTTTGGGATCACATCCTGATTGGAGACGACTACCAGGTGGCGGATCCATGGATTCTGCTGGCCGCCGCCGCGATGACGACCGAACGCATCCGGCTGATGACATTGGTTACCCCGCTACCGCGACGCCACCCATGGAAGCTGGCACGGGAGTGCGTCAGCCTCGATCTGCTCAGCGAAGGAAGGCTCACCCTGGGAGTGGGCATCGGTTGGCCCACCGACCCCGAGTTCACCCGCTTCCACGGCGAAACCGATCTACGGGCCCGGGCCGACATGCTCGACGAAGGGCTCGACATCCTCACCGGGCTGTGGACTGGAGAACCCTACGAGTTCCACGGCGAGCACTATGACCTCGAGCAATCCACGTTCCTCCCTCGCCCTGTTCAGCAGCCGCGCATACCCATTTGGGTTGCCGCGATGTGGCCAAAGCGGCGGCCGGTGCGTCGGGCAGCCCGATGGGACGGGCTTGCGCCCATCGTCTTCGATACCGAAACCGAGCAGTTCGGCGATGCTGGCCCGGCAGTGATCGCCGAGATATCCGAGTACGTTCGCTCCCACCGCGACACCGCAGAGCCTTTCGACATTGCCATAGCTGAGGGGCATAGCCCGGGAGATGACCTTGCCGAGTACGTTGCCGAGATGGAAGCCGCCGGCGCGACCTGGTGGCGGGACGGCTGGCTCCCCTGGCTCGACGCCGATCACGATGCCTGGTTGGCCGATGTGCGTGAGGGCCCACCCGTCCGCTGATCTCAGTAGCGATGCAACTGTCAACGGACCGATGACAGACGTCAGAGCCGAGCTGCAGTTACGAAGCAAATGCCAATGTGCCGGCTCAAAGCCGGCACACGGTTACTCAAGTACGTGAATGCTCTTGTCGGCGCACATGTCCTTGAGTATCTGCGGCCACACCGTCACCGAGACCTCACCGAGATGGGCCTTCTTCAGCAACATCATGTAGGTGCGTGACTGGCCGATGCCGCCACCAATCGACAGCGGAATCTCGTCGTTCATGATTGCCTGGTGATACGGCATCTCGAGCAGATCCATCTGCCCGCTCATCTCCAGCTGCTTGACCAGCGACTCCTTCGTCACCCGGATCCCCATCGAGGTCAGCTCATGACGGCGACGGGTAACCGGGTTCCAAACCAGGATGTCGCCGTTGAGACCGTGGGTGTCCTTGCCGGTGAACTCCGAAGTGTCTGTCGTCCAATCGTCGTAGTCGGCGGCCCGCATCTCGTGTGGGTAGCCGTCGGCCAGGGGCCATCCAATGCCGTAGATGAAGATGGCCGGGTACTCCTGGACGATCTTCGTCTCGCGTTGCTTGCGGGGCAGATCCGGGTACATCTCCAGGATCTCCTCAGCATGAAGGAAGGTCAGCTCCTCGGGCAGGTTTGGGTACTTCGGGGTGTTGAGCTGCGGATACAACTCCTGAACATGCTTCTCGGCGCCGACGAGCACAGACCAGATCTTCTTCACGACGTCGGTGAGGAAGTCGAGGTTGCGGTCCTCGGGAACAACGACCCGCTCCCAGTCCCACTGGTCGACGTATGCCGAGTGGTCGTGGTCGAGGAAGTAGTCCTTGCGGACCGCCTTCATATCGGTGCAAATGCCTTCGCCCGGCTTGCAGTCGAACTGTGCCAGAGCGACCCGCTTCCACTTGGTCGCCGCCTGCACCACCTGGGCATCGATCGGATTCTTCCCGTAATCGTTGGAGATGTGGAAGCCGACCGGGCTGCGTGAGCCATCCCGATCGAGCATGTCGTTGACCCCACTTAGCGAGTCAACAATGAGGGGTACCTGCACCATCATCAGATTCAACTCACGACAGAGGCCCTCTTCGATGTACGCCTTAGCTGCGAACAGCGCATCCATAGTCTCGCGAGCGGTGAGCAGCGACTCGTAGTCGTCCGGGAGGATCTTCTCGAGATCGGCGTAGTCCCCGATTCCCGGCCCGGCGAGGTCAGCGGTCTTGTCGGTCATCAGCAGCCTTCCTGACGTGGGGCCGCTGCGAGGCGCAGCCCCGGGACACCGCATAAACGTATCAAGCGAGGCTCAACCCGATTAGGGGCGTATTGCCCTTCTCATCCTGATCCTGCTTGCGAAGTCAGCCGGCCGAGCACCGGTCCCCAGGAACCGCCGATTCCAAAGAACGCGTCGGGACCGACCGCAAGCTGCGGTGGCATGTAGGCGGACTTCAGACCATCCGGTCGATCGTGCGGCCCGTCCCAGGTGAGGCCATCGGCGCTGAAGAACATCACCTGACACCAGTCCTCTTCCTCAGCATCGAGAAGCAACGCACCGGTGATCATCCAACCAAGCTCCCCCGCACCGACGGCGTCGATGATCTGAATATCCAGATCAACCTGACGCCAGCTGAGCGCATCGTCGGATACCCAGATCGCCGCACTGTCGGGGTCCGTGTGGCCCACCGCCACAAAACGACCGTCCCGTTCGGTCACCTTCGGCAGGACCGCCGCGTCCTCGCCAAAGGGAGACTTGGTAGCAACCTGAACCCACTTGTCGCCATCGCTAGAGAACCATGGGATCGGCTCGCAGATCTTTGCGTCACCCCAATCCAACGGATGGGCTGCCGTGAGGACGACAAAGCCATCCGGCGTGGGTAGTAACGAGCCAACTCCCGAATCTGCGAAATCCAGGGTGTAGATGCCCAGGCTGCATCCGCCGGCCATGCCTCCCCACCGCTCCTTGGGTTCGCCGGCAAGGACCAGCGCGTCGGCCCTCGGTGGGCTGCTCGCCTCTGTGAATTCCTGCCCGTCGCTCGAGTAGAGAACCTTGTCGTAGGTAGCTGCGATCGTCCCGCGGGGCCCAGCGGCAATGAGCTGCACTCCACCGATGTCCAGTTGGCTTGCCTCGGCCCACGCCTCGCCATTCCAGACCCAGCGAGCAGTCACCTGGTCACCGTGGACGACCACATCTTTGCCAACAACGGAGACCCGGCTTGCGCTGAATGGAACATGAGCGCTCTTCCATGACAGGTAGTCGGTGGACCACCAAAGCGTGTCGCCCTCGAGTGCAACCAAACCGTACGGTGTCGACTCAGGCACGTAGATCCCCCAGTCGGTCTGGCCCGGCGCTCCCAGCTTTGCGAACTCGAGATCGCCTACAACAGTCGAGATAGACAGCGGAGGCTCAGCCGGGGAGAAGAACACCTCCTCCGGTGACGACGACGCTGGATGTGTGGTGGCAACAGCGGATGGTCCCACTGCCAGCGGACACGGACCATCGCCCAAAGGTAGTTCGGAGATCACGACGGTGGAGGTCTCGCCAGCTCTTACCTCCACGTCAATCCAGCAACGGCGCTCGATTGGTTCGGCCGGGATGTATTTGCCGTACGGGTTCAGCTCACCGGGGTTGGCGTAGAGTTCGATTCCGTAGGTGCCCGGCTGAAGCCGGGCGGTTTCGTTCCACAGGTAGTCGCCTTCGGCCCAAGGCAGACCAATGTCATTTGGTATCGCGGGCGGGTGAATCACGTCCTGAGAAGAGAACGGATCGGTGTCCACCCGTGTCCAGAACGCAGCACCGGACAAGCCTCCCAACACTTCGTCCTGCTCCGACCATGCGATCGCCAGTAGGCGGTATCCCTCCATCCCCTCCCAATCCTGCAACGACAGCGACAGTGTCCCAGTTCCATCGGCGTTGAGTACGGTCTCGACCACCAGCTCCCAGCTCTCGTCGCTCAACGCCCATTGCGAGTCCATGAGTGTGGCGTGTCTCGAGTCCGGCAGCAGTGTCCAAGTAGCCTCGTACCCCGCTTCGGACAACGCCTTGTAGCTCCACTCAAGTCCGTCCCGAATGCTGAATCCACCGTCGTCAAGCAGCCCCATCTCTGTCAGCTCGGCCACTAGGTCGATATCGACGTGACGGTCGGCAACAAATGAGGCCAGCGGGTCATCGCCCACGCTGCGGTCATACCCTTGTGGATTGTCCACGCCCATGATGTGGATCGGAAACTCGGCAGAACCGTCGGCGTAGCGCCAAGGCGTTGCGCTGTAGAAGGCCTCAGGATCCTCCTCTAGGAACTGATCCCAGGTCGCATCGCCAAGCAGCAGGTCGGCCTCCACACTTACAACAGCATCCGGTATCACTACAGGACCCGTCTCCGAGCAATTCGCCGGTACCGTCGAGGGCGCGAGAGCCGACATGATGGCCGTGTTCCCACCGCCGGAATAGCCAAACACCGTGATGTTTTCGGGGTCTCCGCCAAAACTCTCGGCGTTGGCTTTCGCTACCACCAAGGCACATGCGACTTCATCCCGCAGAACCTCAAACTGCTCCAACAACGGAGAGTCTGAACTCGCAATGCGGCTCGTTACCCCGAATCCCGGGACGAAGACCACGCGATCACGACTAGCGATGGCCTCGGCCATCGGGCGCATCCAGAACCTGAAGTCGGTTCTGAGGCCACCGTAGAACGCAACGACCACTGGCCACGGGCCGCCACTAGAAGGTGCAATCACGTCCATTTCTCCGACTCGCGGGAACCAATCGTCTGCATGGCGAAAGACAAGATCCGTGACCACTTCAAGCCCGGTGGAACCGGACATGCCCTCGTTGGTGGGCTCATCGCCCTCTGCCGCTTCTCCGATCGGTGGGGTCGTGGCAGGGATCAGGGAAGTTGTCGTCATGTCTGTTGTTGCGGATTGTGAAGTCGTCGCTGGTTGTTGGTTCTCTGAGTCGCCAACACATGCAGCCAGAAGTAGTAGCGCAAGCAGAATTGCCGGTGTCTTCTTCATGAGGCTTCCTCCACCTAATCCTCGAGCCGTCCGATGACGATGCCGTCGTTGGTGCCATTGACGGAGACAAAGGCGTCAACCGCGACCGAGGGTTCGTTTCGGTGGTAGGCCCAGAACAGTCCCTGCGGTCCGGGGTAGGGGCCGTCCCAGGTCTCTCCGTCGGCGGAGAACCACATGTCGACGGACAAGGATGAGCTTTCGTAGTTCGCAGAGCTGTGACCGGTCAGGAACCAACCGGGCTCGCCTCCGGCGACACCAAGCAGCGAACCGAGCTCCGGCACCTCGACTTGTCGCCAGTCGAGACCGTCGTCCGAGACCCAGACTTGGTTCCCGGGCTCATCCCAGGAAGTGCCCGTTGCGACGAAGCGGCCTCCGAACGCTGCGACATCCCACACGGCAGGCCGCAGTCCGAACGGGGATTCCGTAGTTCGCAGCTCCCAAACGCTGCCGTCCGCCGAAGACCAAGCCAGCGGCTCACACAGGTGTGCGGCGCGGCGGTCCCAGGTGGCATCCGCCGATCCGAGAATCACGTAGCCGGCTTCGGTCACCAGAATCGGACCGATGCCGTCACTGGCAAGCGGAGGAGACGTCTCCGAGCAGATCCCCTCTTCTGCGTAAGGTTCGGGACCACGCTCCGCCTCTGTGAAGTCGATACCATTCGTCGAGTAGTAGACGGTCGAGTCGATCAGGGCGACCGCACCCTGGGGGCCGAAGGCAATGTCCTGCATCTCGCCCGGCAGGTCTACGGTCGGCCCTTCGATCCAAGCCTGGCCATTCCAGGCGTACCGGGTGAAGCCATCGCCAAAGCCGATCAGGTCAGTCCCGTCGCGGGTCAGCCGTTGCTGCTCCCGGCTCAGATTCGTGCCGTGCCAGGTCACATAGTCCTGGGACCAATACAGCCGGTCACCGGTTTGCGCCACAGCGCCGTATGCGGTTCCGGCGACGTGCCAGAGGTCCATGGGCAGCGACGGCTTCACGGTACTGAACTCGAAGTCGCCGATCGCAGTCGATACTCGAATCGGTGCCTGCTCGGGGTCCGGCACCACCGTCCACGGTGCCGCCGGCGGCGTAGCCAGCTCGGCGGGCACCACGAACTTGACCGCATCGGCGCCGCTCACCCCGTAGATGCCACTTTCGCTCGGCATCCAGATGGAGCCGTCGGCGGCCACCACCGTTGTTCCGATCGGTCCGTAGGGACCGCCATCGATGTCGGTCGTCCAGCCATCGCCGTCGAACCGAGACACACCGAGGACAATCTCTTCGTGGTCCGGTGTCCATTCCCGATGCACTACAACCACCGAGCCCTCACCGGAGATCGCCACGTAACCCTCATTCGAGAGCAAACCGTCATCGACCGTATAGGTGGTCCAAGCAACTCCGTCGTATCGAGCGAACCCGGTGCCTGGCACAAAATCCTCCAGCTCGGGGCCCAAGTAGTAGCCCTCGTCCCATGCCCAGACAGCTCCATCGGGGGCAACCGCAATGTGCCCCGCTCTGTGCGGCGCACCATCCGCTGCGGTGAAGTGACGCCAAGTCAGACCATCAAACGAGTAGACACCGTCCTCGAACATTCCGACCCACAGGGTGCCCTCCCCGTCAATGGCGAGACCACTGGGCCCAATTGCCTGTTCGCCACCGAGGGGGGCGGCAACCGAGGTCCACTCGCCGTCGAATCGCGCCAGCGGCGCGCTGGCTGCCTCCGCCCACACCACCCCACCATGGTCCACCACCAAGGCTCCGAGTTGGCCTGCGAGCACCGGCGTGTCGGCACCCGAATAGGTAGTCCAGGAACCGTCGTAGCGGCCAATCCCCTGGTCCCCGACAATCCAGACGGTGCCGTCAGGGGCGATGTCAATAGCTGCGACGCTACGCCCGGGAATCCCCTCGGATTCTGTGAAGATCTGGGGCTCACCGGTGGCAACATCCCAGCGCACAACCCCCGCCGCCGTTGCGGCCCACAGGTCGCCATTCGGTGCCAACGCCAGGTCATTGATGTCGTTGAGGGGTGCGGGAGAATCGGGGCTGAAGATCGGTGCCGCTGTCGTTGGGACGATCGGCGGTTGAATGGTGGCAGGCGGCAGCTCCTCGGTCCCGAATGGCTGAAGCGTCAGGATGGTCACCGCAACGAGGACCAGCATCACGGCAGCGGTCCCCAGCGCAACCGCGAGACCGCGCCGCCAACTCGGCTGTCCGACCGCTTCGGGGCGAGCGGCCTCGGCACGGGCATCTTCGAGCACCGCGCTAGCGCCTCGCTCCTCGCCGCGTTCGGCAAGCACCCGCAGCGACCGCGTCAACTCCTCACCCATCAGCCACCTCCCCGACCAATTGCGCGTACAGCCGGCGTCTTCCTCGCATTGCCCGCTTGCGAGCTGCGGCTTCGCTGCAGCCGAGCAGATCGCCGACCTCGGCATAGCGGTACCCCTCGACCTCAGATAGATAGAGCACGGCGCGCTCCTTGGGGGGTAGCCGCAGCAGCTCGTTCAGATCAGAGGGATAGACGTCGCCGACTGCGGCAGTGGATGCCTCCAAACGAGCCACGGCCTGGCGTCGATAGGCCAGGCTGCGGCGGTAGTTGGAGGCGAGGTTGACCATCGTTCGCCGCAGATATGCGCCGGGGTTGTCCAGCTCGGTGAGCCGTCTCCGTCGCAGCACTCTTGCCACCGCCTCCTGCAGAAGATCGTCCGGGTCTACCTCGATCGGTCCCACAACCGCAGCGAATCGGCGCAACGGTCTGTATAACTCGGCAAAGAGCTGGGACTCCTCATCCACTGCACACCCACTTCGTCTTACGAATAGAAGACACCCGAACCGGGGGTTTCGTGACAACAGAGACTTGCTCTCCCAATCATCCTCCTGATTCGACCTCAGGACAACGCGAAAAGGAGAAGATGCCTGGCAGCCCGCGAGTAGCAAGGTAGGCGGTGCGCTAGCTCAACATCATCGAGGAGAAGCGTTGAGCGTGCGAAGGCGGGCACGAATGTACTTCGCTGCCGAGCGATAGTGGCTCGGGCCGGCGGCCTCGGCCCAGCGGCCCGTAGTCCACTTGTTGTTGCCGCCCTGCATCGGCCCGCCGTAGAGCTCATCGTCGTTGTGGGTATCGATGAAGCCCATGAGTTTGGCGTGATTGTCTTCCAGCAGCTCCAGAGCCTCGGTCCAGCCCAGATCCGCTTGGGCGCTACGGAGGTCGGCGTTGTAGCGTTTCAGGTCGTTCCACTTGTATCCCGGGGCGGGAAATGCGACTTCGTGACCCGCCTGGCCGTCGGAATACCAGCCCAGGAAGAGGTCGATCCAGTGAGCGCGGTGGCCGACGATGTCCTTGATGGACGTGTCATCTTCGTCGAGCTGCATTGCGATATCGGGGGAAACTGTCGTCAGGAGCTTCTCAAGCTTGGCAAATTCCTTCTCGGCAACCTCGAGTAGATCGGTCCGGGTTGTCGCAGCAGGCATGACTCCTCCTCATTCCTCGTGACGCCGACATATCCGTAGATGTGCCCATCCCGCCGTGACCGGGCTCGAGACGAGACTACTCCCGGTTCGCCGGGCGCCTGACTGGATCTCAGGACAACGCGAATAGAAGGCATTGACCGACAACCAGCGCGGGGTCCATGATGAAGGGAGCCGTCGAAAGGTGGACCTGCATGAGTCACGACAGCGGTTTCCGACGCAACGACCACGACACCACCCACGGGCCAACAATGCGTCGTCAGGGCCACTCCAAGGCCTCTGATCACTTCGAGGAGCGGATGCGGCGCAAGAGGGAGCAGAGCGAGCGGCTCCGCCGGCTCATGGAGGCGAAACGAGAGGATCAGTAGCTCGTAGACAGGGCGCGAACCAGCCCCCGGCTAGATCCAACACAGTTTGCGCAGCCGCTGCATTGGCGCGGGCTCGCCGGTCCTAATCGCCTGCTGATACGGCATCGCGCGCCATCTGACCGTCCATCTCCTGCCGGGTTCGGGTAAGGTCTCCACCGTCATCTGTAGAGAACGCCCATTCTCGCCGTTTGCGCCGGTCGTTCAGACCTGAGATGGGGCGGTTGATCCTCGGAACCGACGGTACCGAGTACGAAGGAGAAGACATGCTAGAGCTCAAGAAGGGCGTCGACATCCTCGCCGAGACGGGCGGCGTGAGGACCATCGACGAGGCAAAGGCCATCATCCAGCAGCACCTCGACGCAGAGAATCTGGAGAAGCTATCTCCGATCACGAACGAGGAAGCGCTGGTGAAGATCGCAAATGCGATTGCTCTTTGCGAGCCGGATGACGTCTTCATCGACACGGGCAGCGAGGCCGATGGCGCTCTGATCCGTGAGTACTCACTCCGCAAAGGCGAGGAGAAGAAGCTCGCCAAGGACGGGCACACGATTCACTTCGACCTCCCGCAGGACCAGGCGCGTCTGGTCAACCAGACCTTCTACATCGTGAATGAAGGCGAGAAGCTGAGCGCCCTGGCAAAGTCAACCCTGCGCGCAGATGCCCTGCAGTACGTCCGAGACAACATGCGCGGCATCATGAGGGGGAAGACCATGCTCATTGGCTTCTTCTGCCGTGGGCCGGCCGGCGCAGACGCCGCAATCCCGGCCATCGAGATCTCATCGTCCGGGTACGTCTTCCATTCGGCTGCGCTGCTCTACCGCAATTGCTACGACCGCTTCGACGCAGAGGTGGAACGCAAGGGCTTGTTCTTCACCAATCTGCACTCAGAAGGCCTCAACCGTCCTGAGGACGTGCCGAACGCACGCATCTTCATGGACCGGAGCTGGCTCACGACGTACTCGGCCTTCTGCACGTATGCCGGCAACACGCTGCTGATGAAGAAGGGCAATCACCGCTTCTCCGTCGACTGCGCTACCTACCTTCGCCCCGGCGAGGAGCTCTCAGAGCACATGTTCATCACCGGAATGGCCGGCCCCGGGGGTCGCAAGACCTATTTCGCCGGTGCAGCGCCTTCGGGTTGCGGCAAGACGACGACCGCAATGGTGGGCACTGAATTCGTTGGTGACGATTTGGCTCAGATGTGGATCGCCGATGATGGCACGGTTCGGGCGGTCAACCCGGAGAAGGGTATCTTCGGCATCGTCGAGGACGTGAACCGCGAGGGCGACCCCTACTTGATGGACTGCCTTCGGGGCGACGGGACCGAGGTCATTTGGTCGAATGTGCTAATTGACGCCGATGGTGTGCCTCACTGGACGGGCAACGGCGAGCCGGCCCCGCTCGAAGGGGTCAACTTCCAGGGCGAGTGGTACCAGGGTAAGACAGATGATCAGGGCAACGAGATTCCCATGTCTCACAAGAATGCCCGCTGCACACTGCTCTGCTCGGCCATCAAGAATCACGCCACCGAGGCGAACGCAGATCCAGCCGGCGTACCGATCAAGGTCGTTACGTACTCAGGTCGAGACGCGGACACCATGCCGCCCGTCTGGGTAGCCAAGGACAACGACGAGGGCGTCGCCATCGGAGCGTCAATCGTCTCCGCAGCGACAGCGACTGAGATCGGAGCCTCCGGCGTGAGGAGGCAGCCCTGGGCCAATGCTCCGTTCATCCCCGGCCCACTTGCCGACTACATGGACGCTCAGTTCAAGTTCTTCAACCACGCGAACCTCTCGAAGGAAGGCAAGCCGATCATGGCTGGGCTGAACTACTTCCTGACGCACGCAGACCGGGGCAGTGCCGGCAAGGGCCTGCTCGGCGAGAAGCGCGATGTGAAGGTGTGGCTCGGTTGGCTGGAGCTATACGCCCACGGTGATGTCGAGGCGATCGAGACCCCCATCGGTTACATCCCCAAATACGAGGACCTGCAGAAGCTCTTCGCCGAAATTGACAAGGAATACCCGAGGAGCCTGTACACGATGCAGTTCTCCATCTATGTCGACAAGATTGTCGACAGGATCGACCTGCAGACCGAGGCCTACGGCAAGGAGGAGAACCTGCCGACGCAGTTGTTCGAGGTCTACGAGGCTCAGAAGGTGGCGCTTGCTGCTCTGAAGGACGAGCACGGCCCGATCGTCCAGCCGGATCAGCTCGGCTGATCGGTGCTGCGGCACGGATCGAGGTCTAGCCCGGGGCTAGATCGAACACACTTCGCGCAGCCGATGGGCTAGTGCGAGCTCGCCGGTGACCGTCACGTCGGACAACGGGGCCCTGCCCCACATCCACAGCAGAATGCGATCGGGCTCGCCGGAGACAACAGCGTGGGGCTCGGCTCCTTCTTCGAGCATCAACGTCGGCAGGTCGTAGTCCCGGCCTTCCTTGGTGCCTGTGAAGCGACCGAAGCGACCGGTCCAGGAGAGGTTCCCCGTCTCGACTCGGACCACTGCGGCGTCCGGGGAATAGTCGCCCCACTCCGGGTACCCGGTGACAAACACGTCGAACAACTCAGCGACGCCGTCGGTAGCCAAGTCCGGGTCCACCAGGCTCTCGTAGCCGTGTGCCTGCTCAGCATCGACCCGATGTACCAGGGTCTCCTGAGCCATCCGGCGAATCCAGAACGCCACGGTTTGCTCGTCGGCCCAGGTCTTGGCCGGGGCGATCGGATCGGCTGCGGACAAGACCCGGTAGAGCCGGGCGGCTTCCCGGCGATACCAGTCGAGAGGACCGACACCCTCAGGGAGCTTGTTGCGCGGCGGCCACTCGTCGACCCAGCCGCCCTCCACAATGTCCGCTTTCTGACTGACCACCTCGCCAATGTGAACCATGAGATCACGAACGGTCCAACCGGGGCAGCACGGAACGTCCGGCTCCAGCCCTCGGGCCGCGGCTGCGGCAAGCAGATGCGAATCGGCGTCGAGATGGGCCAGGAAGTCGGTGTGGGACAACATGCCCTGACAATACTGACCAAGGTCCCGAAAGGTCCCTTCCTCCTCATTACCCCTTGACACGCCTATACAAGTATGCGAGCCTGCTCCCAGGCCGTGACACCCCTTCGGGGCGTTGCGGCGTATTCGTTTGTAGGTTTCGAGGAGAGAGGAGACACGGAATGATCAACACCTTCACCGCTGACTGCCACACGCCCGTGTCTCCGCGTCTGCGCGGCGCTAAGGGCGCTGGAGCAGCCAGCACGGCTCCTCGGAACACCGGGACGACCTAGGTCCAACCGCACATATCGTTCACGAGGAGCCGCCCCCGGGGCGGCTTTCTTCATTGGCCGCCCCAAGTACTCGCACCGAGCGAGTACGCAACCACTGGGGCGGACCCGCTTGGGGGTTCCTCGAGGTTCGATTCCTCCCCGCTCCACGACGTGACCGCACCCGCGGCCACGCAATGACGGACCAGCCGCCGGGACCTGTGGCCCTGCATACATACACGGCCCATCGCAGCCCGCAGCTCCCGGCTGCTCCGTCACTACAACAAGAAAGGAGGGTGACGGTGCAGGCACCTACCACCCGAATCAGCAATGTGCTGGCTCGCCACGGCATCGCCCAGCGGCGTAGTCCGCGTTGGGTAAACGACGCCGACGCACGGCAGATTGCTCGTGTCAACGAAGTCGTCAATGCACTCCGAGTGCGCTAAATGACTCTTCAGCCATCACCGCCCCGAGGAGGGGCCCGAGAACAGAAAGGCAGAACGGATGATTCAGTTCACACTCGATCAAATCGGAGACTCCCAATGATGCTCTCCGGACCCTGAACGCCGGGAGCCGCACCCTCTAGCGGGGTGCGGCTTCTGGGTCTCTGCAAGACTGCACTGAAGCAGGACGGCCGCGGGTTCAGCTAGCCATCAGCCTTCGATTCGAACCACGCTGCCGTCGGTGTAGAGCACCTCGATTACCGAGCTGCCGGCGGAGACAACAGGAGCGTTGCGATAGGCGCCTACTGAGGTGGTCTCGCCGATGAACCGCGGCAAGCCCAGAAGATCGAGCGCAGCCAACCGCACGGTGAGGCTCGTCGCGCCGAGGGTGTTCAGCTCAGATCTGTTGCGCAATCGGTAGTCCCCGTCGTTTCGGTCAACGAAGTCGTAGCGGACGTCCGCCTTCTCGGCACCGTCCTCGAGGAAGTCGAACGGGTCGGGCCGCGGGACTTCTTTGTAGTTGGCGGTGTATGAGTCGGACTCGCCCCAATTGCCCATGTAGTCCTCGATGCCACCCAGATAGTTGCCGAGCAGCAGATTGTTGACGTAGGTGCGGCGGAAGTCCTCGATCTCCCAGCGCCAGTAGTCGATGCGCTGGAAGTTCTCCGGGCCACCGGCACCCCACGTTCCGACATCGCCAAACCATCCGGTCTCGGTGCTCCACAGCCCATCGACGGTGTTGTTGATTATCCAGGTCTGGTCGGAATCCCAGGTGAGTAGATGGCCCTTGTACCAGTCCGGCCCGATGCGAAGACCGGTGACGATGTTGTTGGCGACCAGGTTCGGACCGGGGTTCGCCTCGACACCTATCCCCCACCCGTAGGGATCGGTGATGGTGTTGCCATCAATCCGTACCCCGTAGTTCTCACCGCGGAGGGAGATGCCGGGCCCGTCACCGGCAATGGTGTTGTAGCTGATCGTGCTGGCGGCCATCCGCTCGAAACGGATTCCGGCCACATCCTGCATGCGGTCGTAGCCGGCCCATCCGGTGCCGAGGATTGTGTTGTTGCTCACAGTTGCCGGAGTTCTGCCCGGTGCCCAGTCGTTGACCGTGTCCGGAGTGAGGCGATCGCTGACACCACTGGCCGCGATACCGAAAGCACCGGAATCGACCACCCAGTTGTTGTGAATGGTGATCGGAGTCATCGCCATATCCCCGGACACAACGACTCCGATGCCGCCGTACTGGCTACCCGCGATGTAGTTGCCTTCAACAACCGCACCTTGGACATGAATGTCGGGAAGGACGTCGTCACCGCGGCGGCCAACTTCGACCAGCGCATCTCCCTCGACCTGGCTTCCCCCGTAGATGTTGAAACCGTGCAATTCGACGTGATCGCCGAGGATGGAGACGACCGGTCCCGAGCGAGCCGCTATGTCGAGAGTGATCCCGTTGGGATTGGCGTTGTCGGGAAGACGCACGAAGACCGTAGGGTCGTAGTCTGATGGCACCGGCCCCAGCACCATGTATTCCGCGACGTAGTTTTGCGGCGTTCCTTGCGGGCGCCTCCACTTGCGATACGGCTCGGCTGCAACAGTGATGGCTTTATCGGCCAACTCGGGAATGCCGAAACGGAAGACGGGGAGAGCTTCGGTACCTTCTGCGGCCGACGTGGTGTCCCACTGGAAGACGAGGTGATGCCAGCCTTCTCGCATCACCACGTTGTGCCAGGTCTCTCCGTAGTCGCCGCGACCGGGATCGGGATGAGGAAGCTCGGCCTCACCATTGCTAACGGATGCGTACACGTTGGCGTCGAGCAGTTGCCCGTCGAGCCAGACGCGGTAGCGGAAGGGCTGCTCCGCCAGCGGGACACCGGTCATGCCAACCGCCCGGAACGGCCCCGAGACCTGGAGGTCGAACCCGAAGCTGTTGTACCAGTCGTAGTCGTTGACCTCATCCGGACGTTCGACGTACACCCAGGCCGAGCCCCAGAACACGCCACCTTCGAACTCCTCACCGAACTCGGACCCGAGATCGACGAAGCCGCCACCGTCTGCAAGCTTTGTCTCCCAAATGAACTGGCTCGAACCAAAGCTGTGGACTGACCCTTCGCGCGCCTTCACCCTGCCATCAAAACGAGGGTCGACGTAGGCCTGGCCGCCGCTCGTGACCACGTACTCGCCCGGCTGCAGCTCCCAGGGCGTCGACCTCGCTACCAGGCTTTCGCCATCGTTGGTCAGCGAACCGGCCAGATCGGCGAAGGCTTCGGCGGCATAGACACCCCGCATGCCATCAACCTCGGTCCATGATCCAACTGGGAAGGGATCGTTCCCGGTTATGACCGGCATTGACCCGGAAGCGCCGCGAATCCCCTCGATCGTGATCGGTTCCGCAGCGGTTCCGTCGGCGGTGATGACGATGGACTCCCGGTAGACACCGGGATACACGTGGATGGTCGTACCCGGCCCGGCCCTGGAGACAGCCTCCGAGATCGTCAACAATGGATTCGCCCGTGAACCGTCGTTGCTATCCGCAGCGCCGGGATTCCCGTTGTCGACGACGAGATCAACAGCCGCGCTCACCTTGATCGGGGCGGGGCCGTCACGAGCCGGAAGGTCGGGCGCAGATTCGCGCGAATCCGGCGCCGTGTAGAAGTAGTAGTTGCTGAGGTCGGATGCGGGCCGCCCCGTGAGGAGCATCGCTACCTCGTCGGCAGTGCGCCCCTCGGCGCCAACAATGCGGTCGAGCGGATAGTTGACAACCCACCATCCGGCCGGGTCCACGACCAACCCGTCCTCCGGGTCATACGAGACCGTCACCATGACGTCGCGCAGCAGGGTGCGCTCGCCGCTATCGGTCACCACGAACGGCTCGAGCGTGCCCACCTCGGGCAGGAGATCCGACGAGGGAAGCGGAAGCGGATCCGGAGCGTTCAGCGCCTCGATTGCAGCCTTGGGCGGAGGTGGCTTCACCGGCTCCGACGGCTCGCTCAGAGACGGGACAGTCGTAGTCGTGACGGCGCTCGCCGTCTCCCCGGCTGCGACCAGCTCCGCGGGGAACTCGTAGCCATCGTCGGCGACCATCGGGACTGTGTCGCTCCGGGCACAACCGGACAGCGCCAGCGTGACGGCCAGCGCAACTGCGGCGAGGCTTCGAGACGACTTCAACAGATCCTTCCCGGTTCCATTGAAGAATCGGCCCGGTTCCAGGCCCTCTTGAGCCTTCCGTTCTGGCGTACTTCAGGCCCACATATGGGCCCCGGATCCGCCAGAACCCAATGGGGAAGTCCCCTAACCGTTTTGGCGGACACCAGACCCAAATCCGGGCCTCAGATCCGCCAGAATCGGGGGTGGTGTTGGGGGTTGGCTAGACCGGCTCGAACCTTGCGGTGAAATGCCTCAACCACGGGGCCTGCTCGACGATTCGGTAGCCGGTGATGTCGGCGGCGCCCATAGCGACATCGATGACTACCTCAGCTACGAAGTCGATATGGCTCTGTGTGTAAGTCCGGCGGGGTATCGCCAGCCGCACCAGCTCCATGGCGGCAGGGATCTCGGTGCCGTCGGGCTGTGGCTTGCCGAACATCACAGATCCGATCTCGACTCCGCGAACACCCCCATTGCGATACAGCTCGACGGCCAACGCCTGCGCCGGATACTGCTCCGGCGGGATGTGGGGAAGCAAGCCCATCGCGTCGAGATACACCGCATGCCCGCCGGCCGGCCGAACAATGGGAACCCCTGCGGCATAGACCTTTTCGGCGAGGTACTCGGTGGAGCGGATGCGATAGCGCAGGTAGTTCTCGTCCAGCACTTCGTTGAGCCCGACGGCAATGGCCTCGAGGTCGTAGCCGGCTAGACCGCCGTAGGTCGGGAACCCCTCGGTGAGGATGAGCAGATTGCGGCACTTGGCGGCAAGGTCGGCATTGTTGAGAGCGACAAAGCCACCGATGTTGGCCAAGCCGTCCTTCTTGGCCGACATGGTGCACCCATCGGCGAGCGAGAACATCTCCCGGGCGATCTCCCGCGGCGTGTGACCTGCGTAGCCATCCTCGCGCAGCTTGATGAACCAGGCGTTCTCGGCAAACCGACACGCATCAAGGATCAGCGGCAGGCCGTACTCATCACAGACGGCACGAACCGCCCGCAAGTTGGCCAGCGAAACCGGCTGGCCACCCCCGGAGTTGTTGGTGACGGTAACCATCACGATCGGTATGCGATCGACCCCGACCTCGTTGATCGTTGCCCGCAGTGCATCCACATCGACGTTGCCTTTGAACGGCAGAACCTTGGCCGGATCCTTGCCCTCGGCGATCACCAGATCGCGCGCCTCCGCTCCCTGATACTCGACGTTGGCCCGGGTGGTGTCGAAGTGCGTGTTGGAGGGCACCACGTCACCCTCCTTGACCGCATTGGCGAAGAGGATGCGCTCGGCGGCACGACCCTGATGGGTCGGGATCACCTCGGAATAGCCGGTGATCTCCTTGACGGCAGTCTCGAACTTGAAGAACGAACGCGCCCCGGCGTAGGACTCGTCGCCGAGCATCATCCCGGCCCACTGCTGCGCCGACATCGCCCCTGTGCCGGAGTCGGTGAGCAAATCGATGATCACCTCGTCGGCGTGCAGACCGAACAGGTTGTAGCCAGCGCGTTGCAGCGCCTGCTCCCTCTCCTCTGCTGAGGGAAGGTCAATGGCCTGAACACTCTTGATCCGGAACGGCTCGATGATGCTGCGGTGCGGCATGGGGCTCCCTCGCGACGGCTACCCCGAGTTTGGCATACACCCGCGCCGGCCGCCTCGAGCCTCCAACCTGCCGTGGAGTTCGATCGCATCGAACTCCAAGGCGATTTCATCGCCCCCCTACCCCCGCCTGCGGTGCCTTCGGCACGCCGCACCCAGGAGTTCGATCGTATCGAACTCCAAGGCGATCGCATCGCCCCCCTACCCCCGCCTGCGGCGGCGGTACCTTCCCCCCGCCTTCCGGCGGGGGGACTGACAATGCGGTACTTTCCCCCCACTCCGTGGGGGGACTGACAATGCCAATCAGGCGGACTCAACCCCGGCGGCGTCATGGAGCCCGAGTTCCTCGATCGCCAACTCGCGCATCCGGAACTTCTGCACCTTGCCGGTGACCGTCATCGGGAACTCGGGCACGAACCGGACATACCTCGGGATCTTGTAGTGAGCGATCTTGCCTTTGCAGAAGGCCTTCAGCTCGTCCGCGGTGAGCTCAGCGCCCTCCCGCAGCTCGACCCAGGCCATGATCTCCTCCCCGTACTTCACGTCGGGTACCCCGATGACCTGGGCATCAACAACTTCAGGATGTGTGTACAGGAACTCCTCGATCTCCCTGGGATAAACGTTCTCGCCCCCGCGGATGATCATGTCCTTGATCCTCCCGACGATGTTCACGTATCCGGCTTCGTCCATCGTTGCCAGGTCACCGGTGTGCATCCACCCGTCCTCATCAATGGCCTCGGCCGTCCGCTCCGGGTCGTTCCAGTAGCCGATCATGACCGAGTAGCCCCGGGTACACAGCTCGCCCGACTCGCCCCGGGCAACCGTAGCTCCGGTCTCGGGATCGACGATCTTGACCTCCACGTGCGGATGGATCCTCCCGACGGTCGATACCCGACGCTCGATGTCGTCATCCGGCGCAGTCTGGGTCGATACAGGCGAGGTCTCCGTCATGCCGTATGCGATCGTCACTTCCGTCATGTTGAAGTCCGAGATGACCCGCTTCATCACCTCGACCGGGCACGGTGAACCCGCCATGATGCCGGTGCGCAGCGTCGTTAGGTCGTACTCGCCAACATCGGGGTGCTCTAGAGCCGCGATGAACATGGTCGGTACTCCGTACAGCGAGGTGCATCGCTCGTCGCTGACCGTCCGCAGCACATCCTCGGGAACGAAACGGGGCCCGGGCACCACGATCGTGGCTCCATGAGTCGTGCAGGCAAGGTTGCCGAGCACCATCCCGAAGCAGTGATAGAACGGCACCGGGATGCAAACGCGGTCGTCGCTCGTGTAGCGGCACATCTCGCCGGTGAAGAAGCCGTTGTTGATGATGTTGACGTGGCTGAGCGTCGCACCCTTGGGGAAGCCGGTTGTGCCCGAGGTGTACTGGATGTTGATCGGATCGTCCGGCTCGAGGCCCGCAGCCACCTCCTCGAGTCGTTCGAGAGACACCTTCTCGGCGAGAAGTAGTAGCTCATCCCATGCGGCAGATTCCAGGAAGATGATTCGCTCGAGCGAAGGCACCGAAGGGGCCACCTCTGCGACCATTTCCCGGTAGTTGCTGGTGAGGAACTCCGGTGCGGAGATGAGGAAGCGGCAGCCTGATTGGTTGAGCGCATACTCGAGCTCACTGGTCCGGTAGGCAGGGTTGATATTGACCAGGATTGCCCCGATGCGAGCGGTGGCATATTGGATCAGCACCCATTCCGCGTTGTTCGGGCTCCAGATGCCGATGCGATCTCCCCGCTTCAAGCCCAGTGCCATCAGCCCGCGGGCGACTCGGTCTACCTCGGCCGCAAACTGGGTGTAGGTGAGTCGCACTCCCTGATAGGGGACGACCAGCGCTTCTTCGTCGGGATAGCGGGCGACGGTCGCAGCGAGGTTCTCACCAATCGTCTGGCGAATGAGCGGAACATCCTTTGGGCCGGCATCGTGAGCGAAGGCCATCGATACTCCTTCCGACAACCCCCACGCTAACGGTCAAACGGTGCTTTGCGTCGAACCGCGTCCACCCAGCCTGGAGTCTGATCGCATCAGACTCCGAGCCGATTGCATCGGCCGACTACCCGTGATGAAGCTCGATGTCGTGGCTGCCACAGGTGCGGCACCGCAGCTTGGGCCCACCGGCGGCCGGGGCCCGAGCCATTCCCGGCGCGGGCGCAGCCGCAGGTCCCGGGCTTTGCGCACCAGCGGCACTGGGCGGCGCCGACATAGGCCGGGGAGTCACCAGTTCGGCGCCACACGAGACACACACCTCAATGGCGTGATGCTGGCTCACCCCGCAACGGGGACAGTCGACCCACTCGGCAGCTGCATTCTCGTTAACCGGCCCGAACGGGTTGATCGGAAGCTCCGGTTCGTCGGGCTCGGTACGCGGCGTGTGCAGGAAGGCTGGTTCGAGAGGCTCACTCGGAACGAGACTTCGGGCAAAGGTCGTGTGAGGGTGAACATCCCCCATGGCGTCGATGTCGAATAGGCCGAACCCGCGGCTCTCGCCCAACTGCTTCGCCCCGTCGGTGAAGCCCGTCGCCGAGAAGAGCAGGCGACGCACGGCTTCGCCGTCGGTTGCCTTCAGCATCGCCAGAATGGCTGAGGGGGCAACGGCGGCCCGATCGAACTTGATCCGGGTGACGAGGCCGGCGCTGCGCAGCTCGATGATCCCGTCCGCCGGTTCGTTCACCTGCTCCGGGACAGCACCGAGGAAAGTCAACCATCGCTGCGCAACGTGATACGCCTCAGCGAGGCTCACAGTTGGCGTGCGATAACGATCCATAGCTTCCTCAGGTGTGCGACCGACCTGAACACTATCGGACTTCGCCCGGATGTACATAAGCGCAACCGGAGGCGGTCAACAGAACGCAGACTTGCGAGCGTGGTGGGCTATCGGCCGGCTAGAGACCGACGGTGCGGAATCGAATGCGCCCAATCCGCCAGCAGCGTGCGCAGCGCGGCCACGAAAGCGAGGGGCTGGTCGAGGATCAGATGGTGATGGGCGTCCGGGATAGTTATCACAGGCGCATTCCGATCCATCAACTCGTACATGTAGGAAGCTGTGTCCTCGGGAACCGTCACCGAGTACTCACCCCGGAAGAGGGCAACCCGACACTTGACGCTGGCGAGTTGGTCACGCAAGGAGATGAGGGCGTGCTTGAACAACCTCGGATCGAACTTCCAGGTCCAGCCTTCCTCAGTTTCGTGCAGTGAATGGCGAGCGATGTGGTCGATGATGAACTGGTGTTGAGAAGGCTGGGGAGGTATCAGGCGAAAGTGGCTCAAGGCAGTCTCGAGATCGGGGTACGTGCCGGGAGACCGGAACGCCCGGCCACGAGCACCCTCCTCCGATTCGGGGTCGGGTCGACGCACCGGGGTGTCGACAATCACCGCCCCCGCCAGGCGGTTGCCGTAGTCGGACGCAGTCTGGATCGTGACCAGGCCGCCGAGGCTGTGACCCACCAGGACGGGCGGACCGGGGAACCTGGCCGCGTCCATCACCGCCAGGACCTCGGCCGCCCAAGCCTCATGGGAGTACTCGGTTCGCCGACCGCTGTCACCATGTCCGGACAGGTCGAGAGCAACGACGTGCCAGTCCTCGGCGAACATCGGGGCCAGGAAGGTCCACCAGTGAGCATGGGCGGCCCCGCCGTGGATCAGCACGAGACCCGGTTGCCGCTGATCACCCCACTCGAGGTAGCGAATGGGAACACCGTCGACGACGGTCACGCCTTGCTCGTATGGAGTGCTCTGGGCCCGCTGGAACCACTGCGGGGCATCGCTCACCGCTTCATCTCCGGGACGTCGCGGAGCTCATCGGGAAGCGGGAACCAGCGCAGATGCTCGAAGTCCTCGGTAACCAGCGGCCGACCGAGTGGCTCCGGCAGATCGGCATCGTCCATCTCAGCAACCAGCCGACGCGCTTCATCGAGATAGCCGACCAGATCGTCGTCGGAATGGAGCCGCGGCCGATGCCGGTACTCCATGGTCCCGGACCGGTAGTCGATATCACCCAGACTCAGCGGAGGTTCGGCAAGCGGGCGTCGGTGCCGCCACAGGGCTGTGGTCGGATCGAAGCCGTAGTAGGGCAAGAATCGCCATCCCTCATCGGCCACGAAATGCACCGCGTCGAGGATGAAGTCGCGCACCTGCTCTGAGATGAAGTAGTTGAAGTTGACTCGCACCCAGCCGGGCTTGATCCCCTCGCAACCGCGAGTGATCTCGCGCTCGAACTCGTGCGATCGCTCCAGGTCGATCCCCAATAGACGGTGTCCGTAGGGACCGGCGCACGAGCAGCCACCGCGCGATTGGACACCGAAGAGATCGTTGAGCAGAGCAACGACGAAGTTGTGATGGAGGTAGCGCGATCCATGGCGCACGACAAACGAAACGATGGAGAGGCGCTCGGCGTCGTGGTTGCCGAGTACATCGATGTTCGGGTTGGCCGACCATGACGAGATGGCCCGGCTGGTCATCTCCTCCTCGCGCTCCTTGATGGTCTCCGCACCCACGGCCTCCTTGAGTTGGAAGACCAGTCCGGCCCGGATCGATTCGACGATTGCCGGAGTCCCGCCCTCCTCACGATGCTCGATGTCGTCGAGGTATCGATGCTCGACCGGGTTCACATATGCCACGGTGCCGCCGCCGGGGACGGCGGGCACCCGATTCGCAAACAGCTCCTTGCGGGCGACGAGTAGCCCCGGGGTGCCCGGCCCTCCGATGAACTTGTGCGGCGATAGGTAGATGGCGTCCTTGTAGGCGAGATGGGCATCGGGCCCGGCGGCCGGCGGGGTCATCTCGATGTCGACGTAGGGAGCGGCAGCGGCGAAATCCCAGAAGGAGAGGGCACCGTGCTTGTGGAGGAGTATCGAGATCGACTGCACATCCGAGATGATTCCGGTCACGTTGGAGGCTGCTGAGAACGAGCCGATCTTCAGATCTCGATCGGCATAGTTGACCAGTTCTTTCTCGAGATGCTCGAGGTCAATGTGACCATCGCCATCCTCAGAGATGGTGACCACGTCGGCGATCGACTCACGCCACGGCAACTCATTGCTGTGGTGCTCATAGGGGCCGATGAACACCACCGGCCGCTCCCGAGCCGGGATCGATTTCGAGAGTTGGTAGCGGTCCTCGAGGTTGCACGGGATCCGGATGCCGAGGACACCGATCAACCGATCGAGCGCTCCGGTCATGCCTGAGCCGCAGAAAAGAACTGCGTGCTCATCGGTAGCCCCCACGCACCTGCGAACAATGTCCCTGGCCTCTTCCCGGAACCGGGTCGTCTGCAGGCCGGTGCCGGAAGACTCAGTGTGGGTGTTGGCATAGAGAGGCATGACCGCCTCGCGGATGTAGTCCTCGATGAACATCAGCGATCGCCCCGATGCCGTGTAGTCGGCATAGGTGACCTTGCGCGGGCCAAAGGGCCCATCGACCACCTCATCCCGACCGATGACCGAGTTTCGAATCGTCTCAATCAGCTTGCTCATGTGGGCAAATCTAATGGGTTCGCCGTCGCTGGCTTCCGCAACCGTCATCCGGCCGGCGCTCGCTCCCTAGTGTGTGAGCGTGGATGACAACAAGGACAACAAACCCGGTCTCGGCATCGGTGTAGGCATTGCACTGGGCGCCGGCATCGGAGCCGCCCTCTTCGCGGCAACCAACAATGCGGTGTGGATCGGCGTCGGGACAGCAATCGGGGCTGGTCTGGCAGCGGGCCAGGCGGCTCGCTCCGACGACTAGCCGCGCCCCGAACGACATCCGCGTCAGGCTCGAAACCGACCTACGCCAGCTAGCCAAGCTCGGTAATGCCCTCATGTTCGAGCAGAGAGCGCTTCATGGCTGCCCCAAAGGCGTAGTTACCGATGGAGCCATCGCTCTTGACTACGCGGTGACAGGGAATTGCGATCGGCACGGGATTGCGGGCCAGTGCGCTTCCGACCGCCCGCACCGCACCATCATTCGCCATCTCCCGCGCCACCCACCCGTAGGGCCGTATTTCGCCGGGCGGAATGGTCGCGGTGATTTCCAGCACCCGCCGTTGAAACGGTGTGAGCACGCGCAGATCGACCGGTAGGTCGCCCAGGCGCCCGGATTCGACTGCTCGCCGCAACTGTCCGGCAAGCCGAGACGGTAGATCACCCGGATAGGCGAGTCGTCCCACCCGGGCCGCATGTGAGGTCAGAAACTCCTCCTCATCGGCGGTTGGCACTATCGACGAGACCCCCAGCGAGGTGAAACCAACGTGAAGGGTGCCCAGCGGCCCGGGGACCGTCGTGAACTGATCCGCCAGATCAGTGCGGATCAGCACCGCACGTTCGATGGATGCCGGCGGCGTCTCCGGCGTGCCCAGCATGCGGGCTATTTGCTGTTCGCTTGTCATTTCAGATCCTCCGATGCCAGCAAGGTGCGGAGTCGTCCAATCCCGCGATGCACATCCGATTTGGCTGTACCTGCAGGACAATCGAGTATTTCGCCGATCTCCTCGTAGCTGAGTCCGACCACATGACGGAGCACCACGGCATCGCGCTGTCGCCGGGTGAGCTTCGCCAGCCTCTGCCGCCACTCGTCGATTGCGATGGCATCGAGAGCCTCCCGGTCGGTCCCGTCGGCAGCGGCGGTGTCGGTGTGACCCAAGGTGACCTGTTCCGGGCGACGACTCCGGGATCGCGCATGGTTGCGACACAGGTTGAGAGTTATCGCAAACAACCACGGACGAAGACGTAGCTCGAGAATGCGACTGTCGGAGTAGCTCTGCAGCGCCCGGTACGCCCGGACGAAGACCTCCTGAGTCACGTCCTCTGCGTCCTGGCGGCCCGGCAGCCAACGTCGGGCTCCGTTGAACACGCTGCTTTGCATCTCGCCGACAAACGCCGGGAACGCGCCGTCGAGATCCCCGGCTAGGCGCCGGTTCATTGCGGTACTCGTCATCGGACTCCCTGTTTTCACACCCTCAAGAACCCCAGGGGATGGCATTGAGTTGCAGAGAAGTCACCCGGCCATTTCCCGGCGAAGCACATCTAGACCAACGGGCCCTACCTCCAACAGTCGGGCATGAAATGCCTTGGTGTCGAAATCGGGACCGAGCTGCGCCTTGGCCTCGTTGCGAATCTCGAGGATGGCGTTCTCGCCCACCTTGTACGAGATGGCCTGGCCGGGCCAGCCCAGATAGCGCGTGACTTCCGACTCGGCGTACGGGCGACCAAGCGCCGCATAGTCGACGAGCATGTCGACCGCCGTGTCGAAGGACCAGGACTCCCCGGGATGGAATGGCTGACCTTCAGGGATTCTCAGGTCGAGGTGCGAGCCGATGTCTATCACCACACGACAGGCCCGCAGCATCTGCCCGGACAGCCAGCCGAACACATAATCGGGCTTCTCGAAGAACCCCAACTCGTTCATGAATCTCTCGGCATACAGCGCCCATCCCTCCCCCGCACCCGGCTTCCACACCCAGAGGCGGTGCAGCCGGGAAAGCTGGTCGGCAAGCGAGATCTGAACGCCAACCTGGAGATGATGACCGGGGAAGCCTTCGTGATAGGCCGTCGACACCTCGTCGAAGACCGGATAGGGGCCTTCTGGAGTGAGGGACCACCAAACACTGCCCGGACGGGCGAAGTCCTCGGACGGGCCGACGTAGTAGGCACCGAGCGAGCTCCCCGGAGGGGCGATGTTCACCGTGACTGTTCGTATCGGCTCGGGAACATCGAAGTGGGTTCCGGTGAGGCGCTCGAGTGCATCATCGAGCCTGCCCTGGATGAAGGACGAAAGAGCCGCAGCATCGGGCACGGTCCGGCCCGGATCCGAACGCAGCAGCGCGTCGACCTCGGCCATGGACGCCCCCGGTTGGATCTCCGAAGCAACGGCGCGCATCTGGGCACCGAGCTCGGCGACCTGATCCCAGCCCCACTCGTACGTGGCAACCGGATCAATCTCCATACCGAGGAATCGATAGGCTGCCCGTACATACCGCTCGGCACCAACGCCGTCATGATCGGCCGCATCTGTCGCGTACGTATCCGCCAGGTAGTCACCAAACCCCTGGAAAGCGGTCCGGGCATCGGTGACCGCCGTCTCGAGCCGACCCCGCATCGCGGCGCTTCCATCAACTGCCTCATACGCGTCGAGGAGCCCAATGAGCCGCGACCCACTTCCGGCACTCACCCGACACTGCTCGACCGCTGCCCGGACCTGGCGCTCCGCAACGGCCATTCCCTTGCGACGCCCGGCATCGAGACTGGTTCGATAGCCATCGAGCGCCGCCGGCAGCCTCTCCAGGCGATAGATGATGTTGGTCCAGTCCTCTTCGCTCTCCTTGGCCATGTGATCCCAGATCTCACGAATCGACTGCAATGGGGAGGCCATGGAGTTCAGATCGCGCAGGTTGTCTTCGTGCTCGAAGTGGGACGCCTCTTCATCGAGCGTCGCCCGGGCTAGTTCGATTGCCAGCCGATCCCAGTCAGTCTCCGGCGTAGGTAGTGCGTCGACACGACTACGCATCACCCGCAGAGCATGCATCGCCTGTTGGGCCCCCTCCGGGCTCAGGTCCGTCCATCGGTCGTCATGACCGACGATCCCGACTTCGGTCGCGATGTCTGGGAAGGTGCTGGCCAACTCATCGACGATCGCACTACTCAGCTGGTATACGGGGTGGTTCTGCACGCGCACACTCCTTCACGCAGGAGGGTACCCCGCTGTCGGTGGTCAGGCTTCCTCGCCGCCCGCACCATGGATCAGTTCCTCGACGTGACGGCGCGCTTCCTCGTCGTCTGGAACTTCGATCAAGGCCTGGGTGAAGTCATTCTCAGCAAGCGTGAACTCGCCACGGGCTTGATTGATCATGCCGCGGCCAACCAGGGCGATGGCCTTGACCGACTCTGCTCGGTTGGGATACTCCAAGACCCTCGCAAATGCGGAGATGGCCTCGTCGTGCCGACCCAACTCGCCCAGGGCACGGCCCCGGTAGGCAAGCATCAGGGCGGTGAAGTCGTCGTCATTGTGCACACCATGGGTCACTCCGAGCACATCCTCGAAGCGGCCCGCCTCGTACAGAAGCTCGGTGCGAGACAGGCGAATATGGGTGGTCTGCTCGGCAGCTGCGAGGAGTTGCAGAGCCTGCTCCGTAAGCCCTCGAGCCTGGTAGAGCTCGGCGAGCAGCAGAACAAGAGAGTTCCTCTGCAACGGCAGTCGCACCATGAGCCCGGCGGCGATGACCACGCTGAGCCCGGCCTCTGGCATGTACTTACGGAGGAACTGATCCTCCCCGAGGTCATCCGCTGCGGCGATGGCCAGCTCGAGCTGCTCCGAACCTCGGTCTAGATCGGTCTCAAGCAGCAGTAGCCCCGCTACCGCGCTCGCCACCGCACCGTGCTTCGGGTCGCCGGCGCCGGTAGTCAGGATCGTGTCGGGATCGCTGGACGAGACTGCGGCGTGGAGTGCCTTCTCGGCCTTCGCAGCCATGAAGCCCGGTTTCTCCTGCGCAACCAATTCGGGATACTGATCCGGCTCGGCGAAATCCCAGGTGAGATCGCGAATGGCCTTCTCGTGGTCCTGCGGTAGCCGCCAGCGGAAGGCACCGTCGTCAACCGCCTTGCCGAAACGTGTGCTGATGCCAAAAAACATGGGAACTCCGTCTTGGCTGAAACAACCTTATCTGACGATTGCCGATGAGTAGGGAGTACCATCGAGAAACTGTGCAATGCGAGGAGGTATGACGGGAATGGGAATGGTCGAATTCCTACGTGACCTGCCCAAGGCGGAACTGCACGTCCACATCGAGGGAACGCTAGAGCCGGAACTCATCTTTGAGATGGCTACCCGCAACGGGATTGCGCCGAGCCATGCCTCGGTTGAGGAGCTTCGCGCCGCCTACGAGTTCAGCAACCTGCAGGAGTTTCTGGACATCTATTACGTCGGGGCAGCTGCCCTGCGCACGGAGCAGGACTTCTACGACATGACTCTGGCGTACCTGCGCCGGGCGGCCGCCGATGGTGTCCGCCGTGCCGAGGTCTTCTTCGATCCGCAGACTCACACCGAGCGCGGCGTCGCTTTCCCGGTCTTCATGAGTGGAATGGGAGCTGCGCTGCAAACCGCCCGCACCGACCTGGGGATATCCGCAGACCTCATCATGTGTTTCTTGCGCCATCTTCCCGCCGAAACCGCAATGGAGACACTGGATGCAGCCCTGCCATATCGAGATCTCTTCGTCGGAATCGGTCTCGATTCATCCGAGGTCGGGTTTCCCCCAGAACTGTTCGTCGACGTATTTGACCGGGCCGGAGCGGAGGGTCTGCACCGGGTTGCTCATGCGGGCGAGGAAGGGCCCCCGGAGTACGTCTGGGCCGCGCTCGACAGCCTCGAGGTAGAGAGGGTCGACCACGGTGTTCGTGCACTGGAGGACTCGGATCTCGTTGCCCGCCTTGCAGCAGACCAGGTCCCGCTCACCGTCTGCCCGCTGTCCAACGTGAAGCTCGGGGGCTTCGCCCGTCTCGAGGATCACTCGCTGGCAACGATGCTCGATCGCAGACTGAAGGTATCGATCAACTCCGATGACCCCGCGTACTTCGGTGGCTACGTCGGAGAGAACTACACCGCCACTCAGCAAGCTCTGGGGCTGACTGCCGATCAGATGGTCACCGTTGCCCGCAACTCATTGGACTCGACGTTCCTCGACCGTGCGTCGAAGGACGAGCTGCTAGCCGAACTAGACGACTACGTCGCTGCTTCGGCTGAGCTCAGCTGAGCTGGAGCTACTGCACAGACCTCACAGCGCCGGCTCGTGAACTTGCCGATGAGATGACGGTTGCGGGTGACCATGCGAATCACCATCGTGGTCAAGCCCTTCAGCACGGGTGCGGAGAGCAGATAAGAGAGAGCGCGAGTACCCCGGACCGCCCACATCACGATGAGATAGGCGTCGGGTGGTCCTACCCAGACACGCCCGTCATCGGCAACACAGACCATGTTGTCGCCATACCCAGGAATATGGCCATAGGCAGCCTTGACCTCAGCCTGCAGCGCAGGGACAGTCTCTATCTCCACGTGAGTCCGCTGCTTCGCCAGCCAGCGAACTGAGTGCCGGCAGAGGGCACAATCGCCATCAAAGATGACTGTGAGCTTCTTCATCAGAACAATCCAACAACCTTGCCGTCGCTATCGACATCAACATTCATGTAGGCCGGCGTCATGCCGAGCCCCGGCATCGTCCGCATCGTCCCCAGTAGTGGGTAGATGAAGCCGGCACCGACCGAAGCACGAGCCTCGCGCACCCGGACGACGTGTCCGACTGGTGCTCCCTTAAGGTTCGGATCCTGGCTGATGGACAGATGGGTCTTGGCGACACAAATCGGGAGAGAGCCCCAACCTTGCTTCTCGTACTCGGCGATCTGGCGCTCGGCGAGGCCGTCGTACTTCACATCCGCAGCCCCGTAGACCTGCTTGGCGATGATCTCGATCTTGTCCCGAATCGGTATATCGAGCGGGTAGAGGTACTCAAAACCCGAAGGCTGGTCACAGGCAGCGACCACCGCTTCTGCCAGCGCAATGGCGCCCGCGCCGCCGTCGGCCCAGTGGTTAGTCACCTCCGCAGCCACGGCTCCCGCGGCGACGGCCGCCCGCTTGACCAGGTCGATCTCGGCCTGGGTGTCCGACGTAAAGGCGTTGATCGCAACAACCACCGGCATGCCGAACAGCTCCGCATTGCGGATATGGGCGAGCAAGTTGGGCAACCCGGCCTCGAGCAGTTCGAGGTTCTCTTCCGTATAGGCCGCATCGAGCCTCCGGCCCGGGATGACCCGCGGCCCGCCGCCATGCATCTTCAGAGCCCGGATCGTTGCGACCAGCACGACCGCGTCCGGCACCAACCCCGACGCACGACACTTGATGTTGAAGAACTTCTCCATGCCAATGTCGGCGCCAAATCCGGACTCGGTCACCACGTACTCACCGAGGTGCAGCGCAACGTGATCCGCCAGGATCGATGAGTTGCCGGGGGCGATATTGGCGAATGGGCCGGCATGAACAAAGGCTGCCTGGCCTTCGAGGGTCTGCATCAGGTTGGGGTGCAGCGTGTCTCGCATCAGGACAGTCACCGCCCCGGCTACCTCGATGTCCTCGAGCGATACCGGTTCGCCTTGCTTCGTATAGCCAACCACCACTTTGCCGACTCGGCGACGGAGATTACGCAACGCTGATGCGTAGTCGTCGCCGTCGACGAGGGCCAGTATCGCCATCAGTTCGCTGGCAACGGTGATATCAAAACCGGCTTCCCGCGGCTTCCCGTCGGGCTTGCCACCCATCCCAACCATGATGTTCCGCAGCGAGCGATCGTTGACGTCGGCGACCCGCTTCCACTGAATGGAGTAGGGATCTATCGCAATCCGCTGCAGGCCCCGGTTCGCGAGGTGCTCATCGCTGCTCTGCGCTTCGTGGTACCAGCGCGCCTCCAGGGCCGCCGCCGCCAGGTTGTGCGCCGCCGTGATGGCGTGATTGTCTCCGGTCAGATGGAGGTTGAACTCCTCCATCGGGATGATCTGGCTGAACCCGCCTCCTGCGGCGCCTCCCTTGATGCCAAACGTTGGGCCGAGGGATGGCTGACGGATGGTTGCCACAGCTTCGTGCCCGAGTCGGCCGAGACCTTGAACCAGTCCAACCACTGTGGTCGTCTTGCCCTCCCCGAGCGGAGTGGGGGTAATGGCGGTCACGTCGATGTACTTGCCGCGGGGACGGTTTGAGATGTCATTGAGTACATCGAGGTGTACCTTTGCCTTGTCATGACCGAACGGAATCAGATGGCGGTGATCGATGCCCAGCCTGTCGGCAATCTCCGTGATCGGTCGAACTGTCGCGGCCTGGGCGATATCGAGATCGGGGGGTACGGGAGTTGTCATGATTCTCCACAATCCGCGCTGCCGAAACGGTGCGCTTGGTCGGCCTTGAACAAAGTGTAAAGATGCATATCGCGCCGGGCACATCCTGTGCCCTCAACCACTGGGAGTATGGCCGTGAAGGTCCTGATAGCCGACAAATTCTCTGACTCACACCTCGCCCAACTCGTCGACCTGGGCCATGAGGTCACCCTGAATCCTGATCTCTCCAAGGATGATCTTCCGGGTGCCATTCCCGGCTACGAAGTGCTGATCGTGCGCTCTACCAAGGTGACGCCGGAGACTATCGACGCCGGCAACAAGCTCGACCTCATCATTCGGGCAGGCGCCGGAGTCAACACAATTGCTGTTGACTACGCCGCCGAGAAGGGCGTATTCGTCTGCAACACGCCGGGCAAGAATGCCGTGGCCGTCGCCGAGCTGGCCATGGGTCTCATCATGGCCATCGACCGCAACATCCCCGATCAGGTACGTGACCTGCGCAAGGCCAAATGGCGGAAGAAGCGGTACGCCAAGACCGAGGGGCTCGCCGGGCGCTCCATTGGGATCGTGGGTCTGGGCGCTATCGGGCTCGAAGTTGCCAAGCGCGCCCACGCCTTCGATATGGAGATCGCCGTCGTTGACCGTCCCAACCGCGATCCGGTGCGGCTTGCCGAGCTGCAGCTGATGGGTACCCGGTTCGAGCCCGACCTGATGTCACTGGCGGCCAGCTGCGACATACTGAGCTTCCACGTTCCGGCCACACCGGAGACCGAAGGCCTGGTGTCCCGCGAGTTGCTCGCTCAGGTGAAGCCGGGAGCCGTGATCATCAACACTGCCCGCGGCAGCGTCATCGATGAGGTCGCTCTGCTCGAAGCGATCGAAGAGAAGAACCTTCGGGTAGGCCTAGACGTCTACAAGGGGGAACCCGGCTCCGGCGACGCACCCTTCGAGTCGTCGCTGGCACAGCACCCTGCCGTGTACGGGACCCACCACATCGGGGCATCGACCAACCAGGCGCAGGAGGCGATCGCCGATGCCGTGATCGACGCAATCGGAGCATTCCAGGACGGTCAGCCCTTGAACTGCGTGAACCTCGGCGAGCTCTCCGGGGAAAGCGCCACGGTCACCGTGCGCCATCACAACCGTGTGGGAGTGCTGGCCGGTGTCATGGTGCGGCTGCGCGAAGCTGGTTTGAATGTCGAGCAGATGGAGAACTTCGTGCTCGACGGCAAGACTGCGGCCTCCGCATTGATTCATGTCATCGGCGAGGTGACCGACGAGACAATCGCCGACCTGGAATCCCTCGAGAATGTGATCGCCGTTTCGGTGAGCCGGTGATGAGCACCCGGCCTCTTGTCAGGCCAACCCGGATCTACCTGCCCACGCCGGAGTACGCACCGCGGGTTGCTGTAGTCCCCAAGAAGTCCGTGCCGCCCGGCTACTGGCAGAACCTCGAAGCGACCAACCCATTCTCGTTCGAACTGGTCATGCGCGACATCATCCCCGGCGAGCCGGGCGCTCCCGACCTGGCCACACCGGTGGGGCGAGCCCGCCTCAGCATCATGATCGAGCGAGGCATCTACGAGTACCACGAGGAGCCGGCCTACTACGTGTATCGCGTATTCGATGGGGTGCGCACCCAGACCGGCATCGTCGCCGAAGTAGACGCCTCGGCATACGACCGTGGATTGATCAAACGGCACGAGCACACGAGACCGGAGGCCGAGGCTGACCTGGTCAATGCCCTGAAGAGAATCCATGCGAACTCGTATCCGATGTGCATGACCTACAGGCACGCCGGGATCAACGCACTCATCGACCGGCTGGTCACAGAGGAGCCGATGCTCGATTTCCTCGGGCAAGACGGCGTGCAACAAACGGTTTGGAAGGTGACCTCCGAGGAGGCGCGGCGGGAGTTGGAGGGTTGCCTGGACAACATCGATGCGCTGTACATCACCGATGGTCACCACCGTGCGGCGGCCGGTGCGGCGCTGGCCCGAGAGATGGTGGCATCTCATCCCGGGGCAACCGGGCTGGAGCCGTTCAACTACGTGATGGGGGTCATCTATCCCTCTCAGCAGTTGCGACTAATCGAATACAACAGACTGGTGTCGGATCTGGGCGGGCTCACCGACGTCGAATTCGTCCAGCGGGTCAGCGAGCAAGTGGCTGTGGATAGGATCCACCCCGATGACCCCGAGCAAGCAAGGCCGGACCGACCCGGGGTGTTCGGGATGCTGGTCGGCAGCAAGTGGTACCGACTCACGATTCCGGAGGCTGCACTCAACACCGGAGATCCGTATCGCAGCCTGGACGTCGTGCTGCTCAACAACCTCATCCTGGGACCGATCCTCGGCATCAGCGATCCGCGGACCAGCGAGCGACTGGAATACGTGCCGGGCACGGTTCCCCTCGAGTACATCGCAGCTGAGGACCGGCCGGGGGCGTTCTTCCTGGTGCATCCGACTCGGATGGATCAGGTGGCCGCCGTCGCCGACCGTGGCCTGGTCATGCCCCCCAAATCCACCTGGTTCCTTCCCAAGATCAGCAGCGGTCTCTTTGTCCGCCTTCTGGACTACGACAACGACCTAGCTAGGTGAGGTGGCTCCCGCCGTCGAGGCGGATGATCTCTCCGGTGACGAAGTCGTTCCGGATCAGGCTGAGCGCAGCTTCGACCACCGGAGCCGTACCACCTACTCGCTGCAGCGGTAGCTCGGCGGCAAGGGACTCGACGTAGGCGGCATCCTCGCCGGGCGGGGGCAGGATCACCCCGAGCGCAACTGCGTTGACCCGTATCCGCGGCGCCAGCGCCAGGGCTGCCGCCCGGGTGAAGGTATCGACCGCTCCTTTGGCGACGATGTAGGAGAAGTGCTTGAGATACGGCGTCATTGTCCGTACGTCGGTGACATTGATGACCGCGCCTTCATCATCCACTGGAAGCGCTCCGGCAAATGCCTGCGTCAGGAACACGGGAGAGACGAGCGTCAGGTCATGGCTGCGTTGCCAGCCGTCGAGGGTGACATCCTCGATCGTGTCGGTGGCGAATCCCGATGCTGAGTTCACAAGAATGGAGACGTCACCGAGCGCCTCGCGGGCCATGTCGATCAACTGCGGCGCCTCTGCCGGATTCGACAGATCGACGGAGCCAACGGCGGCGCGCCGTCCGAAGCTCTCGATCTCATCCCTGACCTCGACGGCGGCATCGGCCGAGCTGTTGTAATGCACAAACACATCTGCCCCTGCCGTGGCCAGGCTCAGTGCCAGCGCCTTACCGACGCGCCGCCCTCCGCCGGTTACTACTGCGACTCGTCCTTCGATATCCATACCGGGAGGCTACCTCCCTCGTGGACATGAAATGGCACAGATGCCAGGAGAGACTATCTTTGCGCCGGTGAGCAAGGAAGACCCCAAACACGGCCGCTGGATCCTCCCGTTGGTGGTGATGGCACTTGTGCTGTTCACCTGGACGTTCGTGAACAACCTGCCGGCAGCGGAAACCCCGCTGACAACAACAGTTGCAGCTACCGAACCCACCACTACCACCGCTCCGCCGGAGGAGACCACAACAACGACTGTTGCCCCCGAGGTCATCGCGTTCGTCGCCACGCTCGATCAGTTGACCGCCGAGGCTGAGGAACTGCAGGCGACGGCACAACGGATCAACGACGAGTACCCCGACACGACTGGTTACGGGGACACCCGCGACGCGCTGAGCGATCTCCGTGTGGCGACGAGCGAGTTCAACGACCGGGTGGGTGAGGTTGAGCCCCTTCCCGCAGGTGAGGAACCGTGGGGTGATGTGACCACCGCTGCTGCAACGATGCAGCTCGAGGCCGACAATATGTTCGACGGATTGGTCAATACCTCGGGCTCGGAGAAGCGACTGACCGCTCTCGCTAACTACAACATCGCCGCAGGGACCTTTGTGCAGAAGATCGCGGAGGTCAAAGAGGCCGTCACGGAGCCGGAGGAAGCTCCTTAGTCCGAGTTCTCATCTCTTGTGGAGACACGAAAGAGGCCGGGACCCCCGTACGGTCCCGGCCTCTTTCCGTCTTGCTCAGAGGAGTAGCGACTACCTCGAGGGCAGCCGTGATCTCGGGGATCACTATCGCAAGACTTGTCCCTCTGGTTCCCTAAGCACTCTCCAGCTCGGAGCACACGGTGTCCGTAATGAGCGCCGTGACGACGTACGGATCCATGTTGGCATTGGGGCGACGATCCTCGATGTAGCCCTTGCCATCGCGCGCTACCTGCCACGGGATACGCACCGACGCCCCCCGGTCAGAAACGCCGTAGCTGTACTCCGTCCACGGAGCGGTCTCGTGGAGACCGGTCAAGCGTTGCTCGATTCCGGCCCCGTACTGCTTGATGTGGTAGTCGGCCTTCTTCCCGAGTGCCTCGCAGGCAGCAATGATCGAGTCATAGTTCTCGCGCATCTCGGCGGTCGAGAAGTTGGTGTGGGCACCGGCGCCGTTCCAGTCACCGGTTACCGGCTTCGGCATCAAGTGAGCTGAGATCTCATAGTCTTCGGCGACTCGGTAGAGCAACCAGCGAGCGAGCCAGATCTCGTCGGAGACCTTGAGAGCGTCGCCGGGGCCGATCTGGAACTCCCACTGCCCGATCATCACCTCGGCGTTGGTTCCGGAAATCTCGAGCCCGGCCGCAATGCAAGCCTCGGTGTGATGCTCGACAACGTCTCTGCCCCAGATCTCGTCGGCGCCGACTCCGCAGTAGTAGCCGCCCTGGGGAGCGGGGAACCCGCCTGCGGGCCAGCCGTGAGGACGCCCGTCTTTGAAGAACGTGTACTCCTGCTCGATGCCGAACAGCGGATCGTGCGATGCGTACTTCTCCGCAACCTCGGCACACTTCGACCGGGTGTTGCTCTCGTGTGGCGTCATGTCGGTGTTCAGAACCTCGCACATGACGAGCTTGTCATCGCCGCCCCGGATGGGGTCGGGCACGACACGAACAGGGCGAAGAACACAGTCGGAGGAGCTACCGATGGCCTGCTCCGTGCTCGAACCGTCGAAACCCCAGATCGGGGGTGCCTCGCCATCGGGGATGATCTTGGTCTTCGATCGCAGCTTCGCCGTCGGGGTCTGCCCGTCGATCCAGATGTATTCGGCTCTGTAAACCATTGCTGAGCTCCTCAATATGACAACGCACCGGACCCCCGGTGCTCGAAGCAGTATGTCAATCAGGCGTTTCCTTCGGGTAACAGGAATGTGAACGCTGTGTTTCCGACCCGGTTGGGGCTGTTGCTGAGCCGATTTCTGGCTTACCATCGCCCCCGGAGGTTCACATGCAGCGGCAAGAGGAATATGTGCTACGCACGGTCGAGGAGCGCGGGGTGCGCTTCATCCGGCTGTGGTTCACCGACATTCTCGGGTTCCTGAAGTCGTTCGCCATCACCCCTGCCGAGCTGGAATCGGCTTTTACCAACGGGATGCGCTTCGATGGTTCAGCCATAGACGGGTTCTCCCGCGACCAAGAATCCGACATGCTGGCCCAGCCCGATCCAACCACTTTTCAGATCCTCCCCTGGCGCCACGGTGACGCCGGCGTGGCTCGCATGTTCTGCGACATTGTGCGGCCCAATGGCCAGTCATTCACCGGCGATCCGCGGTGGGTGCTGCGGCGCAACCTGAACCGGGCCCGCAACCTCGGGTACACCTTCTACGTCGGCCCCGAGGTCGAGTACTTCTATTTCGCCGACAGCGGCCCCGATCCGCAGATCCTCGACCGGGGCGGCTACTTCGACCTCACCCCGCTCGATGTTGCGCAGGAGTATCGGCGCAGCACGATCGTTGCGCTCGAGCGCCTCGGCATACCGGTTGAGTCTTCGCACCACGAGGTCTCACCAAGCCAGCACGAAATCGACCTGCGCCATACCGATGCGTTGACCATGGCGGACAACCTGGTCACGACACGGCTCGCGGTCAAAGAAGTCGCTATGGAACGGGACATCTACGCGACCTTCATGCCCAAGCCGCTGGAAGGCCATGACGGATCCGGCCTGCACCTGCACCTCTCCTTGTTCCAGGGTGACGACAATGCCTTCCACGACGAAGAGGGCGAGGACTACCTGTCGGAAACGGCCCGCGCTTTTGCCGCCGGGCTACTCCGCCACGGGAGAGAGATCACCGCGCTCACCAATCAGTGGGTCAACTCGTACAAACGGCTGGTCAGTGGCTTTGACGCACCGGTGCTTTCCACCTGGGATCGCACCAACCAGGCTGCCGTGGTCCGGGTACCGACCACAGGCGGCAGCCGTCCCGGGGCCACCCGTATCGAATACCGTGCTCCCGACCCGGCGTGCAATCCCTACCTGGCGCTGTCGGTCATCCTCGCCGCCGGCCTGACCGGGATCGAAGAGGGCTATCGACTACGTAACGAGTCAACCGCGGAGCGCCTGCCGACGACTCTGTCCGAGGCGCTCGATGCGATGGAGTCATCGGCGCTGGTGAAAGATGCGCTCGGCGACCACGTGTTCGAATGGTTCCTGCGCAACAAGCGACGGGAGTGGCGCCGCTATGAGCACCACGTTTCCCGATTCGAGCTCGAGCAGTACTTACCGGTGCTCTGATGTTCGTAGCCGTCTATCCCGCTGATCCCACCCAGCAACTGATCTCCGCGCTGCTTGACGCGGGGTACAAGCCGGTACCGATCGACTCGCTCGACAGCATCGACGAGCGCACCCCCGAAGGCGGCTGGGCCGCGGCCGTAGTGGAGGTGACATCAGACCTGGGCCGCTCCCTGGCCCTTTCCGGCAAGCTCACCGATGAGTACGGACTGCCGGTGCTGCTGCTCATCGATCGAACCATGACTCTCGACATCGCAGGGGAAGTTGGCTTCGCCGACTTCGTGCTCTCTCCGGTCGATCGCACCGAGTTGCGGGTACGACTGGGACGGCTGCATTCGGCGACTCCGTCGATCGCCGACGAGGACATCGTCCGCTTCCGCGACCTGGAGCTGAACACTGCAACGTATCAGGCGACAGTCGCCGGCGAACCGCGGGACCTCACATTCATGGAGTACGAGCTGTTGCGGTTCCTGGTCGAAAACCCGGGTCGAGTCTGGAGCCGGGATCAGATTCTCGCCCGCGTGTGGGGCTACGACTACTTCGGGGGCTCGCGCACGGTTGACGTCCACGTGCGTCGGCTCCGCGCCAAGCTCGGCGAGGAACGCTCTTCCTGGATTACGACGGTCCGCAGCGTCGGCTATCGGTTTGGCTGACCCTTCTGCTTCCGTTCATGCGTAGATCCGTCGGGTCAGAGCCGATCTATCTACGCAAGAACCGGGGAGTAAGCCTGAGATGCGCCAAGACGGGGGTAGGCGGGTGCCGGTTGCACGGCTAGGGTTTGACCCATGAAGCCGCAAACTCGACTTCAGCTCATGTAGGCGCAGACAACACCCGTCTGCGCCCAACCTCCTATGCCTCGCGTAGGAGGTTTTTCTATCCCCAGGAAGGAGACTCACATGAGTAAGCGAAGGGAGGGCCCGCTCCGATGGCACAGCCCTATCCCGTCCACGTTATCGAGGCCCGCTGGCGCGATCGCTGGGAGCGCTCGGGGCTGAATCGCATCGACCTCGACACCGTCGACTCCGACCGTGTCTTCTACAACCTGGTCGAATTCCCCTACCCATCTGCCGAGGGCTTACACGTCGGTCACGTCTTCCGCTACGTGGGTGTTGATGCCTTCGGCCGCTACCAGCGCATGTGCGGGCGAGCCGTGTTCCAGCCGATCGGGTTCGATTCCTTCGGCATTCACGCGGAGAACTATGCGCTCAATGTCGGCGAGCATCCTCGGCGGCTGACCGAGCAGACCACGGCACGCTATCGGGAGCAGCTCTCGAGTATCGGCGCCGCCTGGGACTGGTCACGGGCCATCGACACCAGCAAGCCCGAGTACTACCGGTGGACGCAGTGGACCCTGGTCCAGCTGTTCAAGGCCGGGCTGATGTACCAGGCCGAAGCGCCGGTCATCTGGTGCCCGTCGTGTCTGACGGTCCTGGCTCGCGAGCAGACCGACCGGGACGGCACAGTCTGCGAGCGCTGCGGCTCGCCTGTCACCGAGCGGGTCATGAAGCAGTGGTTCCTGCGGACGACCCACTATGCCGACCGTCTGCTGTCTGGCCTGGACGATCTCGAGTGGCCGGACCGCTCCAAGCGCCTGCAACGGCAGTGGATCGGCAGGTCGGAGGGACGCGACATCGACTTCGGTGATCTGACCGTCTTCACAACCCGTCCCGATACGCTTCCCGCCGTGACGTTCATCGCCGTGCCTGCGGGTCACCCGGCGGCAGGCTCGACACGCCGCCATCCGACAAGCGGCGCCCCCATCCCCGTCGTTGTGACGGACTACGTGGTTGAGTCGTATGGAACGGGAGCCGTGATGGGCGTTCCTGCACACGACGATCGGGATGCCCGCTTCGCCGCAGAGCATGGCCTGCCGGTCTCCGACGCGCCTCTGCTCGACCCAGTAGATGCGGCAGCGGTCGGCCGACCATCGGTCCGCTATCGCATGCACGACTGGCTCATCAGCCGGCAGCGGTACTGGGGACCGCCGATTCCGATCATCCATTGCGAAAGCTGCGGAGCCGTTCCTGTGCCTGAGGAGGACTTGCCGGTAGTGCTCCCCGATCTCGACGACATTCGGCCGACTGGGGACTCGCCCCTAGCCGAGTGCACCGATTGGGTGCAGACGACATGCCCGTCCTGCGGGGGTCCTGCATCACGGGATAGCGACGTCAGCGACACGTTCGTTGATTCGGCGTGGTACTTCCTGCGCTACCCGTCGACAGAGTTCGACGATGTGCCCTGGGACAACGTTCGCACCGACAAGGTGCTGCCGGTCGACTTCTACGCCGGCGGTTCCGAGCACGTCCAGCGGCACCACCTCTACGCCCGGTTCATGACGATGGCGTTGCAGGATCTGGGTCTGGTCTCCATGGCGGAGCCCCTGCCGAGAATCGCCCTCGGCGGGATGATCATCCTGGCGGGCGCAAAGATGTCCAAGAGTCGCGGGAACGTCGTCTCTCCCGACGGGTACGTCGCCGAGCACGGCATCGATGTGCTTCGGTGCTCGCTGCTCTTCTCAGCCCCTTGGGGACGCGGTGGCGAGTTCTCCGATCGCAGCATTGCCGGGATCGAGCGGTTCTTCGCCCGCTGCTGGCGCGCCGTTGCGGAATCTGATGGGCCGGAATCCGCTGTGGCACAATGGGATCACACGATCAGCGCCGTGACCAGAGCTGTTGAGCGCATGTCGTTCAACGTCGCCCTCGCCCGGTTGATGGAGTTCGTAGACCACGTCCGCTCGGCTGAGGACAAGAGCGTGCTGGTGCGGCTACTTGCTCCCCTTGCCCCGCACCTGGCCGAAGAGCTGTGGCACCAGCTAGGCCAGCCCTTCTCGGTGCACGACCAGCCCTGGCCGGAAGCATCGAGCGACGGCGCCGCCGAGGTGCAGGACCTGGCAGTGCAGGTGGACGGGCGTCTGCGCGGTCGGATTTCGCTGCCGAGAACCGCAACTGGCGAGGACGCAGCGGCACTCGCTCGCAGCAACATCGCCGCCGTTCCTGCCAAGGATGCAGTCAAACGCGTGGTCTACGTCCCCGGCCGCGTGATCAACTTCGTGTCGCGCTGATCACGTCCGGGTCTGGCGTAGTCAACGGCGATATCCAGCCGCGATCTACGCCAGACTCGGTTGGGTCAGCCGAACTCGATGCCCTGCGCGAGAGGGAGATCGTCGCTCCAGTTGATGGTCACGGTCTGGCGGCGCATGTACGCCTTCCACGAGTCCGAACCGGACTCACGCCCGCCACCGGTGTCCTTCTCGCCACCGAATGCGCCGCCAATCTCGGCGCCGGACGTCCCGATGTTGACGTTGGCAATGCCGCAGTCCGAGCCCTCGGGGGAAAGGAACCTCTCAGCCGACTTAACCGAGTCGGTGAAGATGGCAGAAGACAGCCCCTGATCGACTCCGTTGTTGATCGCGATTGCCTCGCCCAACTCATCGAACTCGATGATGTAGAGGATGGGGGCGAAGGTCTCTACCCCGAGTATGGGAGCATTTGCGGGCATCTTGATGATCGTCGGTTCGACGTAGTACCCATCGCGGTCCAGCACTTTGCCGCCGTAGAGGAGCTCGCCACCCTGCTCTTGGGCAATCCCAACCGCGGCCGCAAAGGTGTCGACAGCGCTCTGGTTGATCAGCGGGCCCATGAGGATGCCATCGGCGAGGGGATCGCCAATCGGAACTCGTGCGTATGCCTCGACCAGCTTCTGACCTATTTCGTTCGAGATGCCTCTCTGCATGATGATGCGGCGCAACGAGGTACACCGCTGACCGGCGGTGCCGACGGCGGCAAACAGCGCGCCCCGCACGACGAGGTCCACGTCGGCATCGTTCATGACGATGATGGCGTTGTTGCCACCAAGCTCGAGGAGCGAACGACCCAGTCGCTTGGCCACCGCGGTACCGACTTTCTCACCCATGTCGCAAGACCCGGTTGCCGAGATGAGCGGGATGCGGCGGTCGTTGATCATGGTGTCGCCGACACTGCGTCCGGGGCCCACCACGAGGTTGAACACGCCCTCAAACCCGGATCCGGCCATGACCTCGTGGGCGATCCTGCTCACGGCTACTGCGGTGAGTGGGGTCGAGCTCGATGGCTTCCAGATCATCGTGTCCCCGCAGACTCCGGCGATGCAGGAGTTCCAGGCCCAGACTGCAGTCGGGAAGTTGAACGAGGTGATGATGCCCACGGGTCCGAGCGGATGCCATTGCTCGTACATACGATGTCGGGGGCGCTCTGAGCCCATGGTTAGGCCATAGAGCTGGCGGGAGAGGCCGACTGCGAAGTCGGCGATGTCGATCATCTCCTGAACTTCGCCGTCACCCTCCGGCTTGATCTTGCCCATCTCGTAGGAGACAAGGGAACCGAGCGGATCCTTGTACTCGCGGAGGGCATTGCCCAGCCTGCGGATGTACTCGCCGCGGGCCGGAGCGGGCAACATACGCCACTCCTTGAAGACCTCGACCGAGTTGGAGATGACCTTGTCGTAGTCCTCGACCGTGGCCTGTTTCACCGCTGCGATCGGTTCGCCTGTGCTGGGGTCATAGCTGGTGATGAGCTCACCGCCTGTGTCCAACCATCCGGCGGCAAACGCTCCGGGATTCACGTCCTCCAGACCTAGCGCACGCAGAATCTGATCACGGTTCACGGGTGAGACCTCCTCAAAACACGACGTATTGAGAACGCTACTAGGAGCCGACCCCGTCGTCGCTATCGGCCGGGCCAGGACTTGACAGCCTACCTACATGTCTGTAGGTTACCCTCACTGCCGGCTACCCAGGAGAACACAGTCATGAGTCCGGAAGCAACCAAAGAACGAATACTCGACGGCTTTGCCGAACAGCTACTCGATGTCGGCTACCGGGGAATTTCACTGCAGGCCATCACCGATGCGGTCGGTATCAAGCGGCCGTCCATGTACCACCACTTCCCCGAAGGCAAGGAGCAAATCTACGTTGAGGTCGCCCTGCGGATGATCGAGGCCGACGGATCTCAGGTCAACGCCGCGCTCGCAGGCAACGAGGCGCTACGGGACAAGCTGGTGGCGCTGGCGCTGCTGCACTCGGAGGATCCCCGCAAGACGGCGCTCGACCAGCGGATCTTCGACGCGACCCGCTACGTGAGCGATGACACCCGTACCTTGGTATCTACCCGATACGTTGCCGGGCTGCTGACTCCCGTGCGCAACTTGATGGCCGAGGCCGTCGCCGCAGGGGAACTGCGAGACGAGGATCCCGGATTGCTGATGGAAGCCTTTTTCGGCATCACCAACGCCGTACCCGCTCTGCCGGAGGATGTCGGGATGCCCCCGGCCAAGCGAGGTGGCCCACGCCCCGCCGCAATCGAGTTGGCCAATCGGGTCGTGACGCTGTTCCTCGAGGGAGCCGCCGCGCGGTAGCAGGTCGAGTTGCTACGGCCGAGTGCGGAGTTCGCACCTACTCGACAATGACGGTCTTCTCGTTGACGAAGGCCCGGATACCGAGAGCGCCGAGCTCGCGGCCGAAACCCGATGCCTTGATGCCACCGAACGGCAGTCGCGGGTCCGAGGCCACGAAGGTGTTGACCACACATGTACCCGCCTCGAGGCGCTCAGCCGCAATGCGGCGCCCCCGGTCCACGTCACGGGTGAACACGGCAGCTCCGAGCCCGAACCGGGTGTCGTTCGCTACTCGGATTGCCTCCTCTTCGCTTGCGACCCGGATCACTGCGGCGACCGGCCCGAACAGTTCCTCTTCGTACGCGGGCATCCCCGGCGCAACACCAGTCAACACCGTCGGTGGGTAGAAAGCCCCCGGGCCGTCGGGGATCTCACCGCCGAGCGCGACCCCGGCACCGGCGGCCACGGACTCCGTCACCTGGCGGTGGAGCTCTTCTCGCAGGTCAAGCCGCGCCAGCGGGCCAACCTGGGTGTCCTCATGAGCAGGATCGCCGACCGCGAGCTCTCTCATCTGAGCAACGAAGCGCTCCAACCACTGCTCGTAGACGTCGGCATGAACGATGAACCGCTTGGCAGCAATGCAGGATTGGCCCGAGTTGATGACCCGCGACTTGGCACAGACCGAGGCCGCCAACTCGACGTCTGCGTCCTCGAGCACGAGGTAGGGGTCAGATCCGCCCAACTCGAGCACCACCTTCTTCAACCGAGCCCCCGCCGTTTCTGCAAGCGCGGCTCCGGCCGTCTCGGATCCAGTAAGCGTTGCGGCAGCAACGGCTCGGGCGTCCACCACCTCCGCGACTCGGTTCCCGGGGATGAGCAACGCCTGGAACACGCCGGAGGGAAACCCCGCGTCGCTGAAGGCCTCTGCGATGGCGGTAGCGCATCCGGGTACGTTGGAAGCGTGCTTCAACAACCCCGCGTTGCCGGCACACAGGGCAGGAGACGCAAAACGGAACACCTGCCAGAAGGGGAAGTTCCACGGCATCACCGCCAGGATCACACCGAGCGGCTCGTGGTGAACGTAGCTGAGCGTCCGGCCCGCTGCGATGGGTCGGTCGGCAAGCATGTCGGCCGCCTGCTTTGCGTAGTAGCGGCACACCCAGGCACACTTCTCGACTTCGGCCCTGGCTTCGGTGATCGGCTTGCCGACTTCGGCGGTCATGAGATTCGCATAACGATCTCGTCTGGCGGTCAGCAGGCGAGCCATCTCCCCCATCAGGGTGCTCCGGCGCTCGATGCCGGTACGTCGCCAATCCAGAAATGCGGCTTCTGCCGCCTCGACCTTCTCCTGAACCTGATGCGGCGTGTGCTGGCTGTAGCGGGCGATCTCTTCGCCGGTTGCGGGGTTGATGGCAGTCATCTGCCCGGGCATTGGCGGCTCCTTCCGGGCTAACGAGCTGCGATCACCTCGATCTCGACGTTGATGTCGAGGGGCAGCCTGGCTACTTCGACGGTCGATCGAGCCGGCTTGGCGTCGCCAACGTACTTCCCGTACACGGCGTTGACCAGCGGGAAGTCGTCCATGTCGGCGAGGAAGATGGTCGTTTTGACGACATCGCCAAAGCCCAGGCCGACATCAGCGAGGATCGCTCCGATGTTCTTCATCACCTGCTCGGTCTCGGCCTCGACACCACCCACGATGAGCTGGTTTGTTGTGGGGTCGAGAGGGCCCTGACCGGATATGAACACGAAGCCATTGGCTTCGACCGCTACCGAGTAGGGCCCGACGGGAGCCGGGCCGCTGGGCGCATCGAGAATCTCTTTGGGCATGAATCCTCCAGTCGCTCGCGCCAAGGCTACTCCTGGGGCAGCGTCACCTCGTAGAAGTTGGGATCGTTGGGGTCCACCCAAACGTCCACTTTGTTTCCGTGCTGCATGTAGTACAGCGTTGGGTCCTCATCCATCCAGTCACTGACGAACCGGCGGATGGTGTCGTCAATCTCGGCGCGAGCCTTGACCCGATAACGGACCCGGCCCTGATCGTCCATCGGGGATGGCTCGGTGCCCATGAAGTCAGCGGTGATCAGTTCCCGACCGTCAACCGGATCGCTCTGAGTTGCACCGGGTTGCTCACCGGCCCAAGGCGGCTCTTGCGATCCGGCCATGCGGCGCCGGCGACGAATCGACCAGAAGATGCCGGCAGCGATCAGGATCGGAAGGCAGATGAGGAGGATGGGCAACCAGACCAGCAGGAACAAGTTGCGAACCCGGGCGTCTGCCGGGTTCCCCGGGTCGTAGAGGATGGTCACCCGGTCGCCGATGCTGGGCACGATCGCTCCGCTGTAGGAAATGGCACCTTCATAGAGGTACGTATTCCCGTCGACGGCGTACTCGTAGACCGGCGTGTATGCAGGGTCCCCATCGGAATCAGTGGTGAAGACGAGATCGACTATCACGCCCGGGGCGGTCTCATGGTTGAGCACCCGGTTCAGGTTGGAAACAAGAAGAAGCCCGAGCCCGAAGACTATCGGGACAACGATGACAAGGACTGCGACCTTGAGACAGCCACCACGTTTCATGCCGGCAGCGTAGCTACCGGCTGAGTTGGTTCAGCGTTTCAGCAGAAGGACTGACCGCACCCGCATGAGCGCTGCTCGCTGGGGTTGTTGATAGCGAAGCCCGCACCCTGGAGGCCACTGTCGCGGAAATCGATGGTGGCACCACCAACCATGGCAGCACTCTCCCGATCAACGACAACTCGCACCCCATCGGTCTCGTTGACGATATCGGTGTCGTCGACGGCCGCATCGAAGTACATGTCGTAGGAGAAGCCGGAGCAGCCACCAGGACGAACGGCAAGGCGCAACGACAGAGCCTCGTCACCCTCGGTCTCGATCAGTTCCAAGACTTTGGCGGCGGCGCTGCTGGTGAGAGTCACCCCTTGCAGGGTGGTTGCGGTCTCGTCGTTGGTCATCATCTTGGGCTCCCGAATGGTCGCTGGCTGGGCGGCATTGTATTACATAGTTAACACTATGACGATAGGTCATTTAACCCACGGCGGGCAGTCTACGCTTCCGGCCATGGTTCAGATGACGGAAATCGAAGCAGCTCTAGCCCGGGTAATCGACCCCGAGTTGGGTGCCGACATCGTCGACCTCGGCATGGTGAAGGACGTCAAAATCGACGGTGGGCACGTCAAGGTCAAGATCGCGCTCACCATCGCCGCCTGCCCACTTCGTGATCAAATCGAGAACGAGGTGCTGCGGAAGCTGCGCGCCGTTTCCGGGGTCACCGATGTCACCATCGAGATCGGTGCGATGACCCAGGCGGAGCGGACCGACCTCATGGAGCGAGCACGCCTCCGCGCCCGCGAGCAGGCAGAACCCACCATGGTCCATCCCAATACGCGAGTGGTCGCGGTGAGCAGCGGCAAAGGTGGCGTCGGCAAGTCGTCACTCAGCGCCAATCTGGCTCTAGCGATTGCGGGCCAGGGGCACAAGGTCGGGCTGCTCGATGCGGATATCTGGGGCTTCTCCATCCCCCGCATCCTCGGTCTCGGTGGCGAGCGCCTCGAAGCGGGTGAGGACAGGCGCATCATCCCCGCCGTCGCCCACGGCATCGAGGTCGTCTCAACCGGGCTGCTCCTCGACGACGAGGACACGGCTCTGATGTGGCGGGGCCTGATGCTGTCCAAGGCCCTCGAACAGTTCCTCCGGGACGTCGCCTGGGATCAGTCCCTCGACTACCTGCTGCTCGATATGCCGCCCGGTACGGGTGACGTACAGATGGCTCTGGCGCGGCTCCTCCCGCAAGCGGAGATGGTTGTGGTGACAACGCCCCAGCTGGCTGCGCAGAAGGTGGCAGCCCGCGTCGCCGATATGGCCCGACGCTCCCATATGCCCGTCATCGGAGTCATCGAGAACATGTCCGGGTTCACGACCCCGTCGGGTGAGCACTTCCCACTGTTCGGCACCGGAGGAGGCGAAGCCCTCGCGATCGACCTCGGAGTTGAGCTCCTGGGTAAGGTCCCGATCGACCCCCGAGTCGCCGAAGGAGGCGATGCGGGCAACCCCGTCGTGGTGGCCGAACCGGATTCGCCTTCCGCCACGGCACTCACCCAAGCTGCCAAGTCGTTGACGGCCCTGCTCCCGCCGATCGCCGACGACGGCTGCTCAGCCCGACTCACCCTCGTCGCCGAGCAGCTCGCCCGAATGGGCTAGGTACCGGACCCCCATCCGTTTCGGCGTAGATCTGTGCCGTATGCGACACGCAGATACGCCAAAACGGAGAGAGACCCTCCCCCGTAACGTTCTGGCGTATTTCTGTGCCGTATGTGGCACGCAGATACGCCAAAACGGAGAGATCCGACAAAGACGGATTAGAAGCAGAGGCCGGCAACAAGGGGATAGGGGTTGATCGGGTCGCCGCCGCCGGGGTGGAACTCGAAGTGCAGGTGGGGAATCGTGTACTGGGCATTGCCGGTGTTGCCGACGTAGCCGATCAGCTCGCCCACAGAAACGGCTTGCCCCACACTGAGGCCAGATGCCCAGGCGTCGAGGTGGGCGTAGTAGTACTGGTCCCCACCGGCGCCGGTGAGATAGATGTAGATGCCGCCGAGTCCCCCGTTACCCATCCGCTTGATCGTCCCCGTCTCGATGGCCACGAGCGGAGTTCCCCGAGCGGCGATCATGTCCACACCTTCGTGGGTGCGACCGCCGGACCGGGGGTCACCCCAGGTGTCGGTGAAGCTGACCGCACCATCGACCGGGCAGGCCAGCCCGGTACTCGGTGGCGGCTCTGTGGTAGTTGTTGGCGGTGGCTCGGTTGTCGTGGTGGTGGTCGTGGTGGTTGAACCGCCCGGCGCCTCGGTCGTCGTTGTGGTTGGAGCTGACGTCGACGTCGTCGAGTTGACCGGCGCCTCGGTAGTTGTCGTGGTGACGGCAACCGTCGTGGTGGTCGTACTCAACGCGGCCAAACGCCGCCTCTCTTCCTCTTCCCGCCGCAACCGCTCCTGCTCCTCACGGATGCGACGCTCTTCCTCCTGCTTCTCGTAAGCGGCGACAACGGTGTTGTAGTCGTCATTGGCCTGATCGAGACGATTGAGAATGTCCGCAGCGAGCACTTCGAGTTCGTCCTTCGTGGACCGCTGGTTCTCCAGCGCCAGCGACATCGCTTCGAGTTGGGCCTCGTAGTTGTCCTCCAGCGCAAACAGGCGGGCAACTGTGTCGCTTCCCTTCCGCGAGATCCGGTCGAGGTAGCTGGAACGCAGACTTACTTCTGCAACGGTCACCGCGTCGAACAGTGCCGATTGCGTCGACCCGGCGTGCACATACCGATTCGTAGCAATCTCCTGGGCGGCAAGGCGGGCAACAGCGAGGTCGCTCTCGAGCTCGGCAAGATCGATGCCGAACGAGGTGAGCGATTCTTCGAGTTCATAGAGGCGCGCCACGGCTAGGTCGTACTCGACGGTGACGGTCTCGAGCTCGGCTCCAACGGCGCGTCGAGCTGCATCGGCCGCTTCAATGTCGGCAGGTGTGATCTCGGCCTGGGCGCTGGCGGCGAGTGCGGGAACGATCGCAAGAACAAATACGACTGCGGCCGCGGCGATGCGCTGCAGTCTCGCCCAGATCCTCGCTCTCCCGGCCATCACGGTTTCTCCACAAGCTCAACGATTGTTGCCCCGTGTCTACCGCCCGACCTCAAAGATACCCGCTTGCTGCGCATTAGCCGTTTCTCACCGCCGCAGAGATTGTGTTGATCGCGCCCGTCACAACACCGTTATCCGGTTCTGCCAGCGGCGAACGCCCCAACGACGAAGTCCCTCGCGGATCTGGGGGGAGAGTAGGGCGAAGCCGACCAGATCGGTGAGGAAACCCGGCGTGACCAGAAGGGCTCCCGAGACCAGGATCATGGCACCGTGCGCAAGGTGCCGAGCCGGGAATCTCGCCTCGTTGAACTCGTGCCGAATGTCGGCAAGCACCCCCCGGCCCTGTCGCGAGACGAGGTTGGCACCGATGACTGCGGTGAGGAGCACAATCGCCATCGTGGACCAGAAGCCGATCCGGCCGCCGACGAAGATGAACAGCCCGATTTCGATTGGGGGGACAAAAACAAATGCAAGGAAGAGCAGGGTTGTAGGCCGCATGGGAATCGAGCATACCGGTATGGGTAGGCTCTGCCACATGGAGCTGAGGGACCTACCCCGCGTCGACACTCTGGCTGATCGGCTGACCGCCAACGGGCTGACCCGGCTGGTGGCGACCACCGTGGCTCGTCAGGTCATCGCAGACGCTAGAACCGCAATCCAAGCCGGAGGCGACGCTGATCCCGAGAGTGATGCGGCCCGGATCGCGCACCAGTTGCACGGGACCCGCCCCACCCGGATGGTCAATGCCACGGGGGTGTTGCTGCACACCAACCTCGGGCGGGCACCGATGGCGAGGCGCGCCGCTGAGGATGCGCAGGACCTGCTCACCGACTACGGGAATGTGGAGTTCGACATCCGCACCGGGAGAAGGGGCCGGCGCGCCGGCTATGCCAGGTATCTGCTCACCGTCGTTACCGGCGCCGAAGCTGCCATCATCTTCAACAACAACGCCGCAGCTCTGCTGGTCGCGCTGGCTGCGATCGCCGGTGATGGGAACGCCGTTGTCTCCCGCGGCGAGGAGATCGAGATAGGGGGATCGTTCCGGCTCCCCGAGTTGATGGCAGCCTCCGGGGCAAATCTGGTTGAGGTAGGCACCACTAATCGCACCCGGCTCACCGACTACGAGCGCGTGGCCAATGAGGCTTCGGCCTTCCTCAAGGTTCATCCGTCTAACTACAGGCTCGAAGGATTTGCGGAGTCGGTTTCATACGCAGACCTGGCTGCACTCGCCAACCGAACCGGAGTGCCGCTGATTGCCGATGTGGGCAGCGGCCTGCTCGACGCCAACGTTCCCTGGGTGCCGGGAAGTCCTCCGACCTGGCTGGCAGCCGAGCCGGGGGTGCGACAGACCCTCCAGGATGGTGCAGACGTCGTGCTGTTTTCCGGGGACAAGCTGCTGGGCGGACCGCAGGCAGGCATCGCAGTGGGACGCTCCGATCTGATCACCCTGATGGCCCAACACCCGCTGGCGAGAGCGGTGCGGATCGACGGCGCCACTCACGCGGCACTGGCCGCAACTCTGGAGTTGTATGCCGACGATCGTGGCGGCGAGATACCGTTTTGGGCGATGGCTTCGCTCGACTACGACTCTCTCGAGCGACGACACAACCACTTGCTAGAGGCTTTGGGCGGCCGGGGCGAGGTGATAGTCGGTGAGTCGCTACCCGGCGCCGGATCGGTCCCCGGGGAGACCATCCCCTCCCCCAACCTTCGACTCGCCGGCAAGGCTGATGAGCTCTGGGAACGGTTGTTGAGCGCGACACCACCCGTGCTCGCCAGGAGGCGCGAAGGTGAGCTGATCCTGGACTTGCGCACGGTTGATCCGGCCGACGACTCGCTGCTGGCCCGGATTCTGAGCTGACATGCCGATCATTGCCACCGCCGGTCACGTCGACCACGGCAAATCAACGCTCATCCAGGCGCTGACGGGCCGCGATCCCGACCGATGGGCCGAGGAGAAGGAGCGAGGCCTGACTATCGACCTCGGCTTCGCCTGGGCCAAGCTGGGCGTTCACGATGTTGGCTTCGTGGATGTACCCGGGCATGAGCGCTTCATCAAGAACATGCTCGCCGGCGTTGGTGCGATCGACGTTGCCCTTTTTGTCGTCGCCGCCGATGAGGGCTGGATGCCGCAGTCCGAAGAGCATCTATCCGTTCTCGACTTGCTGGATACGCGCCACGGCGTTGTTGCCCTCACCAGGGTCGACCTTGCCGACAGCGATGACATCGACCTTGCAGAACTGGAAGTCCTCGAGAAGACCGAGGGAACGAGCCTGGCCGACTGGCCGGTCATCCGGGTATCACCTATCACCGATGAGGGAATGGATGAGCTCCGGGCCTCACTCGAGGATCAACTCGATCAAGCGGGTGATCCGGCCAATCTGGCACGACCCCGCATGTGGATCGATCGATCGTTCCACATCTCCGGTGCCGGTACGGTCGTCACCGGTACGCTCTCCGGTGGAACGCTCGCAGTCGATGACGACCTGGTTCTCTGGCCGTCCGAGGTGCCGGTTCGCATCAGGGGGATGCAACACCACGAGGAGTCTGTGGAGTCGCTCGACCCCGGTACACGTGCTGCCCTCAACATATCCGGGGCGGTGGAGCCTGATCGGGGCGCAATGCTGGGACCGCCCGACGCCTTCGGCTCGAGCACATCCTTCCTCACCGAGTTGCGCCAGGTCCGCAATATCGAGGAGCGGATCACTTCACGGGGTGCTTATCACTTCCATCTGGGAAGCGGCTCGTGGCCGGTGCGGATTCGGGTGATTGGAGAGAGCCTCTGCTTGGTGAGGAGCAACTCCCCTATCCCGATGCAAAGCGGAGACCGCTTCATCCTCCGCGAGGCCGGGCGTCGTGCCGTTGTTGCCGGAGGCCGGGTGCTGGACCCGCATCCGCCGTCGTCGGGGCCGGCACTGCGAGAGGCGGCTTCGGCTGTGGCGGCTGCTCTGGACGACGGACCTGACCCGGCCGCAAATGCGGTCGCCGACGCTCTGCTTGCGATCCGCGGCGCCGACTCTCTCGCTCGCCTCTATCAAGACTCCGGTGGCGGCAGGCCGGCAACACAGTTTGTCACTGCAACACAGGCGATGGCTGATCAGGAGGCAGCGGCAATCCTGGAGTCGATCCTCGCGAGCACCGCCCGCTTCCATGCCGACAATCGGCTCCGACCGGGCATCCCCAGGGCCGAGCTGGCTTCGTCCCTCGATGTAGACCCAGCAACGATCTCGCTGGTGGTGGCAGGCAGCGATGATCTGGTGGATGACGGTTCGACGATTCGCCAGGCACACTTCGCTCCCGGGCTGACCTCGAGCGAGGAGGCCTATTGGCAAGCCGCCCAGGCGCGCCTTGCAGAGAGCCTCGCTGTTCCCCGGGCGTCACAGCTCGGGCTATCCCAGGAGCTGCTCTACGCCCTCATCCGTGACGGGCAACTCGTTCGTATCGAGGCGGATCTCGTCTACCTGCCGAATCAGATCGCAACGATCGAATCTGCCCTGGTGGATCTGCCGGATGAGTTCGCCGTTGCAGACTTCCGCGACCGGCTCGAGGTGACGAGGCGTCACGCCGTCCCTCTCCTCGAGTGGCTGGACAAGAAGGGAGTGACGCGCCGGAACGGCGATGTCAGAAGCTTGCGCTAACTCGACTAGATCAGCCGGGCCCTGGCCAGATGGTGGGTCTATACCGCGGTGCGCATCCGACCGGTGGCCACCGCAGGAAGCTGGCGACGCTCGGTCTCGGTGAAACCGCCCCAGATTCCGTACTGCTCGGTGGAGGCGATGGCATATTCCAGGCAGTCGGCCTGTACCGGACACACCCGGCAGACGGCTTTGGCACGCAGTTCGCGCCTTTCCCGCTCGTCTTTTCGCTCAGATGTGGTGGGGGGGAAGAACAGATGGGAGTGATTCCCACGACACAGGGCAACTGGCTGCCAAGAACGGTCCATCGTCGTCACAGACTCCTCCTCCACAAGGCGGTGACTTACACAGCGGAAAATGGAAGTTAGACACGTGATCCGAACTGCGCCAGGAATATCCTGACAGTTGGCTAATCAGGTTTTCGCGACCTCGTGCGGGGCAACCTGAAGTGTGATGCCTTCGACGGCGAGGACCTCGATCTCGGCCCCGGCCGCGATACCCGCCGCCCTATGCGAACGGGCCCGCCACTTCGCTCCGTCGATAACCACAACACCGTCCGGATCGAGTGCGGAGTCCGCAACTCCCGTAGCTCCAACTAGGTGCTCACGGCCAATGGTTGGCGTCCCGAATCGGGAACGGACAATCGTCGTCATAGCGAACAGGTAGAACAGTGCAATGCCGATGGCTGTCAGCACAACCGACCACAGGCTGGTGCCGATCTGGGGCGGCCCACCAACGAAAGCTATCCCACCCCACAGGATCAGGACCGTCCCCACAATGCTGCGTACTCCCAACTCGTGACGTTGGAAATCCCACGTGTACAGGCCGATCCCAAGCACGGCCGCAATCACGGCCCACCAGTTCATCGGCAAAGTGGCGAAGCCGTACCCGGCCAGGAAGAGCGACAGGGCGGCGACCGCAGCGGCGATCCCGGCGCCGGCGGCGTAGAACTCAAAGGCTACGACCGCCAGCCCCGCCATCAGGAAGAAGAAGGCCCCATCGGGCTGCGTGCCGAGACGGAGGAAGCGAGTTAGCAGCGTCGGCTTCAGGAAACGGACGTCAACCGAGGAAACGGTGGCGGTTGTCCCATCCTCGAGGGTGATCTCCTCTGCCGTTTCCAGACCGACGTTGCCGAGCAGGGTCTGCACGTCTCGGCCGTCGAGGGCAGCGATGAACTGACCGATGGTGGGCTGCACGACAAACTCATCTGAGTTCTGCTCAGGAACAATCGTTACCTCACGATCGTATAGCCCCGAGAAGGTGAAGCACTCCTCCGGAGTTCCTCCACAATCGGTATGTCCCTCGAAAGCAGAGAGCCCGTAGCTGGCACCCGGAGCTCCACCGACAATTGCGACCTCATCGAGGATGACCGTGACCTCCCCAAAGGCAACTGCGCCCTCCGGGCCGATCCAGGCAGCAACCGGAGTCGCCGAAGTCTGGATCGCGGTCACCAGCACCCCCAGATCGCCAGAAGCCACACCGGGATTGTCGATCTTCAACACGATCAGCTGAGCGTCCTCGTTGCGGATGACATCGACGAGGAAGTCAATGGCTCGCTGATCGAGCGGGCCCCGCACATCCGTTACCACAACAGGCCCGGGACCGGGTTCCTGGCCAACGGCGGGAACCGCGGCGAACGCAGCGCTCAGTAACAGAAACAGAAGGGAAAGACGTCTCAACACGACGGCGCATGGTAACCCGTGACAGCCAATCCGATACCCTCCCGCGCTACCCTTCCCGGCATGGCACTACGAATCGTCGTCCTCGCTGACGAGGCCTGGGCCAGCAACGAAGTCCATGCCGCCCTAACCGAGCCCGATTACGCACTCATCGATCATGACGACCCGCGTACCGCATTCGACCTGGTGGACGCCGAAGGCCCCGATGCCGTAGTGATCGATCTACAGGTGAAGAGCATGGGAGGCATGGCGGTTGCTCGCGACCTTCATCAGCGGGCGGCGCTCGCCGATCAGGAGTCAGTGCCGGTTGTGCTTCTCCTCGATCGAGCTGCCGACAGTTTCCTCGCCAAGCGGGCTGGTGTTGCCGCCTGGGTTACCAAGCCGTTCACAGCCCACGACCTCCGCACCGCCATTGATCAAGCAATCGCCGACTAGATCGCACCAAGCTAGATGAGCGTCATCAACATCATCTACATCGCAATCCTTGCGATCTGCGCCGTCGGCTCCGGCTTCTTCTCCGGATCGGAAACGGCACTGATTGGGATCGGGCGCGAGCGAGTTCATCAGGTATCGACCCTGGGTAGGCGGGGTAAGCGGGTCGCCCAGCTCGTTGCCGACCCGGAGCGCCTGCTTTCGACGCTGCTCGTCGCCAACAACCTGGTGAACATCCTGGGTGCCGCAGTAGCCACAACGCTGTTCATCTCGCTGATCGGAGATAAGTGGGGACCCTGGGTCTCGACGCTCGTGGTAACGATCGTGGTGCTCATCGTTGGTGAGATCACACCCAAGACGATCGCCGCCCGTTATCCGGAGCGATTCTCCCTGGCGGTCGCCCCGACCATCTGGCGGCTGTCTCTCGTTCTGAACCCGGTCGCCCGTTTGTTCACTGCGGTCACCCGGGGCCTGCTCCGCATGCTCCGTTTGTCTACCAACGACGACTCCCGTGGCGTCACCGAGGCCGACATCAAGGCGCTGGCCGAGCTCAGTGCCGCCGGTGGAGAGATCGAAGCTGCAGAGCGTGAGATCATCGACTCGCTGTTCACTCTCGCCGATCGCCCGGTGCGGGATGTCATGACCCCGCGTATCGACATCGTCACGTTGGGCAACCCGGTATCGATCGAGGACGTACGGGAAGCGGTCAGCAGCGCAGCCCATTCCCGCTTCCCGGTGACGGGGGGCGGCCTCGATGATCTCATCGGCATCCTCTACGTAAAGGACGTCCTCCAGGTGGACGGCGACCCGGATCCCGACCACATAGCCGCTCTGCTCCGCAAGCCCACGTACGTCCCCGAGTCAACTCCCGTGCTCCAGGTACTCCAGGACATGCAGTCACGGCGATTCACTATGGCCCTGGTGCTCGATGAGCACGGAGGCGTCGAAGGAATCATCACCATCAAGGACCTTGTGTCTGAGCTCGTCGGCGAGCTACAGGACGAGTACGACCCGGGTGTGCCGTCGATCGTGCCCATCGGGGCAGGACGGTGGATGGCCGACGGGCGGCTACCCATCGATGACTTCTGCGATGCAATGGGCCACGAGTTCCCGGAAGGCCCATACTCAACCCTCGGGGGCATGTTCCTCTCGATCGCCGGGCACATCCCATCCGATGGTCATCAGCTAACGGTCGATGACTATCGGCTCGTCGTGATGCGCATGGATCGCAACCGGATCGATCGAATTCGAGTCGAGAGACTCAGCAACTGATCCCGGGCTATTCGCTGTTACGAACTATGGCTACAATCTCGACACTCGGGACGTAGCGCAGCTTGGTAGCGCGCATCGTTCGGGACGATGAGGTCGCCGGTTCAAATCCGGCCGTCCCGACCAGAAGGCCGGCAGCGATAGTTGCCGGCCTTTCTCATGCCCCGAGCCAAGCAACGACCTGGCTGATGACCTCGTCGCTATGAACGAGGTCATTGTGCCGCGACCTTCCGACGACAACCTCGCTTGACGTCTCCGCTTCTGATCCGGCTGTTGCACTGTGAACTCGGACCACGAGATCGCCAAGAGCTGCGCCGACAGGGTGCTGAGCTCGGCTCGTAACCACGCCGGCCACGAAGTGGTGGGCGACGCCCGGAGAGAGCGGGTGACCGGCCAAGCCCCAGCGGAGATCCTTGATGCCGTCGCTCCTGGTGTCGGTGAACTCCTGCAGCGGGACGGTGTTCCGAGAGATGCCGAGGCTCGCAGCCAGGACGTTCACCAGCTTCTCGATCGGGGTCCCTAGGTGGGGCGACCCAATTGTGGTGAGGCTCGACATCTTCGATACCCAGCTGTGGCCATCGTTCTGCCCTTCTGCACACGCGCTGCGCATCACCAGGCCGCCCATAGAGTGCCCCACTGCGGCCGCTGTCTGGACCGGCACCGGCCACGCCGATGTGAGGTCCTCAATCAGTCTTGCCAGCAAAGCGCCGTTGACAGCCAGCGACATACCGGTGTTGTAGCGAACCAGGATCGGTGTGAACCCGCTGGATTCATCGAGCACTTCGTACATCCCCGGGCGGGTGGCGGTCGCGAGCCAGCACCGCTCCGTATCGGCGAAGCCGTGCACAAGGAATACGAGGTTTGGACCTGGATCAGGGTACGCATCGGCGATGTGCTCGAATGCAACAGGCTCGCTAGAGCGATCGCGCAACCCCATCGGCACCTCGAGCCGCGCGGCGTGTTGGCCAAGCTTGTCGCCCCACAACCCATTGACTACCGCCTTGGTTCGATCAGCGGTAGCGGGTGGCACACGGATAAGGTGGTCAGCCGCGAGTCCACCCAGAGAAGCAGCGAGTCGAATCGAGCTGTAGACGGTCTTCGCGACACCGTTGTGGGCTGCCTCAACGGGTTTGCCGGGAAGACCAACTGCCGAGAACCATCTTTGGGAAATGGCGCGGTGCATCCGTTCTACAGGAACGATGATCCGTTCGATCGTGATGGCCGCAGCGCTTCCAACACTCATGAGACTCCCGACTTGGAAGGTCGGATGTCACGGTAGCCGTCTACCGATTGTCAGTGCCCTGAGCCCTGCGCGACAAACTCAGCTTGAGCGCCAGCAACTCATCCTGCAGCCGCTTCTGGAAGCTACGGCGCACGATCGGGCCGAACAGAAGGTTGGCCAGCCTGGTAGCCAGACTCTCATCACCGGTCTCGACGTTGCTGATCACCTCTGTGGAATCACCAACCGACCGGAATTCGAAGGTCCCGCGGAAAGGGAACGAGAACGGGCCGCGTTCCGCCGTGGCGGTGAACCGCACCGGGGGCTCGAACTCGATGATCTGGAAGTCGATCGTCGCATTCCGCATGCCCTGGGCGTAGTCAGCGGTGAAGCGCGCCCCGGCCTTGACCTTCTTCGACAGAAGCCGTGCTCGCCGGACCCCGGAGACCCAACGGGGCATGTTCTCCACATTGCTGACGTAGGCGAACACTTCGTCTATCGGGCGATCAATGACGATTGAAGTTTTGGCATTCATCTCGTACCTCGCACGGCACTTCCTACGGTACAACAACTATCGGCCAATGGGGGTGCGACCCTAAGCGCATACATCATCTCCAGAGGAATCGTCCCCGCCGGTTATTGTCGCCGGGTGAATCGCCCCGTTTCCGCTCCCGAAACCCGCAATGACGGCACCTGGATGATCGCCCTCGGGGCGATCGTTGCCTCGATCGGTGCTTATGCGTTTCAAGTGGTCGGAGGCCGAGCACTCGGTGACGAGGGATTCGCCCCGGTAGCCATCGTCTGGACTATCGGCTTCCTCGTCTACACGATCGTCATGCTGCCGGTGGAGCAGATGACCACCAGACGAGTCACTCTGCAGGCGGGAGCTGCGCTGGAAGCAGGAGCCCGCCGCCAGATCGGCATCGCTCTCACTCTTGGCGGGTTGGTCGGTGTTGCGATTGCGGCAATCGGCACCGATCGCTTCTTCGAAGGGCGACCCTCGTTCATCATCGCAATGGCACTGCTGATGTTCGCCCGAGCCATCATGACCATCGCCCGCGGAGTCATGGCAGGCCGGCGGCGCTTCCGTGCCTACGGGCTCTCGATGATGCTCGAAGCCTTTGCGCTAACCGGGTTGGGCATCCTGTTTGCCGTCATCGACGCCGGGTCGTTCTGGTTTGGCCTGGCTCTCGGCGCTGCGCCGTTGACTCTGCTGCTGGTCAGGCCGTATCTGGTCCGCACCGATCCCGATCGGGTTCCCTCCGATGTCCCAGATGCGACCGGCCTGCTGCAACTATTGGTTGTTGCCTCAGCCCTTTCTCAGCTCATCCTGGCCGGAGGTCCCCTGGTGGTGAACCTCATCGGTGGTTCACCGGCGGAAGTCAGCATCTACTTCATCACCTTCACGCTCCTACGCGGGCCGATAACGGCATCGTATGGGCTGGCCACACGCTTCCTGGCTGCAATGGCTACTGCGCTCAGTGACGGCAAGCCGGAGGTGTTGCATAGATGGTCGAGCCGCCTCGCAGTTCTGGGAACCGGGGCGGCGGTTGTTGCCGGGGTTGCAAGCTATTACATCCTGCCCACGATCATCGAGGTGCTCTACGGTGCCGAGTTCCGACCCCCCAACCTCGTGGGAGGTCTCGGCGGTGCAGGGGCGATGACGGCGCTGGCCGTCGTGTTCGTCACCCAGATCTTGATAGCTAGGGGCAGAACGAGAGACCTTGCCATCGGCTGGCTTGTCGCCGCAGTCGTGGCAGGCGCCGGCCTCGCCATGTCCGGGGGAGAACCGCTGACCCGGGTTGCCTATGCGTTCGCCGCCGGCGAATTCACTGCGTTTGCGTTGATCACCGCCATTGCATGGCGTAGCCGCTAGTTAGTGAATCGGCAGCTGGGGAGTTCGATCGCATCGAACTCCAAGCTGCCCTCGGGCAGCCGCTGTTTGCATCAGCCGGGGACTGACAGTCGCTAGACGAGTTCCGCCAGTTGCACGGCGTTGAGCGCAGCACCCTTGCGCAGGTTGTCACCCACCGTCCACAGGCTGATCCCGCCGGGGTCGCCAACTGTGGGGCGGACCCGGCCGATGATGACATCGTCGATCCCCGCCGAATCCAGCGGCGTTGGCACCTTGGAGTCGTCCCACAACTGCGTGCCGGGAGCAGAACCGAGGATCTCGTTCGCCTCGTCGAGGGATACCGGCCGATCGAAGAACATCGTGGCCGCAATGCCGTGACCGACCATCACCGGCACCCGGACACAGAAGGGCTCGACCTTGATATCGGGAGCCTCGAGGATCTTCCTGGTCTCGTTGACCAGCTTCCACTCCTCGTCCGTGTACCCCTGATCGGTAAAGCCTCCGGCGTGAGCCAGCACGTTGAAACCGATCGGTCGGCTGTATACGTCGCTCCCCGGCTCGGTCCAGCCTCCCTTGGCGAGCAGCTCGTGGTCCTTCCCGAGCACATCGATCTCGTGGGTAAGCACGTCCATCCCGGTCTGGCCTGTGCCCGACACTGACTGGTACGACGTCGCAGTCATCGACTTCAACCCCGCCGCGCGGTGCAGAGGGCCGGCGGCCATGATCACCACCATGGTCGTGCAATTCGGGTTGGCGATGATCCCGTGGTGCTCGGCCACAGCATGATCATTCACCTGGGCCACAACGAGCGGAACGTTGTCGTCCATGCGGAACGCCGATGAGTTGTCGATGACCACAGCCCCGGCCGCAGCGAACTTCGGTGCGTACTCCTTGGAGCGGCCGCCACCAGCCGAGAACAGTGCGATCTCGATACCAGAAGGATCCGCTGTTGCCAGATCTTCGACGGTGACCTCGCCCCATTTGGTGGCGATGACCCGACCCGCCGACCGGCTGGAAGCCAGCATCCGCAACTCGGAGATCGGGAAGTCGCGCTGCTCGAGAATCGAGAGCATCGTGGTCCCAACCGCACCGGTTGCGCCAACAATCGCTGTTCTCTTGCCCATCCTCAGCTCTCCTCTCCGAGCGCAAAGCCGTCGTGCAGTCCCTGGACCGCAGCGGCCACATCGTCGCCTCGAACCACACAGGATATGCGGATCGGTGAGGTACTGATCATTTCGATGTTCACGCCGTGATCGGAGAGGATGCGGAACATCTTCCCGGCGATGCCCAACTCGTCCTTCATGCCCGCGCCGACCAGGGACACCTTGGCGATGTTGTGATCTACATCGACGCCGGCAGCCCCGATTGCATCTGCGGCCAGCTTTGCCACCGTCTCCGCGGTGTTCAGCTCGCTGCGGGCGACCGTGAAGCTGATGTCGGTCACGCCATCGCGGGATACGTTCTGCACGATCATGTCGACGCTGACACCAGCCTCGGCGAGAGGTTCGAACAACTGGGCGGCCAAGCCGGGCGAATCCGGAACCCCATGGACCGTTACCTTGGCTTCCGACACGTCATGCGCCACACCTCGGATAATCGCTTCCTCCATGGTTTCCTCCTTGACCCAGGTCCCGACGCCGCCGTGGAACGACGACCGAACGTGGATGGGTACGTTGTAGCGACGCCCGAACTCCACCGATCGAGCCATCAGGACCCCGGCACCTGCCGCGGCCATCTCCAACATCTCTTCGAACGAGATCTCCTTCAGCTTCTTGGCGCCGGGCACCAACCGGGGGTCGGCGGTGAAGACCCCGTCGACATCGGTGTAGATCTCACAAACATCCGCCTGCAAAGTGGCGGCCAAGGCGACTGCGGTGGCATCGGAACCGCCGCGGCCGAGCGTGGTGACATCCCTGGTCTCCGGGCTGAAACCCTGGAATCCGGCAACGATCACGACCTTGCCTTCGGCCAGACCCTCGCGGACCCGATCCCCGCGGATGCCGATGATCTCCGCGTGGCCGTGTTCCTCGGTCGTGAGGATCCCGGCCTGCGATCCGGTGAGGCTCATCGATCCGATCCCATGGTCCTCGATGGCCATGGCGAGCAGCGCCATCGAGATTCGCTCTCCTGCGGTCAGCAACATGTCCATTTCCCGCGGGTGCGAGTTGGGCGTCACTTCTGAGGCCAGGGTGATCAGTTCGTCTGTGCTCTTCCCCATTGCAGAGACGACCACAACAACGTCATTGCCCGACTTCTGGGTGGTAACGGCGCGAGCGGCGACTGCTCGAATGCGTTCCGCGTCGGCAACGGAAGTACCGCCGTATTTCTGCACAACAATCGGCATCGGGCGAGTGTACCGGCCTAACGCATCAGCCCAATTACCATCCCGCCTCATGTCAGCACTATCACGAATCCCACTGGTCTGCGTTGCGATCGCGCTGGCCGTAACTGCCTGCGGTGGCTCCGACGAGGACGCCGGCACAGCCGAACAGGACACGACCGCGACCACAGCCGCCGCGGCAACAACGACGACGGACGGCGTGCCCGAGATCACGTTGCCGCCACGACCACCTTCCGACTATGCCGGCTTTGTCGCTCAGCCAACGGCCTGCGGTGCTGATTCCCCACCCCAGTTGACACCGATGACTTTCGACGCCCCCGAGGATCAGGGCCTCGATGCGAGCGTGCCCCTCACCGCGACCATCACCACCTCATGTGGCGACATCGTCGTCGAGCTGTACCCCGAGCTGGCACCGGAGACGGTCAACTCTTTTGTGTTCCTGGCCCGTAGCGGCTACTTCGATGGTTCGGTCTCCCATCGGGTCGTGCCGGAATTTGTCATCCAGGCCGGCGATCCCACGGCTACCGGACGAGCGGGCCCCGGCTACACCATCCCCAATGAACTCCCCGAACCCGGTTTCCTCTACGAGGAGGGCGCCCTCGCTATGGCCAATGCCGGATCCAACACGACGGGATCCCAGTTCTTCATCGTCCTTGCCGATGCGCCATTGCCGAACTTCTACAACTACTTCGGCAAGGTGGTGACGGGATTCGACACGATTGAGCGGATTGCCGAGATCCCGCTTGGTCAGAGCCTCTCCGGTGAGGTGAGCGTGCCGCTCGAGACTCTGTACATCGAATCGGTCGACATCGCCGAGTAGCCGAACGCGCTCTAGAATCTGAATCGTTATGGCGACTGACAAACGGGAACGGCAACGGCAGAACCGTGCCGTCAAACAAGCCGAGCTCGACAAGCAGAAGCGACGGCAGAAGATCATCGATCGCGCCAAGCGCGTTGCGGTCTGGGCCGTGGTCTTCAGCGGGCTCATAATCGTGGCCAACCTCGTCTGGGGATAGACCCCGACTCCATGGCTGTTGACCTCCACCTCCATAGCTACTTCTCCGACGGCTCCGAGAGCCCGACGACGGTCGTGGAAATGGCGGTTGCGGCAGGGCTGAGTGGGATCGCACTCACCGACCACGATGTCCTCGACGGAGTACCGGAGGCGAAGGCGGCGGCCGCCAACCATGGAATCCGCTTCATAGGTGGCACGGAGCTCTCTGTGCTTTGGCGGAAGCAGAGCATGCACATGTTGGTCTACTTCCTCGAACCCGGAGAGGGGCCCATCCAGGATCGACTCGAGGAACTGCGCCGGGGACGGCACGAACGCAACCTCGAGATCGTGAATCGACTGCAGGAGCTGGGTCTCACTATCACCTACGAAGAGGTGGCCCAGGAGGCGGGGACCGGGGTGGTTGGTCGCCCCCACTTCGCCAGCGTCCTCATCGCCAGGGGCTTTGTCGACTCGGCGCAAGCGGCGTTCGACCGCTACCTGGCGGCGGGTCGACCGGCTTACGTGCCACGACTGCGCCTCACCGCCGAGGAAGCCATCAGCCTCAGCAGGGAATCCGGAGCGGTGCCCGTCATCGCCCACCCGCACACCCTCCATCTGCGTGCAGATGAGTTCGCCACCGGCTTCCGGGAACTGGTCGCATGTGGCCTCGGCGGAATCGAGGCCTACTACGGCGAGTACTCGCCGGAGATGCGGAACCGGATCGCAGAGATCTGCGCCGGACTCGGAATCGTGGCCACCGGGGGCTCAGATTTCCATGGCACATACAAGGATCATCTGGCGGTCGGGATCGGAACCGGTGACCTCAGGGTCCCCGACATCGTGATGGACCAACTCGAACAGATTCGTTAACTCCGGCGAGTCGTTTGTCGACAACAATGCCGTAGGCTGCACCGGGCGGGGGTGCAGGGGGCGACGACGGAACGAGTGGGATTACCGTGAGCATCACAGAGCTCGCCAAACTGCAAGCACCCGTTGCATACGCTGAAGTTCGCCAGCGTGTCAACACGGTGCGGGCTCTGTTCGGCATCGTGCTCGTCGCCATGGCGATCACCGGGATAATCCAAGGGATGACGCCGGCTCGGTATGTCATCTTCGCTGCCGCCTACCTCACAGGTGACGGGATATGGCGAAGAACCAGGGGAACCAGCGCACTCCCAATGCTGCTCACCGACACGGTCGTCTTCTGCGCCATTTCGATGGTGAAGGGCAACCCGAGCCTGGGGCTGGCGGTGACTTTCGTCTACATCGTCACCGGAGCTCTCCTCCTCCTTCCGCTAGTTCGCGCCGCTAGCGCCATTGCCGCTGCCCTCGTTATCGGAATCCCCGTCGTCATTATCTCCCCACTTGGCGACCCCATCATCAGCTCGACGCGCTACGTGATCTTCGACATCGTGGTGATGACACTCATGTCTCTCCTGATCGGCTCGCTCCTCTACGGGGCAGTACAGGCGCTCCACGCGGCAACCCTTCGCCATCGTGACGCCCTGGCAGCAGAGCGCCGTGCTGTTGAGTTGAAGGACGAGTTTGTCTCGATGGTCAGCCACGAGTTCCGCACCCCGCTGACCAGCATCGCCGGCTTCTCCGAGACGTTGCGGGCGAATTGGCCCGATCTCACGCCGGAGGAGATCTCCGAGTTCCTCGTCATCATGCGCCAGGAAGCACAGCACCTGAGCAACCTCGTCGAGGACATCCTCGTCATCCCGCGAATCGAAGCCGGGCGTCTGCGGCTCCGCCCTCAGGAGTTCGACCTCGCCGCTGAGATTGCCGCAACCTCACGACTGGTATTTGCCGGTGCGAGCAAGGACGTCAACACCTACATCCCCAGCGGCGTGATAGTCAACGCCGACCGAGGTCGGGTCGGACAGATCCTGCGCAACCTGTTCGACAACGCCCGCAAGTACGGAGGCGACTCCGTGAAGCTCGATGGCGAAGCGGGGACCGACCTGTACACGATCACAGTGGCGGACAACGGTCCCGGGATTCCGGACGGCGATTGGGAACGCATCTTCGAGCACTTCGAGCAGGTCGGGAAGGGTGACTCGAGACAGGCCGAAGGGGTGGGTCTAGGCCTCCCCATCGCCCGCCAGCTGGCCCGGGCCATGGGGGGCGATGTTTGGTACGAGCCTCGCTTTCCCACCGGGGCCGCTTTCAAGTTCTCGTTGAGGTTGGCCGGGGTCATATCCGAAGGGGATCGCGCCGAAGCCGAGCTCGAAGAACCGACCGAGGTCTGAGGGTGATGCAATCACCATCGAGTTGCATGCAATGCAACTCGGGCTGACGCCGATTCGGGTGATGCAAACACCGCCTGCCAAGGCAGGTCCGAGTTGCATGCAATGCAACTCGGGGAGCCGGGTGGGCCTACTCGCCGTCCGGTTCTACCTCGGCCCAGGACTGCGTCTCGTAGGTGTGCGAAGGCAACGGGGCGGGGATGTCGCGCGGCCGCCAGGCCAGGACCCAGGAACTCTGCCGCGGCACCTGCACCGGAGTGGCCAGCGCATTCGCCTCCTCCGCAGCAATCGTGTTGATCACTGCCGCAATTGCGGCGGTCTCCTCGTGACCAGGTCGGCCCGACACCTCGAACTTCATGACGGCAACTCTACGAGCTCGACGAGAGTTCCGGCGAATGCCTCCGGATGTACGAAGGCGATGCGGGCTCCCCGGCCCCCAATCCTCGGCGTTTCATCGACCAGGCGCGCGCCCTCCGCTTCGAGGTGCTCCAGGGCCGCATCGATATCGGCCACAGCGAGCGCTACATGGTGCATGCCCTCGCCGCGGGACTCGATGAACCTGCCAACCGGCGTGTCCGGCCCAAGCGGCTGCAGCAACTGCACGTAGGATCCGCCGACTGCGATCATCGCCTCTTCGACGCCCTGCTCGGCAACAACTTCGCGATAGATCGGGTCACTCCCGTATAGACGCTTGTACTCGGCGAGGGAACTGTCGAGATCGCGCACGGCGAGAGCAACGTGATCGAGGTTGTAGGCGAACATAGGACCAAGCTAGCGCAATACCATGAGGGCGTTTCCATGTCTGTGACTGTCTCTGATCTGCGCGCACGAGCCGACGAGCTCATGCTGGCCGACCGCCGCAGCTTCCAGCGGCGCATCAGCGGTGCGGCTCGGGTCAGCGCGCCTGCGAAGCAGCAGAAGCTCCTGCTGGCCATCGCTGGGGAGATCGATGCGGCCGCCGTCAAACTCACCGCTCGTCGCGCCGCCGCTCCAGGGAAGATGAGCTATCCGGCAGAGCTACCCATCACGGATCGCCGCGACGAGCTTCTCGCCACGATCCGCGACAACCAGGTCGTGATCGTCGCCGGCGAGACAGGATCGGGGAAGAGCACTCAGATCCCCAAGATGTGCCTCGAGCTGGGCCGGGGTATCGACGGCTGGATCGGTCACACCCAGCCGCGCCGGATCGCAGCCAGGTCGATCGCCAACCGCGTTGCCGAGGAGCTCGGCAGCACCGTGGGCGAACTGGTCGGGTACACCGTTCGGTTCTCCGATCAGGTTGGGGAGACCACCCTCTTGAAGCTGATGACAGACGGGATCCTGCTCAACGAGATCCACCACGACCGCAGGCTGAGCAGATACGACACCATCATTATCGACGAGGCCCATGAGCGCAGCCTCAACATCGATTTCCTGCTCGGCTACCTCAAGAACTTGCTTCCGAAGCGCCCCGATCTCAAGGTCATCATCACTTCGGCCACTATCGACACGGAGCGGTTCGCCGCCCACTTCGAAGACGCACCGATCGTTGAGGTCTCGGGTCGTACCTACCCCGTGGAAGTTCGATATCGGCCGCTCGACGATCCCAACCTCTCGGAGCCCCGGGACCAACCACAGGGCATCTGCGACGCCGTAGTTGAGCTGTTCACGGAGAGGGACGGCGACATACTCGTGTTCTGCTCCGGAGAGAGGGAGATTCGTGACGCGGCCGACGCAATCGAGGAATTGGGGTTGCGGCACACCGAGACCGTGCCCCTGTACGGGCGGCTGTCGACCGGGGAGCAGAACCGCGTCTTCGCCAAGCACACCGGAAGACGGGTCGTCATCGCAACCAACGTTGCGGAAACGTCACTGACCGTTCCCGGCATCCGGGCCGTGGTTGACGCCGGAACGGCCCGCATTTCCCGATACGGGCGGCGGACCAAGGTGCAGCGGCTGCCGATCGAGCCGATCTCGCAGGCTTCGGCGAACCAGCGGGCCGGTCGTTGTGGCCGGCTCGGCCCCGGCGTGTGCATCCGGCTGTACACCGAGGACGACTACAACTCCCGCCCCGAGTTCACCGAGCCGGAGATTCTGCGGACGTCGCTCGCTTCCGTCATCCTGCAGATGGCGGCGCTCGACCTCGGCGAGGTCGAGTCGTTTCCGTTCCTCGATCCGCCCGATTCTCGCTCGATCCGCGACGGTGTTGCGCTGCTCGAGGAAGTGGGGGCGCTCCGATCCGACGGCGACGGAACCCGGCGCCGGCTGACCAGGCTGGGCAGGCGACTGGCCCGTATCCCTCTCGACATCAGGCTGGCGCGGATGATTCTCGAAGCAGATCGCCAGGACTGTCTGCACGAGGTCGAGGTCATCGCGGCGGCGCTGTCTATCCAGGATCCGCGGGAGCGCCCGCTCGAAAAGGAGCAGCATGCCGATCAAATGCATGCCCGCTTCCGCGATGACGAATCCGACTTCCTGGGCTGGATCCGCCTCTGGGACTACCTCCGCACCGAGCGACGCGCTCGGACCTCCAACCAGTTTCGGCGGCTGTGCCGGGAGGAGTTCCTCAGCTATCGGCGAGTCCGCGAGTGGCAGGACATCCATGCTCAGCTTCGGGACATATCTAAGGAACTGGGGCTACACCGCAACCGGAAGCCGGCGACGCCCGACACAGTTCATCGCACGCTGTTGGCCGGGCTGCTTTCCCACGTCGGAAGAAAGAACCCGGACGGCTACGAGTACCGCGGCGCGCGTGGTGCCCGCTTCTACATCTCGCCGGGGTCGACTCTGTTCAAGCGATCGCCGGAGTGGGTGATGGCGGCCGAGCTCGTGGAGACCACCCGGCTGTGGGCACGCACCACCGTCGCCATACCCCCGGAGTGGATCGAGGAGGCGGGAGAGCACCTCATCAACCGTTCCCACTCTGATCCATGGTGGGACGCAGAGCGAGGATCGGCGGTGGCGCGGGAGACAGTCTCCCTGTTCGGCATCCCGCTGCAGACCGACCGGGTTGTGCAGTACGGCCGTTTTGACACCGAAGCCTCCCGCGACCTCTTCATCCGCCACGCCCTGGTCGCCGGGGAATGGGAATCACCGCATGCGTTCGTCGCCCACAATCACGATCAGATCGACACCGTCCTCGAGATGGAGGATCGAGAGCGGCGCACCAATCTGCTGGTCGATGACGACACCCTGACGGCATGGTTCGGCGCGCGTATTCCCGACGACATCACCACCGTTCGGCACTTCGACCGCTGGTGGCGCGACATCAAGGAAACACAGCCCCACCTACTCGACCTGAGCCTCGACGACCTCATCGATCCTTCATCGGCTGCGCCCGACCCGGAGGCCTTTCCTCAGGTCTGGGAGTACGGCGATCTCGGCCTGCCCCTCGAGTACGAGTTCGATCCCGCCAGTGCCACCGACGGGGTGACTGTCGACGTTCCTTTGCGGGGACTCGACCGCATCGACCCCTCCGTCTTTGAGTGGCATGTCCCGGGGTTGCGGGAGGACCTCGTCACCGCTCTTATCCGCTCGATGCCGAAGAGCTTTCGCAAGCTCTACGCCCCTGTTCCCGACACCGCCCGACAAGTGTTGGCGAAGATCGATCCTGCCGACGGAGGGCTCCTGCTCAACCTGCGGCGGGAACTGCAGCGGATCGGTGGGGTCCCCATCCCGGTCGATACCTTTGACCTGGAAGCGCTGCCGGCACACCTGCGCCCGTCGTTTCGCATCGTCGATGACGAGGGGAATGAAGTCGCCAGCGGGACCGATCTGCAGGTGCTGAAGGCCCACGTGCAGAGCGAGACGCGCGCCACCGTGAATGCCACGACTCACGAGATGGAAGCGTCCGGCTTGACCGAATGGAGCTTTGGCGAGCTCCCTCGCCTCGTCTCCGTGGCCGGCTCCGCTCACACCATGGAGGCCTATCCGGCGCTGATCGATGAGGGTGACACCGTTGGGATCAGGTTGCTCGCCAACGAAGCCGAACAGACGGATGCGATGTGGCAAGGCACGATCCGTCTGCTGCTGCTCAACCTGCCGTCACCGGGCCAACTGCTGCGACCTTTGCTCGACCGTGACGCACGAGAACTGCTGCGCACCGGACCGCACACTGACACGACCGAATGGGTTGAGGACTGTCTCGGCTGTGCCCTCGGCGAGATCATCGAGCAGGCCGGAGGTCCCGCCTGGAACGCTGTCGACTTCGATCGGCTCCTGGCAACGGCTCGCAACCGGCTGGATCCGCTGGTGACCAAGGTGGCTCGAGACTCGCTCGATCTGCTGGATGGGCTCTGGGAAGCCGAGCTCGCATTCAACCGTCTCGAAGATGAACGCGACGGTGAGATCATCGCCGACATCGGGTCCCAGGTGTCTTCGTTGGTGTACCCCGGTTTCCTCACCAGGATCGGGTCCGAGCGGATCGCCGACGTGCGCCGCTATTTGCTGGCGATCGCTCGCCGCATCGAACAACTACCGGAGAACCCCTCGCGTGATCTGATTCATATGGCGACGGTTCAGGCTCTGGAGGCAGAGCTCGATCGGATTACCACTGCCATGCCGGCAGAGCCCCGGCTGATGGATGCCGCCTGGCTCATCCAGGAGCTCCGAGTGAGCCTCTTTGCTCAGTCGATCGGAGTCAGGGGTAAGGTGAGCGAACCGCGGGTGCGACGCCTCCTGACCGAAATAGAGATGGGCTAGTCCTGCCCATCGCAGCGGGTCCGGTCGCAGGCAACTGGTTAGCATCGCGGCAGCGACCGCGAAAGGACCGGATGAATCCCGTCATCTGCTCGATTGCCCGAACTCCAATAGGCAAATTCAACGGCTCCCTAGCCCCGCTTCGTGCCACTGACCTCGCTACGTTCGCTATGAAGGGTGCGCTGGACCGGGCCGGCGTCGATCCCGCCGAGGTAGCGGAGGTCATTTTCGGTCACGTCATTCAGGCCGGTCAGGGTCAGGCAACCGCACGGCTGGCCGCCGCCAATGCCGGAGTATCGATGAGCGTGCCGGCAACGGTGATCAACAAGGTTTGCCTGTCCGGCATGACTGCGATTCAGGATGCCTCGCGACGCATCCGTTTGGGCGAGGCCAGCTTCGTCTTGGCCGGCGGAATGGAGTCGATGACCAACGCACCTCACCTCGTTCTCGGTGCTCGGCAGGGCTTCCGCTACGGCGATGGCGCGCTAATCGATTCCCTGAACCAGGACGGGCTGCTCTGCGCCTTCGACAAGTGCATCATGGGAGAGACCACAGACAGCAAGAACTCGACCCTCGGAATCGGCAGGCTCGAGCAGGACGAATGGGCGGCGGCTTCGCACGAGCGAGCACTCGTCGCCACCGAGACCGGTCTGTTCCGAGACGAGATTGTGCCGGTGACGGTGCCACAGCGCCGCGCCGACCCATTGATCGTTGCGCAGGATGAGGGCATCCGACCCGGCACCACCGGCGAAACACTGGGCAAGCTCAAACCGGCGTTCCTCGCCGATGGGACCGTGACTGCAGGGAATGCATCCCAGATCTCCGACGGAGCTGCCGCCGTAATCGTCGCCGATCGGGCCGCCGCCGAGGCCGCCGGCTTGCCGATCGTGGCCGAGATCCTCGGCTACGGGCAGACAGCAGGACCCGACGCCACCCTTCATGAGCGTCCCGCAGAAGCCATCGATAAGGCCCTGTCCGCCACCGGGATACGCCGCACCGATCTGGACTTGGTTGAGATCAATGAGGCATTCGCCGCGGTGGCTCTATGGTCGGCGAGGATGCTCGAGATCGGTCACGACAGGGTGAACGTCAACGGCGGAGCCGTCGCACTCGGACATCCACTCGGAGCCAGCGGTGCCAGGATTGTCATCACGTTGATCAATGCGCTGCGCCAGCGGGGAGGCGGCATCGGAGCCGCATCGCTGTGCGGCGGCGGCGGTCAAGGCGATGCCCTGCTTGTCAAGGTCTCATAGGGGGGACGATGACGGAAACACCAGATAGAAACCTCGCTCTGGAACTGGTCAGGGTTACCGAAGTTGCTGCGATTGCAGCGGCTCGGTACCAGGGCACCGGAGACAAGGATGCTGTGGATCAAGCGGCGGTCGACGCAATGCGCGATGTTCTCTCCACCATCGACATGGATGGAGTTGTCGTCATCGGTGAAGGGGAGAAGGACGAAGCCCCGATGCTCTACAACGGGGAGCAAGTGGGCAACGGCAACCCACCCCTGGTCGACGTAGCGGTGGATCCGGTTGACGGCACTCGGCTCACCGCTCTCGGTATGCCGGGAGCGCTCGCCGTCCTCGCGCTCGCCCCCCGGGGAACCATGTATGCGCCGGGCAGCCTGGTCTACATGGACAAGATCGCCGTCGGGCCAATGGCCAAGGGAATGATCGACATCGAGGCTCCGGTCGCCCACAACCTGGCGCAGGTTGCCAAGGCCTATGACAAGCCGATATCGGATGTGACAGCCATCCTCCTGGACCGTCCCCGCAATGAGCCATTCGTTCAGGCGATCCGGGCGGCCGGGGCGCGGATCACCCTGATCGGTGACGGTGACATCCAGGGGAGCATCGCCACGGCCAAGGAGGACAGCGGTGTCGACATCCTGTTCGGGATCGGGGGCTCTCCGGAGGCGGTTACTTCGGCTTGCGCCCTAGCCGCTCTCGACGGCGAGATCCAAGCGAAGCTCTGGCCGCGCGATGAGAGTGAGCGCGCCTACGCCCTCGATGAGGGCCTCGATCTGAATCAGGTGCTGACCACCCGGGACCTGGTCGATTCAGACAACACGTTCTTTGCTGCCACGGGGGTTACAACGGGAGAGCTTCTCGAAGGGGTGCGCTTCGGGAGTCACTCGGTGAAGACCAACTCGCTGGTCTTGCGCTCCAAGACTGGGACGGTGAGGTTCATGAATGCAACCCATCGGGTCGAACAGCTGCGGGATCTAGCTTCGTTTGAGTTGTAGACAGGCGAAGTAGGAATGGGTCAACGAATGAACAGAGACAATCACAGCGCGGGCGTGCTGCTGGCCGTATCCGCGATGGTGGTTGCGCTCCTGGCCGGATGCTCCGGAGAAACCGCCGCGGATACGACCACGACGGCGCCCGTACCCGACAGCTGCGACACGGTCACCGGCCTTGTTTCTGTGAGGACGCTGCAGTCGATACCCAATCATGACTGCTCAGATTGGATCGACCTCTCGATCGGTCGGGCAGTGCAGGCCAGTACCGGCAGCGCATCCGTGTGGAGCAGGCGAACTGAGGCCGGTTCAGCACTCATCGTTGGGGCGATTCACACTCTCGGACAGGGCTGGTACGGTCCCGCCGACACCAGCGTTGCCGAAATGCTGCAGGACCCATCCAGCTACACAGGCATACCCCGGTTGTTTCTCCAGCACCCCGATGGCAGTGGCCCCGATCCAATGGCCAGCCCGTGGTTCGCCCTGTACAACCCGGCGATTGCCGGCGAGCGAAACAACAACCTCATGACGGACGTGTTGCCTCGCGAGGACTTCTACGTCGCGGTTGCCGATAGCCAGAAGCTCGATGTGAGCGGGCTCGCCCAGGTGCCCGATCCGTTGACTCCCGGGCAGGTGCCGCTCTTTGATCCGGACGGCGTGACGCTTGCCGACGAGACAGCCGGCGAAGCCAACGACGGAGCCCTCGTGATGCTCCTGGGCTATCCGAATGAAACCGGCGAGCTGACGGCTTCCGTTGGTCGGGTCCTGGGTGACGAGGCTGCACGGGGTGCAATCGAGTCCCTGGCTGCAGCGGGCGACTCCGAGGGCACGATTGCGTACGAGCCAGAGGTGGAGATGATTCTCGAGGGGGTCGCAGTCGCCGGAATGAGCGGTGGACCCGTAGTCGACCGGGACGGGAGACTGATCGGCATACTGGTTCGGGCGACAAGCACGCCCGACGGCGTCCACTACGCCAGGGCGGTACGGATGACATGGATAACCGCAGAACTGGCCGACGCGTTCGAGTCGCTTTCGGCGGACATGCAGATGCCGATTGCTCGCTACCTGGAGAACTAGCGGCTGCGCTCACCCCCGAACGCACCGTGGCCGCCCACAACCGCGCGCAGGCGGCATCGACACCCCTGCGGGATGCAGGTCTAGGCTCGATGCCATGAGAACCACGAGCATTCCCCGGGTTGACCGACCGGTTTCGGTCGTCGGATTTGGCTGCTGGGCGCTGAGCGGACCCGATGTGTGGACCTCGGGCAGCGACGCCGCCGGGACCGCAGCAGTGCACCGGGCAATCGAGCTGGGAATCAACTTCTTCGATGTGGCGCCCGTCTACGGCCTCGGTCGCGCCGAGGAGGTGCTGGGCTCCGCATTGGGAGACAGTCGAGACGATGTGGTCATCGCCACCAAGTGTGGACTGGTGTGGGACGAGGCCGGCAAGGTCACCAACAACCTCACGGGTCCAAGTCTTCGTGAGGAGATCGAAGCGAGCCTGCGACGGCTTCAGACCGACTACGTCGACATCTACCAGATCCACTGGCCGGACCCGGCAACCCCGATTGAGGAGTCGATGGAGGCCCTTCTCGCCATTCAGGACTCCGGCGAGGTGCGGCACATCGGCGTCTCGAACTTCTCTGTCGCCGACACCGAAACGGCGCTCGGTTGCGGGCGGCTGGCGACCTACCAGGGTTTGCTGAACCTTCTCGAACCCAATGCCGAGTCCTATCACGGGATACCGCTCGACTATCGATCCTTCGCCGAGGTGCTGCCCTTCGTTGCCGAGCATGACATGTCGTTCCTGCCATACAGCCCGATCATGCAAGGGCTTCTTTCGGATTCGTATGATCCGGGAGCGGTCGGCCCTCAGGATGTGCGACGGGAGAATCCCAACCTCTTTGGGCCTAAAGCCGATGCATACCTGCATGCTGCCGCACGCCTCCGGAGGCTTGCCCGCGACATGGGTAGACCCCTCGAGCAGGTCGCCGTCAACTGGCTGGCCGCCCAACCCGGGATGGGCCCGGTGATCGCCGGAGCCGAAACTGTGGCGCAAGTGGAGGCAACCGCCGCAGCCGGTAGCTGGGAACTGACGTCGGAAGAGATCACCGCTGTCACCGAGGCAGCAGTCGCTAGCTTCCGCCGGTGATCGAAACCCTCTTTCCGAAGCGGCTGGGTACGAGCTTCCGTTGGCTGGTCGTTTCGTCGTGGGTGAGCAACCTCGGCGATGGCATTGCACTCGCCGCCGGACCACTGCTGGTGGCGTCTCTGACCGAGAGTGCATTCCTCGTGGCATTTGCCGCAACGCTGCAGTGGACACCCGCTCTCCTATTCGGGCTCTTCGCTGGAGTCGTGACCGATCGACTCGACCGGCGGCGGCTCATTGTCACGGTGGATCTGATCCGCACGATCGTGCTCGTCGTGCTCGCCGGGACGATCGTCACCGACAACGTCAGCATCGAGTTGGTCCTCGGCACGCTGTTCGTGCTCGGAACAGCTGAGGTGTTCGTCGACAACACGGCATCGACCTTGTTGCCGATGCTTGTCGAGCGGGAGGATCTCACGGTAGGCAACGCACGCCTCATGGCAGGCTTCGTTACCCTCAATCAGCTTGCCGGGCCGCCACTGGGCGCCGCGCTGTTTGCCGTCGGGTGGGCGCTGCCGTTCACGACCCAGGCCGCATTGGTCGCACTTGGCGCCGGGTTGATTCTCAAAGTCAGCCTTCCGCCCCACGGCGTCGACTCGGACGAACGACTTCAGGTTCGGCGCGAAATCGCTGAGGGCGTTCGGTGGACGCGACGCCATCCAGCGGTGCGGACTCTGGTGCTGACCATCTTCACTTTCAACATCACGTTCGGCGCCGCCTGGTCGGTGCTGGTGCTCTACGCGACCGACCATCTCGGCCTGGGGGAGGTCGGCTTCGGACTCATCACCACCTTGATTGCAGCGGGTGGTCTCATCGGCACCCTCGGCTATGACTGGATCACGGCCCGTGTCCGGCTAGGGAACATCATGCGCATCGGCCTGATCGTCGAGACGCTCATGCATCTCGGTCTTGCCTCAACAGATCGACCGCTCGTTGCCATGCCGATCTTCTTCGTGTTCGGCGTCCATGCGTTCGTGTGGGGGACAACATCGGTGACCATCCGGCAACGCGCTGTACCGACCAGCCTTCAGGGCCGGGTTTCCTCGGTCAACGTCGTGGGCTCGACCGGTGGCCTTGTCGTCGGCTCACTCATCGGCGGGGTCCTGGCGCAGACCTGGGGAGTGACCGCTCCGTTCTGGTTCGGCTTCGCCGGGTCGGCTCTGTTCGTTGTTCTCATCTGGCGTGAGCTCCGCCACATCTCCCATGAGGACGAGCCGGTGACCAGGACCCAACAGAAGACCCCGAAGTAGGCCCAGAACCTTCCGTCCGCAAATCGCATAGAATCGCCCACGACTTCGATGAATCCTGAAACACGTCCCGCTGAACCTAGGGCCGCGACCCTCGCTGATTCGAGAGATCCGATTCGACTGTCGATCCTCGAGGAACTGAGCTCCGGGCAGCGCTGGACGCTCGTCAGCAAGGTTTCACCGTGACCTCCTCCACCAACGCCGAGGCGCCCGTTCTCGAGCGGCTCTCGCTCCTAGATCGCTTCCTACCAGCATGGATTGGGCTCGCCATGGCCGCCGGGATCCTTCTCGGCCGGCTCGTCCCCGATCTCAACGACTGGCTCGACACAGTCAAGATTGGCACGGTCTCCCTGCCTATAGCCGTCGGGCTCCTAGCCATGATGTATCCCGTGCTGGCCAAGGTCCGGTACTCAAAGATTGGCGAGATAGCCGCCGACCGCAAGCTCATGGCGACCTCGCTGATTCTCAACTGGATCATCGGTCCGGCATTGATGTTCGCCCTCGCCTGGCTGATGCTCCCCGATCTGCCCGAGTACCGCACCGGCCTGATCATCATCGGTCTTGCCCGTTGCATCGCCATGGTCCTCATCTGGAATGATCTCGCCTGCGGCGACCGGGAAGCGGCGGCGGTCCTCGTTGCCATCAATTCGGTCTTCCAGATCGTCGCCTACTCGGTGCTCGGCTACTTCTACCTGCAGCTTCTACCCGATTGGCTAGGGCTCGATACCGCCACACTGGATGTCACGATGTGGGATATCGCCAAGATTGTCCTCGTCTTCCTGGGCATCCCACTTGCCGCCGGTTATCTCACCCGAACATGGGGCGAGCGAGCCCGCGGCATTGCCTGGTACGAGAGCACCTTCATCCCGCGGATCGCACCGTGGGCGCTGTACGGGTTGTTGTTCACCATCGTGATCCTGTTCGCACTCCAAGGCGAGACCATCACCGAGCAACCGCTCGACGTTGCCCGGATCGCCCTTCCGCTTCTGATCTACTTCGCTCTCATGTGGGCTGTGTCGTTCGCTCTGGGCCTGTGGCTCCGGCTCACCTACGAGAAGAACACGACGGTGGCGTTCACCGCCGCGTCCAACAACTTCGAACTCGCCATCGCGGTGGCTATCGGGGTCTTCGGGGTTTCCTCCGGCGAGGCTCTGGCGGGGGTGGTTGGTCCGCTCATCGAAGTCCCCGTTCTGGTCGGGCTCGTCTACGTTGCCCTATGGGCCCGACGTAGGTTCTACCCGGGCCATAGCTGACGCAGCCGCTGCGGACTCTCTCGAGCAGGGAGGCCCCGGGAGCAAACCCCGGGGCCTCCGCTGGTCCGGGAGCAATCAGACGCTGAAGCGCTTCGTACGCAGTAGCCACAGACCGAGCCAGCCCTCTCCGATCAGCGAGGGAACAGCCACGATGGCGAGGAAGAGCGATGCGTAGCTCTCGTAGTCAGAGAGCAAGCCGCGTGCGGCCGTGTCGACCACGTAGGCAACGCCGGCGGCGATGAGCAGCCAGGACATAGCCCTGGGCACCCAGCCGGAGCGTCCGACCAGACTCCCGAGGAGCACGAGGTGTAGACCGAATGCAGCCAGGCCAATGAGCCATGTCGTCTCGAACGAGTTGAGCGACATCATCACCTGCGCATTGACCTGCTCGGCACCGAGCGCAGCGACGAAGTCCGCACTCCCGAGCATCTGCAGCACCTCGAAGAAGTAGACGAGGCCGGCGCCGAGGAACACCGTGTAAGTGAGCCGGAACCAGGCAGTGACCAGCGAGACGTCCCTATCGACCTGGCGGAACACCATGTGCAGTGCCCAGGAGACGATCACATCCAGCAGGAACACCACCAGGAAGGCGATGAGCCCGATCCGGAAAACCCCGATCGATTCGGTGATGTTGGCCACCGTGGCAGCCGCATCATCGGAAACGACCATCGCTTCGACAACCATGAAGTTGGCGAAGATTGCGAGGGTGTAGATCAGCACGTAGGACACACCGGCGATCCGAGCCGCCCGATGGGCGGAGACTGGCGGGTTGTCGAATTCGGTCCTGGTGGCTGGAGTGCGTGTGAGTGTCTTCATTGCTCAGATCCTGTTCCGATGGATTGCGATGACCGACTTGCCTTCTGCGTTGCCGGCAACGAGGTCGGAGATGGCGGTCGCAGCCGAGTCGAGCTCGTAGCGATGGCCGACTCGAGGAGTTACTTCTCCGCTCTCGATGAACTCAGCCAGTCGGTCGATGTGGCGGTGGTGCTCCTGGCTGATGAACATCACCAGCCGTTGCGACACAAATGGGGACAAGAGCATGGCCCTGATCTGCCTACCGATGCCTCCGGTCAGCTTGCCGCCGTCTTCGCCCCCGACGATGACCAGGGTCCCGTTCTGGGTGAGCGCACGGCGCAGCTTGCGTAGCGGGTTGCGGCCACCCGTGTCGATGATGAGGTCGTATTCAGCGCTGCCGTCTAGATAGTCGGCCTCCCGGTAGTCGATGACATGGTCCGCACCGAGCGACTGGACGAGCGTTGCTTTGCGGCCGCTGGCGACGCCGGTGACGACGGCACCCGCGGCTTTAGCGAGCTGGACTGCGTAGCCGCCAACTCCCCCCGAAGCGCCGATGACGAGGACACGCTGTCCCGACTGAACCTTCCCCTGGTCGAATAGGGCCTGGAGGGCGGTGATACCGGAGATCGCAGCGACGCCTGCTTGCTCGAAGCTGATGTTGCCGGGCTTGTGCGACAGCTTCTTCTCTTCAGCCACCGCATACTCGGCGTAGGCCCCCCGGGCGATACCAAAGACATCGTCGCCGACCTCGAAACGGGTCACGCCCTCGCCGACAGCGACAACACGCCCGGACGCGTCGAGCCCCGGGATCGGCTGCTTGGGCTTGGTGAGTCCGAAGCCGGTGAGGCGAACGAGGTAGGGCAGGCCGGTCATCAGATGCCAGACGCCCCGGTCGACACCGGCGGCGTGCATCTCGATGAGAACCTCCTCGGGACCAGCCTCGGGACGTGCGGTCTCAACAGCGGTAAGTGAATCTGCCGATCCGTACGAGTGCTGCGTGACGGCCCGCATCAGATCGGTTGGTCTTTGTGTTACTTCCATTCTGCTCTTCCTCATGTTGGTTCGTACTTAGTACGAGTGACTTGCCGAACCATAACCGTACTTAGTACGATGTGTCAAGAAGCGATTCTGGAGAACCCGACGTGAGTCTCACCAAGGAACGCGTGCTCGACGGGGCAATGGCCCTCGCCGACGACATCGGCATCGAAGCATTCACGATCCGCAAGCTGGCCGCCGCACTCGACGTGAAGCCGATGACCATCTATCACCACATCCCGTCAAAGGAGCAGATCCTCGACGGGATGGTGGACATCGTGTTCAGCCAGATCGCCCTCCCTCCGGAGGATCTGCCCTGGGAGGAGGCGATTCGTGTTCGCTGCCGATCAATGCGCGACGTGCTCAAGCGCCACTGGTGGGCGGCGCCTCTAATGGAGTCCCGGCTCTCGCCCGGCCACGAGACACTGCTTCACCACGATGCGGTGCTCGGCTGTCTGCGCCGGGGAGGGCTGTCGTTGTCGATGACGGCGCACGCCATTGCAGTCCTCGACAGCTACCTCTATGGCTTCGCATTCGAGGAGGCTCATCTCCCGGGCGGTGGTGGGGAGGAGATCATCCCGGTTGCCGAGGATCTCGCCGCATTCCTGCCCCCCGATGTGTACCCGAATCTCTACGAGTTCACCACCGAGCATGTCATGAAGGAGACCGACTACAGCTTCGGCAACTCATTCGAGTTCGGCCTCGATCTCATCATCGATGCACTGCGAGCGGCGGCGCAGGAGGATGCGGGCTGAGTCAGCCTGCCAAGTCCCGCTCATAGGTCGCGCCCTGCGAGTGAAGCTCAAAGCCGAGGCCGGTGTAGAGCCGCAGCGCCCTGTTCGGATTCTCGACGTGGACACCCAGCGCCGCCTCCGTCATGCCCCTCTTCTCGAACTCGCGCAGGGTTGCGCAGATGAGTGCAGTCGCAATCCCCCGCTTGCGGTAGTCGCGCTTGGTGAAGATCCACTCGCACCAGCCGCGCCGCTGGTCGAGTTCATCATTCTCTTCAGCGTTGATGTAACCGCGCACTTGCCCGACGACCTGGTCATCGGCCCAGGCAATCTTCCACATCGACTCATCACGATGCGGGAACTCGAGGAACCACACCCAATCCTCCTCGGTCGGTTCCCGGTATCCCCAGTGATCGCGAGCAGCCTCCCACTCAGCATCGAAGATCGGGCGAAGGTGCCCCTCCGCAACCGGGCGTATCTCTAGGCCTTCCGGCAGCGGGCCCTCAGGGATGTGATCCAGATGGGGCCGAACCAATTCCGCGTGATGCTGAGTCGCCCGGTAGCCAAAGCTCTCGAGCAACGCCTGCCCCGGTGAAGGAAAGCTGTCGACACCGCTCCGCAACACCCTGTTGGATTTCTCATGAGCCTCGGCCATCTCGGTGAGATGATCGATAGCCCAGCTCAGCAGCGCCGCCCCGATCCCGCGATGGCGCCAATCGGGCAGCACCTTGCCGATGTGTCTGTAGACGCGCAGTCCGTCTGCCTCGTCCCACCATCGAGTGACCGCCATCGCCACGGGCCGGCCGGCCACCTCCACGAACATGATGTCCTTTTCCGGCTCCATCCCCGCCGTGTTGTCAAAGGTGACTCGCAGATCCTCGACCGTATGGACGGCCCCGACTCCGTCAGCAGCCAGCTCAGCGTTGACGAGATGCGTGGCGTGCTCGTAGTCGTCGCCGCCAATCCAAAGACGGGCGGCAATGTCGGGCACTTCGGGAAGGACGATCTCAGCCACAACCGAACGCTACCGGGGGCGGCCAGAGAGCGGCAACCCACCTGCCGTTCCCGGTTCGTGTCACACCCAACAGTTATGGTTTGGGCACTGTGAATCGTGAACCAACATCAACATCGTCCTTCGGAGTCGGCAGGCGGCAAAGCCACGACGCGTCGAAGTTCTACGCTCGATTCCAGTCCCCCGTCATCTCCGACGATGACGGCATCACTGTTGCGCCCGAGATCGCCGAGCCGTGCATCCTGGGTGACGCCCGCAACATGAGCGCCATCCCCGATGGGTCGGTTGCCTTGGTGGTCACCTCACCCCCGTATTTCGCCGGCAAGGAGTATGAAGAGAACCTCGGCGATGAGGGGGTGCCGGCGTCATACCTCGAGTACCTCGAACTGCTGCACGACGTGTTCGCCGAGTGTGTGCGCAAGCTGGAGCCGGGCGGGCGAATCGCCGTCAACGTTGCCAACCTCGGCCGCAAGCCATATCGCAGCCTGGCATCCGATGTCATTCACATCCTCCAGGACCGTCTCCAGCTGCTCTTGCGGGGCGAAGTCATCTGGAAGAAGGCCGAAGGTGCATCGGGATCGGTCGCCTGGGGGTCCTATCGCAAAGCGACCAACCCGGTGCTGCGCGACATAACCGAGCGGGTGATCATTGCCAGCAAGGGCCGCTTCGACCGGGCCAAATCCCCCAAGCAGCGCGAAGCGCAGGGTCTCCCGTTCGACACGAAGATCACCGCAGATGAGTTCATGGAAGCGACGCTCGACATCTGGGAGATACCCTCGGAGAGCGCCCAGCGCGCCCGGCATCCGGCACCTTTCCCCGTCGGTCTGCCGCTGCGGCTCATCAACCTCTACACCTACGAGGGTGACCTCGTGCTGGACCCCTTCATGGGATCGGGGACAACGCTGGTGGCCGCAATCAAGCGCGACCGACGTCCCGTGGGTTACGACCTCGAGCCGGCGTATGTCGACATTGCGCGCGAGCGGGTCGCCGCCGAGCGCGAGTATCAGCGCAAGATCGCCGAAGTGCGAGCAATCGCCGGTGCTTCGATGGACGAAGACGCTGATTCGGTGGGAGCACCCACCGTTGATCCCAGCGATCATTTCCAGGCGCGAGCCACCAAGGAAGGCAAGGCTGCCCAGCAGATTGCGCAAGACACCCTGGAGGCAGCCGGGTTCACCGTGCAGAAGCGGTCCTACCGGGTCAAGGGGGCCGGCGCCCAGTTCAACTTCCTGGTCACCGATGCCGCCGACAACCCGTGGTACGTCGACGTATCCGGGGCGTTCACGACAACCCGGGGCGGGCTACGCCGCACCGACACCGTGTGGAAGACGCTCGGACGCGCTCTCGTGCTGAGAGAGAGCGAGCGGCAACTACGCGAGGGTGAGCAGGTCGACGAAGCCACCGCTCCGCCCGTCCGGCTCCTGTTGCTCACATCTCACCTTCCCCAGCCGGCCAGCGAGGGAGACAAGGCACTGCGGGCGGCCGGCAAGAGCGGCGCATTCTGGGACGCCGTCGAGATGTACGACGAAGCCGGTCGAGCCCGGCTGGCCGCGTATGCCAGCGGGGAGAGCGCACGCCCACTGCCCGGCTTCTGGACCGCAGAAGAAGCAGAGGACTTCTCGTGAGTCACCCCACCGTCGCCGTCGCCGTGATCCGGGACAACCCGCCCTCGATCCTCGTCGCCGAGGACTTCGCTGTTCTTCATCGCGCGCTGGCAGTGCGGCTGGTCGCCCGGGCCGACCGCGGGCTCTTCTCCCCCGAGCTGGTGCAGGAGCTTCAGGATGCGTTGCTAGAGGAAAAGTGGAGCGATGCAGTGGCAATGTGGATCAAGCACACGGGAATCCCCATCGATGTGTACACCGAGGACGTGTACACGTCGGAACAGTTCCCGGCGGCGCTGTTGAGCGCCCAGATGCAGTTCTCACCTCTGTTCTCCGAGGGTTGATCAACCATGCCCGCACCGCGGACCGAGGTCACCGAGATCGTCACCGGTCTCGCCACGATGGGTTTCCCCAATGTGGCCCGGGCGCTCGAGGTCAGACCCCGCAACTTCCTCAACGTCGAGAACGAGCACTACTCGGCGCTGGGTGAGTCGTACGCCTCCGAGCAATTCACCGCCGAGTTCGACCGGGCCTGGGAGAACGGTGTGGCTTTTGCCCAGGCCGCCGATGGGCTCCGCGGGCGACCCCCGTGGTCGGTGGAGTGGAAGGGCAACCAGCGCCCGCCCGGCTATGAGCAGATCCCGGCGGATCTGCGAATCGACCACGTCTACCTGATCTCATGCAAGTACGGGTCAAACATCCTGCACAACCCTTCCCCGGGCAACCTATTCGTCAACCTGTTGCTCGACCGTGAGTATCGATCGGACACCGGCTGGTATCAGGAGGTTGCCCCCGATGCGTACCAGGCCTTCTACCTCGCATGCCGGGCCGAGGTCGGGACCGAAAGGCTGCCTGCGCGGGTCACCCAACTCGAAGACTCGCATTTGCGCCTCATCCGCGAGGGATTGCCCAGACGACTGAGCGGCGATCTCGGGGATTCGTACACGCAGTTCTCTCACACGGTTGCAGCGGCTACAGCGCAGCGGTGGGCATCCAACATGCGAAACGAGCGGCGCCGCGAGACCATGCTGTGGCGCCTACTCCGGCTCGAGTCCGCGCCCTACTTCGTGCTCGGAGAGTCGGCCGACCGACGGCCCCTGCAGTACCGGGTAGCCACCCCGTGGGATTTCAGGCTCCGCTATTCATTCCGCGACCTGCTCGTGAGCCCCAATCGGGAGGCACAGCAGCCTGTGGTGCATTGGAAGGCGCTTGTACACGATCGCGCCGTCGACGCCGAGATGAGTGTGGAGGGTCATGTTGAGATCCGTTGGTCGCACGGTCGCTTTGGTCCGTCACCCGAGGCCAAGGTCTATCTCGATACGCCGCACCACGATGTGCCCGGTTACTTCCCGCTCGACGAGCCGGCGCCGGAAACCCAGCCCGACCTACGGCTGTTCGACTGACCGGGAGCTTTCAACTGCCCAGGAAGGCCCGGTCGTAGCGTGGTGCGACGACCTGCCAGTCGGCAGCAGCCATCCTGGGGCGCAGGGACTCTGCCGCACTGCGTCGAGCCTCGTCATTGGCGATTGCCCAGACCAGCTTGTCAACCAGATCCTCGTCGTCGCTGTAGAGACAATGCTCGTGGAGCTCCTCGGGGATCCGCTCCGGATAGACGAGGCGATCCGGCAGCACCGGGAAGGCGCCGGCGTAGATCGCTTCGGTGACGGAGATCCCGAAGTACTCGTGGCGGGCGGTGGAAACGACAATGTCGGAAGAGACCAGAAGCGAGGCGTACTCGCTCGGCTCGGCCCACCCGTAGTGAATGATGCGCTCGCCCAGCTCGCCCCGGAGAGCAACAAACTCCTCGGGATCGGTGGGGAACTGCTCGCCGGCGAGAATCACCTCGAACTCGGCACCGCGCTGCTGGAGCGCAATGAGCGCCGCTTTCAACTCTGCCGGGCCCTTGTCGTACTCCCAGCGCTGGTTCCAGACGATGCGGGGCACATCACCGGGACGCGCCTCGGCACGGTCGAGCCGGCGCAGGTCGATGCCGACCGGCATCACCTCCGAGTGGGCCTCTACCTCAGCGATGAGCTCGTGCTGTTGGTAGTCGGGGAACTGCTTCAAGAACCTCGGTATGTCGGCGAACCACTGGTCGTGGTGGTACTGCGAGTTGAACACAACGAGGTCGGCAGCCAGCATCGACGTCCAGTTGATCATCGGGTAGGTCAGGTCGACACGGTCTCGCGGGGACAGCGGATAGCCGAGCTGGTTCTCGTGCATGAACAGAATGACTCGCGCCGAGCCCACCGCAGAGCGGGCCAGACCGAGGAATCCCGGCACATTGAGCATGCTCGAGCACACGATCGCATCGAACTCACCGCTCTCTGCCGCCGCCGCCCGGAACTCGGCCGCCAGCGAGACGTGGGCACCGTGCATCCGCCACTTCCAGAATCGGTCGCGGTGCGAGATGACAGTGACGTCGTGCTCCGAGAAGCGCCGGTACCCGTCGGCCCAGGCCGCATGCGACCCCCCGAAGTACGGCTCAACGACGGCAACCCTCATGGCGACACCATAGGCGGCCCACCGACCGGCCGCCTCCCCCTCTCATTTTGGCGTACATCAGGCCCGTATATGGGCCTCAGATCCGCCAGAACGGGGAACTGTCGGCCCACTCTCGTTTTGGCGTACACCAGGCCCGCATATGGGCCTCAGATCCGCCAAAACGGAGCGGCGATGGCTTGGGCTAGATCTCTTTGCGGCCGGCGAGGGCGCGGCCGAGGGTGATTTCGTCGGCGTAGTCGAGGTCGCCACCGACGGGTAGGCCGCTGGCGAGACGCGATACCCGCACCCCGAGCGGCTTGAGAAGCCGGGCGATATAGAGAGCCGTTGTGTCTCCCTCCACCGTGGGGTTGGTCGCCACGATGACCTCGCCGATCGACTCCGCGTCGATACGGGCGACCAGTTCCTTCATCCTCAGCTGCTCAGGACCGATGCCGGCGATCGGCGAGATGGCGCCACCGAGCACGTGGTAGCGACCCGTGAACTCCTGAGTGCGTTCGAGCACGGCGATGTCCTGAGCTCGCTCAACAACACAAACGGATGATGAGTCCCGACGCAGATCCAGGCAGATCGAGCACTCGATGTCGGCGGTGATGTTGAAGCACCGGTCGCAAAGACGCACCTGCTTGCGGAGGTCGATGATGGCGTGACCGAGACGCTCGGCATCGGCTTCGTCGATGTGCAGCAAGTGAAACGCCAGCCGTTGCGCGCTCTTCCGCCCGACGCCGGGCAGGCGCGCCAGTTCATCAACCAGACGTTGCACCGGCGGTTCGTACATCAGCCGAGCAGACCGCCGAGATCCATACCTCCCGCCAGGCCACCCATGGCGGCACCCGCATCATCTGATGCCATCTTCATGGCCGCGTTGACGGCAGCAACAACGAGGTCACCCGCCATCTCGGGATCATCCGGATCGAGGACTGCCGGATCGAATTCGACGGAAACCAGGTCTCCGCTTCCTTTGACTACGGCTTTGACAACACCGCCGCCGGCGGTGGCCTCGTAGGTGCGCTCGGCCAGATCGGCCTGCGCCTTTGCCATCTCTTCCTGCATCTTCTGCGCCTGTTGCATGAGCTGGCGCATGTCTTTTGGCATTCGTCCCATAGGAGAGAGGGTAGAGGACGACGGGGGATGGCGGTGTCACTAGCTGATTCCGACTCAAGGCGAACCCGCAAGGCGAGTCGGCCGGAGGCAAACTCACACGAACCCGCAAAGCGAGTCGCTGGAGTTCAACCTCGCCGCAGGAGAGGCGGCATCAGAACTCCAGGCTCATTGCAGCCCTTGCCCGAGTTTGCCGGAGGCAAACTCACACGAACTCGCAAAGCGAGTCGCTGGAGTTCGACCTCTCCGCAGGAGAGGCGGCATCAGAACTCCATGCTCATTGCAGCCCTTGCCCGAGTTTGCCGGAGGCAAACTCACACGAACTCGCAGGGCGAGTTCGCCTACTCAACAACCTCGCCGTCGAGCATGTCCACAACAAGCTCCGTCGGGTCGATAGCCCCTTCCTCGTCATCCTCAAGATCGCTCTTGTCGGGAGCCCGGGGAGGCTCCGGGGGCGGGGCAGCTGCCTCGACTTCGGCCGTCTTCGCCGCAAACTCCGGGACGATGTTGACCCCGGTGAACTGGGCGGAAGCCTGGGTAAGCAGCTCGTGCAGCGCAGTATCCGTCTTCAACCTCTCCAAATGGAAAGGCAGGTGATCCGGCAGCTGGAACACGACCGTTGTGCCCTCCACCGAGACCGGAGCCGCCTCGAGCAGGAGCGCATGTTTCGACACTCCGGCGAGGTCCCGCATCCGGGCGGCTATGGCCGGCCAGGCCGACTCATAGGTAGCAAGGTCGAGAGAGGTTGGCTCCTGAGGGGGAGGCGTTGCCTGCTGCTGGGGCGTCGCTGCCGCCGGCTCTGGCGCCGGCTGTGGTGTGCGGCCTGCCGACTGTGGATGGCCCTTAGCCTCCTCTTGCTTCCCGGCCGGAGCTGCAGCGGGCTCAGACGAATCTGACACGCGCGCCTTTGTGCGCACGACCGGCTCGCTCGCTGCCGGCTGCTGGGGCGGTTCCAACGTGGGCGTGGCCGCGGGGGCGCTGCTCTGTTGCTCGAGCCGCTCCAATCGAACAGCCAGAGCTTCCGCGTCAACAGCTGTCTCGGGCCTGGTCAGCCGGATGAGCGTTAGCTCGGTCACCAGCCGCTCCTCTCTCCCCTGACGGAGGTGGAGAAGGGCTTCCGACAGCTGATCGACCGCCCGCAGGACCTCGGCTGCGGAGAGAACCTGGGCCTGGCGCCGCCATTCCTCGATGACGTCTACAGGCTCATCGGCGATCTCCTCGAGATTTGGCGCGTACTGAGCAAGGAAGACGCCGCGGAAGAACCCCATGGCCTCAGCTACAAACCGGCGCAGATCGCCACCGCGAGCCGCCAGTTCGGAAACGAGAGTCAATGCGCCCGGAGCATCCTGCTGAGCGATGGCCGTGGCGAGGCGCGAGAAAGCATCCCGATCGGCAAGCCCAAGAGCTCGGGCCACTGTGTCGGCAGCGACGCTTCCCCCACCGAGCGCGGCCACCTGTTCGAGCAAGCTCATTGCGTCACGGACAGACCCTTTGGCGTGAGTGGCGACACTGGCGAGGCCATCGGCAGACGCATCGAAGCCCTCTCGGGAGGCGATTCCCCGCAGGTGGTCGATGAGCACTTCGCTCGGCACCGGGAGGAAGTCGAACCGCTGCGCCCGGCTTCTGATCGTATCGAGCAACTTGTACGGCTCGGTAGTCGCCAGAACAAACACGACGTGCTCCGGCGGCTCCTCCAGCGTCTTGAGTAGGGCATTCCCTGCGGCTCGGGAGAGCATGTGAGCCTCGTCGAGGATGTACACCTTGCGGGAACCCCCGGCGACGGCAACGGTGCCGACGTTGGCTCGTATCTCGCGCACGTCCTCCACCTTGTTGTGCGACGCTGCGTCGAGCTCGATCACATCCAGCGAGTTGCCCTCGGCCACCGATGAACAGGAAACACAGTCGTTGCAGGGCTCGCCGTCGGGAAAGCGTTTTGGGCAGTTCAGCGACTTCGCCAGTAGCCGTGCGGTTGTTGTCTTGCCGGTTCCGCGCGGCCCGGCGAAGAGGTAAGCGTGGGCGACCTTCTCATCGACGACCTCGCGCGCCAGGGTGCGGGTTACGTGGTCCTGACCGACAACTTCATCAAATCGTTGCGGCCGATACTTGCGATAGAGCGCCTGGTAGTCCATTGCGGCGATGGTAACCGAGGCCGGTGACAGATCGCCGGGAAATCACACGCGTGTGATTTGATTGGGCTTACCCTCCCCCTGTGAGTACTCCCCCGGGGCAAAGTCGGTCGTCGCGCTCCTTGTTCCGAACTGCCGTTTTCTTCTCGACTCTCTTTGCGTCGATCGTGACTTCAACTGCCGTGACCGGCCTCGATCCGGGGGAAGGCGCAATTTCAGAGCCGCAGCCGATCTTGATCGGTAGCGAACCCTTGGGCAACGGGCCCTTGCTCCCACCGGGTCTCGAGATCTCCGACGACGGATGTGGCGCCTATTTAGCCGACTACTGCGTCGAAATCCCGATCCGTAGCGCCGGTGTACGAGCGGGCAACCCTGATGAGGTTCGATCTTGCTCCACGGGCGATGACCATGAGCCTGCGGGGTCGTTGGAGGTGGTCGCCGCCCCGGCATCAGCGCCGTCGTCCGGCTCAATCCGGGTGAGGATCGAGGTCGAGGCAGGTCTGCAGATCGACGGTGAGTGCTTCGCCGACGAGGTGATGAGCATCCTGCGCAATCCGAGGGGATGGCAGGCGATCGATGACGTGGTCTTTGAGCAGACAGACGGGGACAGATCTGATCTGCGCCTGATCCTCGCCTCCCCCGACCGGACCGATGCCCTTTGCCACCCGGCACGAACCGTTGGGCGCTTCTCGTGCCGCAAGCAGGACTCCGTCATTTTGAACCTCATGCGATGGGAGTCGGGGACCGATGATTACTCAGACGACCTGTCCAGTTACCGGACCTACCTAGTGAATCACGAAGTAGGCCACTTCCTGGGTCGCGGGCATCTCCGGTGCCCCGGGCCCGGGGAGTTGGCGCCGGTGATGATGCAGCAGACAAAAGGACTGGGCGAGTGCGAGCCCAATGGATGGCCGACAAAGGATGAGAGCTAAGCATGCGTCTCGGAATTGATCTTGATGGTGTAGTCGCCAACTTCGTGCGGGGCTGGATGCTCCGCTACAACATGGATTTTGGAACCAACCTGACCGAGGAACAGGTCGACCGCTGGGATGCAGCCCGTGATCTGACTCATTTCACCGATCTGGTCGACTTCTGGCAGTGGGCCGGAGCGTCGGGCCACGGGCCGACCGTATTCCGCAGTCTCGAGCCCTACCCCGACTCGCTGGAGGCCTTGAACCACCTTGCGGCTTGTCACGACATCGTCATTCTCAGCATGAAGCCAGATTGGGCGGCAGCCGACACCTACGCATGGATTGCCGAACACCGGATCCCGACCCGCGAGGTGCATCTTCTCAGGGACAAGTGGCTCGTCCCGTGTGATGTATATCTGGATGACTCGCCGATCGCCCTACCCGGCCTGCTCAACAAGCAGCCGCAGGCGATCGTATGCCGGTACGTGCGGCCCTGGAACGAACCGCTGGAAGGTGCGGTTGACATCCACAACTGGCAGGAATTTGCCAGCCTGGTTGATCGGATCAAGGACGACCGCGACTGCCAGAAACGGGAATGACCCGATAGGCCCATTCGGAAGTCGCGAAAAGGCCCAATACCAAATGGGCGGAGTCGCTCTGAAGGTCTAGTCTTGTGCTGTAACCCAATGCGAAACACACATGGGCTAACCAAAGGGAGTGCATTCGCAATGACTATTCGCAAGATACTTGCATTGCTTGCCGTCCTTGCATTGTTTGTCGCAGCATGCGGCGACAGTGACGAGGGTGGCGACGAAACGACAGCTGCACCGACAACCGCAGCGCCGACGACCGAGGCTCCAACCACGACCGAGGCGCCGACCACGACTGCGGCTCCAACGACGACAGAAGCGCCGGCACCGACCATCGGTACCGCCGACAATCCGATCGAGGTCTTGTTCGTTCCTTCGGTCAGTGCTGAAGAGATCATCGCCGGTGGCGATCTTCTCAAGGAGGCTCTGAACGAGGCCACGGGTCTCGAGTTCAACGTTGCGGTGGGTACTTCGTACGCATCGACCATCGAGGAAATGTGCGCCTCTCCGGATAACACCATTGGGTTCATCCCGGCGCAGGGTTACGTCCTCGCCAGCGACCTGTGCGGCGTTGAGATGGCACTGAAGTCGCTCCGGTTCGGCTACACGGAGTACTGGACCCAGTTCATCGTGCCGCGCGAGAGCGATGCGAATGATCTGTTCGACTTCGCCGGCAAGAAGTGGGCATATCCGGACGCGACCTCGACTTCCGGCTTCCTGGTTCCCTCGGGTCTCTTCGAGCGGTTCGCCATCAAGCCGTCCGAGTCCTTCGAGGCAGGCGGTCACACGGCCGTCGTCCGTGCGGTCTACAACGGTGAGGCCGACTTCGGCACGACGTTCTACAGCCCGGTCATCGACGCTGATCGCAATGTGTTCAATGAGAACTTCCTCACCAGCCCGGACGTAACCGCGGAGAATGTCGAGGCCTGCGTTCTCGATGCCGACGGTCAGATTGACTGCAACGGTGAGTTCCCGCGCGATGCCCGGCGCAACATTCGGGAAGAGAACCCGGACGTCATCCAGAAGGTGAAGATCGTGACTCTGTCCGATCCGATCCCGAACGACGGCATGGCCTTCGGCCCGGACTTCCCCGATGATCTCAAGGCACAGATCGTCGATGCGATGATTGCATTCGCCGAGAACGATCCGGATACGTTCGCACAAGCCTTCGATGCTTACAGCTGGAACGGTCTTGCTACCACGGACGACTCCGAGTTCGACTCGATTCGGGCCCTGCTGCAGGCGCTCGATTTCACGATCGACGACTTCTAAACAACACGCGGGACTGGGCGTAAGCTCAGATCCGACCATATTGAGAATACGGGCGGGCCTCAGGGCCCGCCCGTATCGCATTTTCGGGGCACAATCGCTTGAATGGCGTGTACGCGTGAGGAAGGTGGTCTGTGCTCAAAGTCGAACACCTGACCAAGATCTACGAAGGGGGCACGCTTGCCCTCGAGGATGTGTCGTTTGAGGTCAAGGACGGGGAGTTCCTTGCTGTCATCGGCCTCTCTGGATCGGGCAAATCAACGTTGCTCCGATGCATCAACCGCTTGATCGAGCCAACCGAGGGCCGAATCACTTGGAACGGCGTCGACATCACCAACGCCTCCCAGGAGGATTTGCGCAGGATCCGGCGCCGCATCGGAATGGTGTTCCAGCACTTCAACCTGGTCAGTCGGTCCAAAGTCACCACCAACGTTCTCTCCGGACGGCTCGGGTACACCAACCCGGCCTACTCGCTGATCAACCGGTTCGCCAAGGACGATCACGCGCGAGCACAGGCCCAACTGGAGCGAGTCGGCCTGACCGATCGTGACGACCATCGGGCCGACGCGTTGAGCGGCGGTCAGCAACAGCGGGTGGGGATCGCCCGGGCAATGATCCAGGAACCGGAGATGATCCTCGCCGACGAGCCCGTCGCCAGCCTCGATCCGGTTCTTGCCCACTCCATCATGCAGTACCTAGAGCAGATCAATCAGGAGGACAAGGTAACGATCCTCTGCAGTCTGCACTTCCTCGATCTTGTCGAGAAGTACTCGCAACGCGTGATCGCTCTCAACGACGGGAAGCTGGTCTTCGAAGGCACGGCCGCCGAGTTGGACGACGAGCGGTTCAAGGATATCTACGGACGGGAGGCTGAGCGCATTGGCTAACGAAGAACGCAAATCGCGGCGGCGCTTGTGGATCATCCTCGGCCTCTTTGGTGCATTCCTCCTCTACGGCTATGCCGTGCAGGAAACCGACGTGGACCTGGCCGAAGTCCAGAGTGAGACACGCCGGGCCAGCCTGGTGCGCATCATGCGCAACCTCGCCCAGCCCAATCTGATCACCTACGACAGCGAAGAGGTAACCGTTTCCGCTGACGTCCTGGTGCCATGCCCGGAGGGTGCGTCGGGCCCGGAGGCGGACACCAGCGGTGCCCTCTATCTCGTGGTTGAACCGTCGTGCGCCGAACCTGGGGACATAGTCACGGTGACCGGCGTCGGATTTGCAGCCGATGCGGCAGGGCAGGTTTCGTTCCGCCCCGACTCGGAGTTTGACATCACCCGGCCGCTCGAGGGATTCACCCCCGACAGCGATGGCAACTTCACCGTCGACGTCGAGATCCCGAACCGGACATCCGAGAAGCCGCAGCAGATCGAGGCCACTACTCGTGTCCAGGTCGGTTCATGGCTCAGCCGCGAGGTCGTATGGACCGACCTCAACGAGAACGGCGTCGAAGATGCCCAGAACATGCCCGATTCCGGGACGCTGGTGATGCAGGTGCCCGAACTGCTGACCATCCCGGGGGCCGGCCTGGCTCTCATAGATGACGATGAGCCGGTGCAGATGTTCCAGATCGGTGAGGACTTCGTTGCGGCCAGCGGTCCGGCCGAGGGTCTGGCCATGTCGGCCGGTGTCGTAGATGACACCACCGAGTTCCTCATCACGGATGCCGACGAGGCTGAGTCAACGATCACGTTGACCGGGCCCGGAGACAGCGACCTGAGAGATCTGCAGATCCTGCTCTACGATCCCGAAACAGGTAATCGCTCCGGGACTCATGCGGTCGCCGATCGATTCGCTCACTCTCCACGCCTGTCGGAGAATGCGCTGGAGACGTGGGACAAGATCGTGGAAACGGTGTTCATGGCCTTCCTGGCGACAACGCTGGGTACGCTGATCGCCCTGCCGCTTTCCTTCCTCGCGGCGCGCAACCTGATGCGCGATATCCGGACCACCGTCACCAACCTCGCGCTGAACCTGCTGGCGATTCCCATTGGCGGCCTCATCGGTCTCTACCTGAGCCGGGTGGCCCGCTCGTGGACCGACAACATCACCGACGACTGGATACGCCTACTCCTGGTGATCCTGATACCAATAGGGCTCATCTATGCCCTACGCGCCATCCTCAAGGAGGAGGACACCGAGGCGCCGACCAGCCGGGAGCGGGCAATCACAACGACCGTATTCATCGCCGCTGGTTTTGTGGTGGCGATTTGGGGGTTCGTCTTCGCAGCGCTGCTCAAGAGCGTGGGTGAGAATGCGGGATGGGGCTTCATCGGCAACTTCATCTTCATCATCGGCGAGGTGACCCGATTGCTGCTGCCGGTCTTTGCGATTGCTGGTGCAATCGGGATGATGATGAACTTCGGCTCGAAGCTCGGCTTCGCCCTCAACGACCGTCTGGAGGGAGCAGCGATCCGCTCGGTGAACCTTCCGCTGGCGGCAGCCGCCGGGGCGATCATCGCCATGATGATCGGGGCGATCATCAACTGGTTCTATCAGTTCGACAATCTGTGGACCAGCCGCTGGATTCCCGGCATTGTCGGTGCGCTGATCGGTCTCTATCTGGCTGCCCGGGTCAAGAAGTCCGAGGGGGTCGGCGTGGGCATGATCGTGTACTACATGTCGCGAACACTGTTCAACACGCTGCGGTCGATCGAGCCCCTGGTGATGGTCATTGTGTTCGTGGTGTGGGTCGGGTTCGGCCCGTTCGCCGGCTCACTCGCCCTGTCGCTGCATACCGCAGCGGCACTCGCCAAACTCTATTCGGAGCAGGTGGAGAGCGTCATGAGCGGACCCATCGAGGCGATTCGAGCAACCGGCGCAACCCGAATGCAGACGATCATCTACGGCGTGGTGCCGCAAATCGTGCCGCCCTACCTGTCGTTCACCATGTACCGCTGGGACATCAACGTCCGCATGTCGACGATCATCGGTTTCGCCGGTGGTGGTGGTATCGGATTCCTGCTCCAGCAAAACATCAACCTGCTGCAGTACAAGGATGCGGCAGCACAGATGCTGGCGATCGCCATCGTGGTCGCCACCATGGACTGGATCAGCGCCAGGCTCCGTGAGCGGCTGGTCTAATGCCGGAATTCCGGAGGAGGACCCGCGAGGACAGCGAGCGTCTCGAGGCTGAGACGCTCGCACCCGCGGCCACTCGCTCCGCAGAGTCCCGGGGGCGTCGTTTACCGGAGCTAGACGACGCCTACCGGACCGCCTTTCAGCGCGATCGTGATCGGATTGTGCACTCCAAGGCCTTCCGTCGTCTCAAACACAAGACCCAGGTGTTCGTCAATCCGGAAGGCGACCACTACGTGACCCGGCTGACTCACGCCCTCCAGGTCACCCAGATCGGCCGGAGTATCGCCCGCAACCTGTCGCTCAATGAGGACCTCGCCGAGGCGATCTGCCTGGGCCACGATGTTGGCCACTCCCCATTCGGCCACACCGGCGAGGATGCCCTGAGCGAATTCGTCGACGGTGAATGGCTGCACTCCGCCCAGGGAGTGCGGATTCTCGAGGTGCTCGAGCCGGCCAATCTGACCTGGGAGGTGCTCGACGGGGTGCGGGCACATTCGTGGAAGATCAAGGAGCCTCCCTCCACTCCGGAGGGCTGGGTCTGCCGGTTCGCCGACCGGATTGCCTACCTCACCCATGATGTCGACGACGCAATCCGCGCCGGTGTGATCAGGCGTGAAGACCTGCCGGGCGCAGCACTCGCTCGCTTTGGTGAGCCGGGCGGAGAGTGGGTGGCATCGATGATCCGCGCGGTGGTCGATGAGTCGCTAGCGCAGGGTGCGATCCTCATGGACCGCGAGTCGCTCGGAGTCATGAATGAGTTGCGCGACTTCATGTTCTCCAACGTCTACCTGCGTGCCGGCACCGAAGGTCAGCGTCGCACGGTGATGGGAATAGTGCGCGACCTGGTGAACTACTTCGTAGAGCACCCCGGCGAGATCCCCGACTCCTACCGGCATAACGAGGCCGACACCCTGACACAGGTACTGGACTACGTAGCCGGCATGACCGACCGCTACGCCATCAGCGTCCACGACACGCTCTACCGCCCGCGTCTGTTCTAGGCCGCTCCCCCCGTTCTGGCGTACACCAGGCCCGTATATGGGCCTCAGATCCGCCAGAACGGGGAACCACCGCCCCACTCTCGTTTTGGCGTACTCCAGGCCCGTATATGGGCCTCAGATCCGCCAAAACGGTTGAAGGACTCCGACTAGCCGGAAACGGCGCTATGTGACCGGCTGGCGGATGATCGTCTTGAGCTTGGCCGGATCGGCTTTGCGGGGGTCGCCGAGGTAGATCTCATGGTGCAGCCCGCGCCGCTGTAGACCCTGGTCGACGATGAACTGGTGGAGAAGATCGATGGTCGGCTCCTCGGCCGAATAGGGCCCGATGTGCATGACCTGGGCACACCGCCCCTCGGCAAACAGCTCGAACCGAACCCGCTCCCCAACCGCCAGGTCCTTCTTCCGGGTTACCGCGGGCAAGACCTGCGCTGCCATTTCCGCAGTCGCCACATCGGGAAGACCGATCATCAGCCTCCACTTCCACTCATCCTTGCGGTTCCCTCGATACGCGGTCATGTCGTCAGCCCACCACAAGCCCTCGAGCGGAAGGACTGTGTAGCCGTCCCCGGTCAGCTTCTTGATCTCGGCTCGCATCCCGTACGCCAACGGGTAGAGCGATTCCACGGCGGCGAGGTACTCGGGAGCCACACCAGGAGTTCCTTTACCGTCGATGACTAGGAAGGGCCTTTCCGGGACGTCGACCCGGGCGGGCTTGCCCGCCCTGGCTGTGTATTGGTCCCGGTACACCTTCTTGAGGTCGATGGATGCCATCAGGCCACCGGGAACCGAAGCTCGGTGATCGGACCGGATGGATCGTCCGGTGCGGTCAGATAGGCCTCTTGCGGAGGCCCGGCGACTCTGAGTTCGTTGGCCTCCAGCCACTCACCGATGGCCACGTAGGCCTGGCTAATCGTGTCGTAGGGCCCCTGATGCACGAGCACCGCGGCCTTGGCTCCAGGGATGTCTCGGATTGCGAAATGCCTGCCGGCAGGCGTATCGGGCGCCTCCGCGACGGTATCTCCAACCGGGAAGGCAATCTCGACATCGGCAGCCTCGGGGTTGAACTCGGGGTCGTGGTAGATGGTGAAACATGGCCCGGTGGGCATGATGCCTGCGGGCATCAGCGCCCCGTAGCCGTCGGCAATCATCGACCCGACTTCCTGCAAGTTGTCCAGCACCTCGCGGAGCGAGGCCACATGCATCGCATCGACATCCTTCAGCACAATCTCGTATTCCGGCATGTTGTCTTCACTTTCGATCATGCGGAGGCGGCTCTCTACCCGAGCCAGCTGCGCTTGCTGCTCGGCGACAGCCCGGCTCATCTCCGCCTGCTTGAGCCGGAGCATGCCCCGCAACTCCGCCGCAGACAGCTCGTTGTTGAGGATGGATCCAATCTCGTCGAGAGATAGTCCAAGATCCTTCAACGCCAGGATGCGATTGAGCCGGGGCAGCTGTGCCACCTCGTAGTAGCGGTAACCGCTGGTCGGATCGATGGATACGGGTGGGAGCAGCCCCAGGTCGCTGTAGTAGCGGAGTGCCGACACCGGCACTCGACAGATCTTGGAGAACTCGCCTATCCGATACACCGCCCACCTCCGCTGTTGGACTCTAGGAAGGCCTTCAACACCAGTATGCAGTCTCGAGTAGCTGGAGAGTCAAGAGCGTTTCTCCAGATGGGCTCGATTAGACATCCCGCAGCTGCGAATACGTTCGCGTAGGCTGACGCCGAAGCCTGCTACGGAGGGAGAAGAAGTGGGAGCAGTACTCCTTTTCATTCACATCACGGCGGTTGCCCTGTGGGTAGGAGCCGGTGCAGTTCAGCTGATCGTCAACCCGGCGATGCATCGCGCCGGAGGCCCGGCTGCATCGGAATGGATGAGACAGACGGTTCGACTCGGGCGGGTGTTCTTCGGCCCGGTCTCGGCCATCGTCCTGATTACGGGCGTGTGGATGGTGCTGCGGAACAGCATCTATGAGTTCGAGCAGACATTCGTCGTCATCGGCATACTCGCCGTTGTCCTCGGTGCCGTGCTCGGTATCCGTGTCTACGGGCCCGGCAACACCGAGGTTGCCGAACTGCACGACGCTGGTGAGGTCGCCAAGGCCGGCCAGAAGCTCAACAGGACGCTCACCTTCGCCGCCGCAGAGGTCGGTTTCCTCGTCTTCACGATCTACGCGATGGTCAAGCGAATCGGCGCCTAGCCGGCAATCGAACCGAGCAGGATGAACAACAGAACGTTGAGCACGCTCCAGACCAGACAGAACACAACGTACCGCCGCACCCAGTTTGACCATCCGGTAGCGAAGAGCGCGAGCCGCGAGCCGATCATGAACCACAGGGGCAGCGATGTGATCAGCGCCGAGAGAACAATCAGCAGCCGCCCCGCCTCGATGAACTCAACCGTGAACACCCAGGCCGTCGGTGCCGCAATGAGAAAGAGCCCGACGGCCAGGATCGAAGCAGCGAGATCGGCCATATCGCCGACGCGGTCGAACCCGACGCTGAGCGCTCCTGCCGCTAGAGCAATCGGATAGGCAAGAGCGAGGATCCCCCCGATCCAGCGGGGTAATCCTCCCCTGCGCGCCGAGAAGTCGATGCCCGTTGCCACGGGCCCAGGCTAACTGCACCGATGCGCCATGCATCCTTCGCCGGGTGCAGGGCCGGCATGCTCCGGTACCATCAGTCGAAACGAGAGAGGAGCAACAGGATGGGCGACTTCATCGACTCGGGCGCGGTGAAGGTCATTGAAGTGATCGGCATCTCCAAGGATGGTTTCGAGGCCGCCGTCGACAATGCGGTAGCCAAGGCTGCGGAGAGCATCAAAGGCATCACTGGCGTCGAGGTGCAGAACCTGAGCGCACGGGTCGATGACGGCAAGGTGGTTCAGTACCGGGCCACCGTGAAGCTGGCCTTCGCCGTTCGCTGATGGTTACGGAGCCCTCTCGACCGACCCGCTTGACCCGAAGCAAACAGGATCGGATGATCGGCGGCGTTGCCGGAGGAATGGCCGCGCACCTGAACATCGACACCGCCTGGATTCGCATCGCCTGGCTGGCGTTGCTGATTCTCGGCCCCGGATTCATCCTCTACATAATCGCCTGGATTGCAATCCCGGAGTCTTCAGATGCCGACCCGCTACCCGTGCGAGCCGCCCGGGCCGGCGACAACGGACGGCTGATCGTCGGCGGCCTGCTCGTCGTCATCGGAGCTTCGCTGCTGGCCAATCGGTTCCTCCCGTGGATGGAGGACCTCATCCTTCCCGCCATTCTCATCGCCCTCGGCGTCGGCGTCATCGTCTACTCAGTTCGAAAATGAGCAACGACATCTTCAGCCCGGAGGACACACGAAGACCGGTTGCAGCCGGACCGCTGATATGGGGTGCGATCCTCATCGTCATTGGTGTGCTCTGGTTGCTGGCCTCGCTGGGTGTTGCCGCCATCCCGTGGCGAGCAGCTCTTGCCGCAGTGCTGATCCTCGTCGGAATCGGGATGCTGGTCACCGCAGGCTCCGGATCTTCACCCGAGGGGCTCTTCACCGCCGGGACGGTGCTCGCCGTGATTCTCGCTCTGCTGAGCACTGCGAATGCAGCCTTCTCGCTGCCGCTCGCCGGTGGGATCGGTGATCGTTCGATCTCCCCCACTATCGACAGCCTCGAGGCCGAGTACCGCCTCGTCGCCGGGCAGCTGGACATCGATCTGAGCGACGTCGTGTTCCCTGAGGGCGAGACCGAGCTCGAAGTGAGCGTCACCTTTGGGCAGATCAGCATTGACGGCATTCCCGACGATGTAGCCGTATCGATCGAATCCCGCGTTACGGCGGGTGAAGCGTTGCTGCTCGGCACGCGCTGGGACGGCGTCGGTATCGAGCAAACCAAGACGGAGCCCGGGTTCGACACGGCACCGCGCCGATTGCTCATCGACGCACGAGCGGGTTTCGGACAGATCGAGGTGAGCCGATGAGGGCAATGCAGAGGCGATCAGTAGTCGGCGGCCTCATCTTCATCGCGCTCGGTGTCATGTTCCTGCTCGAGGCGTTGGATCTCTACACCCTCTCGCCCTCGACGCTCTGGCCGGTGTTGCTGCTCTCGCTGGGCATCGGGATACTGGCCGGGATCGGTGACGATGACGATGAAGAGCCGAGCCCCGGGATCAGGTGATTCGTATCACCCCGATGGGCGACTACATCGCCGACGAGTAGTCCAGATCCAGCGTGTAACCAAGTTCGAGGATCCCGCTGCCGGGCCAGTCAGATCGTGACCAAGGTTGGAGTCGCCAACCGCGGCGCTCGTACATGCGCCGAGCTGTGAGGTTCTGCTCGAGCACCCATAGCCTCACCCTGGTGTAGCCGGCCCCGGCCAGGTCGGTGATTGCCCGTTCGTACAGCTGCGTGCCGATTCCGTTGCCGAATTGCTCGGGCACCACGTAGAGCTTCCGCAGCACACTGTCGGTGCCCCGCCGGGGCAACGGATCTGGACCGTAGGCGACCACCCCGACCACATCTCCGTGGTCCTCGGCGAGCACTACCGACGTGTCCTCACTCGCAACCAGAGCCGCCCACTCGGGCTCCAGGCCGGCCTCGGTCGGCTTGGGGATCGACTCCGGGAAGATATGGGCAAACCCGGCCAACGCGCTGCGTAGCTGCACCCTGGCCACGTGCGGGACATCCGCAGCGGTAGCCTCCCGGATCATCACCCCGCCGCTGGTCACTTCTAGAGCGGTGCCGGCCCGTCGCCCTCGTCCGACTTGCCGATATTGCTCAGCTTGTCCAGCGCGGCCGCCTGGAGCTCGGCGAGCTTGCCATTGGTTGCCGGTCCGGCGATTCCATCAACGGCAAGACCGTTTGCCTCTTGGAACGCCTTCAGCGCAGCCTCGGTCTTGGGGCCGAAGATCCCATCGGCCGCGCCTGCATCGAATCCCACCGCCGCCAGGCGCTTCTGCAGTCGGACCACATCGTCGCCGGAAGAGCCCGTCCTCAGCATTTCAGTTCCTTCCTTCGGAGCTCCTCCCGATCGTAGCGGTCCGCCGCCGTGGCTCTCCAGCGAGGTCCGGTATCGTGACGCCATGAGATCCGCTCCGGCAACCATCGTCGCACTGGCACTCCTGGCAGCCTCCTGCGGCAGCAACGAGCCGGTCGAGGAGCTGCCTCCGGAGCCGGAGATCGTGCTCGACGCAGCTGCTGAGGCAATGGGTGCCGTCGACTACGTTCGCTTCAAGATCGAGTGGGCCGGCGGAGCCCCAATCAGCATTCCGGACTTCAGGGCCGATTTTGTCGATGCCGAGGGCTCTTTCGCAGCTCCGGGCGCAGCCAACGGAGTGGCAACCCTGGCCGTCGGTAACGCCAGGGTCCAGCTGGGGGTCATCTCGATTGAAGGAGACACGTGGCTAACCGAGCCGATAACCGGAGCGTGGATGGATGCTCCGTCGGGTTTCAACATCGATCTTGCGGTTCTATTCGATCCTGAGGACGGGTGGGGACCGTTACTCTCCGATGGGCTCAGTGACATCGAGTGGCTCGGAGAAGAGGAGCGGAGTTCGGAACCTCGCTATCGGATCCGAGCCGTTGCCGACGCAGATCGGGTCACGACGATTCTCGCCGGCCTGATCCCCAGACAGGAAGTTGGGATCGACCTATGGCTGGATACGGTCACCGGCCATATCCGCGAAGCAGAACTATCCACCGTTTACGAGGGTCAAACCAGTGACTGGTTCCTCGAATTCGGCGAATACGGCGAGCCGGTAGAGATAACGCCGCCCGACATCGAAGGTTGAGCTGATGGCCAGGAGACAGGCATCACCCCGTGCCATTCTTTGGGTCGTCGGCTTCGGCATCTTCATTGCCGCCGATGACCTGACCGTCGTCACCACGATGCTGCGGCCCATCATCAACGATCTGGGCATCGTTCTTCCCGACGGCATCGATGACGCAGCCTGGATCGTCAACGTCTACTTGATCGCCTACGTGTCGGTGATGCCATTCATGGGTCGACTCAGCGACGTTTGGGGCAGGCGGCGCGTCTACATCGCCGCTCTCACCATCTTCCTGATCGGCTCGATCATCATCCCGATGACAAACACGCTCGGGCCCTTCCTCGTGGGGAGGGCGATGACGGCGATCGGCGGCGGCGCCTTGGTCCCCATTGGCATGGCGGCCGCAAGCGACGCCTTTGCGGCGCGCAAACGAGCCCGGGCGCTCGGGGTGCTCGCGGCGGTCGACACTCTGGGCTGGGTGTGGGGCCCTCTGTATGGCGCTCTGATCATCCGCTTCCTCGCGTGGCGCTGGCAGTTCTACTTCAACATCCCGCTGGCCATCATCGGCATCATCGCGGCGTGGTACGTGCTCAGCGACGCTTCGGAGCAGGAGCGCAAGGCTCGTATCGACTGGCTGGGGGCCGGTCTGCTGACGGTAGCGCTGGTGACCCTGAATCTGGCGCTGCTCGGGCCCGCCGAGATTCAGAGCGTCACCGGCCTCGAGCAGCTGACGGGCGGCAGCCGTGCTGCGCTCGCCTGGTTCTACCCGATTGCCCTGGCTGCCGGCTTGGGGTTCGTGTGGTGGCAGAAGCGGGTGGACGACCCTCTCATCGACCCCGGGCTATTCCGCGGCCGGAATCTGCTTTCTGCGGTGGGAGTCAACTTCCTGGTCGGAGCGACGCTGGCAATTGCCATGGTGAACGTGCCGCTGTTCATCAATGTTGTTGAACTCGACCTGGAGCGAGCAGCCGTGACCACCGGTTGGGTACTGAGCGCGCTGACCGCATCGATGTCAATTGCGTCCTACGTAGGTGGCCGGGTGACCGAGAGTCGGTGGTATCGGCCTCCGGTGCTCATCGGGCTGGCACTGGCCTCAACGGCTTTCCTACTGATGGGCTACGGCTGGGATGCTGATACCAGCTACTGGGTAATGGCGGCTGAGCTGGCCCTGCTCGGTGTCGGGTTCGGTCTCGTCATGGCGCCCACCACGGCAGCGGTAGTCGACTCGGCTCCGGCCGACCGCCGCGGCACCGCAGCCAGCTTGGTGATGGTCCTACGCCTGGTCGGCCTGTCGGTTGGCCTCTCCGGACTGACGGCCTGGGGGTTGCATCGCTTCAACCAACTCCGAACCGAAATCGAGCTTCCTTCGCTCAATGATCCCAATTACGCAGATCTCGTCACCGAGGCTTCGGCCGACCTCACCGCGGCGGCGATGGCAGAGACATTCGTCGCCGCCGGATTCGTGCTCATAGTGGCTTGGCTGGTGGCGTGGTGGATGCGTCGCTCGCCGCATCAGCAGTTTGGCTCATCAGAAGATCAACCGGCAGCCGAGGGGGTGCCCATGGAAATGAACCGCAATCTCATCATCGGAGCCGGCATTGTGGTCTTTGCCCTAGCGGCGGCGACTCTGTTCCTCTTCGGCAGGGTGAACTCACTCAACGATGATCTCGCAGCATCTCAGGAACGGCAGGATGAGCTAGAGGAGACCATGCTGCAGGTGGAGGGCGGAGCTGCGCTCTATGCCGCACAGGTGACCGGCTTCCAGGATCAGCTTGCAGAGCTGGGACCGACCATCGACGTGGCCCTCGGCGAGGCAGTGATCGGTATCGACGAGTTCCGGACCTCGACAATCCGGTTCGACGTGAGCATCAACGAAACCGTTCCGATCAACACTGAGGTCGTGCTCAACCGAACTCTCGAGGTTCCGATTCGAACGGTGCTCCCCATCGACGAGGAGTTCGAAACGACCATCCGCATCGACGGACCATTCGGAATCGACATCCCTCTCGACATCACGGTTCCGATCAACCTCGATCTACCGATCGACCTCACTGTTGCCATTCCGGTGAATGAGAGCATTCCGATCAATACCGAAGTCCCGGTGAACCTCGACGTGCCCATCGAGATCGACATCTCGGAGACTGAGCTGGCGGCGTTGGCTGAGGCGCTGGCGGAGGGGCTGGAGTCCTTCCGCAGGATGGCTACGCAGCTGGGTGGGTAGGCCGGTCAGACCGCTTCGAGGAGCGACGGGATTATGTCGTCAATAGTCGGGCCGCCAAAGTCGGCGCCGAGCAGCTTGGCATGCTCGGGACCATCAATCGACGCTCCACCGAGGAAGATCGGGACTTCGACTTGCTCACGAAGCTCGGCAACGGTCTCCTTGATCGCGTTGACCTGATCGGGTGCAGTGACGCTGACCCCGATGGCGATGAGCCGCTGCTGACGGGAAGCCGTCTCCGCAAATGACCCGGCCGGCAGATTGGTGCCTAGATCGAGGACTTCAAACCCTTCGAGACGGATGAGGTCGGCGGCGATCATGAGCGGGAGTGTATGCAATTCGGTAGCGGTGGTACCCAGGACAACTGTTCCCTTAGAAACCCCGCGGCGGGAGATCTGGGCAGACAGCCGGGAAACGAGACGGGTCGTCACTTGTGACGCGGCGTGCTCCTGGGCGATGGAGACCGAGCCATCGATCCAACCCTCACCGATTCTTTTCATCGCGGGGATGATCATTTCGCGATAGACGTTACCGACACTCATTCCACCCGCCTGGGCAGCCTCGACGACCTTCCAGGACCCGGCCTGATCGGCAGCAAGCAGTCGCTGGACCAGGCGCTCATGCCAGGGGGTATCCGACTGTCCGCGCCCTGCCGAAGGGGCCGGCTTGTCTATGAACTCGTCGAGATCCTGCCGCTGCACTCGCCACGAGCCGCCCTCCTTCTCAGCATGGAGGTAGCCAAGGCGCACATAGCGGTAGACGGTCATGTAGTGCACGTCTAGCTCTTCGGCGACTTCGTGGAGGGTGAGTGAGTCCATGTCTCTAATTTAGTGCAAAAGGGTATCGATTGCCACCGCATCGATGCGGAAGATCCTTGATTTCATGTTTTTCGGATTAGTACTTGACAGGGATCCAGAGTTGGTGTTAATTTAGCACTAATTCATCAAAGAGGGACATGATGACACAGACAATCACCCAGCTAGAAGCAACCACAGCGCTTCGCAGCGCTGACAAAGAACTAGCCGCTCGGCTTCTCGAGCAAGACGACTCAGCACTCCGTGAGGCATACGACCTCTACGGGCACCGGGTCTACCGCGTTGCCTACGGGCTACTCCGCCGTGAAGAGCTCGCACAGGACATCACCCAGGATGTGTTTGTTCGCCTGTGGCAGCGTCCGGAGCGTTTCGACGCATCACGGGGCTCCCTGGCTTCCTTCCTTCAGCTAGATGCCCATGGCCGCAGCGTTGACCTCATCCGATCGGAGGAGTCACGGGCCAAGAGGGAGATTGCCGACCATCGACGCTCATCCAGGTACCAGGACGGCCCCGAAGAAGAAGCGATGAAGATGATCACCTCGGAGCGGGTCCGTGACGCACTGGATGCGCTCAAGGACTCCGAGAGGGCACCGATCGCCATGGCGTTCTATCTCGGTTATTCGTACCGCAAGGTCGCCGTCGAGCTCGGTGTTCCAGAAGGCACTGTGAAGAGCCGCATCCGCTCCGGGATGGCAAAGCTACGAGACATCCTGGGGACAGAGCTACATGGACTCGCATAATCACGACGACGCAGCAACATATGCGCTCAACGCGCTCCCCGCTGACGAAGCGGAGAAATTCGAGCAGATCATCGACGCCTCCCTGGCCGATGAGGTCGACTCGTACCGGCAGGTCGCAATTGCGCTCAGTAACGGATTGCCCGACATCGTTCCCGCCGCTTCACCGGAGCTATGGGATCGCATCAGCGAGGAGGCCGGGATCGCCGAAGCGCCCGCTTCCAACAACGTCTCACGCATTCGCCGCTTCCGTCCAGGCTTCATGATGCTTGCGGCGGCCGCCCTTGTCGCCGTGGTAGCGGTTGGGGCGACGTCCCTCCTCGCCATCCGCGATCTTTCCACGGAACCACGATCACTGGCGGCCGCCGCAGCTACTTCTACCGACGCACTTTCCGTCAACCTCACCAGCCCTGAAGGATTCGCCGACGTCCAGGCCGAGGTAGTCATCGCAGCCGACGGCACCGGCTATGTGATCGCCGACTCCCTCCCCCGGCTCACCGACGACCGCACCTACCAGCTGTGGCTGATCGTCGACGACCGCGTCATATCGGCCGCCCTGCTCGGGCCCGACCCTGGCATAGCTGAGTTCCGGGCCGAGGGCAACGTAACCGGCATTGCGATCAGCAACGAGATCGCCGGAGGCGTAGTGGTCTCCGAGGTCGCCCCAACGGCTCTCTGGCTCAGCGATAGCATTTGACCCATGAACGCCACATCTGATCGTTGGGACGGCTTGCTCGAGACGTCCGTTGTAGGGAGCTTCACCTCTCTCGGATACAAGATCCGCTCTCGTGGTTGGGACGCAATCCCTGCTGGTGCGCTGTCGGATCGCACAGTGCTAATCACCGGCGCCACGTCCGGCATCGGCACCATCGTCGCTCGCGAAGCTGCCGCGCTCGGGGCACGGCTTCGCATCGTTGCCCGCAATGTCGACAAGGTCCGCTCGCTGCGTGACGAGCTGGTTGCCGCAACCGGGAACGAGGACATCGGCTACTACATCGCCGACCTGTCGCTGATGTCCGATGTCGCCCGGGTCAGCGATGAGATCCTGGAGGGCGAGCCGGACATCCACGTACTAGTCAACAACGCCGTCATCCTCCCGTCGGAACGTACCTTGACGACGGAGGGGTTGGAGCTGTCGCACGCCACGAACCTCGTTGCCCCGTTTCTGCTCACCAATCGGATGTTGGAGCGGCTGGTCGAATCCGCTCCCGCCAGGATCATCAACGTGATCTCGGGCGGCATGTACACCCAGGGTCTTGCCCTTGACGACCTCAACTACGAGGAGGGCGACTACAGCGGCAGCATTGCCTATGCCCGGGCCAAGCGGGGACTGATGATCCTCACCAAGATGTGGGCTGATCGGCTCGCCGGTACCGGCGTCACCGTGAACGCCACCCACCCGGGATGGGTCGACACGCCCGGTGTACGCAATTCGATACCTACCTTCTATCGGCTCACCCGGCCGGCCTTGCGGACGCCGGAGCAAGGGTCCGACACGATCCTGTGGCTTGCCACATCGGATAGGGCCGGCCAAGAAACCGGCAAGCTCTGGCACGATCGCGCCATCCGGTCCGAGTACCGCTTCAAGATAGGCATCGAGACAACGGCCGATCGCAACCAACTCTGGCAAGCCCTCTCCGAAACGGTCGGCGCCCTCACCTGAGTCTCCTCCAACCCGTTTTGGCGGACATCAAGCCCGGATATGGGCCTCAGATACGCCAAAACGAGTGAAGGGCGGCTCAGCTCCGTTTCGGCGGACATCAAGCCCGGATATGGGCCTCAGATACGCCAAAACCAGGAGGGACGGCACAGCTCATCGTTTTGGCGTGCGCAGCGCCAATATGTTGTCGCGCGGTCCGCAAGAACCAGGAGGGACGCCACAGCTGATCGTTTCGGCGGACATCAAGCCCGGAAATGGGCCTCAGATACGCCGAAACGAGTGAAGGGCGGCTCAGCTCAGTTTCGGCGGACATCAAGCCCGGATATGGGCCTCAGATACGCCAAAACGAGTGATGAGCGTTTGTCGTAGCTAGGCGCGATGGGCCTGGAGTTCCCGCAACCAGGAGCGGAGGCCGTTGCCGGCTGCGTCGCCGACTGCACCCAGACGGCCATTGAGAAGGGGCTGGAAAAGGCGGGCAATCCCCGTGAGCGTGAGATCGGCCTGATAGGTGACCAGCGTCCCATCGCCGTCGGGTTCGAAAGATATGACATCGATGGCGTGAACCACTCCACCCTTGCCCTCGAGCACGATCTTCTCGTCCTTGACGAGTTCGGTAACGGTGTAGGACATATCGAGTGAGCGACCCCGGTAGGTGAGCTCCAGGTCGTAGACAGTGCCTACACCGACCTCGCCGGGCGTGCGCTTGACCGAGCGGACCACTCCCGGGTCCCACTGGTCGATGTTCTCGAAGTCCCCGGCGGCGGCGAAGGCCTCGGCGGGGCTCAATGATGTCTTGGCTGTTTCTAAGAGACGGGTCACTTTCCCTCCTTGATCTGCCCTCTGTTCGGAGCCGCGGCCTGATCCGTATGCGCTGCCGGCCCCGAAAAAGGGGAGAAAGCGAGGGAAACATGAAGATTGCAGTTGTCGGCTCCGGCATCACCGGTATCGGTGCTGCCTGGGCCCTATCCAAGAAGAACGAAGTAACGGTCTACGAATCCGAGGACCGTCCCGGCGGGCACGCCCGAACTATCGATATCAACATGGGCGATTACGAGTTGCCCGTTGACACCGGCTTCATCGTCTACAACGAGCGCAACTACCCCAACCTGACCAACTTCTTCTCCTACCTTGGTGTACAGACCAAGGACAGCGACATGTCGTTCTCCGTTAGCGATCCGGGCGGCCTGGAGTACGCCGGAAGCGTCAACGGAGTCCTCGCCCGCAAGACCAACCTTCTCCGCCCGCAAATGTGGTCCATCCTGCGGGGGATAAACGAGTTCCGCAGCGAGCAGACGCGCCTGGCCGCGGGTCAGGTGCCCGATGGACTGTCCATCTCCGAGTACCTCGTTCATCGGCAGTACCCACGAGCATTCGCCTCCCACTACCTTCTTCCCCTTGCGGCCGCAGTGTGGTCGGGAACGGGTGACGATGTTGCCAAGATGCCCGCCCGCACCTTCCTCAGCTTCCTCGCCAACCACGGCCTGTTGCGACTGACCGACCGGCCGCAATGGCGAACCGTCGAAGGCGGTAGCCGTCGCTACGTCAATGCCGCGTTGGCCGGTGTCGATGAACTGCTGCTGAGCCGACCGGTGCAATCGATTATGCGGAGCAATGAAAGCGTGGAGATCGTCGACGCCACCGGCCAGATCCGGAGCTTCGACCAGGTTGTGTTTGCGACCCACGCCGACACATCTCTGCGCATTCTCGGCAATGCGGCCACCCCGCAAGAGCGAGCGATCATCGGGTCGTTCCGATACTCCTCCAACCGTGCCGTGGTTCACAGCGACACACGGCTCATGCCGCGGCGCCGTCAGGCATGGTCGAGCTGGAATGCAATCGGTGCGGTCACCTCTGCAGCGACCAACCCGGTGACGGTCACCTACTGGATGAACCGTCTGCAATCACTTCCCGAAGACCGACAGGTCCTCGTCTCACTCAACCCCTCCATCGAGCCCGCGGCCGAGCACATCATCGACGACGTGATCTTCCAGCACCCGCAGTTCGATGCCCACTCGGAGCGAGGTCAGCGCGATCTCGGGCTGATCCAGGGGGACAACCGCACCTGGTTTGCCGGCGCCTATTGCGGATACGGGTTCCATGAGGACGGGCTGCAGGCCGGGCTCACCGTGGCCGCACAACTCGGCGCCGAAGCACCGTGGGCAGCGAAGATCACGCCGATGAGCCCAGCGGCGAAGGTCGTCAAGCGGCGGCGGGAACTGGTTGCCGCATGAACAGCGCTCTGTTTGTGGGCAAGGTGAGCCACCGGCGCAAAGCCCCCATGCAGCATCGCCTCCGCTATCGGACCTACTCGTTGTTGGTGGATCTCGACGAGATCGACGGCCTCACGAAGCGGATCCGACTTCTATCACACAACCGATGGAATCTCTTCAGCATCCACGATGCAGACCACGGCGCCCGCGATGGAACGGCAATGCGCGAGTGGTTTGACGCCCAACTCCAACCCACCGGGATCGACCTCGCGGGAGGCCGGGTCGAAGTGCTCCTGTACCCGAGGATCCTCGGCTACACGTTCAACCCTCTCACCGTCTGGTTCGGATACCGAGCCGATGGAACACTCGCGGCAGTTCTCTACGAGATTCACAACACCTTCGGCCACAGTCGCAGCCATCTGGTGCCCATCAATGACGAAGCGCCGCACCGCCATGGCTTCGACAAAGACCTCCACGTATCTCCATTCTTCGATCGCCAGGGCAGTTACTCGTTCACCCTGCGTCCCCCCCGATCCCGTTTCTCGATCTCGATCGACTACGCCACCGCCGAGGAGGACCTACTCACCGCAACCATGGTCGGTGGGAGAAGGGCACTCACCGATCGCAACCTTGCGGGCGTCTTCCTCACCCACCCATTGCTGACGCTGAAGATCATCGGTGGCATCCACTGGCAGGCGTTGCGCCTCCTGCTCAAAGGAGCCCGCTATCGCCCGGTCCCCGAACCGCCCGTCACGACAGTGTCGGTGGAGACTACTTTGGTACGGACATGAAACTGTTCGACACCATTGGCACCCTTCCCGGGCGACTGGTTTACGGAGCCCTGCTCCGATTGGCTCGTCACGGGACCTTCGAGTTGACCCTGAGCGGCGCAACGAAGCTGCGCCGCGTCGCTGGGGAGGGACCGCTTGTATCCATCAGCATTCTTCAGCCCTGGCGCACCTTGCTCGACGTGATTCGCGGGGGCGGGGTTGGGTTTGCCGAGGCCCACATCGCCGGTCGCTGGGACACAAAGGACCTAGCCCTGACGCTCGAAGAGCTTGGACGCAACCTCGACGCCTACGCCCGCTTCCGTCCACCAGGCTCGTTCATGCGGATCGCCCGTCGCGGTTGGGCGCGACTCACCAGCTTCCGGCGATCGCAGATTCCCACGATCGGTGACCACTACAACCTCGGTAATGACTTCTATGCCGCTTGGCTGGACTCATCGATGACATATTCATCGGCCATCTACGAGTCGGGCGTCGACGACCTGGCCGTCGCCCAGCAGGCCAAATACCGACGGCTGGCCGAACTGGCGGACATTCAGCCCGGCGACGACGTGCTGGAGATCGGTTGCGGCTGGGGCGGGTTCGCCGAGTATGCGGCAAGCGAGATCGGGGCAAGGGTCACCGGACTGACGCTGAGTACCGAGCAGGCGGCCTTCGCACGGGACCGCCTGCAACGTGCCGGTCTCGCTGATCAAACCGAAATCAAGATCCAGGATTTCCGAGATGAAACCGGCGAATACGACAAGATCGTCTCCATAGAGATGATCGAATCGATTCCCGCCGACCTATGGCCAGCGCTCTTCGATCAAATCCGGGACCGTCTTCGATCCGGCGGGCGGGTTGCGATGCAGGCAATCACAATCGACGACCGTCTATATGAGTCACTCCTGGAGCGCGACGACTACATCAGCAAGCACATCTTCCCCGGTGGGGCTCTTCCTTCAGTTCCGGCAGTGGAGCGGCTTTCCGAGGAGCGCGGGCTGCTCGTCAAATCGGTCACGGACTTCGGATCTTCGTACGCCCGTACCCTGCGCACCTGGCTCGAGAGCTTCGACGAAGTGTGGCCTCAACTAGAGAAGCAGGGGCTCGACGAGCGGTTCCGCCGTGCCTGGCGCTATTACCTGGCCTACTGCGAGGCAGGGTTCACCATCGGCAGGATCTCCGTCCACCAGTTCGAACTCGTCAAATAGCCGGCCAGGCTGCTACCGCAATGTGACGTCCCCGAACGGTCGTTGCGACGAACTCGATCTGCTGTCCGGCCGAGGGCGGCCCATCGATCGCCGACGCGGCGACGAAGACCTCGGCTCCACCTTCAACGGCGATCAAGCGAACGAGCCCACGTTCGTGGTCGTACGACTCGACCAATCCCACCCCTTCGATCTTGCCGGTACCCGCACCGTATGGCGACACTCTCCCAAACGCCAGGGCGAGAGCCAACGCTGCCGTAAGCAGCATCACGGGGAATCGGTAGTGGGCGACCATTGTGAGCGGCCCGCCGATCACCGCAAAGGCACCGTTGCGCAGCGTCGTCAGCATCGAGTCATCCTGGACCGATGGTGGAACCCAGGCTGGATCGGTGATGAAGAAGACCGACTGCTGCGGCTCATCCGCGTCGGGAAGCCCGACAGCGACGTCCGCGTTACCAACGGCCAACACGACGGTCGCCGTCGCCTGCTCACCAAGGGCATCAACGGCTGCGTAGGTGAACTTGTCCAAGCCCTCGAAGCCCGAATCTGATCGATAGGAGAACGAGCCATCCGCTTCGAGGGTCAGACTGCCGTGATCGGGGGCCGCGATGAGGACTGCCCGCAGCGGCTCATTGTCGCCATCGGCATCGTTGCCCAGCACCCCCGGAGCGCGGACCTCGAGAGTCTCTCCGGGTTTCACGTCGTACTCGTCGATCCCCGCAGTAGGAGCAACATTGCTCAGCCTGATCTCGATCGAAACCGTGCCGGTCGTGGACAGCTCGCCATCGGTAGCTGTGAACCGGAAACTGTCACGTCCCACTCCAGAAGCTGTGTAGCTCAGTTGTGGCCCAACGCCCTCCAGGGTCCCGTAGATGGGCGGATCGGTTATGGCGAATACCAGCTCGTCGCCGTCAGGATCCTCCACCGGGAGCTCGATCGAGGCCGGAACGTCCACCAGGACGACAACCGACAGCAGTTCTCCTTCGGGAGCACGGTTCGTGTTCGCCACGACCCACTCGAAACCTGTGGACACGCTCTGTTCCGGAACCCCGTCGTCGGTCACCGTGATTGTGGCCGCAAATGGCGACAGGGCCGCCGCCTCGTAGCTGATCTCTCCGCTGATGGCTCCGGTGGCCGGATCGATGGCGACGCCTGGAGGCAACCCGGTTGCCGAGAATCGCAGTGTGTTCTCCGAGTTGGGATCGCTGCCTGAGACGGCCAGAGAAACGGAATCACCTTCTGCGTCCTCCCGGTCACCAATCGAAGCCAGCTCCGGCGGATAGTTGTACGGGGGAAGGGAAATCGCGACTAGTTGAGTCGCCGACAATCGAGGTGATCCATTGTCGGAAACGCCGACGTTGATGCGATAAGTCGATTCATAGTCGGTCTCCACCGGCTGCCACGAGAACTCTCCGGTCTCGGCGTCAATGGACGCTCCCGGGGGGATGGGATCTATCCCGGCGGCAATCCAGTAGCTCAGCGTATCCCCGGGATCGGCGTCGTAGGCGTCAGCATCAAAGGTGACGATTCCGTCCTTGCCCAGCTGGGGATCCGCAATCGGATCAAGCACCGGAGCCCGGTTGCCGGTGCCGATCTGCCAGTTGAAGGTTTCGATTCCGGTGGCCGGGGGCAGCCCGTCATCCCGCACAGTGACAACTGCGGTTCCGGATGCCGGGGCCGCATCACTGGCGATCCGGCCGGCGATCTCCCCGCTCGTGCCGTCGATAGCCACTCCGGACGGCAGCCCGGAGGCACTGAAGGTCAGCCGGTTCGATGGCAAGTCCGGGTCGGACGCACCCACCGTGAAGCCGACACGGTCCCCGGGCCGCAGCGGCAGGTCGGGGATCGGAGTAACGACCGGCGCTCGGTTCACCTCGCCGACGGTCACTGTGAAGGAAACCTCGTCAGATGCCGCAGGAGTTCCGGAATCCTCAACGCGCACTCGCACCTCGTGCTCGCCGGGACCGGCACTCTCGCCAGGAGTCCACCGCAACATCCCGGTCGCACTGATGGTCACTCCTGCGGGAGGGTCGACCAGACTGAAGTTGAGTGAGTCATCGGGCAGATCGGGGTCGGAAGCTTCTATCAGAACTGCCAGCGGGGTGAGTTCGTCGATTGCCAGATCATCTATCGGTTGCAGTGATGGAGCTCGGTTGGCGTCGGCAACCGACCAGGTGAAGCTGGTGCTGGCAACCGCTCCGGCGCTATCGACTGCAGTGATCGTTGTAGAGAATGGCGAGCCCGCCGCAGCCTCGTATGAGATCGTTCCCGAAATGAGTCCCGTCTCAGGGCTAATCGACACTCCCTGTGGCAGAGCAGTTGCGCTGAAGGTGATCCCGCCGCCGTCGGGATCGCTAGCACCGGCCGCAAAGCTGACCATGTCACCTTCACGATCATTGCGGGCCGGAAGTGGCGAGTCGAAGATCGGGGCGAGATTGCTCGAGACGAGTACGTCGATGTCGTCGACATACAGCCGCCCGTCGAACATCCCGGTGCCGAAGAAGCCGATCCTCAGCTTCGATCCGGCCCAAGGTGATAGGTCGATGGAACGGGTTGTGAATTCGGAGTCCGAGTCGTCCATTTCGATGTCGGCTACCGAGGTCCATTTCCACCCGTCAACCGACACCGCCACGTAGGCGCGCACCGTCGAGCCGGTCGTGGGGACCTGTCGTCGACTCGAGAGACTGAGGGTCACGGAGCCGGCACCGGCGAGATCGGCCGTGCGAAACACTCCCTGCCCGGCCATGTTGCCCGGGCCGAGGCGCAGACAGTGAGAGTCGACACAGCCACTGCTGACAACCTGGATCGCACCGGATCCGGGGTCGGTAGCGAGCGGCACCTCGTGCCACTCGTCTACCCACTCGAGCGAACCGTCGCTGCCGTCGTATCCAGAGCCGTTGAACTCATCGCGGTAGTTGCCCGCGTCACCGGCCCATACGGGCGAGATCACGGCCAGAAACATCACCACCGCACATGCGGTCAGGCCAACTCGACGCCGCGGATTCATCAGCCTTCCGCCGCAACCATCGCGGCAGCCGTGGCGCCTTCGTCGACTTCGATTGCCGGCAACGAGAGCAGCAGCGTTGTCCTCCCGGCAAACCGCTCATACTCGAGCGAGCCACCCATTGCCGTTGCGAGCTTCCTCGAGACGCTCAGCCCCAATCCGGAGCTTCCCCCGAAGTCGGGCTCAGCGGAGAAACCATCTGCGACGTGGTCCGGCAGGCCCTGCCCGTTGTCCTCAACGGAGACCACGTAGCGACTCCCGGCACAGTCGCCGTAGATGCGAATGTCGGCTCCGCCGTGGGCAATGGCGTTGCTGATGAGGTTGCGCAGGATCTGCTCCAACAGGTCCGGGTCGGCACTCACCGAACCCTGACCGTATGTTCCGCCGATGTCATGTCCGGTGGCGGCATAGTCGGCAATCACTGCGTCGAGCATTCTGGCAACCGGCACGGCTACCGGATGCATCACAACTCCCTGATCGCCGCCAACGGCCACTCGCAGGTCGGCGAGATGGGCAGCGAGCCGCTCTGCGCTGTAATGCAGTTCGGCGATCTTCGCCGCTTCGCTGGGATCTCGATTCTCTGCGCCGGTGAGCAGCTGTTGAGCGTTGGACTCGACCACGGCAACGGGCACCGATAGCTGTCGAATCGATTCCATCCATTGGCCAACCTGGCCAGACCCGGCTGCCGCCTCAGCGGCCACCCGCGTATCGAGGAGCTCCGACATCGCAGCAAGCTGCCGTTGCGCATAGACCCGGTAGATAACGATGGCTGCCAACGGAAGCATGAAGATGAAGATGAAGCCGGTGAGGCGCATTGCGAAGGCAAGCCCGCTTTCGGAATCGGCGACCGCTCCCGCATACTCATCACGCAAGTCGATCAGGTCCGAGCTCAGAACCTCCCCGGCAAGGACCAGGTCACCGGCGAAGCGAGTTGCTGCCGCGTTGAGATCACCGCCGGCGGTATCTGCAACCGTCTGCAGCGCTAGCTCCTGCCAGGTGTCGAAAGTCGCCGCCAGCGGCCCTGCCGCAGAGGTCGGAATCTCTTCGAACCGTTCGCCTGCAGCGACGATGGCCGACTCGGCGGCTTGCGTTGCGGCCTCGACCTCATCGGGGTCGGCCGTGCCCACCGCAGAAGCTTCGGCCACGGCAATGGCCTGCCCGATAGTCACCATGGCCAGGTCCTCAGCCGCAATCGCCAGATCCGTGGAGCGCAGCCCAGCGGCGTTGTCGCTTGCAGACGACGATGAGCTCAACCCGGCCATGACGAACGCGCCCGTGAGGAGGGCTCCGATGATGCCGGCGACTATCCAGTCGCGGTAACGATTGTCGGTCAGAAACATGTAAATCCTTCTGACTCTCTATCGGCATGGCACAGGGGCCGCTAAACCAACGCCTTTCAACGCGGGCCGGAAGGTCGATCCGGAAGTAGCTGCGGGCTAGTCGACGTGGGTCAGATGATGAAGGAAGAACGCATAGATGTCCGCAGCTTCTTCGATGAGCTTGGCGATGGGCTTACCCAGCCCATGTCCGGCCCGCCTGTCCACCCGCAGCAGAGCAGGACCGGATTGCCCGACACAGCCCTGCAACTCGGCGATGAACTTGTAAGAGTGCAGCGGTACGACCCTGTCATCGGTGTCGCCGGTTGTGATCAACGTCGGCGGGTAGTCACCCGGGCGCACGTTGTGCAGGGGCGAATATGCGTGCAGGAAGGAGAACTGATCTGCACTCTCTTCGGCGTTGCCCCACTCGGCGGTCCAGTACCGACCGGCAGTGAAGCGGTGGTAGCGCAGCATGTCCGTAACCGGGACCATCCCCACCACCGCCCCATAGAGATCGGGCCGTTGCCAGAGGCATGCCGTTACGAGGAGGCCACCGTTGGAACGGCCGTAGATCCCGAGGTTCGACGGAGAGGTGTATCCCTCGGCGATGAGATGCTCGGCAGCGGCAATGAAGTCATCAAAAACGTTCTGCTTCTGCCCAAACATCCCCGCCTGATGCCACTCCTGACCAAACTCACCACCGCCCCGGAGGTTGGCTACGACGAAGATCCCGCCCGACTCCACAAACCCCAGCCGATCCGGTGCGTACATAGGGACCATGGATATGTCAAAGCCTCCATATCCGTAGAGGATCGTGGGTGTGGTCCCATTGGGGACGAGGTCGGCACGATGCGTCACGAACATGGGAATCCGTGTTCCGTCCTTGGACTCGGCCCAGATCTGCTTGGTGACGAATTCGGCCGGATCCAGGCCCGCGACCTCGGGCGAATGCTGCTCGAGTCGCCGGGCCGTGAAGTCGTAGCGGAGGATCACAGGTGGCTGGACGAACGATTCGAAGCCCAGGAAGAACTCGTCGTGCTCCGGTTTCCCGGCGAACTGAGTGACTGCTCCCAGGGTCGGCAGGTCGACCGACTCCAGCCGTCGGCCGGCGAGGCTCCACAACTCCACGATGTGGCTGGCATCGGACAGTGACGCCACGACCAGCGAGCCGGCGACGATCGAGGCGAATTCGATAGTGGCTTCCCCGTGTGGCACTACCTCACGCCATTCGTCGGGCTGATCGAGGTCGATCGCGACTATGCGGCCCCGTGGCGCCTCTCGGTCCGTGAGAACGTAAAGCACACCTGCGTCGTGACCGACGACCTCGTACTTGGCGTCGAAGTCGTCAAGGAGCCGCACGAAGTCGCCCTCCCCGACAGCGGCCCGGTAGTAGATGCGGTTCCTGGTATCGGTTCCCTGCCACACATGAAGGATGAGCAGCTCACCGTCGTCGGTCAGGAACGGGTGAAACCCGTGATCGGGCTCCTCGGGACGGGCGAACACCAACTCGTCGGTGAACTGATCAGCACCGAGGCGATGGAAGTACACCCGCTGGTTGGTGCTGGGCGCAGCATCGGAGGATTCCCCCGGCTCCGGGAACCTGGCGTAGTAGAAGCCATCCTCGTCGGGGCTCCACGCCAGAGTCGTGAACTTGATATGGCGAATCTCGTCCGGGTACTGCTCACCGGTTTCGGTGTTGAGGACATGGGCTACCTGCCAGTCGCTGCCCGCTTCGGCGAGGGAGTAGGCAAGCGTGCTGCCGTCCTTGGTCAGGGACACCGTCATCAAAGCGACCGTGCCGTCTACGGACAGCGTGTTGGGGTCGAGCACGGCAATCGGATCACCCCCGGCAACGTGTTCCTTGTACAAGACGGGCTGGGCCTGGAGCCCGTCGTTGTGGGTGTAGAAGTACCAGTCTCCGCGCCGCATCGGAGCCGAACGCCGGGGGAAGTTCCACAGTTGACGAAAACGCTCCCGAATGGTGTCCCGGATCTCGATGGTATCGAGGTGGGCAGCTGTGACCTCGTTCTGCTGGTCGACCCAGGCAAGCACATCGGGTGATTGCATCTCCTCGAGCCATCGGTACGGGTCGGCGACCGCCGTCCCGTGGTAGTCCTCAACCAAGTCGGTGCGCGGCGTCACCGGATACTCGACCATCAGCCACTTCCTCTCATTGCGCAAGCCTCGACTAGCTGATCGCAAGATCCGGAAAGCCGAGAGTGGAGTTTCGCCGTACGGTCATCGTAATGCCAACCAAGGAGCGCATTCGTGGCCAAGACATACACCCTGCAACCGATCGGTGAGGTCCAGATAGATGATCAAGGTTTCGCTATCACCGTCGACGATCGATTCCGTGCCGGGCTCAACGAGCTGAACGGCTTCAGTCATCTGAACATTCTGTTCTGGTGTCACTACCTCGACCAGCCGGAGTACCGCGAGTTGGTGATCAGCGACCGCCCCTACAAGAAGGGCCCCGATCACGTAGGGGTCTTTGCGACACGGTCGCCGGCGCGACCCAACCCGATCGCCCTGACCGCGGTGCCGGTACTCGACCTCGACCCCGCAGCCGGGATCGTTCGCATTGCGTACATCGACGCCGAACCGGGCAGCCCGGTTCTCGATATCAAGCCGTACCTCCCGGCGGTGGACCGCATCCGCGAAGTATCAACGCCACAGTGGTGCGCCGAGTGGCCTCAGTGGTACGAGGATTCGGCCACGTTCGATTGGGGGGCGGTCTTCCACAACGCCCGATAGGGCCTCAGTAACGCCGGAGCGGACGCACCGGTAGGTAGATATCGACGACCTCCGCTAACACGGAGGTCGTCGTTGCGCCTACCGGATACCGCTCGAACGGCAACCGGTCGGCCGGCTCGTATCCACTATCCGGCAGCCAGCCGCCGGCCAGGGCAAACCATGCCTTTCCGTAGTCCTGAGGACCAAGCTCAAATCTGGCGACGGCACAAAGGCCGCCGTCGAGGCTCATCGAGCCAACGTCTCCGGTTGCCTCTGTCCCCGGAGGCACATCGATACAGGCGCTCACGCGCAGCTTGTCGTCTTCGGTGATCGACGGGTTGTCGTGATAGATGGCGAGTACCCAGGATTCCTCGTTGATCAGTTGGCGGGGACCGGCCCAGCTCATCAGCCGGGCGAAGATATCGGCGAAGACATCGACCGCCCCCTGGTACGCACCGGTGTGGCGGACATAGGCCACCTCGAGGTCTGGAACGTTGATCACATCAACCACCGTTGGAGCCAGATCACCGCAGGCGATCTCCCAAACCAGGCGATTCCCGTCCGAGCTGAGCGACGTTCGGGTGATTCCGTACCCTTCCCGGACCTCGCCGATGTTGTCGAGCAACTCACGAACCGGTGCCTGTTCCCACCGCTGGAAACCCCCATTGCGCCACTCGCTGGCCGTCATGCCGAACATGTCGCGGAACGAGCGAGCGAATGACGACGGCGTGCCGAGACCACTGGCCGACGCGATATCCGTGACCGGCCGATCCGGCTGCTGAATGAGCCACGTGGCGGCGCGTTCGAGACGAAGCCGGTTGACGAAACGGTTCAGAGTCTCTCCCACCATCAACCCAAATATGCGATGGAAGTGGTACGGCGAGAAATGGGCAACAGCGGCGACCTCATCGAGGCTGAGCTCGTCGCTGAGATGACGTTCGATGTAGTCGATCGCAGCATTGACTCGTTCGATGTAGATCGGCCGGCTGTGCTCAGCTGCCGGTGACTCGTCGCTCACAGCGCCTCCCTGGCTAGCGAGCAGCCTACCGCCGGAGGAATCGTGACCGGCTAGCGGGCCGGACCAACGTGGACGGCACCCGGCTCCGGTAGCTCGAGCCGGAACACCGACCAACCATCGCTGTGGGAGTAGCTCAGCGATCCTCCCATCAACCTGGCGAGCTTCAGCGAGACGGTGAGGCCGAGACCGACCGACATGGGCTGGCCTACGGCGTTGTGAGCTCGCTCATACGGCTCGAATATCTTCGCTGCGTCCGTGCCGGAGACTCCGTCCCCATCATCGCAAACCTCGAGCCACGCCCGGCCATTCTCCGACGCGTAACGAACGCGAACCTGCGAGCCTCCGTAGCGATGAGCATTGGCGAGGAGATTGCGGATTATCTGGCGAACCCGGCTGGGATCGGCAAATGCCACAGGCGTGGTGCTCCCCACTTGCTCTAGCTCCACATCCAGATCGGGAACCGACGCCAACGCCGAGTAGACCTCGCTCCGCAAATCGACGCTTCCAACACTTATGGGCAGTTTGCCTATGTCGGCCCGGGCGGCAACCAGCAGATCTTCGACAATGTGGGCCACCTCGGCAGACTGATGGGAGATCATCCCGATGAACTCCTTCTGCTCCGGAACGGTGAACGAGACCCAGTTCGAATTCAGCTCCTGGGCCAGACCGTGGACGACGGTGAGCGGCGTCCGCAGTTCGTGGCTGACGCTGGCTATGAGCTCATCCTTCGATCGGACAAGTTCTTCGAGTGCCTGGCTGGCGCGGCGACGCTCGGTGATGTCCATGACCTGGGAGATGAACAGCGGAAGATCGGATGCAACCCGAACCGGGGCCAGGCTGACCAGAGCCCAGATGAATGAGCCATCGGGCCGAATGAAGCGCTTCTCGTAGCGGACGGACTCTCCATTTGCAACCTTCTCGAGAGCGGCAGGTGTCAGCTCCAGCTCGTCGTCGAAGGTGAACGCCGAGTAGTGCATTCCGGCGAGGTCGTCCAGAGGTCGGCCGAGCAGCTCCGCCAGGGCGCGGTTGGCCCGCACTATGCGGCCATCGGCGGTCGATATCGTCATCCCGAACGGAGAATCCTCGAATGCCGCTCGGAATCGCTCATCCGCAAGTCGTTGCTCGGTGATGTCCTCGAGTACCCCGTCGAAATAGGCAGTCTCGCCCTTCTCGTCGAGCACCGCCTTGGCCCAGTCACGTACCCAAATGATCGAGCCATCTGACTTTCTGAGCTGGAACTCGGTCCAGGCGCGACTCCCGTCCACGGAATAGCGAAGGGCCTCCGTGCGATCAGAGTCCTCGATGTAGTAGTCCCAGACGCTGGCTTCGGAGAGCTCCGCCTTGTCGGCAAGACCCAGGATCTTGCCGAGAGCTTCGTTTCCGTCGATGACCTTGCCGTCGGGCGTCGTCCGGTAGAGGCCTATCGGAACTTGATCGGTGATGGTGAGCATGCGATCGCGAGCCACTGCTTCGAGCTCGTCGTAGGCCTGCGCAGTGCGTTCTTTGGCGCCAAGTGCTCCCTCGAGGATGCCGGCGACATGACCGATGAGAAATGCAACCCCTCCAATGGCGACGGCATCGACGGCGACGGAGATCGCCGGGCTGCTATCGACACCCGTCCGGTTGGCGATGTAGGCGTTGACAAGAACGCCACCAATGGCAATGAGGCCGCCGGGAAAGCGGCCCCAAATCCAGGCCAGGGAAAAGACAACAATGATCACAACCGCGTTGGAGTGGTGGCCTAGCCACTCCTGGAAAGGAAGCCCGACCAGCAGGTAGAACGCCAGAAGCGCGGCAGTCAGAATCAGGCGGGTCCGCCCGCGCAGCAACAAGACACTCGCCAGATGCGCAGGTATTGCGCCCTTCTTGCCGTCGACTTCCACTGCGTCACTTTCGGCACGATTGCCCGGCTTCTTGACCGTCCTCACCGGTCGTGACGGCCTGATAGCGTGACGGCAGCCCCTGCCGAGAGACCCGCCCTCATGACAACTGCACCGGCTGTCCGCCGGACCTATCTGACTCTGACGCTCGTGCAAACTCTCGCATCGTCACTGATCTTCGGGATCAACACCCTGTTCCTTCTCGACGCTGGGTTGTCGAACACGGGTGCGTTTGTCGCCAATGCCGCCTTCACTGCGGGCATGGTCATCTTCGAAATCCCCACCGGAGTCGTCGCCGATGTCGTTGGGAGACGAGCCTCCTATCTCTGGGGAACCGTCACGCTGGGGGCGAGCACAGCCCTCTACCTGTGGCTCTGGGCGATCAGCGGACCGCTTTGGGCCTGGGTGATCGTCTCGGCGCTGCTCGGGCTGGGTTACACGTTCTTCTCCGGAGCCACCGAGGCCTGGCTGGTCGATGCGCTGGCAGCAACCGAAGACGAGAGTGACCTGGAGGCGATATTCGGTCGAGCTGCAGTCGTGGGTGGGGCGGCAATGCTGGTTGGCTCCGTGGGGGGAGGAGCGCTCGCTCAACTCGGGCTCGGCGTGCCCTATGTCCTGCGCTCGATTCTCCTACTCGTCACATTCGTTCTCGCCTGGCGGTGGATGCACGACATCGGGTTCGAGCCGCAACGATCCTCCGGAATCCGTGGCGAAGTGCGCCGAATTGCATCGGCATCCGTCGAGCAGGGCCTCCGCAACCGGCCCGTCCGCTTGATCATGCTGTCCGCCCCTTTCTCCTTCGGTGTGGGCATGTGGGCCTTCTATGCGTTCCAGCCGCATCTGCTCGATCTCTACGGCGACCCCAATGCGGCGTGGATAGCGGGAACTGCAGCCGCAGTGTTTGCCGGGGCGCGCATGGTTGGGGGTTACCTCGCCACCTTCACCACCAGGGGCTTCTCCAACCGTTCCTCAGTGCTTGCCGTGGCCATCGCCGTGCAAGCGGGTGGTCTTGTCGTGGTCGGATTGACGGGCGAGTTCTGGATTGCCCTGGGCGCGCTCGTGCTCACCTCGGTTTCCATGGCTGCGGCGCAACCGATCCGACAGACGCTGCTGAACAGCCTCATTGCCTCCGAGCAGCGAGCAACCGTCCTGTCGTTTGATGGTCTGATGGCCAGCGCTGGTGGTGTCGTCGTCCAGCCGGCACTGGGAAGAGCGGCCGACGTGTGGAGCTACGGGACGGCATACGTCGCCGGCGGTGTCGTGTACGCCCTGTCCGCTCCGTTCCTGGTTGGCTTGCGCCAGATGGACCTCGTTGAGGACCGAACAGCCTCGTAGCGTTTCCGGTTGCGCCCCGAACCGACCCAGAATGGTGAGATGCGGAGATTCCTCCTTGCTACTGCGCTGGGTGCTGGGCTCATTGCGATCGCGGGTGCGCCGGCGCACGCAGCAGCCGACTGCTCTTCTCCTTCCTCACCTCCGGGCACCGAGGTCCTGGTGGCAACTGTTCCCGAGCTGCAAGCCGCCGTCGCCAATCTCGAGTCCAACACCACGATCCTGATCGCCGACGGGACGTACAACCTCAACAACACGCTCAACATCCGCGATGTCACCAACGTTGCGATCCGCTCGCAGAGCGGCAACCGCGAGGCCGTAGTGCTCCGGGGGCGCGGAATGAGCAACCCGGCACACGGCAACGTGCCGCATGTGATCGCCGTCTATGACGCATCCAACGTGCTCATTGCGGATATGACGTTGCGCGATGCCTACTACCACCTCATCCAGATCCACGGAGAGGCAGACGCCGACGGGGTCCGCATGCACAACCTGCATCTGATAGACGCCGGCGAGCAGTTCATCAAGGGATCAACTGCGGGGCCACCCGGGCCCTATGCAGACGGCGGAGAGGTCTCGTGTTCGGTCATCGAGTACACAGATCGGGCCCGCAGTGACTACACGAATGGCGTCGACGTCCTGGCGGGATCCGATTGGGTGATTCGTGACAACGTGTTCCGCAACATCCGGGCGCCGCTCGGCCAATTGGCCGGCCCCGCAATCCTGATGTGGCGGAACTCCTTGGACACAATCGTCGAGCGCAATCTCTTCGTCGAGTGCGATCGGGCTATCGCCCTTGGTCTTTCCTCACCCGACGCAAACTCACGGAACGGCGAGACGGTCTACGACCACCAGGGCGGGATCATCCGCAACAACATGATCTATCGGGAAGGGCCCGGAGACATCGGCATCACCGTCAACTACGCCCGCGATGTCGAGATCTCGCACAACACGGTGATCCTCAACGGGACCTTTCCCTGGGGCGCCATCGAGTATCGGTTTGCGGCGACCGACGCCGCCATCCACAACAACCTGACCGATGCCCCGATCTGGCGGCGAAATGGTGGGAATGCGGTGATCACCGGGAATCTCACGACGGCTCAGCTCGACTGGTTCGTCGACCCCGATTCGGGCGATCTTCACCTCCGACGCGGAACACCGCCCGTCGACACAGCTCCGGCCGTTGCGTCGGTTGCCGACGACTTCGACGGCGCACCCCGTCCTTACGGATCGGCCGCAGACATCGGTGCCGATGAGTACGCCGAGCCACCATCCGGCTTCCTCGACGTACCTCCCGGCCATCTGTTCGAAGGGGATGTAACTTGGCTCGCCGACAACGGCATAACCCGCGGGTGCAATCCCCCGCGCAACGACCTCTTCTGCCCGGAAGCGGGGATGACCCGGGGGCAGATGGCTTCATTCCTGGTCCGGGCTTTCGACCTCGATCCTGCCGCCACCTCACCCTTCACAGATACGGCCGGATCAATCCACGAAGCCGATATCGCTGCCCTGGAGCAGGCCGGAATCACCAAGGGGTGCAACCCACCCGCCAACGACCGCTTCTGTCCAGGGTCGACTGTGACGCGCGGCCAGATGGCAGCCTTCCTGGTTCGCAGCCTCAGATTGACCGGATCCGGAGACGGGAGCAGGTTCATCGATGACGACGGCTCGATCTTCGAGCACGAGATCGAGCTGCTCGCCGGAGCCGGGATAACCAGGGGATGCAATCCACCCCTGAACAACCGCTTCTGTCCGCAATCCCCGGTGACACGAGGACAGATGGCGGCCTTCCTACATCGGGCGCTCATCAGGCCCTAGGAAGATCCCTCCGCCCAGCGCAGGACCCGCAAGGCGCGCAGGGTGTTCCAACGGCTCGGTTGCCGTCCGGACTCCATATCGAACCAAACCAATCCGCCGTGCTTGTTCTGGACCGGCCAGCGCCCGTCCTTCCGCTGCTTGGAGCGCAGCACATCGAGGGCGTCATCGAGACGGGGATCGACAGGCGCATTGACGGCGCGGAAGTGATCGAGAGCACGCAGGATGTCGTAGTGCCAGCGGGGCGGGAAGGAGAGCATCGTGAACGCCTTGCTCACAACCTCGCCGGTGCGGCGGGACCGGTAGAGGCTGCGCTCCAGGAGATACTCGCGACCGCGGGCAGCGGATTCGGGATGCAGATCCATCACCTGCAGCGCTTCGAGCACCTGGATGGTGGTGTGGAATGAGCTGTTGGTGCTTCCGGTCCGAATCGTCTCGCAGTTCCACCCTCCATCATCGAGCTGACTGTCCAGCACCCACTCGATCACCTGGGGGATCCGGTCGTCTTCGTGGCCGTAGTAGGCCGCCAGAAGCAGCCAGAAGGCCGAGATGCAGATGTCGGGAGGAGTTGTTTGAGTCTTCAGGAGAACACCGCCGTCGACGATCACGGAATCCCACAGGACGGCACAACCGCGGCGAGCCGCCTCATTGGTCGGGGGTAGCCCCATTCGCCAGAGCAGCAACAGCGTGTATGTCGTCGACACCCACTTTCGACCGTAGATACCGTGCGCCCACGTCCCCTCCGGGTCCTGCAGATCGAGGAGCGCCCTACCCCAGCCCGTGGTGGCGACCGTCCTTCGTTCCCGCAGTACCGACGATTGGGCACGATCGAGCAGGTTGTCCATCACCTGCCAGCGGATCGCCGGGTCCCCCTCTAGAAGCCATTGACGGGTCTCGGAGTCAAGGTTCATAGGCTGAGGGTAGCCCCGGGTATCATGCTGTTTCTACATGGATCTACTTCAAGTTCCCGGGCCGGGTGCCGACATTCAGGCAATGGACCGCGAATACCAGCAGATGGGTTCCGCAGAGCGGCAGCGTCACCACGACGAGCTCCGTGAGGACGGCTATGAGTGGTGCCCGGAGTGCGGCGGCACCCTGGTTTGGGATCTGCCTGAGCCAGCTCGAGTGGAGCGGACGTCAGGCTCCGTTCCCGTCATTACGGGTGACTACCCGCCGCTGACCGCCGAGCAGCTGCTCGCCACAATCCCGACTTCCTAGGGAAGCGCTCAGCCCCGATGATTCACCGGGGCTGAGGAAGGAGTGTTCTCGTTTCTCTCGGGGAAACCCGGTTGCGCCGGGCTGGGAGGGGAGGAAGGGGAGAGACCCCCGAGATCCTGGCCGAGAACTATTCCGTTGTTCTTCCTACTGTGCACTGGAAAGGTAAGACCCACCCGAGCGTCACATGAGAAACACGTGAGAGTGAGTCAATCCACCAGCCCATGCTTGACAGCGAGTACCGCTGCTTGCGTCCGGTCCGACACTTGCAGCTTGGCCAGGACTGCGCTGACGTAGTTGCGAACGGTTCCTTCGGACAGGAAGAGCTGTCCTGCAATCTCACTGTTGCTGAGACCCTTACCGAGAAGCCGCAGCACGTCCATCTCCCGTTCGCTCAGTTTCTCCGCCACATTGGTTGCCGGAACGTCGCCGGCGACGGCAAGCATCGAGAAGAGGCTCCCGGCAACAGACGGATCAACGTGGGTCGACCCAGCAGCCGTTCCCTTGACAGCTGCGACCAGTTGGTCTCGGGGGGCGTCCTTGAGCAGATACCCAGCTGCACCAGCCCTGATGGCATCGATTACCCAATCCTCAGCGTCATAGGTGGTGAGCACGAGAACCTTCACTTCGGGATGAGCAGCGGTGATCTCCCTGGTGGCTTGCACGCCGTTCTTGATGGGCATGTTGAGATCCATCAGCACCACCGCCGGATGATGCTTGGCGACTGCAGCAACGGCCTCGGCACCGTTGGCGACAACATCGACAACATCGATCCCGGGAACGGTTCCCAGAATGGTTCGCAACCCTTCGCGAACGACTTCCTGATCGTCGCAAATGAGGAGTCGGATCACTTCCATGGGCTTACCTCGAATCGAACCACAGTTCCCTCTGGACCACTCGTTATGGCGAGCGAACCTCCAACGACCTCGGCCCGCTCCCGCATCCCGCGAATGCCGACATGGCCGTCGGGCGGCTCCCCCGCGGCGTCGAAGCCCTTGCCGTCGTCGTCGACACTCAGCCTGATTCTGCCCGCCTTGCGTCGGAGGTCCACCGTGATCTGCTTCGCCTCGGCATGGCGGACGACGTTGGTCAACGCCTCGTCGGCAATGCGGTAGATGGCGTTCTCCAATTCGGGGTCCAGGTCGCCGACATTGTCCGCTATCGATGTCTCTACCTCGAGCCCATGTCGCTGCTCACAGTTCTCGCCGAGCACAGCGACGGCCTTAGCCAATCCGAGGTCATCGAGAGGAGACGCCCGCAGCGTCTGGATTGCACGCCTCGCTTCACCTAGGCCGGACCGGGCGTCGGCCAGCGCTTGATCGAGCATGGTGCGGGCGCGGTCGGTGTCATCGTCCCAGATCGTTTTCACTGCCTCGAGCTGGACTGCGATTCCGGAGAGGCTGTGCGCGAGGGTGTCGTGAAGCTCGCGAGCCAACCGGTTTCGTTCCCGGCTGGTTGCCAGATGCTCGAGAGTCGTTGAGTGGGCGGCCAGCGAGCGCCGGGCCTCTCTTTGGGCAGCGGCCAGCTTGGCGACAACAAGGCCAACGAATGCGAACAACAGGCCCCGTCCGATCACGACGACACTGAGCACGGCCACGTTCGTAGTCGCCGTCTCCACCAGCGGAATCGTTGCTGCCAGATCGAGCAGGGTCGTTCCGACCGCGAACACAAGCACCGCCCGGTACCGGTACTGCCATGCGATGAGAAGCAGAGGCACGAACAGCAGGAAGAAGGGGATCCAGATGTCGGCGAACGCATCGTCGACACTCATGCCGGCTGCGAGTCGGCCCTCGATGTTGGTCGTGCTCTCGATGATGGGGGCGACGCTGGCGATGGTGAGGGTCACCGGGAGGAAGGCACGGCCCATGACTCGCTGCAAGCGCGGCCACAGCAGCATGATCATCAGAATGCCGAAGAAGAAGATTCCGGCCTCGGGGAAGCGGGGATTGGTGGGATCCGGGTTCTGTTGGTTGGACCAGGCAACCAGCACGAGAAGGCTCAGCCGGATCGCAACAAACCAGCGGAAGATGTTGAGCAGACCGGGCTCGATGGTGGAGCTTCTCATGGCCGCATTATCGACATCAGCACCGTGACGCCCCAGTGATTTGAGTCACATTGCGATGTGAGTCGTGTCATGGGCCGAGATGATCGGTGCTACTACCGCGTGGGGCACCGTCGCGATCCAATGGAGCCGTAGGCAGACACCAATGGAGGTGGATCGTGAAGAAGACAATCATGCTGATTGCAGTTGTTGCATTTGCCCTGCTTGCCGGGGCCTGCAGCATCGACGTGTCCCGCAACGCCGACGGCTCGTTGCAGATCGAGACCGTGCTCACCGAGGAAAGCCTGGCGAACGAGTTGGCCAGGGGGATCGACGACCCCAACGTCATTTCGATGGATGTCGACATGAAAGACGGTTATGCCCTCGTCGAGATGGAGGCGAAGAGCGAGTGGGGCGACGGCATCGATGAGGTGTCGTTCAAGGTCGAGATGTTCGTTGTGGATGGGCACCTCGGGGTGAATATCACCGAGGCCGTCTGGAACGACATCGAGATCCCGCAGGAACTCACCGACCTCTGGAACGAAGAACTGGCCAAGGAGCTCGAGGAAGGTGCCAAGGAAGACCCCGACAGCACCCTCGTTGCGGTCGAGTTGACCGAAAACGATCTCCGCATGGAGTTCCGCCACGAAACCAACGAATCCAAGGGATAGCGTCTCTCCCGGTTCTTGCGTAACTGGCGGCAATATCTTGCCGCCAGTTACGCCGGAACGGAGGGGTGATCTAGTTTGGCCTGGATTTCGGAGATGACCCGGACCGGCTGCTCCTCGAGGTCCCACCAGGTGTACCGCAACATGGTCCAACCCAAGACCGCCGCCTGGTTCTGCTTGCCCCGGTCTCGTCTGAAAGCGATCCGGTCGAGGTGGTGTGCTTCGCTGTCCAACTCAATGAGCAGTCGGGCATCGGGATAGGCGAAGTCGGATCTACAGACAAACCTTCCAGACTCGTCGAACAAGGTGTACTGGAGCACGGGCTCAGGCAGACCCCAATCACCTACCAGCCGGCGGAAGCGATCCTCGAGCGCACTCTCGGTCGCAGAATCCCACTTACTACGGGCGGCAAGCAGCGGCCTGATCACGCCGACCCCGCGCCGGCCCTTCCGCGCCACTCGTTTCATGAAGCGCTCGACATCGAGCAAGGTGAAGAGCCCGAGCCTGATCCCCTGCTCCAGCGCAGCCTCCACGATCCACTTGTTCGACGCCCCTAGATCGACAACGGTCCGCTCCGGAGTGGTGATCGGAACTCCGTCGAGGTCCACAACATCCTCCGCAATCAGATCCAGCGACTCGTGAACCCGGATTCCCGATCGGTGCTCCCGATCCCAACGTGTCGTGACTATCTCAATGGTCCTAACGCCGCGTCGGGTGAGTCCCCAGAGCTCGGCGGCACTCTGATGGGACACAGCGGCGAGCGTGGGACACGAGTCAACTGCAGCGACCATCTGCCGCTGTGTGCTGTCCACGGTGCCGGCGAAGCAGTACACGCCTGGGTAGAGGCGCACATAGCGCCCGAGGCCTATCCGATGGCGAATGGTGCGATCTGAGATCCCGAGCTGTCGCACCTGAGCGATGGAGAATACGCCGTGGCGATGAGCAGCAATCGAGGCAAGTTGGGCATCTGTATTCATGAGCCCAGCATGACCCCCGGCCCCGACATTTTGGGGTCCGACAACTCCCGCGGCCCCTAGTCCGTGCGCTTCCGTGCTTTCGGCGTAAGTGGCGGCAATATGTTGCCGCCACTTACGCAAGAACCGTCGAGGGGTGGCCCGGATAGGGCCACCCCTCGTCAGGGATTCCGATCAGGGATCGTCAATCAAGGGAGCGGAGTGCCCACTCCCAGGCCTTCTGATACTTCTTGATCGCCTTGGCTTCGCGACCGTCGGCCGCATAGCCATCGCCGCTATGGAAGTAACTCCAGGCTTTCTCCAGGTCGGCTGCGTCGCCGCCCGCTCTGTCGGCATCGGTGATGGCTGTGAGCGCAAGGGTACGGTCGGCCGAAACCATGACCGCAATCACCTTCTGCAGCTCCGGTACGTCGTAGCCGAACTTGGCTAGCAGACGCCCTGCAACATCGAGCGATAGGGTTGCCCTCCGCTCGTACCAGAACACACCGCTGCCACCGTTCGGGTCTAGGCGATAGTCATCTACCCAACGCCATCCTTGGAGACTGGCATCAAGGCTTCTGGCTGCCCGGGAAACCAACCCGCGTGACCACCACGGCAGCTCGCCGGAGTCGATCAGCTCGCTGAGTATCCCCGACGCCTGCTCTTTCAGCTGCAGCGGAGAAGGCACTGCCCAACCTGCGTGCGTGGCATCGCCGTCCTCGTCGGACTCCTCAGCGAATCCCCCCATGCCGGGGAGGAGGTCAAGCGGATCCTGGTCCTCCCAAGGCGCCGAGAAATCGGCCGTCCAGTTTCCGTCGAGATCGGCATTTACGATCCGGAACGGACCTTCGGGCTCGAACGGCTCATCGGACCACACGCCCCCATCCCACGCAAAGAGCGGTATGAACACCAACTGATCAGCAAGGATGGATTCGGCTTCAGCCACATACTCAGCCAGTTCCCCGCGATCGTCCGACGCGTCCATCAATCCCACCAGCTCCGCCATGCGGGCCGTGGCCGCGTTGACTTGCGACGAGCCGGGCGTTCCCCAACTGTTGAAGTTGAAGTCGAAGCGCTCCTCGGGGTCGACCGTCCAGTGGGCTCCGACCAACCAGTCGAGTCGGTTCGACCCAACTAGAGCGAAGCTCGTTAGGTCACCCGTCCTCTCGAAGACCGAATCGAAGAAGAAGTCCTCGAGCTCTACCTGCAGTTCGATCCCGGCGGCTCCAAGCATCGGTACCAGCAGTTCGGTCATCTGGGCGCGCGTGTCGTTGCCGGCAGTTGTGCTCAGCATCGCCACCGGCGGGTTGGCGACACAATCGCGGCCGAGATCCGCGCAGAGACTGTCGACCAACGTTGCGGCAGCAGCGGGGTCGTACGGGTATTGCGCCCAGGCGCGCTGCGACAGGTCGGGCAGATATGCGTCAACGTAGGAGTCGAGCGAGTAGGCAGCCTTGGGTATCGCCTCAGCCAGTAGATCCTTGTCTATGGCATGGGCAACCGCCTGCCGAAACTCGATGTACTCATTGAGCGAATCCGGGTTGCGGTTGTCGGGCCCGAACTGGAAGTTGAGGAACTCCCAGGCGACACCCGGTGTGCTCGTACCCACGAACACCTCAGCGCCGGGTTCTGCGGTGCCATGCACCAGGTCCGCCAGGGCGTCTACCTCTGTAACCATGAGTTCGGTGACCCAGTGGCTCTTCGTGGACTCGCCATCGGTTACGACGACATAGTGACCGGGCAGTATGTCGAAGTCGATGTTCTCGATCATGAACTCGCCGTCGTAGATCTCGAACGTGAACTCATGCAGCACGGTGGCGGGGTCGTCGTCATCATCGATTGTGACGGTGACCTCATCACCCCCGAACCACTCATGACCCCACATCTGATCACCGTCGGGACGGACGAAGAAGTTCGGCTCGGCGGGCGGTTCGAGATACCACTCCCGGTATGTCGAGTCCCCGTCGTCATCGAACACCTGGGCTTCGCCACCGGTGTCGATGACGATGTCCAGGACGTCCCCTTCATGGGCCTCGTCGCCCGGATTGGCGAAATCGGCTTCCCAGAACCCACCGCCATCGGCCTCGACCGTGCGGTAGGCCTCTCCGAATTCGTTCCAGGCCGCCACGTCTACCGCTTCGAACGGCGGAGCGAACCCCATGACGGTTTCTTGATCCTCGTCAATCTCTAGCACCTCGAGGTCGGCGACCAGCAGCTGCTTAGTGATCTCGACTCCGTCATCGGCAGTGACGTAGTTGCCGGGCTCGATCTCGCCCAGATCCTCCAGCCAGAACTCCCACCCCCATGGCTGAATCTCGGCAGAATCGCTGAACAGGATGCCGTTGTCCGGGTTTTCGTCATTATCGACAGTGATGGTCACAGTCCGGCCTTCGACCCAACCGTCGCCCTCTCCCCAGACGAAGAAGGGCGTCTCCACAGAGAATGCTGGCTCAGGTTCCGCCGCTGCTGGGCCCGGTGCGGCAAGGATGCCCAGCATCAACATGACCGCGGCGAGAATCGTCAGGCCGCGGGTTCTTCCACGAAACATGGTGTGTTCCTCCCCTAGAAGAATGAACCCGGCTAAGCCGGGTTGGTACAACCAGGGATCTGCGGCAATGGTGATGGTCGGGGCGCCGTGAGGTGACAGGACGCCCGAAGCGACAATTCCCATATGTTCCCTCTGGTCTACCGTACCCGCGGCTAATCCAACTTGGGGAGGGAATTGGTCACATCTGGGAGATTGCGCTCCCCGCTCTCGGTTCCGGCGTAACTGGCGGCAACATATTGCCGCCAGTTACGCAAGAACGCAGGAGTTGGGCGGCTCGGCTAGTCCTGTTCGTCGATGGAGCGCATTGACCAGATCAGGGTGCGCATTGACTTGGGTTGGCTGAGGATGGTGACAACGGCATCGGCGATGTTCTTCGGGCGCATCATTGCGTCGAGACCTTCCATGTCCGGGGTGCGACCCCATCCCATAGCGAACTCGGTATCTGTACCTCCCGGGCAAATCGTGCTGACCCGGATGTTCTTCGACCGCAGCTCCCGATCGAGACCGCCCGCCAGGCCCACCTGGGCGAACTTCGTAGCGGCATAGACAGCCTCGTCCCCAGCCCCGCGCAGACCGGCGACCGACGACACAATGACGATGTCGCCCTCACCCTTCTCGAGGAAGTGGGGAACGGCGGCTCGGATCGGCCACACCGTGCCCGCCACGTTGATATCCATCATCTCAGCCAGCTTCTCGTCGCTGAGATCCATGATCCCGCCGTAGGCGCCAATTCCGGCGTTGGCAACGAGGGCATCCAGCTGCCCGAAAGTGTCAATCGCCGCCGCAACTAGTCGCTGCGAATCCTCGGGCTTGCGAACGTCCATCTCGACGGCGAGGGCTGAACCATCCAAGTGCTCCACTATCTGCTCGAGACGTTCGATGCGACGTGCTCCGAGCACAACCTTGGCCCCCTTAGCGACGAGTGCCCGGGCGCTTGCTTCTCCGATTCCGGCGCTGGCTCCAGTGATGGCGACCACCTGACCGGTGAGGTCTCGCATGACTCTCTCCTCCTCTGATCTGTCTCGATCCCAGCGTAGCTACCCCGACAGAGGCGCTACCAGCGCTGGCTTGCTGCGCAAGCCGTAAGCTTGCGGGACGCAAGGAGAATGCTCGATGGACTTCCACAACCCCGGCGCTTCCATCTACGTGCCCGACGGGATAGAGCCTGCCGAAGCAGTCGGCCGTACGACGCACCTCGCCGTAGGCGCTCACCAGGACGACATCCCGATAATGGCCTACGACGGCATCCTCCGCTGCTTCGGGCGCGGCGACCGGTGGTTTCTCGGCATCACTGTGACCGACGGAGCCGGCAGTCCCCGCGCCGGGCTCTACGCCGACTACACCGATGAGGAGATGCGTGCGGTACGGATGGTTGAGGAGCAGAAGGCCGCGTTCGTCGGGGAGTACAGCGCAGCCATCCAGCTCGACTATGCCAGCGCCGCAGTGAAGACCGGCGAAACGGACACCGTGGCCGATGAGCTAGCCGGGATCATCAGCGCCGCCGCACCTAGTGTGGTCTACACCCACAACCTCGCCGATAGGCACGACACCCATGTGGCCACCGCCCTGCGTACGATCGCTGCCATCCGCAGCCTTCCCGATGCGAGGCGTCCGAAGGCCCTCTATGGATGCGAGGTGTGGCGAGACCTCGACTGGATGATCGGCGCCGACAAGGTGCTGTTCGATGTATCACTGCACGGCAGTCTCTCCGCCGCGCTCATCGGGGTCTATGACTCACAGATAGCCGGCGGCAAGAGGTACGACCTGGCGACCGATGGCCGGCGGCTGGCCAACGCCACCTATCTGGCCAGCCACGATGTTGATGATGCACAGGCAATCATCGTGGGAATGGGCCTGACCCCGCTCATCCGAGACGACTCCGTCGATGTGACCGAGTACGTCGTGGGCCACATCACCCGCATGCAGCAGGACATCACCGACCGATTCGAGCGAATGAGTTGAGGGTGCAGCCGTGACAATGCGATCGGAGATCGGCGAGCAGCCGGAGGTCTTTCGTAGGGCCCTTGCCGTCAACGAGGAGCCGCTATCGGAACTCGCCGGCAGGATCAGCGCGCTCCAGTTCGACTACGCACTGATCGCTGCGCGCGGCACTTCGGATAACGCCGCTCGCTACGCCAAGTACCTATGGGCGGCTCACAACGGAATCCCGATCGCTCTTGCCGCCCCGTCCCTATTCACCAGCTATCAACGCCCACCCCGGCTCGATGGAGCGCTGGTCGTCGGCATCTCACAATCCGGCGAGTCTCCCGATCTGATCGCCGTACTCGCCGAGGGCCGCAAGCAAGGCCGGCCGATCCTCGCAATCACCAACGAGCCCGAATCCCCCCTGGCCGAGCAGGCCGACATGGTCATCGACATCGCCGCCGGTGAGGAGCTCGCCGTGGCTGCCACGAAGACCTACACGGCCCAACTCCTCGCTGTCGCCATGCTGTCGGCCGCACTCGATTCGGAAACGCCTGGAGAGGAACTGAGCAGCCTGCCCGGGCATGTCGAGTCCGTCATCGCAACCGAGGACACGATCAACGCGGTCGCCGCCGACCTGGCCGACATGCGCTCATGCGCCGTGCTGGGCCGCGGTTACAACCACTCGACCGCCTACGAATGGGCGCTCAAGGTCCAGGAGGTCACCTACGTCCTCGCCCACCCGTACTCGACTGCCGACTTCCGCCACGGCCCAATCGCGGTTGCGGAGCCCGGATTCCCGATTCTGGCCGTGGCAGCAGACGGCCCTCTGTTCGATGACATGATGCAATTGCTCGGCGAGGTCACAAGAGAGAAGCATGCACGCACCCTCGTCCTCTCCAACCGGGCAGAGGCACTCGCGGAGGCCCGGTTTGCAGTCCCGCTTCCCGCTGTGCCGGAATGGATCAGTCCGATCCCGGCCATCGTCGCCGCCCAGCTATTCACGTACCATCTCGGCGCGATCAAGGGCCTCGATACCGACCAACCTCGCGGTCTGAACAAGGTGACTCGCACTACTTAACAAACGAAGAACAAGGGCGGTAATGGGAAGCATCTCTCCATTCCCGTGTTATCACCCACAGCAGGATCAATACGGAGAGAAGATTATGGAACTGATTCGCCGCTTCAAGTGGCCCATCATCGGAGCCGGGGCAGTCGTGCTCGTGGTGGGCTTTCTGTTATTCCGACCCGACAAGCTGTTTGTCGACGACACCGTCAACGAGTCGCTATCCGATGCGTTCCCGGTGGCGGCCGCCGACACACAGAGTTCGTCAACCACCACCACGACGACGACCACGACGACAACGGCTGCGCCGGCAGAAGCTGATGAATCGGAAACGGCGAGCACCGACACAACGACAACTACCACTACAACCTTGCCGCCCGAGCCAGCCGGCCCGGTCGCCATCGGCACCGGCTCGTTCTACGGAATCGATCACTCCGCCGAGGGCACCGCGACCGTATATGAGCTCGAAGGCGACTTCGTGCTCCGATTCGAGGACGACACCGACATTCAGAACGGGCCGGACTTGTGGGTCTGGGTGCTCGCCGCCGATTCCTATGACGGCGGCGACCCCGGTGAGTTCATCGAACTGGGCAAGATCAAGGGCAACGTGGGAGGCCAGAACTACGAGCTACCTCCGGAGTTCGACCCAGAGGTTCATCAGTTCGTACTCATCTGGTGCAAGCGCTTCTCGGTGCCGTTCGCGGCGTCCCCGTTGGCGTAGAGCTAGCTGAGCCGGGAGCTCCGAATCTCGAGACTGGTGACGCTGAGATCGACCACCAGCGAGCAATCCTCGGGACCGGGGCAGGTCATCGAGCATGAGCCACTCGAGGAACACTCGTCCACCGGGTGCTGCGGCGTCATCTCGGCACCGAGCCGGCCGCTGGCTCTCAGGGCATCGAGCATTGCGGCAACCTCGCCTGGGGAGACTCCCAGGCGAAGCGCCAGTTCGATCCCCGTCACCGGTCCCTTGGATTCCTCGATGGCGCTGAGCAGCGCAGTCAATCTCATCCGATACCCAACAGCTTGCCGCCCTGGAAGACGATCACTGCGCCAGCCCAGGCGATGACGAACTGACCAATGACGCTGACCCACATCCACTTGGTGCCAAATTCATGCCGGAAGGCGCCAACCGCCGCCATGCACGGTGTGTACAGGAGCACAAACACCATGAATGCAATCGCGGCCAGTGCCCCGCGACCGCCACTGCTCTCCTCGAATGAATCGCGGACTGCAGCTTGGAGAGCGGTGTCCCCGTCAACTTCGAGATCGAAGAAGTCGAGGCCGAACACTCCAGGGATGGCCTTGAAGGTATCAACGGTTGCCTCTACGAAGGTCGACCCGATGTCCCGAACGTCATCGATGAACCCGGGGTCGTCTTCACCCTCCTCCTCGCCCGCGACGTTATAGAGCTGCGACATCGTAGAAACGACAACTTCTTTGGCGATGAAGCCGGTGAGCAGGGCCCCCGACTGCTCCCACTCGCCGAAGCCGCCGGGCTCCATGACCGGCGCAAAGCCCTTGGCCACGACCCCGAATGCGCTCTGTTCGGCATCGGTATCCGTGAACGTGCCTCCACCACCAACCGGAATCGCCAGCAGCAGCCACACGGCCATACTGGCTGCGAGGATTGTCGTGCCGGCACCCTTGACGAATGCCATTGTCCGCTGCCAGACCAGCATCCCCACGGTCCTGGCGTTGGGGAGGCGGAACTCGGGCATCACCATCACGAACGGAGTCGGTTCCTCTTCGCGTAGAGCAGTACGGCTGAGGAGCAAACCGATGAGCACGGCGACGAGGATCCCCAGCAAGTACATACCGAAGACGATGGTGCCCTTGGCATCCGTGAAGAAGATCGCCGCCAGCAACACATAGACAGGCAAACGCGCCCCACAGGACATGAACGGCGTGATCAAGCCGGTCAACAGCCGATCGCGCGACGAGTCGAGGGTCCGGGTTGCGTAGATCGCCGGTACGGTGCAGCCAAAGCCGACCATCATCGGCAGGAAGGCCTTGCCGGGGATACCGACTGCCCGCATGGCGCGATCCATCACTGCGGCCGCCCTGGCCATGTACCCGGAGTCTTCGAGGATCCCGAGACACAGGTAAAGCGTGGCCAGCACGGGCACGAACACGAGCACGCCGCCGACACCGGCAAGCACACCGTTGACGATCATGCTCTCGAGCCAACCGCCCCCGAGGCCAATCAGATCGAGCAGACCAACGGACCACCGGGCTACCGGCCCAGAAACCGTGCCGTCCACCCAGTCCAGAAATGGTCCGCTCACGTCTGCGGTGATGCGCAGCATGATCCACATCACCGCCATGAAGATCGGAATCCCGAAGTAGCGGTTGGTGAGGACACGGTCGACACGATCGGACCAGGTTGTCTTCTCGACTACCGCTCCAGTCATCTCATCAACGAGACCTGCGATCCAATTGAAGCGATGCTCCGCAAGCTCCATTTCGCAATCAGAAGTGGACTCCTTGCTGATATCGGCCCGGAAAGCATCCGCTACTGCCACGATCTCTGCGCCACCGGCGACCCCATCCAACCGTCGGCGAAGACCACGATCGCCGGCGAGCAGCTGGAGGGCACTCCATCGTGGCGACTGAAGCGAAGCCACCTCAGGTTGATCGATGATCCGCTCGACCAAACCACCGAGGTGACGCTCGACTACCGCTCCATAGTCGATGATGAGTTGCTGTGGCTCTGTCTCGAGAGAGCGAACAACGGCGGCCTTCAGCTCATCGATGCCCCTCCCGCTTCGGGCGACGGTACGCACCACTTCGACGCCGAGACGATCGGTCAATACCGACTCATTGATCTCAATCCCGCGCCGTTCCGCAACGTCGACCATGTTGAGGGCAACCACCTGACGGAGCCCGGCTTCGGCGATCTGAGCAACCAGGTGGAGACTCCCCGTCAGATTCGAGGAGTCGACAACCGTCACCACCACATCGGGTCGCTCCTCGGCAAGGAACGTCGCGGCGATGGCCTCCTCCTCCGAAATAGCGACGAGGCCATAGGTACCCGGCAGATCCACCGCTTCGAAAGTTGCCCCCTCGACGGTGAAATTGCCCGTGTACTTCTCAACCGTTTGCCCGGGCCAGTTGCCCACCTTTTGGCGAGCACCTGTGAGTTGATTGAAGGTCGATGTTTTGCCTGCGTTGGGGCAACCGCCGACTGCAACTACCGGGGCGCTCACTCAGCTACCTCGATCTCAACCGACTGCGCAGCACTCTTGCCAATTGCGATCCGGGCTCCACCCATCGAGACCATTGCGGGGCCGTGTGGCCGCAGCACGGTCAGCATGACACCGGGAACCACACCGAGCGCAGCCAGCCTCTGAATGAGACGGGGCCGACCCGTCACCCGAGTAACCCGCACCCTGGAGTAGCGCTCGGCCTCGGCCAGCGTCAGCCGATTGCCTGCCGCCGCCTCATCTGAGGTTGGTCTACGCGGGAGCATCAACACCTCCCATGGGACGAACCTCGACCGACTCGGCTAGCGGCCCGTTGATGTGGACAGCATTGCCATTGAGGTCTACTAACAAGCCTGTTGAACCAGCGGCGACGACCGCAAGATGAACGCCGGCGCGAATTCCCTCTGAGTTGAGGAACTGGAGGGTCGGGCCCGAAGCCGTCACCGAGATCACCTCTGCGGTTGCGCCTACCGGAATCTCGTCGAGACGGCTGGTCGGAGGACGGTGGCCGGCGGCATCCACTCGCGGGATCGGCCTGCCCAGCGGACCAGCTTCGGGGTTGCCCAGAAATGCGGCCAAGCTGTCAGCTGCTTCCGGGGTGGTGGCGTGTTCGAGATGACATGCCTGGTCGTCGGCGTCCGCCGGGCTGAAACCGAGGTGCTCGGCCAGAAAGGTGGCCCAAAGTCGGCGAGTTCGCAGCACCTGATCCGCCACCTGCTGCCCGACATGACTGAGGAGAACGCCGCGGTAGGGCTCATACAACAGGAGTCCGCGGGAGTCGAGCTTTCTCACCATCTCGTTCGCTGAAGGAACCGAGACCCCCAGCGCCGATGCAACCCTGGAGATCGGAACCGGCCCCACCGCACCGCCTTCGACTGCTCGAGCAACGGTGATCAGATACATCTGCTCCGACTCGGTTGTCGACTTAAGTTCAGGCAAGGCTGTTACTTTGGCCAGCGATTGTTCAGGCATGCCTTGAACTATAGGCCTGTTCGATCAATCGAGTAGGGCCAGAAGTCCCCGGCCATCAGGTCCATCTCCTGGATTCGGAACGAACGACCAGGATCCAATCCCCTGCGACGAAGACAGCGGGATATGCGTTGGTGGTGCCATTCGAGTCCGCCGTTCGGCGAGATCGCTCGAGCTTCGACGCAGTACAGTCGGGCGTGTGTGGGACAGAATCGAGTAGAAGACAACGCTAGGCGACGGGCGAGGGCCGGATAGCTATGCACATCGAAATCCAAGCCGACATCGAAGCACCCAGCGGATTGGTCTTTGATTACATCGCCGATCTCACCAACAACTCTGAATGGCAAAGCGGGGTAGCCAGGACCGAGTGGACGTCACCCCTGCCCGTTGTGGTCGGCACGACATGCGAACAGCACCTCGACAACGGTGGGGTGGTCGGCTACAAAGTCGTTGCCCTCGAACCGGGCAAGTCGATCACTATCGAGACCCTGCAGGGCACCCCGGTTCCTGCGACGATCACGCGCACCGTGCAGCCGCTCGACGATGCCCGGTGCCGAGTCCACATGGACCTCGACGCTCGCCTGCCAGGTTGGCGAGTTGTACTCACCCCGATGGTCAGGTGGCTGTTCAGAAGAGAGATCAGAGCGGACTATCGACGCCTCAAGAAGCTACTCGAGGCTGCTGAGGAACCGTCGGGCGAATGAGGAAGATCACGCCGCAGCAGGCGCGGGCTAGTGCTCTTGCTGCCCACGGATTGAGCGGCGGTTTGGATGGCCCGATCGCCGCCGCAATGGCGCTGGTCGGCCTTCACAACACAACTCAGAGCACGCCATATCTCTCGCTGCGAGCTCGCCTAACCGAGTTCTCTCGTGATGACCTGGACGATGCAATGTGGCAGGAGTGGGAGCTGGCCCGATTCCGGGCCATGCGGCTGACAATGTTCATCTTCCCCCAGGACCTGCTGGAGATCGCGGCAGCGGCGACCCGCCACATCGCTGTGCCCTGGGCCGAGCGCTGGCTGCGCGACTCCAATCTCGATGAAGCTGACTTCGCACGGATCGCCGACGACGTAGAGGCTGCGTTGACGGACAACCCGATGACAGTGCGCGACCTGCGGGCCGCGCTCGGAGCGGACAAGAACGTAGACGTTCCCGGCGTGGTCGCCCGGATGTGTGATGTCGGCCGGCTGGTGGGAGGAAGGCCGCCGCAGAGCTGGCGGTCACCGGTCCGCCGCTACCACCGGTGGGAGGAGGTTCTACCCGGGGTCGATCCATATCGTTGGGACGAAAGAGACGCTCAGGTCGAACTGGTGCGGCGCTACGTCGAGTCGTACGGACCGGTGACTATTGACGACATCTCCTGGTGGACGGGCATGGCCAAGGGTCGGTGCCGGACGGCCCTCGCTCAACTGAGCCCCGAAGAAGTGAGAGTTGACGGGTGGCCGGGCCCGCTGTGGCAGCTCGGCGACCCCCCGGAGGAGGAACCCGAATCAACCCACGCCCTACCTTTGCTCGACCCATACGTGCAGGGATACCGGGATCGAGGGCGGCTGCTCGACCCATCTCGTTTCGAGTACGTGTGGGACCGTGGCGGCAACGCCGCGGCGGCGATTCTGCGAGGAGGACGGGTAGTCGGTGTCTGGCAACCCGTCGACAAGCCAGAGGCCAAGGTGCTGTGCCACTTCTTCGAGGAGCTCTCACCAACCACCCGCAAGGCTGCACTCGCTGAGCTCGAGGCCGCCGGCACGATGTACTTCGACGAGCCTGCCGCCATCGTCGAGCTAGACAAGATGAAGCCCTTGCAGGGCGGTACCAGCGCGATGCACCCGCTGGACGGCAAGCCGCATCGGCAACGACGAACTGGATAGCATCTGGGCCATGTCAGACCCCTTCGTTCCTGATGCCTTCGTCGTCCCGACCGAGTTCGCTGGCCCCGGGTTCCGCCTCGAACCGCTGGGGCCCGAACACAATCAGCGCGACTACGAGGCCTGGACATCGAGCATCGAGCACATCAGGTCGACCCCCGGCTTCCCCGATCCGGACGACGACTGGCCGTACCCGATGAGTCTCGACGACAACATGTCCGACATGCTGATGCACGCTCGCCACTTTGAGGAACGTCGTGGTTTCACCTACTCGATCCTCGACGGCGACGACGTGATCGGCTGCGTCTACATCTATCCAACGCGTGACCCCGACCACCAAGCCGAGGTGTCTTCATGGGTTACGGCCGCCCGAGCCAACTTGGATCGAGTCGTTTGGGAGGCACTGTCGGCGTGGCTGGAGACCTGGCCGTTCGACAGCTTCGCATACGATTCGCGAAGCTAGAGATCGAGGACCGTCACCCGCACCTCGTCCGGTGCGGCCTGTAGATAGAGCACGGCTCCAGTCGGTCCCACCTCGAGGGACCGGGCAATGTCCACGAACTGATTGGCGACGTCAATCACGACCTCACCCATCACATCACCGTCGGGCGAGCGACGTTGCACTCGCTGCGTCACCCGGATCGCTGCACCGCTCGTGTCAACCTCATCGATCACGATGAGTGTCGTGCCGTTAGGGGCCACGCCCAGCACCCTCACGCCGCCGAGATCGGTCTGCCGGGTGACTGTGTAGGAGTCCATCCCGATGTTGAGCTGCGTTTTGCGATCGAGCTCCGGAGTCACAATGACCTCTGAGCCCCGGTAGAACGGATTCGCTTCGGACGTGACTTCACCCGCGTCGCTCACTCGCACGTAACGGTTGCCGTCCTCGTACTCGAGAAGGAGCCCGTCATCGTCGGCCGTGAGACCGGTGAGGCCCGCGCCGAAGCGGAGGCCGGCGGGCACATCGATCGACTGCGTCACGTCACCGGCCTCATCGAGGACCAGCACCCGATATCGATCCATGGCAATGAGCACATCGAGCAGGGCTAGCCCATTCCCCAGCGACACAACGTCGACGATCGACGCAACGTCGTATTCAGCAAGCTCGAAGGGTGGCAGCTCCTCTCCGGTCGCCGTGAACTGGAGCAAGCGTGGCTCACCGCGACGCACTGCAATCGTGTCGGCGACAACCACCGATCCATCATCCATCACCGTGAAAGAGGTCGGACCGCCGGGCGGGTCGCCATCGAGGTCATAGGTAACCCCGGTTTCGCCGACGGCGATCGAGAACGAAGCGGGTTCGGGAGCTGGGGCCCTGGTCGTTGTCGGGGCGACGGTCGTGGTGGGAACGGTCGAGGTGGGAGCTGTCGACGTGGACGTGATCACCGTTGGAGCCGGCGTCGAAGTAGTGGTTCCGGCACTATCACAGGCAACGGAAGACAGCGCGAGGAGAACCAGGGCGAGCGCACGCATCACAGGAGCGAACCCAGGTCTCACGGCAAAGCCTCAATCGATCTATGGGCATCTAGGGCAGCGTCAATCGCCTGGACGGTAGTCAGGACTGCGCCTTGCGGCCCATCTCCACCGTTTTGCCGGACACAGCGCCAACATGTTGGCGCCAGGTACGCCAGAACCAATAGGGCCCTATCAACCGCGAGAGCATGTATGCGGAGTTTGGCTCAAAGCAAGGTCTCTTCGAGGCGGCGCTGGAGCGATACGACAATGAGCACCTGTCCAGGGTGCTGGCCCCGCTAGAAGCACCCGAGGCTGGGGTTGACGCCATCCGACAGGCCTTTGCGGGCTATGCCAGCGCCAGTGAAGGTTGGTTTCAGGGACGCGGCTGCCTGATGGCCAACACGGCCGTCGAGCGCGGAGCCCTCGACGAGGCGAGTGGGCAGTACACGGCCGCCTATCTGGCACGGATCAATGCGGCGTTCCGGAATGCACTGGGGAACGCACGCCACTCCGGCGACCTTGGCCCCGAAGCCGACGTCGATGAGTTGGCTGCCTTCTTCACGACTGCTCTCGTCGGCGTCGCCGCAAGCATCCGGGCGCAGGCTCCCCCGGAGCAGCTTCATGCGACAAGCAGAGTCGTAGCAACGGTCCTCGATTCTGCGGCCGCCGGATCGGTATAGAACTACCCCGAAGCCAACTACGCGTGGGGTCGATCCCGCCACCAATCCGGCCCGTGGGGATCGGCGCACTCGAGTGCGGCCCGGTCCCAACCGGCAAGGTCGGCCGCAGCGGCGTGAGTCGTTTCGAAGAACGCCAGCAGCATTCCATCCGGATCATCCGCCTCCGCGACCGCCGCATAGGGCAGGACGAACTCGCCCAGGTCGCTCAGCCAGAACGCCTCTGCAGGCTCGACGGGGGACGACTCGAAACCTTCCGGGATTGGATATGCGTAGGAGTAGAAGATCGGATCCGGCGCCTCGCGGTTCCCCGGCCAGAACCCGGCGCTGGTGACTTCGTGGGAGTAGGCCTCCTGGGCAACGTCGAGCGGGAAGTTCGGTATGCCACCGGGGTGAGCGGGCGCAGTCCGCCCCGAGAAGCGGGTCACTGCGAGGTCGAAACTGCCCCAGAAGAAGTGAACCGGGCTCGACTTGCCTCGGAAGCCGGCGCGGAAGCGGCCCATGACCCGGCTCCCATGGACCAGCGCGTGCCACAGCTTCCGAACTTGGTCGATATCAAAAGCCAGCGGACGATTGTCCTCGTCGAATGGAACAGCGTTGGGAATCTCGCTTGGAACACGATGGATAGTCACGGGCATATCCAGCGAGTCGAGCGCCTCCATGACGGCGGCGTAGAAGTCGGCAACAGTTCCCGGGCTCAGTGGCACAGATCGGCTATCGCCCTTCGTCGTGGTGATCTCGAGACGCCCGCGATGAAGATCGAACGCCATCTCTAAACCCTGCGAACCATATGGGATCAACGTGGTCCCCAGACCAGTGGCACCGACGTAGAGGGGGACACTCCATGAGTGATTCAGCCACGGTGACTGCACCATTCTTATCTTGCCCACGATCTGAGAGAAGAGGTGAAACGCCTCGATTGTGTCTGCCCAGTCATCGCTGGGCAGGGAGGGCCAGTGACCGTTGTCGCTCATAGATACCTACTCGTAGCCGTCTGCCGACAGTATGGTCCGGCTCACTTGGAGCCCGCGCCGCTTTCCCTAGATTCCCCGCTCGTCGAAGCGCCACAGCCCGGCGTCGGTCGCCGCTCGATACGCGGCCCGAATCTCGTCGGAGTTGGGACGCCTGCCGATGTCGGCATAGCGATCAGAACCCGGGACCCGATGCTCCGGCCGATACTGAGCCATGATGTTCACAAAGGTGTCCTCGGAAACCTCCTCGGCGAGCCAGCCGAAGATGGCAGCGGCTTCGTCGGTCTGGCCCGGCATGACCAGATGACGAATCAGTAGGCCGCGCCTCGCCAGGCCGCCGCTGTCGACAACGAGATCCCCCACCTGACGGTGCATCTCCTGGATGGCGATGCGGACGACTTCGGGATAGTCCTTCGCCCTGGCCAGCCGTCGCGCCGTCTCGGGTTCCCAGAACTTGAAGTCGGGCATGTAGATATCGACGAGGCCGTCCATCAGCTGCAATGACACCAGAGCGTCATAGGCGCTGGTGTTGTAGACGACGGGGATGCGCAGACCGTGTGGAACGGCGATGGCCAGCGCTTCAACCACCTGTGGGGCAACGTGTTCCGGAGTGACCAGATTGATGTTGTGGCAACCGACTGTTTGCAGATCGAGCATCAGCGCCGCCAACTCCTCGTCGGTGCACTCGCGGCCGGCGGGTCCCTGAGAGATATCCCAGTTCTGGCAGAAGACGCAACGGAGATTGCACGAACCGAAGAAGATCGTCCCCGAGCCGCGCCACCCGCGAAGACAGTCCTCCTCGCCGCCGTGGGCGAAGGCGGCGGTGACCCGAGCCAACCTGCCGATGCGGCACACTCCCTCCTCATCGGCGAGCCGGTCGACCCCGCAGTCACGGGGGCAGGCAACGCAGTCGCTGAGCTCATCACGAGCTGCCTCCACCTTGGCGGGGAGGCCCCCGGCTTGCCAGGTGGTGTAGGCAATAGGTTCGCTGCGCTCTACGACGAACTGATCGTCCATACCTCGAAGCGTACGGACCGGATCGCCGACGTCAACAAGGCTGCGATTCGGCACACGGGGAACTCGGCTGTCGATGCCCGCTACCGGTCATCAGCAGCCTCGCCAGATGGTTCGAACGGGCCTGGGATTGGGTTGGCTCCTTGCCTTCCAAGGCGACCAGGAAACGCTAGCGCCGGGCGGGCGTAATCAGTCAATCCGCGCGCCGATTTCTCTCCGAACAAAGGGCAAAGCTTCCCAAGACTCGGAGACCAAAACATGGCCATCGCAACCAAGAGCTGGCTCGACACCGCACACTCGTCGAGCTGGGCTGACTCGCCCTTCTTCGCAGAAACCGTCGAGCTACTTCGCTCTGTTCGTGACCATGACTTCGACTCGCTAGCTGACCTCTGCGATGACGACTTCGGCATCGTCGATCTCGATCCAAACGGCGGCAGCGTCATGGTGAGGAATCGTGCAGAGTGGGAGGGCTGGTTCAACAACCTCTTCGCCCAGCTCTCTGCCATCGGTGCTGCCACCGACAGCGAGATTCTCGACTATCAGGTCCTACCGACTGCCGACATGGCCCTAAGCGTGGTCGAGTTCCGGCAGAGCCTGTCCATGGGCGAGTCGACGGCATTCTTCGACTGCGTGACCACCATCGTTTGGAAGCGCACCGAATCCGGCTGGAAAGAGGCCCGCTGGCACGTTTCTCTCCTCTCCACCGATATCCCGGAGGACTTCCCGGTAGCCGCCTGAACCCTCTGGCCCCCTCGCATCAAGACCTCTCGCTTCGTCCCGGCGGAGCGTCCCCTAGATCCCAACCACAAATACCGACGCTCGAGCGTCGAAACTGAAAGGAAGTGACTCATGTCATTCGAGAACGAGTTTGCGTATACCGTGACCCAGTTCGAGGTCGTCCTCGGGGTGTTCACCCTGACGGCAGCGGTCTTTGCGGCGGTACTCGTCTACTCACTGGTCACCGCAGGGAGCATCGCTCCTCGATATCGCCTGACTTCCTACCTGACCGGAGTGGTCATGGTGTCGGCGTTCATCGAGCTCGGCTTGCTTGCCCTGCGATGGAACGGCGCTTTCGCCTTCGACGGCTCCCTATATGCGTCGACGGGCGAGCTGTTCTCCAACGGGTTCCGCTACATGAACTGGAGCATTGACGTTCCCGTTCTGCTGACCCAGCTGCTGATTGTCGCCGGCATCACCGGTGTGACGTTCCGCAAGCGCTGGGCATCCTTCGTCATTGCCGGTCTCGGCATGATCTGGACTGGCTACATCGGCCAATTCGACGAGATCGAGGGTGGCGCGGCCTTCTGGGGCTGGGGCGCAGTCAGCACCCTGTTCTACTTCTGGCTGCTGTATGTCGCCTATCAGACCCTTCGGGATGCCAAGGCGACGGCTCCGAACGAGGGAATCAAGAAGCTGTTCAACTACGTGTGGATCCTGTTCATCGTTTCGTGGACGATCTACCCGCTCGCCTACCTAATGCCGCAGATCAGCGCAACGGTCGAGGGTGTGGTTGCTCGCAACCTCATCTACAGCTTCGCCGACATCGCATCGAAGGCCGTCTACGGCATCCTGCTCGCCGTGATCGCCCAGAAGCTCAGCGCCCTGCGTGGCTTCAAGCCGGCCATCGAGGCCGAAGAGGCCTTCGCCGAGCAGACCAACTAGCCAACTCAGGCTCCTAAACGACACGGGACCCCCTGCTCAGCAGGGGGTCCTCGTCGTTAAGCTGATCCGCCGCTCCTCTTTCCCGTTCTGGCGTCCCAAATCGGAATATGTTCACTTCTGGGACGCAAGAACCACAAGGGGGTCGATGTACGCGACCAGATGTGCGACGCTCGACCGTGTCGAATCTTGAAGAGCTGCTAGGTCCAATCGCAGAGTCGCAACATGGGGTGTTCTCGCTCGACCAGGCACGCCGAGTCGGTGTTGAGCGATCGACCCTGGATAAGCGTGTCGCCCGCGGTGCTCTGACTAGAGCCCAGTCCACCGTCTACGTGTTCCCGGGATCCGCAGCCACATGGCAACGGGAGGTCACCTCCCTCGTACTGTCCGTTCCCGGGCTAGCCGCTGCGTCGCACAAGACCGCAGCGTTCATCTGGGGCATGACCTCGTTCGAACCGAGGATCACTGAGGTGGTTACTGCGCGGCACCGTCGAATCCATCGCCAGAACCCGCAGATTCACGAGTCGAAGGATCTTCACCCCGCAGATGTCATCCTCGTCGACGGGATCCCAACTACGACCTCGGTCCGCACCGTCGTTGATGTGGGGGCCTCTGCCTCACAGCAGTATGTCGAACACTGTCTCGACACGGGGCTCCGACTAGGGCTATTCACCTTGATAGAGGTTCAGGCGTTCATCAAGCGGGTCGCGCGCTCCGGCCGGTCCGGCATCGGAAAGATCCGTCCACTGGTGGATGAGCGCATCGGATGGCATGCGGCCACGGAGAGTGCGCTCGAAGACCGATTCCGGCGGCTCATCACCCGCTCGGGGCTTCCGGTTCCGGCGTCGCAGTACCTCGTCCACGAGGCCTCCGCGATCGTTTGTCGCGCCGACTTCGCCTACCCGGACCATAGGATCCTCATCGAACTCGACGGCGAGCAGTATCACATGGATCGAGCGACCTTCCAGAATGATCGCGAGAAGCAGAATCGAGCCCATGCGCTCGGCTGGACCGTGTATCGATTCACTTGGCGCCAAGTGAAGGACGCCCCTGAATCAGTGGTTGCCACACTCAGCGCCGCGCTCAGCACTCCTCGGTAATGGGGTTCTGGCGCCCCAGATCGGAACATATTCACCTCTGCGACGCCTGAATGAGTGGGTGTGCAATCCGCCCGCCGCCCTGTCAGCGCGGCTGGAGGGCCCGCCGCAATAGGGCCTCCGCCGGATGCACGGACTCCAGCGGAGCATTGCGTCCCGGCGTGCGCCCACCAATCCGCTGTTCCTGCTCGCTACGGACACAGGTTGAACACCACCAGAGACGCGAGACAACCATGGAAAGAGTCTTAGTCACCGGCGGAACGGGCTTCATCGGTGTTGAACTGGTCGAGCATCTCTGCCAAATGGGCTACCGACCTCGAGTGCTTACCCGGCGGCCGCATCGGGCGGCTCTACTCTCGCGCGCCGCCGTCGAGGTCGTTCACGGAGACCTCTTCAGCGAAACGTCACTGCGCCGTGCACTCGACGGCGTCGATACCGTGATCCATCTCGGCGCCAGGGCCAGCTTCGAGTCCTACCGCCGCCTCGAGCCGACAATCGTGGACGGAACTGCTCGCCTGGGCCGGTTGGCTGCGGAAACAGGGGTGCGCCACTTCGTCTTCAGTAGCAGCCTATTTGTCTATGGCGGCCAGGAGACCCCCATTGGGCCTGATACTCCCGCCATGCCCGTCATGGACTACGGCCGAGCCAAGGTTGAGGCGGAGAATGCCCTTCTCGCCGCTGGTGCTGCGAGCGGGATGACCGTAGCCAACCTGCGCTTCCCCCACGTATACGGACCCCAGTCGATCCTCTTCCAGCAGGCGCGCAAGGGGATCGCTCTCTTCCCGGGCCGAATGGCCAACCACTGCGGGCAACTTCATGTCGAGGACGCGGCCCGCATATTGGCCCGGGTCGCCCAGGATCGGTGGTCGGGTACCTCGGCCGTTTCCGACGGAACAAACGTCACCTGGACTGAGTTCTTCTCGATCCTCGAGGAGCTCTATCCGCGAGTGCGCCTCGTAACGCTTCCCTCGTGGTTCGCATATGCCGGAGCGGCCGTTCTCGAGCCGATTACCTCCCGGAGGTCCCGCCCCACTCTGTATACGAAGGACACTGTGGTTGGGTTCAACCTCGACCTACCCGTTGAACCAGGTCTCGTCTGGGACGATATCGGTATCGAGCCGCTGTATCCCAGCGTTGCAGAGGGGATCCCGGCCGTACTCGACGGTTACGTGAGATACCGTTGGCGTCATCCCATCCAGGATCGGCGGAAGGAATGAGCGAACCTGCTGACAGTGCCGACGTGATCGTGGTCGGGGCCGGCATGGCAGGCCTGACCGCAGCCCGGGAGCTAAAACAGGCCGGAGTGTCGACTCTGATCGTCGACAAGGGACGGGCCCCCGGGGGCCGAATGGCAACCAGGACGATCAACGGTGCCCGCTTTGATCATGGAGCTCAGCACTTCAGTGCGCGCTCCGCCGAGTTTCGAAGCAAGGCCGCCGAACTGCAGGACGCCGGTGTCGTCCGCAGTTGGTATGAGGCCGACAGCAGGACAACTCCCGGCCTGCGCCGCGAACCGCGACTAGTCGGCGTGGGCGGCATGCGTCGCATCCCAGAGCATCTGGCCGATGGACTGGATGTGCGGATGTCGATCACAATCGATCGGCTCCACTGGGACGGCTCGGAAATCATCGCTCTCGCCGGGAACACGCCCATTGCGCGCGGCTCGGCGATCATTCTCACTCTCCCGGTGCCGCAGTTGATCAACCTGCTCGGGGCCAGCGACACGCAGCCGAGCACTGCGACGCGCGACCATCTCGGCGCAGTCAGTTACAACCCCAGCTTTGCGGTGATGGCCACGCTCGACGCGCCCGGCGGACTGCAGGACGGTCACCTCGCAGGGCCGACACAGGACGTCGCTTGGATCGCAGATAACCAGCACAAGGGCACGTCGGAGCTACCCGCAGTGACGATCCACTCGACCGCCGACTATGCCGCTGCTCATCTCGACGCGGACCGGGATCAATGGACGGATCATCTTGCCAACCAGGTTGCGCCGATCCTGGAGGGGAGGATCATCGACGCCGTGGGACATCGGTGGATGTATGCGGAGCCCCGGACAACGTTCGATTCGGGAGCTATTGCCCTCGACTCTGCTCCCCGGACCGTGCTGGCCGGCGAGGTGTTTGCGGGCGCCAAGGTCGAGGGGGCGTTCCTCTCCGGACTGGCAGCTGCCGGTGCGGTCCTGGAGATGCAGTGAAGCACGCTCGGGCGTCACTAGAGATAAGCGCAACTGCCGATGAGGTATGGCGCCTCATTTCCGAGTTCGACTACTGGCCACAGTGGGGCCCAACGGTCCTAGCCGTCGCGAGCAATGCAGCAGCAGTCGGGCACGGGGTGACCGGACGGGTCAAGACGATCGGGGGCCTGTGGTTGCCCTTCACCATCGTCGAGGTCGAGCCCGGCCGCTCGTGGAGCTGGAAAGTCGCCGGCGTGCCTATGACGGGGCACAGCGTCACCGACCTGGGCGACGGCAAGATCATGGTCGAGTTCACCGTTCCGATGCTTCTAGCTCCCTACGTACTCGTGCTCCGGAGAGGCCTGAGCAATCTCAAGCGCATGGCCGAGGCAGGCCCGTAGCTACCTCCGCAGGTAAGGCGGCACGCGATAGGTGTAGGTGGCGTTCGGCCCAACCAACTTCACCTCATCGGCTTCCCGATCGAAGACGATGGTGTCCCAGGCCGCTTCGAGATCATGCAATGGCATGAAGGACTTCGAAGTCCCATCCTGCCGAAGTGCCAGGCCGGTGCCCTTCGCAGAGAACTCGACTTCCTCTTCCGACGTGACGACCTCTCCAAGCGGCTCGAAGAAGGCTCGAAAGGACGCAACCACTGCGGGCCATTCGATCCGGGCAACTACCTCATCAGACATGACCTCGAGGCTAGTGGAGGGCCCGGATGCGCCTCTACTGCGCAGCTTCCTCGGCCTTAGGAGGCTGCTTGCCCTTCGAGCGCAGCTTGCGTAGTTGCGAAGCACCACTGGAACTGAACGCGCTTCCCGGGCTCAGACGTCTCCGTGGGCGTTTTGGGGTCTCCTTCGCCTTGCGCCGTTTCGCTCCCCCGCGGAATAGGACAGCACCGATGAGGACCACGAAGAGCCCGACGGCCGGACCCCAGACGACCGGCGAGTTCACAAAGGCTGTAAGCGATTCGAGAGCAGTAGCGGCAGTACGTTCGGCTTCTGCTGCTTCCGTGTACCTCACCGCAGTAGACCCCACCACAGATGTGTATCCGGCTGGGATGGATCCATTCGGCCTGAAGAGCATCGTCGCAGTGCAGAGCGAGTCGGCGAATGGCTGCGCGTCGTTCGACGGGACAACCAGATAGGTCCTACCTTCCTGGTATGTGCGATCGTTCGGGCCGGAGGATGCACCGTCGGGGTCACCGCCGTACACAAGAACGATGGAATCGAGTAGGGGCCCCTTCCATATCTCGACCACCTTCATCGCGGCAACGCGATCATTCGAAGCTAGCGAATCCACTTTGCCGACAAAGACAACGTCGGCGCGCCGCAGAGCATTAACGACGTCAGGTGATTCGGCGCATGCTGCGCGAGCCGGGGCAGCATCAGCCACGAGAACGAAGCTGAGTCCCAGCAAACAAAGCACCACTGCGGTGATCCGACGAGCCATGGTTGTTCTATCGGCGGGCTGGGATCGCAGTTGAGCGAGACGCGGGCTACGGCGAGGGCGCGCAGGTATCGTCGGTGAACAACTCTCCCTCGGCCGTTGCGTTCAGGGTGACGGTTCCAGGACCGAGCGGCGAAAGAAGGTCCATGTCGCGGCTGAGCGACACGCGAATGGAATCGCCGCCAGCGGGGCACGTAACCACAACGTCTGAAGGGAACGTGTCCGGGTGGTTCAAACTCTCGGCGACCCGGGTCTGGACTCCCGAGTACGCATCCGGGTAGTACGAACCCCACAAGGATCCTTCCTGGACTGCCTGGTGAAGCTCGATCTTGGCGTAGACCAACCGGCCAACGTCGAGGAGACCAAAGAGGAGCAGGACGAGGAGGGGAAGCACCAGCGCCGTCTCGACGAGAGCCACGCCCTGGTCCTTCTCGTTGGTCCTTCGGCGCATCATGGTGAGAGGATCGTTCGTCGATCGACGGATGTGACTGTTAACGACCCGAGGATGTCACCAATAATCGGAGTAATTGGCTCAAAGCCGTAGCTCGTGGTCACCAGGATCCGGTCGCCATTCCCCAAGTCGCCGGGATCCGGCGCCGGTCCACCCACGGGACAGGTGTCCTTCACCACGGTCGCCGGCCCCGAGTCGTATTCGATTGTGATATTCGCCGGCAGCAGCTCGATGCTCTCCGACAACCACATGCCGGCGTCGCGGATAGCTGGACAATCGACATAGTGGGGGTCGCCAATCCCGTTTGTGCCCACCGCCGATCCGTGTCGCGCTGCTTCCCGGCTGGCGGTCCGTACTGCATTGTGGGTCGAGATGAGACGGGCGCTATCGATGACGCCGAAGAGCAAGAACAGGATGAGGGGTAGCACGAGAGCGGACTCGACGAGGGAGGCGCCATTCTCGGACCGGAGTGATCGCAACATCATCGCAGGAGCTGCACTTTGAAGTCGGGGGGCAGGCCGGAGCCACCAGAATCGATCGTTATGTTGGAGCCGTTGAGGCGAACCGAATAGCCAATCAGGGACCCGGTGACCGTGGTGTTGTCCGAGCCGTTGAACTCGATGAGGCCGTTGGGGCCGTAGATGATCCCGGTCCACTCGTTGCTTGACCCGCCCATGTTGACCACGAACTTGTCACATTGCTCAACGCCGGAATAGGGCTGAGCTCCGAAGGCAAGCAAGCCGTCCACGTAGGGGTTCAGCTCCTGATCTGATGCGCTGAACTCAATGAAGCCCTCCGCAACCAGAGTTACGTCCGCAGTGATCGTCTTGTCGAGCTTGATATTGCCTTTTGCGTAGTACAGCCCGTCACCGCGTGACTCGATGTACGAACCATCTATGTCGCCATTGCGGTAGTAGTACTCAGATCCGGCCGCAGTCGCGTTTGAGCTACCGGGCTGGTAGTCGGCTAACTCAAAGTTGACAGGCGATGACTGCGGCGTGATCGACTGGGGGTAGCCGGTATCGAAGGTGTTGCCACCGCCGCCGTTGGTGAAGTAGTCCACATATGTGACCGTATCAACCGGCGGATTAGTCGTTCCGAAGTCGTTGCTCGAGCCGCCGATGCGGATCCCATCATTGCTGTGTACCCCGCCGTAGATCGTCTGATTCGACCCCGAAATATCTATCTGGTCCTTGCCCCAGTTAGAGCAGTTGTCCCCGAGAGCGAAGATGCTCGTCGATGCGCTGCTTGCTCCAGTGCATGCAGCTGCAGCGTTGGCGTTCACCGAGAGAGTGCTCAACCCGAGGAGCTGAGCAAACCCGAGAGCGACATCATCCCCAACCGAGGCCTCCCACTCGCCGGATGATGGCTCTGTCAGTGTCAGGTCTCCAGCCGTATGACCGTTTCGTATGGTCGCGGTCTGCGCAGCCGTCGTCGGGTCGTTGCCGTGGCAGTCGGCCCAGGCCGCCGAGAGGGCAGCGTGATCAGCGGCATTCTGTACGGCGCGTCGCGCCACCATGACCATCCCAATGTCAACCGCTAACGCACTCAGCATGAGCAGAACAACGAGGGAAACGGTCACCGTCACCAGCACGGCGCCTTCTTCGCTCGGGCCTTTCATATGATTCCTCAGACGACCATTTCCCTATCGGCATTAGCGGCGGTGAATCTTTAACCGCTTGGCCCATTCAGCGGCGGGAAGTGGCGTTATGAGGCCGACAATCGTGGCCGTCGGATCGACCCGATCTGTTCTATCTGGTGGCTTCGATCAAGATGAACTCAGCGAGCAGCCCGAGGCGGTCGCCATCGAGGATGAACCGGGTAACCGCCCCCATGTTGGTCGGCAGATCGACGTCCTGGTCACCGAGGAACCCATCGCAGCCAATCTCCGTCTGCGCAAATGCAGGACCGAGGGTGATCGGCTGACCTTCCGGGGTGTTGTCGAGAGCCGATTCCGGCTCGTAGTAGGTGCCGGAGGTCGCGAAGGTGGTTCCCCCTGAGTTACAGCCGGTGTTGTAGGAGACGGACCCGTCGGCATTGAACTCGATGAACACCGGATCGCTGCCGACGACGTTGGTGAAGCCACCACCATCGGGCAGTGCGTAGTTGGTGATTTCCCACCTGCCGAGCAGTTCTTCGCTGCGGTCCTCGCCTGCGGGCGGCTCGGGCTCGTCCGGCGGCAACGTGGTAGTAACTGTTGTCTCAGCCGCCGTCGTTGCCGGGGCTTCTGTAGTGGAAGTGGATTCGTCGCCACCGCATGCCGCAATGGCCAGTGTCAGCGCAATGAGAAGCGTTGTTCGTTTGAGCATGGCTGAACCCTATACGCCGGGGTTCCGGTCTGGTGCCGCATTACGCAATGGAACTCAGGGATGAGGCTGCCTGGAGACGACCTTCGCTTCGCCCGACGCCCCGGCAAATCTCCCGCCGAAGTACTTACGGAAAGCCCATCGCGACAGCCGATCGCCCCCCAGCCGGTACTTCAAACCGTTGCTGTAGATCTGGAGCAGGTACACCGTTTCTCGGTCGTTGCTGTCGGTATATCGATCCTTGGCGGCATTCCAGATTCCGCCGTACCCAACCGACTTCAAGCCAAGCCCGACGGCAACCCCAACCGACTCCGCAATGATCGCCTCATAGGCGTGGTGATTGTCCCTCGATCGATCAAACCCACCCTCAGAAAGCTCTAGGTGATCTCTGTGGCGTACAAAGGACTGCAGCCCGGTGACACTTCCCTCGTTCTCCGTGTAGATGTGAACGGTGTCCTCACAGTTGGTGAAGAACGAACCACAAACCTGGTACGCATACTCCTTGAACTGCCATCGGCCGATACCTCCGTGATGACGGTAGGTCGCCAAGACCAAATCGGAGAAGCGCCGTGCGAGTTCCGGATCGACTGGCCCTTCCCGGACATGGACGGTGCCACCTGCCTTGGAGTGATTGCGCAGGTGTCGCCGGAGCCGCTTGTGGAGAGCGAGGAAGTCGGCCTTGGTTTCGTAGCCACTGCAGTCGATCCGGCCGAGCCGGTAGTCCGTCTCTAGCAATCGGTGTCGGATGAGCGGTAGCGCGGTGCGAACGTCATCATCGATCCGCCCGAAGAACATGCCGTAGAACATGCTGCGGCGGGCTATAGCCCCGAGCAGGGCAGCCGCCACGCGGGGCCGATCTGCCCGCTCTGTGTAGTAGAAGGCAGTATCCCAACCGACGTGGTTGCCCTCTCCAAGCAACTGCTTGATGGAGACAAACGGTCGAGCACTCATCAAGCTGGTGACGCCCAGAAGCTCACCGCTCTGGTCTACTGCTCGCAGGAGTTGGAAGAAGCGGCCCGCCGGCGGGATCACATCGAGCATGCTCAGCGCAATTCCTCGCTTCAGCAGATCTGGCTCGAGAGCGATGCGCTCTTCCGGGCGCAGCGAATCCTTCGATACGATTACCCGGGCCGGTATGCCGCCGTCCCCCATTTGTCCTCTCTTGCCTCGAACCTCAATCGGATCGTTCGGCCCAGCCTATCTGGGTTGGCAGAGGGCCGTGGCTAGGAGGATCGACTTGACTGCATCAACCGTGCATACGGAGAGGTTGTTGCGGGCCCGCTGCGGCCAACGGCTGGTTCGCCCAGCGCTACGTCGAGGATCGACTCCAGTGCCTGCGCTCCTGCCGGATCGTCAGGATCGATCAGCTCGGCGTGCCTGGTCTCGAGGATCTCCAACCCGACAGGGTGACCTGCCTCATCGAGTTGGCTGAAGTAGCGCTCGGCAAACTCGGCGGGGACATTGGCATCGCGGGCGCCGTGGACCATCACCAGCGGGATTTGGCTCGACCTGGAGACACCGTCGATCAGGTAGGGAGTGTGATCCTTGTCCCAGCTCCGGGTGGCTACCTTCGAGTCGTACTTGTAGGCGCCGCCGAGCCCGACGACAGCCTGCGGCAGATGCGAGATCCCCGGTAGGCAGTCAAAGTCGTAGGAACCCTCCGCGGTGAGCCGAATCGCCGTTGCCGGATACCCGCCATACGAGAACCCAACCAGAATCAGATTCTCCGGGTCGGCTCCGAACTCGGCTGCTCGGCTCCGTGAGTACCGGATCGAGCACACAACGTCGCGGAAGGTGTCTTCGATCTCCTGCTGGCTGCGGGGCTGGCCGCTGTAGTAGTTGGGGACTGCGACGACTGCGCCGCGGCCTGCGAGGGTCCGGGCGAGCGGTGTCATGTCGCCGTTGCCCTTGTCGCCACCACCGTGCAGCAGCACGATGAGCGGTGCAGCGCCGGCTGCTTGGGACGGAACGTGGAAGTCGATGGTCTGCCCCTGCGGCACCGACTGGCCGGCAACGACTGTTGAGTCGCTTGCGGATCCAATGGCCAGCGGCCCGAAGCTGATGAGTACCAAGGTGAGGGCGATGGTGGTGCGTGTTGTGTAGCTCATGCCGCCACGGTCCGTGATGGGCCTTAGCGCGGCATTAGCCGCCAATTAGCGCCTCGAGCAGGGCGTTTAAGTCACGTGAAAGGTCAGATTGATGAGCTTCCTGGGTGACAGATTTGCCCTACCAAAGCGACGGGGAGCGTTTCTATGCTTGACTACAGAGACGGGAAAAGGGGTGGCGTGGAATTCCGCGTTCTTGGAACTCTCGAAGCGGCACACGACGGGGAGCCGATCGATCTGGGCCCCCTCCGGCAGCGTTCCCTACTTGCGCTGCTGTTGATCCATGCGAATCGTGTAGTTGCAACCGATCGAATCCTCGAAGAGCTCTGGGGTGACGATGCTGTCGGTAAGGAGAACGCGCTGTGGGTGTACATCTCGCGCCTGCGCAGCGTCCTCGAACCGGACCGTCAGGGGCGTGGTGAGAGCACCGTCCTGGTGACACGCGATCACGGCTACATGCTGTCAATCGAGCCTGAGTCCATTGATGCGCACCGATTCGAAGCATCGGTCAATGTCGGCCGCTCGTCGGTACTCGACGACCCGTCCAAGGCGTCATCTGTATTGCGAGAAGCCGCCGACATGTGGCGCGGCCGAGCCTATGAGGACTTCGCCTACGACGAGTTTGCGCAGGCCGAGATCTCCCGGCTCGAGGAGCTACGCCTGGAAGCGATCGAAGGGCGCATCGAAGCCGATTTGCGGAGGGGCCAGGCTGGGGAGCTGGTCGGCGAGCTCGAAGCACTCCACCAGGATCATCCGCTGCGCGAGCGCTTTGTGAGTCAGCTGATGCTGGCGCTCTACAGGTCGGGGCGTCAGGCGGAGTCACTGCGCACCTTCGAGCGGTTCCGTCGCCATGTCGGCGAGGAGATGGGAATCGAACCGTCTCCGGAGCTGTGTCGCCTGGAGGAGCAAGTGCTCCTGCACGACTCCCGGATCCAGGCCCGCAGGCCGAGTGCGGCCCGCTCCCCCGGCGGGCTCGTGGGATCCAATCCCTTCAAGGGACTGCAAACCTTCCTCGAACACGACAGCCCCGACTTCTTTGGCCGGGATCGACTGCTCGCCGACATCGTGCGACGGCTCGAGGAGGGCGCCGGGCTCCTCGCTCTTGTCGGTCCGAGCGGTTCGGGCAAGTCGAGCGCAGTGCGGGCCGGCCTGATCCCGGCACTACGCAAGGGGGCAATCGAGGGCTCCGACCGGTGGCTCATTGCACAGATGGTGCCCGGTTCTCAACCGTTTGCAGAACTGGAGGCTGCGCTGTTGCGGTCGTCGCTGGACGCTCCCGACTCGCTTTCCGAGCAGCTTGCCGACCCGGAGGTAGGGATCCTGCGGGCTGCCTTGCGGGTATTGCCGGACGACCAGGGCTGTCTTGTGCTCGTTATCGACCAGTTCGAGGAGCTATTCACCCTCGTCGATGACGAGCAGCGACGCAGTCGTTTCCTGGCGAATCTGCTGACGGCTCTCGACGACAGCCGGGGCCGGGTGGTTGTGGTCTTGACCCTTCGCGCCGATTTCTACGATCGGCCGCTGGCCTACCCCGAGTTTGGCTCTCGAATGGGTAGCGGCGTTATCAACGTGGTTCCGCTATCGCCCGATGAGCTGGAGGTTGCCGCACAGCGGCCCGCCCAACAAGCCGGCGTCTCGATCGAACCGGCGCTGCTGGCCGCGTTGCTGACGGACGTCGTGGGCCGACCCGGAGGACTGCCTCTGTTCCAATACACGCTTACCGAGCTGTTTGATCGCCGGGTGGGTGATCTGCTCACGCTGGATACCTACCGGTCTATCGGGGGCGTTGGTGGAGCACTCACCAAGCGTGCTGAGGATCTCTATTCGCAACTCGACGATGCTCAGCGGCAGGCCGCGGGCCAGTTGTTCCTGCGGCTGGTAACAATCACAAAAGACGACGAGTGGGGCCGGCGCCGGGTACCGGCGTCCGAGATGGTGTCCCTCGACGTCGACGTTGTTGCGTTGCAGGCCGTCATCGAGCTCTATGCCGCGCACCGGCTTCTGACCCTGGATCGGGACTTCGTGTCCGGCTCGCCGACTGTCGAGGTGGCGCATGAGGCGCTGCTCACGGAATGGGATCGCCTCCGCGACTGGATAGCCGACGGGCGTGAGGATGTGCGCCGCCATGCCTCGCTCCGCCTGGCGATGGAAGAGTGGATCGAGGCAGACCGCAACGCCGACTTCCTTCTCTCTGGCAGTCGCCTGGAGAGGTACGAGGAGTGGTCGGGCACGGCGCAACTGCAGCTCAATGCGGGGCAGCGAGGTTTCCTGGAGGCCTCGATCGCGGCACGAGATCTTGCCACTCAGGTCGAGCAGGAGCGACTGGAAACTGAGGCGAGAACCGCCCGATCTGCCAGGCGACGGCTCTGGGGCCTGGCAGCTGCGGTGACTGTCCTTGTAGCCGTCGCGATCATCTGGGGCGTCGTCGCTCTCGGCCCGGCACCAGCGACGGTGGCGATGTTCACCCCCAGTGATTGGCCCGAAAGCATGACCGATCTGATGGAGACGGGCTTTGCCCGTGCCGAACGTGAGCTCGATGTCGAGGTAGAGCTCCTCACTGGTCGATTCAGCGACGTGGAGAGCGAGTACCGCAACCTGGCCGAGTCGGGGACCGACCTGATCATCGTCGACAGCAACCTGTCTGTGGCTCCCTGGCTCGAGGGAGTCATTGCGGACTACCCGGACACAGCCTTCGCTCTCATCGATCCGTTCTTCGTAATGCCGACCGGCGCGCTCTCCGTCGGCTTCGCCAATCAGGATGCCGCCTACCTGGCAGGGCTGGCCGCCGCGCTGACAACCGAGAGCGGAGTGGTCGGGTTTGTGGGCGGAGCTCAAGTCAACTCCGTCACGTCCTGGCGGGCCGGGTTCGAATCGGGAGTCTGGGCCGTGGACTCAGCAATCGACGTCCTGGCAATCCCGGCGACCGCCGACACCAGCGGGTTCGCCGACACTGCCGCAGCCAAAGCTGCCGGTACACAGCTGTTTGAGAGCGGTGCCGATGTCATCCTGGCAGTAGCGGCTGACGCAAGCCTCGGAGTTGTCGAGGCGGCCTGGGAGCAAAGTGAGAGCACGGGCACGCAGCGCTGGGCAATCACTCCCGACTCGGATTGGTGGCCGACCGTGGACGAGCACCTAAGGCCGCACGTCCTGACGTCGGCGATCAAGGGCTTGGACGTTGCAGTGTTCGAGACAATCAAGACGCTGACCGAGGGAGAGTTCGAGCCGGGCATCAGGACCCTCACGCTGGCCGATGGGGCGTTTTCCCTCACGTCCTCAGGTGAGTACATGACCGAGGATCAGCTGTCACGCATCGCCGACCTGAGCGCAACTGTGATCTCCGGTCAAGCGGTCGTACCGGAGTTCCCCGAGGGCGAGATCCTCGCGCCGCCCGGTGTTGAGGTAGCGGAGAGGATCGCCGTTACTTGGGACGGAACCACGTGCAGTTACGGCAGCGAACTGACCACTCTCGATATCGGTACGGCCATGCGGCTCGACTTCACAAATTCGAGCTCAGGAATAGCGGAAATGGCGGTAATGCAGGTCCAACCCGAGTTGGAATTGCAGTTGGTTGTTCCCACCGGGCCCCAGAGCGGAGCCTACGGCTTTGCCGTCCTGGGCCCGGGGAGCTTCGAGGTGAGCTGTCTGCCCAGCGGCCTCATGCCATGGGAAAGAACGACCGGAGCCATTCTGACCGCCGGGTAGCAACCGAGGTCAGGACCTGAGCGAAGGTCAATCTCGCAATCAGGAACCCCCCTGACACACAGGGGGGTTCCGGGTTCTCTTCGCTCGGGGCCTACGGCCGGTCGGGTGGTCGCCGTTTCCGCAAGCGCCCGGAACGGCGTGCGGCATCGACCAGTATGGCCTCGATCTGGGCGTTCACCGAGCGAAACTCGTCTGCCGCCCACGACTCGTAGACGTCGTAGAGCTCCTGGGGAATCCGAAGCAGATACTGCTTTCGTTGGCGCGCCATGCGATGCTCCCCGGTTCGCTACCGACTCAGCGTCCCTACGTTCACAACCGGGTTCGTCGGCTGATCACTAGCGATAACGGTCATCAAGTTGGCAGCGAAGGTCGCCTTGCGATCCTCGTCGAGAGCGATGGAATCATGACCCGCATCTCCCTCTTCGAGGCCGGCGACTGCATCACGCACCATGAGCACGGCACCTTCGACGATCTTCTTGCGAGCAGCGACAATGGCGGCCGCCTGTTGCCGGCGCAGCATCGACTCGGCGATCTCCGGGGCATACGCCAGGTCGGTGATACGGGTCTCCATGATCTCTACCCCGGCGTCGTCGGCGCGATCCTGCAACTCGACGAGAAGATCCTCGTTGATCTCACTGGTGGCGCCGATGAGCGTCGTCACATCCGTCTCATCAAACGCGTCATATGGGTACGACCGGGCGAGCTGGCGAACGGCGGACTCCGACTGGATCTGCACGTAGTTCGTGAAGTTGTCGACGCCGAACACGGCCCGAGCAGTGTCGGTGACTCGCCACACGACGACCGCGGCAATCTCGATCGGGTTGCCGCGCGCATCGTTGACCTTCGAGGTCTGCGTGGTGAAGTTGCGCACCCGCAGCGATACCTTCTTCTTGATGTACAGCGGATTGGCCCAGCGCAGCCCCGGCTTTGCGTCGCTTCCCCGATAGTCGCCGAACAGGGTCAGCACGGCCGACTGGTTGGGCTGGATCATGTAGAAGCCGATTGAGACGATGACAACCAGAAGCGACAGGAGACTCGCCAGGAGGATCATCCATAGGCTCCCGTTTATCGCTCCGAAGATGAACAGGGCAATTGAGCCGAGCAGCATGACGATGTCGGCCAGCAGCCAGGGGATACCTCCCCGGGACCGGGCCGGTGTCTCGACTATCTGCAAGTTGGTTTCCCGAACAGTCACGATGACTCCTCTTGTCAACTGAGGGTACTATCAGAATGATATCATATTGATAGTACGAATTGCAATGGCAACCGGCAGTAATCCCGCGGGCTAGCGTTTCGACATGACCACCGCGCCGGAGAAACCACGTCGCCTCCACGACCTCGACGCACTGCGCGGTTTCGCCATGCTGCTCGGCATCGCATTACACGCCGCGTTGGCGTTCATCCCCGGCTTCTGGGCAGTCAAGGACTCAACAGCATCGTTCAATGGGCCCTACGACGAGGTCCTCTTCGCAATCCACGGCTTCCGGATGCCGCTCTTCTTCCTCCTGAGCGGGTTCTTCACCGCAATGCTGTGGAAGAGGCGCAGCCCTCATCCCCCTCACCTTGATACCCCAGTTGATGATGGGTGGCGGCGGTGAGGAACCTGTGTTTGGGCCGGATACGTCGACGGGTCTCGTGCCCCTGTGGCACGTACCGGGCTACTACGCGATCTTCTTCGCCGTTGGAGCGCTGCTCTGGGGTCGAACCTCTACCGACGGCACACCGATGATCGAGCGGCTGAGCCGGTGGTGGGGGCCCATCCTGCCGCTGACGCTCTTTCTCGTCCTCCCGTTCGCCCTCGGGGCCACGTTCGGCGAGGAACGCGACTGGGGCTTCGCTTCGCTACTCCAGGTCATCTACACCTGGGGGATGATCGTTGGGCTCATGGGGTGGTTCTGTCAAAGGAACGGCGCGGGGTGCGGTATCTGTCAGATTCGTCGTACTGGCTGTACCTGGCGCACTTCCCGCTCGTGATCTTCCTTCAGTCGCTCATCCGCTCGCGGGACCTTCCGGCTGGGGTCAAGTTCTGGGGATTGCTCATCTTCGCCAGCGCCGTGTTGCTGGGTTCCTACCAGCTGTTCGTCCGGTACACCCCGATCGGCACGATGCTGAACGGCAAGCGGACACGTCCATCAAGGGTGCTGACCCGGGCCTGATCCGACCGAAGTTGCAGGATGACAGAAGCGTCTTCCATGTGTTCCTCAGGCCGGTACTCTCCGGCCTTCGCATGGAGGTAGCCAAATGGCACAGAAGACAATCGGCGCCGGCGTGGCGCTCATCGCACTTGGAGTTCTCGTATCGATCGCATCGGACTCCAGCAGCGCTACCTCGCTGATCCCGGCGATCGTTGGGGCAGTGTTTGTGGTGCTCGGGCTAGGCGCCCGGATGCGGCCCGCCATTGCACACCACCTCATGCACGCGACAGCAGCCCTTGCCCTTCTGATAATCCTCGGCAGCCTGGGATCGGCAATCGGGCGGGGCAGCACCGGATGGGCGCTGTTCGCCCAGCTCGGTTCGGTCGTCATCGCCGGTGTCTACCTCGGCTACGCCGTAGCCTCCTTCCGGCGAGCCCGACAGGCGCGTAGCGCCGAGTAGCAACACCTCGGACGAGGAAGCCGCGATCCGTCAACTCAGGATTGTCGTGAGCTCGTCCCGGCTGAGGTTGTAGGAGGCTGGTGGCATATCGTCGGCCACCAATCGAGCTCGTGCCATCAGCTCGTCGTCATCGAGACAGCTCGATGGAGTGTCGAACCCCTGATTCACTGCGGTCCAGCGCCGCCAGCACTCCATGTCCCGCATGGACGCCCGCACCATCCGGGTGCGATCGGAGACATCACCGTTCGCCGGGTTGCCCAGGGCCTCGTTGAGGGCCCGGCGCATACCTTCATCCGAGGCAACGGCATCCCACAGGTACGGCAGCAGGCGGTCCTCCTTGACACGATCGAACTCGTAGGTGATCTCCTCAGGCCGATCCGTCACCCGGAGGAGAGATCGGAGCTCCAGAGCACCTATGGCGGCGAGGGCAATGCCACGGCCGAGGCTCGGGTTCGTCGACAGGACCGAGTCGCCGACGTTGACGATCCCGATTACCGACGGGCGGTCGCCGTTCCAGAAGCGGAGCCGGCGATTCTGGATGGCACCCATGGGGAGGACATCGCTGATCGGAGTAGCGACGGCGGGGTCGACCCAGTGTGCGATCGGATCGAGTTTGCGGGCGACGGCAGTGAATACCTCAGGATCGCGGAGCCGGCGCAGGATCTTGTCGCTGCCGAGCCCGACCATGGCCAAACCGAACACGCCTGAATCGCCCGGGAAGTTCAGTGCCACCAAACCGGGCGCCATACCGCCAAACAGGCCTGCAACGTTCTCTGGGTAGGTGCCGTCGTGGGTGCGGAACCACATGGAGTGGTAGGTGAAGCCGTCGCTCTCGCTCCATTGCTCGACGGGTGCTCCGAGCGCTTCGAACCACTTCGGGGCGGCCGTGCGGCGCCCCCCGGAGTCGATGACCAGATCTGCTTCGACATCGCCGTTCTCAGTGGTCACACCCCGGATGGTGGGGATTCCGTTCGGGTCGAGCTCACCGGCGAGCAATCCCGTGACGGCCATTCCCCGGCGCACGTCAACATTCGGCTCGGAGTCGGCGGCGAGGGCCATGAGGCGGTCAAATGTGGTGCGGCGCATGACCTCGACGCGGAATCGGCGGCGATCCTCTTTGGTCACCGCATCGGGATCTGGAGCGAAACGGGTCAGGTGGTCTGACGTGTAGGTATCGGACTTCTCGACGCCGGCCCACACGTCGGGCAATTCCTCGACCAATACCTCGCGGGTCCTGCCGAGGAAGCCGTGGGGTTGGCGCACTTGCGATATGCCCTTGCGGGTCCAAGAGTTCCACGCTGCTTCGTTGGACGCCGGTGGAGGCTCGGCATCCCGCTCGAGCACGGTCACGTCATGACCGTCCCGGGCAAGGAGCAAACCAGTCAATAGTCCGCCGGCACCGCCTCCGACCACCACGATTCTCATGCGCTCTCCCTCCCTCGCATCGGGAACCAGAGGCTAGCGACGGCATCATTGCTTCTCAGACGCTCAACGACCGCGTAACCTTGTCAACAGTGGCCGCCTTCTTGGAGAGGGCACTGGGTTGAAAGGAACCGCAGCAACGAGGGAACCTCACGGAGTCCCGCAAACGTTCTACTGAAGAGACCCGCCGAAGGGACAAGCATGAGTACACGAGTCACGGCCACCGCCATTGCGGTAGCCATCACCGCCGCAACTCTCATCCTGGCAACGGCTCACGCAGTCGGCGCTATCTAGGCCGCTGCCTCGTTGTCAACGGCTTCCGGACAGCGGCGCAGCACACCGTTGCCGCCTTCTTCACGACGCCACTTGGGCACGTCGGCAAAGAGACGAGCGATGTCGTCGGCATCCAGTGTCTCTCGTTCGAGCAGCTCAGCAGTCATAGCCTCCAACGCATCGCGGTGAGCCGCAAGAACGGTATCGGCCTCCTTCTGTGAGTTGTCGAGCAGGCGCCGGATCTCAGCATCGATCGCAGTTGCAGTGCCATCGGAGTAGGACTGCTGCCCCCCAACGGTCTGGCCGAGGAAGCCGGTTTCGCCGTCATTGAGACGCATGAAGCCAAGCGCGTCGGTCATGCCGAATCGGGTCACCATCTGGCGGGCGATATCCGTTGCTTTCTCCAGGTCGTTTGAAGCTCCCGTCGTCGGATCGCCGTACACGAGATCCTCGGCGGCGCGCCCCCCGGCGAGCATTGCCATCTGATTCCACAGTTGGCTGCGATGGATGAGACGACGCTCCTCCTCAGGAAGCGACTGGGTGTAGCCGAGTGCTTGCCCGCGCGGGATGATCGTCACCTTGTGCAGTGGATCCGCACCGGGCAGGGCCCACCCGACCAAGGCATGGCCCGCCTCGTGATAAGCAACGACCTCGCGCTCCAACGGGGTCAGCACCGAGCCACGCCGCTCGGGGCCAGCCATCACCTTGTCGACGGCGTCTTCCAGTTCGGCATTTCCCACGAGCTTCTTGCTCCGGCGGGTCGCCAGCAAAGTCGCTTCATTCAGCACATTCGCCAGGTCGGCGCCGGTGAACCCGGGCGTACGCTTGGCAACCGTCTCGAGATCGATCTCGTCCGAGAGTGGCTTCCCCTTGGCATGAACGCCGAGGATCGCCACCCGACCCGCAAGGTCTGGACGATCGATCAGGATCTGGCGGTCGAACCTGCCGGGACGGAGCAGCGCAGCGTCGAGCACGTCAGGGCGGTTGGTTGCGGCCATCACAATGACGCCGGTCTGGTTGTCGAAACCATCCATCTCGACGAGCAACTGGTTCAGAGTCTGCTCCCGCTCGTCGTTGCCGCCACCGAGACCCACTCCACGGCTGCGTCCGACGGCGTCGATCTCATCGATGAACACAATTGCCGGGGAGGCTTCCTTAGCTTGCTTGAAGAGGTCGCGCACCCTGCTGGCACCGACACCGACGAACATCTCGACGAAGTCGGAGCCTGAGATCGAGAAGAACGGAACACCCGCTTCGCCGGCAACCGCACGAGCGAGGAGCGTCTTGCCGGTACCCGGAGGGCCGGTGAGGAGCACGCCCTTCGGGACCCGAGCGCCCATCGACTTGAAACGAGTGGGCGACTCGAGGAAGTCACGGATCTCAGCGATGTCTTCGAGGGCTTCGTCGAGCCCGGCGACGTCAGAGAACTTCACCTTGGGTTGATCGGCAGTCACCTGATTGGCCTGCGCCTTGCGGATGTTCATCAGGCCGCCCTGAGCACGACCGACTCCGCGGAAGATCAATATGGCGAGCCCAACGATCAACAGAATGGGAAGCAGGCCGATGATGGTGGCGAGGATGCCGGGACCGGAACGCTCGACGGTCGTTTCCGCGTTGGAGGCGAGAAGTAGCGCTGTTATATCGCCTTCGAACCCGTCGGGGTACGAAGTCGAGAACGCGGTCGCTCCATCGATCGGGGTTCTCAGTTCGCCCACGATTTCGTCTGCATCGACCCTGATTGTGGCGGTTGCGATCTCATCTTCGGCAACCAGAGTTTCCAGCTGATCCAGCGTGATCTGGGTCGTTGCCTGGTCGCTTGCCGGTGGCGCGAAGAGCACACTGATCAGCAGCGTTGCGCCGATGATCAACAGAATTGGACGTATACGAGACTGCGGGGTGCGGGCGTTCATCATTTTCCGTTCGGAGCTGATACATATACATCGGTGCCGAGCACGGTTGTGGATGCCTTCGAGCCCTCCCTCAGACCCTGTGGTTGCCCTCCCAAAGAATGGCCGGCTGGGGACACGGCCGGCAGAACTCAGAGGTAGGCTCGAACGCAGAGCATCCGGCCGCACCAGCGGTGGGTACGAGTTCAATTGGACACGGCTTCAATGTCTGCTCTGAACCGGTTCAAGCAATCAGATGCGTTCTGGCATCTTGAAACCTCCCTGGTGGTCCTTGCCGTCCTGCTTTCGATCATGGCGCTGTTCTCCAACCCAACCCGATCGGGCGCCGTGTCCGAGGAAGCACAGCCGATATCCGGTGTGATCGCTCAGGCGAATGCCATGCCCCACCAGGGTTGGGCGCCCATGACGGTCTACTTCAGCGCCTTTGGAAGTCGCTCGACGAGTGGGGACATCCTGCGATACGAGTGGGATCTGGATGGCAATGGCCTCTACGACACTGAAACCGCCGACGGCTACGCCAGCTACACCTACGCGAAGCCGGGCGACTACGTGGTAACTCTGCGAGTCGTGGATGAAGCCGGTGCCAGGGCAACCGACAGTCTCACGGTATCTGTTCGCCATCCCGGGTCGAGCCCGGTGGATTACTGGACGGTTTTTGACGACAGCAGGGTGCAGAGGGTCGATATCGAGTTGACCCAGGCCGCGTGGGATGAGCTCTGGGTCGATCCCGAGTCCAAGCGAACCGTCAGAGCTGACGCAGAGGTATTCGGGGAGAGACTCAACGACGTCGGATTCCGAATGAGAGGACAGTTCTCCTTGCGGGAATCTGGGGAGAAGAAGCCGTGGAAGATCGACACCGACTTCTACGTCGACGGCCAGGAGTACCGGAACCTGAAGCAGCTGATGTTCATCAACAACATCGGCGACCCGACCATGGTCAGCGAGAAGGTGGCCTACGACCTACTGGGCTTCGCCGGGGTGCCCGCATCGCACGTCAGCTTCGTTGAACTCTGGATCGACATCACAGATGACGGCGCGGGTCCTGTCTTCTGGGGTGTGTACTCGATGGTGGAACGAGTCGACAGGAAGTTCCTCGCAGCCAGATTCGGGAACGACAGTGACCAGGGGAATCTCTACAAGGCAAGCCATGCGCAGAGAGGCCCCATGGATCTGATCTACTACGGCGACAGCATCGAGAACTACCCGACGCAAGGCGGACAGTATGCCTACGGGAAGGTCACCAACGAGGAGGAGAACGACTACTCCGACGTGATCAACCTCGCCAGGGTGATCGACGGCACCACCTATTCCACCTGGGAGGACTTCGCAGAGGCTCTGGAGGAGGTGTTCAACGTGGATACCTTCCTGCGCTACATCGCCGTGATGAACGCTTTCGCCACCTGGGATTACTACCCGTACACGGGCAACAACTTCTTCCTCTACAACAACCCTGCGACCGGCAGGTTCGAGTGGATTCCCTGGGATCTAACGGTGGGAGGGGACACGCGCACTCCCCTCTTCGAACTCACCGACTTCGGGTTCCTGGAACGGGCTCCGCTCTACGAGAACGTCTTCGAGGTCGAACGGTATCGCTGGAAGTACGCGGCCTACCTCGACCTCCTCGCCAGGAACCGTTTCAACTACGACATCATCTACGCATCAACGAGCGGGCTGCACGACATGATCGCCCCCTACGTGACGCAGGGCACCGGGGACAAGATGTACTTCGGTGACACGGCCATGTTCCCGTACGAGAGCTTCGCAGGCGGGTGGGACGGACTGGCGACCTTCGCCGGTGAGAGAAGCCGTTTCATCCTCGAGGAGCTTGCCTCAATGCAACAGCAATCCGTCTTCGACTCAGGAGGATCACAGTGAGTGGAAATCGCGTCTGTCGAGTCGGGGTCCTCGTCCTGATGGGAGTCCTGCTCACGGCCTCCCCGGTGCGAGCCGACGACGGAGGATTTGCCGAGACATTCGACGATACGGGCCTCGCCGGCTGGGAGCAGCAGGGTGACACGATCGTCGAAGCCGGCATTCTCAAGATGTCGCCACCGTCGATGGTTACGAGGCCCGGTACGTGGTCTGGAATATCGCTGACAGTGGAACTCCGCCTCGATGCTGAGGGATTCGCGGTAATCGACTACATGGTCACGGAGGGGCAGCACTACTCCCTGACCGTGCTGTCGGAGCAGGTGTTCCTGGAGCAGGTAACCGAGGACGATCAGGTACGCCTGTGGGAGACAACCGATTCCACCGTCACGGATGATTGGAGCACGGTGACGATCGGATTCGACGGCACCGACCACACGGTGACAATCAACGACAGCCTCCTGGCCACGGTCGCAGACTCGAACCCACTGGCAGCCGGCGGGGTCAGGCTTCACATCCCTGCCGGATCTCTCGTCGAGTTCGACGAGGTGACACTCGTGGCTCAGTCAGGTGACGCTGGCGAATTGGGTGAAACCGCCCCTGAACCCGCCGAGGAGATGACCCCAATCCCGGGGGAGGAGATGCCGCCCGGAGAGCAGGACACCCCTCCGGTCGAGGGGCAAACCGGCGCGGTCGCCGACCCGGCGAGCGAGACCACGACCGACACGGGGTTCTTCAGCGACTTCTTCGCCACACAGCCGAACAACGTCGAACTCAGAACCTTTGCTGTCAATCTCGGCCTCGCTGCGATCGTCGCCTACATCCTGAGTCTGGCCTACATCCATTGGGGGGCCTCCCTATCCAACCGAAGGGTCTTTGCCGCCAACTTCATGTTGCTGACGTTGACGACGACCTCCATCATCCTGGTCGTCCGTTCGTCGGTTGCCCTATCGCTCGGTCTCGTCGGCGCACTGTCCATCGTGCGTTTCCGGGCTGCAATCAAGGAACCGGAGGAGTTGGCCTACCTGTTCCTCGCCATCGGCCTCGGTATTGGCCTCGGTGACAACCAGCGTCTGGTGGTGTTGCTGACTCTCGTTGTTGCGATCGTGGTGATCGGCCTCATGAAGTTGTTCCGCAACCCCACCGCCGATCCCAATCTGCACCTGGCGGTTGCCTCCAACGCGCCCAACAAGGTCGGTCTCGAGGACATCACAAACGTGCTCGACCAGCATTGCTCGCAGGTGAAGCTGCTTCGCTTCGATGAGGATCCTGACACGCTGGAGACATCGTTTCTTGTCGAGTTCAAGCGAGTCTCCGATGTCGGCCAGACGAACGCCGCACTGCAAGCTCTATCTCCCGGGATGCAGGTAACACTGCTCGACAACAGGGGAATCTGGTAGGCACGCCATGGCCAGTTACCGGTACGAGCGGAAGTTCCTCGTAGACCAGCTCGACGAGCACCAGGTGATGGGGCTGATCCGGCGCCACCCGGCGATGTTCTATCAGCCCTACCCGCCCCGGATCAACAACAACTTCTATATGGACACGGCCGACATGGTGCACTACCACGACAACGTCATCGGCTCTGCCGACCGACGAAAGGTGCGGATCCGCTGGTACGGATCGTTGACGGGCCTCGCGGCAGAGCCGGTGCTCGAGTTCAAGATCAAGCGCGGATTGGTGGGTACCAAGCGCCAGTATCGAGTTCCCGGCTTCACGGTAGGGCGCGGGTTCAAGACGAAGGAGGTGATGCGAGGGATCCTCGGAGGGGACCTTCCCCCCGAAGTCAGGAGTTCACTGAGAACGGTGAACATCGTGCTGATGAACAACTACCACCGCCGCTACTTCGTCTCGCGAGACGGGCGGTTCCGGCTCACCCTCGACACCAAGATGGCCTACTACCGAATTGCGGAAACGAGCAACTGGATGGCCCATAGGCAATCCGACCAACGCAACGTGATCCTGGAACTCAAGTACGGAATCGAGGACGACGCAGCCGCTTCTAAAGTGTCCACCTTCTTCCCCTTCCGCATCACCAAGAGCTCTAAGTACGTGCAGGGAATAGAGCGGGTGTATATGTAGGTCGACGATCGGGGGGACCCGGCGAGGAAAGTTAGTGTCGGGTACATGGATGACACTTCGGTCACCGAGATAGCGGCGTTGTGCAGCCGGGTACTGCGCCGGAACTGGCGTGAGGGTGAAGAGAACGGGCGGCACTACGGGTTCACCGCCCCCAGCCCCGGCCACTATCCCTGGCAGTGGTACTGGGACTCGGGGTTCCATGCCATCGTCTGGCGTCGACTCGATCCCGACCGATCGCGACTGGAGCTCGAAACGCTCCTCGACAGCTCCCAAGAAGGGTTCATCGGACATACGTCCTTCCTCGGGCGCCCGCTCGACCTGGAGCGGGCAAGTCGATACAACGTTGCCACCCGCCACGCCCCTACCACGAGCACGATCCAGCCGCCTCTGCTCGCCTGGGCCTGGTCGATTGCGGTCGGCGACCCCACCGCAGAAGCGCGCATCTCGGAGCATCACGAATGGCTGCGCTCTCACCGTGACCTCGAGGGGGACAATCTGTTGTGGCTGATCCAGCCAGATGAATCCGGGATGGATGCCTCGCCGAAGTTCGATCATGTTTGGGACCGCCGTGCGCACGGTCGTTGGCCGTTTCCGCTGCTCATTCACGGCAACCGCCGACGCGGTTTCGATGCCCGTCGCATTGCCGCAGAGCGGCGCCCGGTCGTGTGCGAGGTGGTGACCAACGTTCTTTGGTCGCTGTCCGAGCAGGCGATGGGTAACCCCTCACCGACGCCATCCCTGGTGGATCGGCTCTGGAAGGATGATCTGGGCCGATTCGTTGACGACGTGCGATCCCCAGCACGTTCGATCGACGCTGCGGATATCCCGCTCACCTGGGACACCCTTGCCCCGCTGGCTCTTCCCGACCTCCCTGACGAGATAGGTCACCGGCTCGTGCGGGAGATTCTGCTCCACCCGGATGAGTTCTGGGGTGGCGTACCGCTGCCATCTGTGGCACTCAACGACCCAACCCATACCTCCCGCGAGTTCTTCTGGGGCCGACGACGCATTTGGCGCGGTCCTAGCTGGGTCAACGCGGCCTGGTTCGTTTGGATGGGTCTCAATCGGCTCGGATACGCACAGGAGGCAGGTGAGCTGCGGGATCGTCTGGTTTCTGTCGTGCTGCGAGAGGGACTTCGCGAGTACTACGACGCCCACACCGGAAGCGGCATGGGTGCCCAGGACTTCGGCTGGTCGGCTCTCGTATGGGAGATGGTGGACCCAGTGGGCTGATGCCGCTCCCTCACCCGACCTGCCACGGGTCGATGACGACCTTGACCGCGTCCTCCTCCATCGACTTGGCGATCGCAGCCGCCGTCTCGCTGAGACCGAAGCGGTGGGTAACGAAGTCCCGTAGACCCGACGCATCGCGGGCCATCTGCCGCATCCCTGGGAGGTAGCCAGAGGCCTCCTGGCCGGAGACCCCGATGACCCGTATGCCTTTGCTCACCAGGTGCCGGTTGGGGAAGATCTCGACAGGTCCCAGGTCGCTGAAGTTACCGACCATCACTGCCAGCCCACCCGGCCGGGTCGCATCGAAGACCGTGGGCACCACCTCAGGAACCCCGGCCGCCTCCACCACCACATCGCCGCCACCGTCTGTCATCTCGAGTAACTCCGCAGACAACTCCGCTTGGCTCATACCCCGGTTGCCTACCGTCATCGTTGCACCGAGGGTCAGGGCGAACTCGAGACGGCCCCCGAGCAGATCCACGGCGATGATCTCGCCCGCTCCCAACATCCGCGCCTTGACAATGTGGAGCAGCCCGAGCGGTCCGCACCCGATGACAATCACGGTGTCGTCGAACAGGAATGACTCCCCCGGCACCGCCGACATCTGCCGCGCCCGGTCTAGACCAACCGTGACCGCAAACACCTCAGCGAGCACTGCGATCTCATCTGGCACATCGTCGGGAACCTTGAAGAAGTAGGTACCGGGGAGGGTGTGCATGTACTGCGACCATCCACCGAGGAGATGGGGCGGCTCGGCGCAGGTCATGGTGTTGCCGTAGTCGCGGATGTTCTCGCACAGGGTGTACGGCCCGCGTCTGACGCACGCCCGGCAGTGGCCGCACACCAGGTTGGGCCCGACCACTACACGATCGCCCGGTTGGAGAAGGGTCCCGGCATAGTCCCGAATGGGGCCATTCGCCTTGACCAACTCGCCGACGATTTCGTGCCCCTGGATGATCGGGAACGGCGTTTCGCTCGGGTTCGACAGTCCGGTGTACTGACCGGTGTAGCCCTGATAGGTGTGCTTGTCGGTGCCACAAATGCCACAAAGGTTCACCTTGACAATGGCTTCTCCCGCCTCGACCAGGTCCCCGATGGGGTAATCGCGCACCTCATACTCACAAGGTGCCGTGAGCACTGCCGCGAGACTCATTCCATCCATCAGTCTCTCCGTTGTCGACCGAGCAGACCATCAACATGATTGCACCTGGACGGGTCGCCCCGGAGATCAGCCGGCAAGCGCTACGAAGACGAAGGCAGCCACCCCTCCTGCGATCAGGTACCCGAGCGCGACCCATAGGGTCGCTCGGAGTATCGAGCCTTCGTTGCCCGTTTCGCCAACCACCGCCGCGGCTGCGATCACGTTATGTGGGGCGATCATGTTCCCGGCAGCCGCCCCAAATCCCTGTACTCCAACCAGTGGCAGGATCGGTGCCTCCAGGGTTTGTGCGGTTGCCACCTGGAAGTCGGTGAAGAGAATGTTGGAGGCGGTGGCCGACCCGGTGATGAAGGTTCCGAGAGCTCCCACGATCGCAGCAAAGGCCGGCCACGAGTCTCCGGCAGCGCTGGATGCGGCTTGAGCCAGGGTGTCGATCATGCCGGCAGCAACCATGACACGGGAGAGCCCGAGCATGGCGACCAGGGCGACGACGACCGGGCCGATCTGGCCCAATGCGCGCTGCAGGGCGGTAGTAGCCCCTCGTAGAGAGCCCTGCTGGATCAGTGCGCCCATCAACAGCCCTCCAAAGAGGAGTGTGCCCGGGTGGTAGAGAGGAGCGAACGAGCCCGAGAAACCGCCCGCGAGCTCCCACTTGATCTCGATCTCCTGGAGGAAATCGGACAGTCCGGGAACGAGGCGGGTGGTAAGAACAAGACCGACAACGCTGAGATATGGGGCGGCGGCCCACAGGGCAGTGTGATCCTCACGAGGGGCTGATGACTTCTCGGCCGGGCTCCTGCGGCGCATCAGCCACACGAACCCAAGCCCGCCCAGCAGCGCTCCACCGAGGGTGGGCAGCTCCGGCCCGATGGCCCAGGCGAGTCCCATGTATGGGATGAGGAACAGGGCAGCGGCGGCAACCGCAGCCGGAATCGCCGACCGGCTCCGATCCCCCGGGGCCGAGCCCCGGCTTGCCAGCACTACGACGGCCACAGCCAGCGCCACTCCGAGCAGGGCGTGGTAGGGAGCAGTGGCCCGGGAGATCTCGAGGGCGGTGAACTCTGTGGCGGCAACCTGGGGGACGATCGGGGTACCTATTGCGCCAAAGGACACTCCGGCAGCATGACCGACCAGCGCCAGGATCACAGCCTGGCTCGGGGCGAAGCCAGCGCCTACCAGGAAGGGAGCCGCAAGGGCCGCAGAGGTGCCGAACCCAGCTGCGCCTTCCATGAACAGAGCGAAGAACCAGGCGACGAGGAGCGCAAGGATCCGAGGATCACCGGTCACCCGTCCCAGGGCACGTTCGAGAATGCCGATGCCTCCCGATGCCACCTGAATCTGGTGTATGGCCAGGGCCGGGATGATGATCCACAGGATTGCAGCCGCTGTGAACAGGGCTTCCGCCAGGGCACCGGTGGTTGCCGCCCCGCTGCCTACCTGCGCGGCTAGCGACTCCCGGAATGGTCCCCACGCCAGGACCAATGAGACTGCCAAGCCGGCCACACCGGCGCGTGCGGCCGGCCAGCGCAGAGCCAGCATCAGGACGAGTATCAGCAGGATGGGAAGAACAGCGAGGAATGTCATGGGCGGACGAACTCGTTAGGCAACGCGTCTCGGCGCCTGGATCATACGCCGATGAGGGATACCGCAGCGGGCTGCGGATCAGTGAATCCACCATTTCTTCGTAGCTCACATTCCATCCGGACGCTCCCGGTGCAGTTGCAGCAACTGAACAGCGTGAAGCCCCCTGCAGTGCAGGGGGCTTCGCAGCTTCCAAGGGCATAATCTCGACCCGCAGCCACTGATTCCCGTTTGCGATGGCGACGACTCGACGCTACCGACCGAACCAGATGACCTTGGAGAACTTGAGCCCATCCTGAGTCGGGACAATCGACGTCACCAGAAGGCCATCCACGCCCTCAACCTGACCTCGCATCGCCGCTCGTAGCGTCGATTCACCGACGACAATCACGGCATCGGTGTTGATTGCCTCCAAGGGACCTATGCCCTCATATGCCCTACCGATGACCTCCGCTCCACGAGTCTCAATGCCAACACCATCGACATGCAGTGCCGCCGGCATGAACAACGATGCAACGGTCTCAGCGTCCGGATCTGCGATTGCGGCGATGAAATCGTCGTACAGGGCTCGCACTTCAGCCTGCTGCGGGTGACTGGTGGAGGCAATCTCGGCAGCCGCGGTCTCGGCTGCTTCGAGCTGGCTCTCGAGGTCGCTGACGGTGCTGCGCTCGCCGAGCCACAAGGAGCCAAGCGCCACAACCGCAATTGCGAGAAGGGCCACGGCGACCAACAACCACGAATTCCTGTCTGCTGATCGGGGTGGTGTTTCGGTGCTCTGCACCTTTTCCATCGTCTGCATGGTCATCTTCCTCTCAATCTGCGGGACTGCTCCAATCCCGATGTCTTGACGTTCTCCTACTGCGGTTGTGGCGGAGTGGTGGCGGGGTGTGTGGCGATTCCGACGAGTGAGCCAGAGAGCCACCACCTCGGGCGGGTCACGTCACGGGATCCGATCAGCGACCCGCCGACACCGAGGAACCGGCCGGTGCCTCCGACGATGGCGAGCGTCACCACACCTACGGTGTCCAGGCGATAGGTCCCGTAGAGAGCATTGCTCTTGCTGTCGACGATGGTCACCCAGCCACGCGAGGCGGACGATCCGGCAGTTGCGACAAGGGTGAACGCACCAACCGAGCCCAACTCTCCGCGCACTGCCTCATCGCCAAACACCCCCTCCAGCCATCCCGACGTCGCAACCGCGTGGTCCCAGGGGACGTCCGTTCCATCCGTGGCATCCCGGTTGTCGCTCATGCGGAGATCGTCGGAGGCCTTGGTGGTGGTCGAGTTGTCGACGAGTTGTGGTCGCTACCGTCGTCCAATTCGATACGATGTCCGTATGGAGGTTCGGATCCTCGGTCGCGTCGAGGTGACTAACGATGGTGCCACGATCCAAATCGAGGGACCCAAGGAACGAGCGATCCTCTCCGCACTCGCACTCGAAGCCGGCACCCCCGTTACCTCAGGTCGGCTATGCGATGTGTTGTGGGGGGACGAGCCGCCGGAAACTGCGACAAAGACCCTGCAGTGGCACGTTTCGCGGCTGCGGCGCTCGATCGGAACCGACATCGTCGTGACCGAACCCGGCGGGTACTCCCTCGGCGTATCACCAGAAGATGTGGATGCCATCCGCTTTGAACGGCTACTGGTCCATGCACGCGATCTGCTCCTCCGCGATGACCCAGCTGCCGCTGCCCAGGATCTCGAAACCGCTCTCGAACTGTGGTCGGGTGCCCCTCTTACCGATGGAGCCGCCAGCGGCTATCGCACCGGACAGGACCGCCGCTTCGCTGAGCTACACACCCTTGCCCACGAACGCTTGGTCGAGGCCGAACTCGGGCTCGGGCACCACGAATCGATGATCCCACGTCTCCACGCCATGATCGCCGTGGAGCCCTATCGCGACCGGCCCCGGGAACTCCTGATGCTCGCCTTGTATCGAGCGGGGCGCCAGGCGGACGCACTGCGATCGTATGCCGACTACCGCAAGCTGCTCGTAGAGGAACTCGGCATCGATCCCTCAGAGGGAGTCCGCGAACTCGAGGAGCGAATCCTGCGCCAGGATCCCCAACTCGACCATCGGCCACCTCCTCCGCCCTCCAATCTGCCGCGGGAGAGAGATCCCATTATCGGGCGCTCTGGCGATGTCGGCGCCGTTATCGATGCCATCGGCCCTCACACAATTGTCACACTCGTCGGAGCGGGCGGTATGGGCAAGAGCCGTCTCGCCCTAGCGGTAGCTCATCAGACCCAGCCGACGTTCCGTGACGGGACATTTTGGATCGATCTAGCCGCGCTGCGCCCCCACGACAACCTCGCCGAGCACATCGCGGCAACACTCGGCGCAACCCCGGCACCCGGACAGCCCGCTATCAGTGCACTCGCAGTGTTCTTAGCACGCCGCGACATCCTGATCGTGCTCGACAACTGTGAGCATCTTCTGTCCGAAGCTGCGGAACTCGGTGCAATTCTTGTCGAGGCAGGATCCGGGGTTCGCGTTCTGGCAACCTCACGCGCAGCGTTGGGTCAGCCGTCGGAGCGTCGCATGGTCGTGGGCCCCCTCAGCACCGATCGAACGGAGGGCGCACCATCAGAGGCCGAGGAGCTCTTCCGGCTCCGGGCTAGCGAGCACTCATCGCTTGGCATGAGCGACGATGAGGGCACCGACATCGCAGAGCTTTGCAGGATGCTCGGCGGCATACCCCTGGCAATTGAGATCGCAGCAGCTCGCTCCGATGTCCACACAGCTCGCGAGATCATCGATGAGATCGAGGCGACCGGCCGACTCCCCAGCCGGACAGAGACTCCAGAGCATGTGCGGCAAGAGAACCTCGACTACGTTCTCGACTGGTCGTACTCCATGCTCGAACCTGAGGAACAGGTTGCGTACGACAAGCTCGCCGTCTTCCGCGGTGCGTTCGACCTCGACGCAGCAGCCGAAGTTCTCGACCGGGAAAGGTCCAGCGCAGGTCATCTTCTCGGAAGATTCCTGGCCGCATCCATGGTCGTTCCAGCCGACCCAGGAAGTGGCGTGCGGAGATTCCGACTCCTCGAGCCTCTCCGTCTCTACGCCCGATCACACCTGGACGACGAGGCATACGTCGCGACCTCGACTCGGCATGCGGATTACTACCGGAACTTCTGCTCAGAGTCGTCTGTGTACGTGAAAGAAGACGTCACTGGATGGCGGGGACGGATTCTTCTCGATGACCGGAACATCACCGCTGCAATCGAATGGTCGCTCACTAATGGAGGACCCGGTTTTGCTCTACCGTTTGCCGACAACATCGGCGACGCCTGGTATCGATCCGGCCAGTACCAGCGATGCTTCCGGGTGCTGTCTGAGATGCTCGAACACGCTGGCGATGCCCCACCAGCCCTTCGCGCCAGTGCGCGCAACGCAATCGTGTGGCCTGCCCTGCTTTCCGGTGAGAGTCAGACTGCCTTTGCGCACGTCTCCAAGGCGATCGAGGAAGCCGAGGAAGCAGGCGATGCCGTGCAGCTTGCCTGGGCCCGGTGGTCCCTGGCACACATGCTGGTTCTAGGTGTCGGAGACTTCGCGTCGGCCTTCCCTCTCTACGACGCCGCCATCGAGGCGGCGGGTAGCGACCTCGAGCAGTTTGGCTCTCTCACCGGCCTTGGCGTAGCGGCGCGAGCCCAAGCTCGGGCCATGGCGGATATCGAGGCGCCCGACGACGTGGAGTCACTCGATCGGGCCGAGAGGCTGCTCACCCAGATCAACGACATGTCGGGGCTCGCTCACGTCTGGATGGCGCGCTCCATAAGGGCAATCAGAGAGGGCGACGTCCGTCGAATTCGGTTCACCTCGGAACGGACGATCCACTTCGGACGCCTGGTTAGCGAACCGGTGTACGAGCACATCGGCCTTTTCGGGCGAGCCGTGGGCGAGCTGCTAGGCGCCAACCTGCCCAGCGCCCTCGACACCACTTACCAGTCGGTGCGCATCTGCGAGGCAACGCAGAATCTCCTCCAGCTCGGCGTCTCTCTCCAGGCGCTTGCGGTAGTTGCCGTCGAAGTCGGCCAGATGCGAGAGGGAGCAACGCTCTACGAAGCTGGGACATCACTTGCTGCCCCGTGGCCAATGTTCGAGCGGATCTTTGCTCCGTACTTCGAGAAGTGTGCAGATGAACTGGGCGACGATTTCGATGTCGCACGCAAGCGAGGTGCAGAGCTGACCGTCGACGAGGCTATGGCGCTAGCCGCATCGATACGGATCCGGCCGGAGGAAGGCTCGGTGCAGGACTCATCGACCTGACGACTGCGTCAGGTCGAGCTTCAATCTCATCACCAAGACCCCGCGGATGCTCACGATAGAATCGCTCCGATGCAGACGTTCTCGACCGCCATCACCGAATACACCATCCGCAACGACGGAATCGTTGTTGGGCGTGACATCAACCCTGAAACACCGCGCACCACGGCCAATATCGCCGAATCCTTCGATCGTCTCTCAGCAGTAACTCAGGGCAAGCGGTTCCCAGGGCTTTGGGATGCGAGATTGGTACCGGAGTTCCCCTTCAGCGTCTGGCAGGTGTTCGTTGATCGGATCGACAAGGTCGTCAGTGCGCTGGCGATCCTGGTTGACAGCGAGGCCGATCGAGCCTTTGGCGCCTTTCCTAAGGCGATTGATTCAATGCTCATCCCGGTTCGTGTGTTCCAAGACGAGGACGAAGCGATCGCTTGGCTGGGGCAGTTCGTTGACAAGGCCTAGCGGTCGAGCGACTTGCGCCACGCCGAGAAGGACGAAACCGAACCTGCCCGTGGGCGGCGCAACCAGGGCCAGGGGTGCAACTCCACCGGGTTGACCGTCGCAGCCTTGCGGCGCCACCCTGGAACGGGGGTGAAGGTGGCGGCTATCGCCCTGCCGGCCAGTACCTCTTCCGGCTGTCCGAGGTGTACCTCGAGCGATCGACGACCGGCTAGTTCTGCCAACGTCTCTGTGAGGAAGACGAGCCGTTTCCCATCGAGCTGGAGCCGCGCCAGTAGGGCTGCGTCAAACACGAATACGGCCGGTAGGTCGGGATGAGAGGCCAGCGCAGGATCACGATCACCGAGCGATTCCGCAGTGATCCAGACTGCTTCCGGCGTGCCGGTCGTCTCGATGCTCTGCGGGCCTGCGGTGCCCGGCGCGTCGGGGTCGGACTTCAAGAGTGGATGCGCCTCAATTCGTTCTAGGTCGGGATCATCCGGCCAGTCGGCGATCGGGCAGTCCCGCTCGTGATGACAGGAGCGACAGAGCCCCGGGGCACGTCGCTCTACCTGCTGCCGGGAGAACCCGTAGGGGCGCCCGGTGCCGGTCCCGACGGTCCATTGCCAGCCCAGCCGATTGGCAGCACGAGATCCATCGAGCAGGTGCCTGAAGAATCGATCCTCGCCACTGCGCCAGTCTGCGCCCTCCCTCACCGCCCAATGTGAGGCCAGCCACATCCTGGCCTGATTGACGACCCAACCGTCGTCTTCCAGTTGGCGTACCGCCAGGTCGACGCAGCTCATTGTGCGCGGCCACCCGTCCCGTTCCGAGTCCCCCCGCAGTGAGGCGCGCAGCCCATGGCGTGTGGACGTTCCCAGCCGGGCATAGAGATGACGGGCGTACTCTTGCCACATCAGTTCGTCGCGGAACTTGGAGACGTCCCGACTCGGACCGCCTCCAACGGCTGTCCAGGCTTCGGGAAGAGTTATCAGGTTGTGGCGAATGTACGGGGACAGTCGGGAGGCTCCCTGCCGATCCTCGGGCCAGACCTCGTTGCGCTGAGCGGCGTAGCCGGAAACATCGAACGACGCCAGGGCGTCGTCTGCTGCCCGCTGCCCGCCAACGAAGGCGGGTGATCCGACTGCGCTCCCCGAGTACAGGCCGCCGAGGTGAGTCTCCACCCATCTGCTCCCCGACCTTCGGTCAAATTCCGGGGTGGGGAGCGGGGTCATGAGGTCACCGCAGTAAGCCGATCAAAGCTGCTCTCGGTTGGGCGCACTGTTTCACTCCGCTCACGGGTCCGAGGCGTGCCCTGGCACCGTACATAGGTTGCCACACGGAATCGAACATGACCCCAGCCAATCGACCAAACAAGACCTGCGTCACCTGCGGCCGCCAGTTCCAGTGGCGCCGCTCCTGGGCGCGCAACTGGGACGAGGTCAAGTACTGCTCCCAGGGCTGTCGCCGCAGCAAGCCGGGGCCTCGCGAGCGAGAGCTCGAGCTTGCAATCCTCGAAGTGCTGGCAGGGAGAGCGAGGAAAGCATCGATCTGCCCATCGGAGGTTGCCCGCTCGGTTCAGCCCGATGACTGGCGGCCCCTGATGGAGCCGGTCCGGCAGGCCGCTCGGCGCCTGGTTGCGGCTGATGCGGTTGAGATCACCCAGGGAGGACGACCGGTCGATCCGTCGACAGCACGCGGGCCAATCCGCATCCGCCTTCGCCGGTAAGCCGGTGCTCCGTCGACTCCGTATCAACCGATCGGTTGATACGACGGCTCCACCGATTGTCGTCCGGGTTTGACCTGATCGACCGATGCCAACCACATCGACATCATTCACACTGGCACCACAGTTCAACCAAAGGAACCAACATGACAACCGCCACCAACGCAGCAACCAACGATCACCCCGCAACAGACGTCGACCGGTACGAGCATCAGCGCCGTGCCTTCCGCCTCCACTTCAACGTGTTCATCGGTTCGATGATCATCATCTTCCTCGTGAATCTCGCTACCAACGCCGCTGCCGGCATCACCGGTGAATGGTGGGCATGGTGGTCCGCACTCGCGCTGGTTGGATGGGCTCTCGGTCTGACCGTCCACGGACTCGTCCTCCGGATGGCTCGCCCCCAGAGCGTGGAACTGGCGTAGCGCGGACGACGGGGGTCCTATCCGTCCAGCGGCAAGCCCCAGCCGGAGCCAGCGGTACGCGTGTTGTGCGCGAAGTGACGATGGATCTTCCCGTCGCGATGGTTGTAGACCCACATGCCGACCTGCTCCAGACCGATGCTGGGAGCGTTCTCGACAATGGGATGGGCAGACCAGTCGCCACTGGCCACGACATCGTCACCGCACTGGATCTCCAACTCCGGTGGGTAGAGAGGAACCAATGCCTCCACCTCGGCTGCGCCCGACCAGTAGAGGCCCTCGGGGAGGTTGATCACAGCCGGCTCGTCGGTCATCGCCGCCATCATCTCGCTTGCGCTTCGAACCTTGCCTGAGCCTTCGAGTATCGAGCAGAAGTCGCGTGCCTCGGCCGCAACGGCTGCATCGCCGATGGGTCCGAACTCCTCACCATCCGCGACGTCCGTACCGTAAGCGAGGTGCCACTGGATGCCACCGCCATGGATCCGCAACACCCAGATTCCCTGGTTTGATGATCCACCTTCCGCGCCGACGGCTGTGTACGGAATCGCTACCCAGTCCCCCGATACAGTCAACGCTTCACCGCATTCGACTTGCGATTGCTTGGTCGAACCAAGCGATGCAAGCACCGCCGCCGAGCCGGAGATCAGGTCATCGCTGAGGCCTCTCTTGAAGGAAATCCCCTCGGGAATGGACAACCCATCGGGCGGTACCTCGGCATAGGTGGCGTCATCAGCGAGGAGGGTTGCGACGTCCGGCCAAGCGTCGCAGTACCGGCGAGCCTGCTCTGCGTAGTGGTCGGGACTCGCGAAGCCCGGCTCCATGATCGTGTCGAGCATCGCCTCAACGGCAGCCACGCCGCCGGGATTGTTGGGTACGTCTAACCACTCGCTGGCCTCCCACCACTCGCCATCGCCTTCCCACCTTGTGAACATGACGTCGAAGTGGTCGGCCCCGTCGAGCACCGTTAGCTCGACATTCTCGAACCCGTCGTCAACGAGGGCTCCCATTGCGTCTTGAGGCTGCCAGGGCGCACACACCTCGTCATCGCTACCGACAACGAGTTGAACTTCGGCATCGAAGTGGGTCCAGCCCCAGGCGGCCGGATCAAACGGGAATCTGGTTCCATCGATCAGGGACTCGAAATAGCAGCTACTGAGCGTAACCAAGCGATCCGGCCGCGGAACCTGCTCTGCTGCAGGACACCTATCGAACGACCCCTCTGGGCCAAACTCGAACTCGTTCAGAACCAGACCAAGGCCCACAATGCCTCCGAGCGAGTGCCCGACCACAGTGACCGGTCGGGTGAGGTCTCCGTTGAAGTCGCCCGCCAGGGTCCGCATGTGCCGGTGCGCGCACTCGGCGTCGCGGTACGGGTTTCTGACGTCGGTATCAATGTCCCGAGCGCGGTAATCCGGGGCGAAGACCACGACTCCCTCGCCGGCCAGCCTCTCAGCGATCAATCTGTAGTGAGCCGCCTTCTCCGACCATCCGGGAAGCAGCAGAACGACTGGGAACTCGTCCTCGGCGTCGGGCGCCCACACCGTGATGTTCTCGATGTCGGGACCGGAGAGCCCTTCTGTCATGATCACCGGATACTCACCCGTCACGACCGGAGCGGGCGGTGGTTCGGGGTCGGTGGGCGCGGGCGCCGTCGTCGTAGTGACCGAGGTTTCTGCTCCCGTCTCCGACGTTGAGGTTGTCTCCTCCGCAGTCCCACTGCAGGCCGTCGCGACCATCAACAAGACCAGTCCGATTGCTGCCTTCGATTTCCACGTCCGCATTCGACACCTCCCTAATCCACGATTTCGCCGACCCAAATCACGTTGCCGTCGGCAATGACGAGTCGGTTCTCGTCGGCGGCGATTGCGATGACCGTCTTGCGGTCGGCCAATACCGTTGTCGACTCTCGTCCGTCGAGTGTCAGTTCCACGCCATCGGTCTGCGAGAACGGCCCGACACCGCCGAGCGCGTAGGCCCAGCCGAAGGGGGTCGCTACGAGGGGATGGCCTATCTCGAGGTCGATGGTTTGCCAACTGAGTCCGTCGTCTTCGCTCAGCCAGGCAGATCCCCAATGTGAGGTAGCGATGATTGCATCGGCGAAGCCGACGAAGCCGATTCCTTCCCCTCGATGCGGGCCTTCGAGCGGTGCCCACTCGATGCCGTCGCGAGATCTGAACCGGATGACTCGCGCCGTCTCCGGCCCCTCCACGGGGAACCTGCGCATGTGCAGCTCAGCGAGGAATCCATCTGCGAGAGCATCAATTGAGTTAACGACGACGGTGCTGAACGGCTCGCGTAGGCCGGGCTGTGGCGTGGGAGGCAAGGCCGTCATGTCTGTCGGGATGTCGATCTCGGAGTTGGTATCGATCGGCACTAGCTCGAATGCATCACCCTCGAGCCTCCACAACAGGTGCTCCCCTGTTCGTCCCTCCCCGTAAATGACTATGCCTGTCTGGCTCGATGCGACGTGAACGATGTCGAATGCGACGCCCGGATCGTCCATCGGTAACTGCTCCCAAGTGGCACCGAAGGAGTCGAGGCGCTCGAACCATTCCCTATTGCCGCCTGCGTACAGCGCCCCGCCGTGTACAGCAATGTGGTTTGCCGCCGCCGGTTGGTCCTCGAGGGGCGCCCATTCGAGTCCATCCTGCGAGGCCAGTATTCCCGGAGCCACGAAGTCGTAGACGGCGACGAAGCCGCCATCGAACGCCTCGAGGTGCATGAACCAAGAGCTGAGCGGCTCGGATGCTTGCCAGCTGAAGGTTGGAACCGAGGTTATGGGTTCAATGGCGGTCGCCGTTGTAGTCGGAACGGGAGAAGCAACCTCCTCGCTTTGACCTCTCCCGACGAGGGCCATGACGCCAACCGCCAGTAATGCCAGAACTGTCGTCGCTGTGGCGATGGCTGTCCCTCGCCATATCGGCAGCCCGGCGAGCTGACGCGTGTGGGTCTTGGGGCTGGTCGTAGCCAGCTCATCCAGACTGCGCACACCAAGCACCTCGGCTGCCGTCAGCCTTGGATCAGGGAGATCCTCGAGATCCTCAACAGGGTCAACCCGGCGGACCAGCTCGATGACTTGGCGCTCGTCTAGCACTCTGACTCCTTCGGGGCTGTGCTCAGAAGCCCTTCAGTCCATACATGGTTTGAACGGCCTAGTTCTTTCCCCAATCTGCGGATTGCGCGGTGGAGACGGACATCGACGTTCCCACGGGTTATTCCGAGCAGGTCGGCGATGGCCGCGTGGGGCAGTTCATCCCAATACGCCAGGAGAATGAGCTCACGATCCTGTTCTCGGAGTCTGCCTAGAGCCTCGAGCACGAGCCGATCATCCTCACGACGTACGACGACGGTCTCGGGCTGGGCCGCGGGATCACTCTCACCACCCGTCAGCCAACGGCGCGCTATCCGACGCCGATTGGAGACAGTTCGATTGTGTGCGGCGAGTGTCTTGCGGGCTACGCCAAACAGCCAGTAGGCGGCTTGCTCGCCGTCCGGCACATCACTGAGTTTCCGCCACGCAACGACGAAGACTTCCTCAGCAAGATCCTGAGCGATCGCGCTGCCGGCCGTTCGGCGAATCAGGTAGCCCAGTACTTCTCGGTAATGGGCCTGGTAGAGGTCAGTGAATCGTGCCTGGGCGGAATCCACAGCGCATTACTCCTCGCGCTTTCACCCTATCAATGACGCAACGAGCCGTGGCCTTACATATGCATCTGAGCACCGAACGAAGTTGGTGCTGATACATCCGGAAACTCGACCGAGAAGTTCAGCCCTAGGCCATGGAACCAGCCTGCCCGATGACGAGTTCGAAGACGGGGATGACTCTCTCGGTGCCGGCCTGGTACTCGGCGAAGTTAGAGATCGCGGCCGCCTGTCTGGCGTATACAGCGTCGCGCTCGCTTCCACTGATTTCGACGGCCGTCGCCGGCATGGTCTCCGTGCCGATCTCGAGGGTCACGGTCGGGGTCGCCTTGAGGTTGTGGTACCAGGCTGGATGGGAGTCGCTTCCACCCTTGGAGGCAAAGATGAAGAGGCGATCGCCCTCTCTGCGGTAGACGAGAGGTGTGATGCGCTCGAGACCCGACTTCGCGCCTTTGTTGTGCAGGATCAACACGTCCTTGTCGGCGAACCAGCCCCCCACTTTGCCGGCGTTCGCACGGAACTCCTCGATCACCTTTGCGTTCCACTCTGACACAATCGGATCCCTTGACTCGTGTGGACCGGGAAACCCACGGCAACAGAGCACTATTCCCGTCCGTTGCATCGTTCGGTCCCCGTCGAGCTTGCGTCGGACAAAGTCGATCCACCCGACGGAAACCAACTCATCGGGCACTAACTTGCGGAAGACGAACCTGTCGGCGACGTGCTTCTTTCACATGACGCAACCTGGCGTCGCCTTACATGTCCGGCGCCGCAGGCATGACTTATTGGCAGGAGAAGGGTGCAACACCATTTGGCAGGTCGGAAACAAACATCCTTGAAGCTCGAGAACGCGAAACGCTACGCTCCTCGTGCGGACGGGGGACGATCAAGGCCGACATGGCCACAGATCGAATCAGGGGCCCTTAGGACGAAAACAAGGAAGGGGAGCGGCAGATGTCATTCTGGGACCGCCTAACTGAAGGCCTGCGCGACGTGGGCACCGCCATTGGAGAGTGGGCACCGAAGGTATTCGGCGCACTCGTAATCCTGATTGTTGGATGGTGGATTGCTCGAGTTCTGCGCAACATCATCAAGCGCCTATTGGATACCAAGCCTGTGCAGGGAATACTCGACGCCGCCGGGATCAACTCGGCACTCGCCGGGTCTGGCTACCAGGCGTCGGCCTTAGTGTCATCGATTGCCTACTTCTTCTTGTGGCTGACGGTGCTGCTGCTGACGTTCCAGGCGTTGCAGGCCGATGCGATCGTTGACCTACTAGAGCGGATGATCGCAGTCACGCCGCTGATCCTCCTGGCGTTCATCGTTGTCGTGATCGCCGCTGCAGTCGGCACCTTCGTCGCCGGCCTTGTCCAACCGTGGGCCGACACCAATGGAGTGACCTGGCTGCCGTGGCTGACTCGGGTGGGCTTCATCCTCTTCGGTTTAGTTACCGCACTCGAGATGCTGGAGATCGGATTCTTCGTCAATGCACTGACAACCGCCATCTTCGGCGGACTCGGCATTGCCTTTGCAATCGCCTTCGGTGTAGGCGGAATCGATACGGCGAAGCAGTGGTGGGCGAAGTACCTGAGCCCGCGCGAGAGTCGCGTCGACGACTGATTTCAAGTCGCAATCGGAACATCGGGGGCGCCGCTGAGGCGCCCCCGACTTCGTGGAGCCGACTCGGGCGGAACGACCAGTGACAGTATGCGCTTCACAACGTCGTGGCCGGCGTCGCCGCGGTCGAGCCGGAGACTGACAGGGCTGGAGCGGGCGGTAGTCTTCTGACCGGTCCCAGGGAAGGTTCTGAGTGACGTTGATCGAGGCCGCTCCGGCGATCCTGCTGCTGATCCTCTCCGTGTTCGCGGCGGCAGCATCGTTCAATGCGATTCGGCCGTTTCGGAGCATTGTGCTGCTGCTCCCCAGCATGCTGTGGTCGTGGTTGGTTCTAGGGCTGTTGGGTCAGCTCCTGATTGCCCAAGTACTGACCGCAGCTGTACTGATCGCCGTCGGCGCTCTGGACTACCCGGTCGGTTTGGTAGCTCTCTCGATCCTGGCGGTCTCTTGGGTCGGCATGCTCTATTCGATCCTGCGGACGCGAGCGGCAAAGCGCGTGGTCGATGAGGCGCTTGCCGAGGCCGGGGTGCCGCGCACACCAGCGGTCGTGGCGAGATGGCGGACCTTCCTGGCTCTGCCGATTCGGGGCCGCTCGGTCGCCAAGATCAAGAATGTGCCTTTCCGACGCGTTGCCGGCCGAACTCTCAAGCTGGACATCTTCCATGGGCGTTCGGTAGACACGAACCGCCCCGTGTTCGTCTACATCCACGGTGGGGCCTGGGTCATGGGCAGCCGGCGAGAGCAGGGCCTGCCGGTCGTCCATCACCTGGCGCGCAACGGATGGCTCTGCTTCTCCTTGAGCTACCGGCTGAGCCCGGGTGCCGGCTGGCCGGAGCACCTCGTCGACATCAAGGCTGGTTTGGCGTGGATTCGAGACCACGCGAGCGAATACGGTGGCGACGCCTCGTTCGTCGTCGTGTCCGGAGGGTCGGCAGGTGGGCACTTAGCTGCCATGGCCGGGCTGACCGCCAACCAGACTCTCTACCAGCCCGGATTCGAAGCAGAGGACACCTCGGTCGACGTTGTGGTGCCTATCTACGGGGTCTATGACATGACCAACCGGCTGGGTCGACAGAGCAACCAATTCCTCCCCCAACTGATCGAACCGCTGGTAGTCAAGGCGTATCTCGAGGATGAACCTGAGAAGTTCTTCGACGCCTCGCCGATCGACCGCATTCACTCAGATGTGCCTCCCTTCGTCATTCCTCATGGCGATCTCGACACGCTCTCACCGATCGAGGAGGCCCGCGCCTTCGTCGAGAAGCTGCGAGCAACCTCTACTCAGCGGGTCGTGTACATGGAGTTTCCTGGTGCGCAGCACATCTTTGATCTCGGATACTCATATCAATCCGCGCAAATGATCGAAGGAATCCTCTCGGTCGTGGAGGACGAGTACCGGAAGACCCGCGAGCGAGGTGCGGCCGGCAGCGAGCTGAGCTAGCCGGGCTCACCCTAGAAACTGCGGAAGAGTCTCGAGGTAGGCAACCATCCACTCAGCCCCCTTATGGAACAGCTCGACGTCCATCCTCTCGTTGGGAGCGTGGTTGCCGTCATCCGGCAGCCCGAAACCAGGCATGACAACCGGCACACCGAACCGCCCCTGGAACAAGCCCACCATTGGCTCAGAGCCACCGCCATGGAGGAGCAGCGGCGTCTCCCCGTGGGAGACTTCATAGGCGAGCGACGCCGCCCCGATCCAAGGACTAGCGGGATCCATCGCCGCCGGCGGTGAACCGAATCCCGCCTGCTCGGTAAGCGCAACAGACACAGTGCTCGGTGCGAGGGCCAGGAGGAATCGGCGGAGTTTCTCCATTACGTCCTCCACGCTCTGCTGAGGGACGAGCCGCATCGAGATCTTTGCGTGGGCAGTCGAAGGGAGCACGCTCTTCTTGCCTGCGCCGGTGTAGCCGCCAGTGATTCCGACGATGTCGAGAGTGGGTCGAGACCCCACGCGCTCCGCCAGGGTGTATCCCGACTCACCTGCCAGTTCGGGAGCGCCGGTCAGAGCAATCCCCAACTCATCCGTGATCGGGGAGGAGTTGATTCTGTCTCGCTCGGCTTGGTCCAGCTCAATGACGTCGTCGTAGAAGCCGGGGATGAGCACCTTGCGAGTGGTCCCGTCCTGAAGGGCGGCGAGCATTCGAGCGAGGACGTTGATCGGGTTGTCGACAGAACCACCGAACGTGCCGGAATGGAGATCGGTTTGTGGTCCGGTAACGGTCAACTCCACGAACGCATGACCCCGGACAGAGATCAGGATCACCGGATGGTTGCGATCGAGCATCAGGGAGTCGGCCGCCACGACTGCATCACACGAGAGGCGTTCGGCTTCGCTCTCGAGCAGATCGCTCAGATGAACGGAGTTGATCTCCTCCTCTCCCTCGATCAGCACCGTCACATTCACCGGGAGCGGCGTCCCAGTCTGGATGTACGCACTCACTCCGTTCAGCAAGGCCATGAACTGGCCCTTGTCGTCGGACGCACCGCGGCCCCAGATGAATCCATCCTCGACAACCGGGGCGAAGGGGGGAAGGATCCACTCCTTCTCATTGTCAGCCGGTTGCACGTCGTAATGCCCATACACGAGCAGCACCGGTCGACCGGGAACCTTGTGCCACGTCGCAGTCACCGCCGGGTACCCCTCGGTCTCGAGAATCGCAGCGGACTCGAATCCAAGATGCTGGAGGTGGGCCACCAACCACTCCGCGGCATTCCTGATGTCCTCCCCGTGTGCTCCATCAGTTGAGACGGTTGGGAACCTCATCAACTCGAGCAGCGAAGACTCCGCCCTTGCCCTCGTCGACGCTAGGTAGGTGAGCGGACCCGGGTCGTCAGCCATCTGTAAGTACAGCGCTCTCGGCGGCCTTGGCCCGTCGGAAGCGAGAGAGGAAGAAGACTGCGAGGACGGCAGCAATGGCCGGCGACCAACCCATCAGGAACCGGATCGAAGTGACGGCTGCGTCCGGCTGTGAGGTCAAGTCAGAGTCGTAGCCAGATGTGGACAACAGCACTCCGAGCAGAAGACCCTGAATCGTGAACGCAAGCTTGACGACCGCACCGTTGATCCCGAAGAAGACACCTTCTCTGCGTTCTCCTTTGGAATGGCTGTCGATGTCGATAACGTCGGAGAGAGCCACGATGGGGCACATCATGTAGCCGGCGAGACCCGGAGCGATGAGCCACGCACCGATCGCTCCGCTGGTGAAGCCATCGGCAAAGGCCATGACGACCAGGCCGGGCACCAATAGGAGCGAGGACAACTGCCACGCTCTTTCGACGCCGATCCTCGGAGTGACCCTCCTCCAGATGATCAGGAACGGAATGGCCAGGATGAATGTCAGGCCGAGGATGACTGCCTCGGCATCTCCTGCTCCGAGCGTGCCCAGGAAGGTTTCGGTGTCACCGTCGATCCCGAGCGCGTACTTGCGCCAGAGCGGGAGGGTGGCGGCCAGGATGACGAAGACGTACTCCTTGGCGAGGTTGGCTCCGATGTACCAGCGAAAGGAGGTATAGGAGAACACGGCGGTGAAGCCGTCAACGATTCCCGGCGTGCTCTCGTCGGGGTCGATCGGCTTCTCCTTCACCTTGATAACGGAGACCAGGTAGCCGATGGCGGTGATGGCACCGATGACCAAACCCATCTGCCACCACCCCACGTCCTCGCTGAGGATGGGAGCCAGCACGAAGGCGAGAAGGAGCGCAATCACAGCGAGGATTTCCCGCAGCGCCGCTATCGAGGAGCGTTCCTCGATCGTCTCGGCGATCTCCGGGAACAGAGCGTTGTTAGCCATCGTCAGCAGCGTCAGCAGCGTGTCGAAGACAAAGACGCTTACGAGGAACCAGGCCGCGACGAGGAGGGAGTCGCCTTCCGGAGGCGTGAATATCAGGAAGAAGGACACACCGAGGGGTACTGCTCCCCAGAGGATGTATGGAATCCGTCGCCCGCGGCGCCAACGAGTTCGGTCGGACAGATTCCCCATCAGAGGATCATTAACGGCATTCCATATGCCAAAGGCCGCCCAAATCCATCCGACGGTGGCTGCCGATAGACCGACGATCTCCAGATAGAAGTACTGGACCCGGTTGGTGAATGCCTGCTGGCTGATCGTGTTGGCGAAGTTGCCCCAGGAGTAATTGAAGTTCCTCAGGCGATGCGGCTTCTCCGGCGACGCAACATGACTCATGCAGACCCCTTCTCCCAGCTTGCCCGGTACCGGGCCGCTCCCGCAGCTCGGGAGGACCGTCATCATGTCGGTGAACGGCAATCTACTTGGCCGTCACCATGCCTGTCATGCAGGGTTAGCTGGTCGCGAGCTAAGCGTCGCGATGGCGCGGGCCTATCCTCAAGGCCCGGCGGGATGGGGAGCGTAGATGGAGAATGGATTTCTGGTCCTCCGCCTCGATGATGACCGTCTGACGGTTGAGAACTCGGGAGGCAAGGCAGCGAACCTGAGTCGTCTGGCGGCCAACGGCTTCCCAGTCCCGCAGGGATTCGTTGTGGGAGTGTCTGCGTACGTCCACCACGTCCGCACCTCGGGCCTTCTGGACCGCATTGCTGAAGCATTGCAGTCAGCGGGCGGTCCTCAGGATGCAGATCTCCGAGAGCTGGCAGCGGAGATTGAGCAGTGGTTCCTCGAATCCGAGATCGAGCCGACGCTGCTCGCCGCGATCGCCGACCACTACGCAGCAATGGGTTCACCACCGCTGGCAGTGAGATCTTCGGCAACGCTCGAGGATCGCAGCGATTACTCCTACGCAGGGCAACAGGAGACCTTTCTCAATGTGCGCGGAGAAGGGCCGCTCAGGAAGGCCATTCTGAGATGCTGGGCGAGCCTGTTCAGCGAGCGTGCCATTACCTACCGGATTGCGACAGGAGATGTTGGTGCCGAGATCGGGATTGGTGTGGTCGTCCAGGAGTTGGTCCCAGCTCGTGCGGCCGGTGTCTTGTTCACCGCGGATCCCCGCTCTGGAAACCGAAGGGAGATGGTCGTAGAGGCGGTTGCCGGTCTTGGCGAAGGGCTCGTCTCGGGGCGATTGGAGCCCGACCGATACCGCATTGACGCCGCCACCGGGTCTGTCCTCGAGTCTCGTCGCGGGGAGCGGAGCAGTTCGCTTCAACCGGTGCCCACGGGAGGTACCAGGATGGAGGATGAGCGTGGCGTCCTGGTTCTCGACGAACCAGACCTGCGCTATCTCGCCGAAATGGGGAATCGCGCATCGGAACTGTTCGGTGGACCGCAGGACATAGAGTGGGCTCTCGCCGGGGACCGCCTATGGATTCTGCAGTCGCGCTGGATCACGTCGCTGTATCCCATACCGGACGGATTCGGCCCCGAGGAGATTCACGTGTTGGTCTCCTACGCCTCCACCCAGGGTTTCACCGATCCGATAACTCCGCTCGGGCGCGATGTGATTCGAAGCGTCCACGCTGCGTCAGGCCGGGTGTTCGGCTACGAACTCGGCGTCGACGCTCCGGAGACCCTGATTGAGGCTGGCGAGAGGCTCTGGCTCGATGTGACCGGCCTCTTTCGGAGCCGGCTCGGGAGAAGGGCGCTCCACAGCTTGCTCCGGGTGCTCGAGCCCAGTGCGGAGCGGTCCCTGCGATCACTGCGGCAGGATCCGAACCTGGCGACCACGGGTGGGATGTCGCTGCGTTTTGCCTGGCGAGTCTTCCCTGTAGCTGCCCCGATGATCGGGCGCTTGCTGGTGGCGCTCGCCCGTCCTCATCGAGAGGCCGGTCGCTTCCGTGCCGAGGCTGCAATGGAACTGGACCGCGTTCGGGCGACATTCGAGGGCGAATTGGGGCTGCGCGAGAGCGCTGAGCTGGCCGTGTCTGCGCCGATGGACATCACCGAAGCGATGCTTCCGCGGTTCATCCCTCGCTATTGGGCGGGTGTGCTGGCTCAGTTGGTCTTCAACTCCCTGGCGCGGTCACTTCCTGATGGGTCTGAGCTAGTCCTGCGTGCCACACGCGGACTCCCCAACAACGTCACGAGCGAGATGAACCTGAGACTTGCCGAGGTTGCGGACTTGATTGTGGGCGACTCTTCGAGCCTCCCGCTGTTCGCCGAGGAGACCGCTTCGTCGCTTTCGGCGCGTTTCAAGGACGGTCGTCTTCCTGCGCCCTCGCAAGATGGCATCGAGGTGTTCCTCGAGGAGTACGGCGCACGAGGGGTCGGGGAGATCGACATCGGCCGCGTTCGCTGGAGGGACGAACCTGAACCCGTGCTGGAAACCCTCAAGGGCTACGTCGCCTGGCAGGAGGACGGGAGTAGCCCGCTCCGGCGCTTCGAGGACGCGGCAGAGGACGCCGACGGGGCGGTAGACAGGGTCGTCCGAGAACTGCGGGAAACCCGCTTTGGCTTGCCGAAGTCACGGCTTGCATCGTGGGCAGCCGTGAGGATGAGAGCCCTCATCGGGTTGCGGGAGAGCCCCAAGTTCAACACGGTGCGCGTGAGGGGTCTCGTGAGAGAGGCGGTGCTGAGGAACGGATATGACCTGGTGGAGCAGGGAATCCTCGACGAGGCAGAGGATGTCTTCTACCTGGAGGCGGACGAGCTACGGCGGGGCCCACAAGCATCAGATGAATCATGGAAGGGTCTCGTCTGCGATCGGAAGGCTGCCATACGGCGGGAGGAGAAGAGGCGCCAGCTTCCCCGACTCATGCTCAGTGATGGGAGGGTGTTCTACGAGACAGTGGAGTCACCCCTTGATGACGGGAGTGACCTCACCGGAGATCCCGTTTCGCCCGGGGTGGTCGTAGGTAAGGTGCGCGTGATTTCAGATCCGGCCAACGAGCGGGTCACCCCGGGTGAGATCCTCGTTTGTCACGCAACGGACCCTGCTTGGACCCCGCTCTTCCTGGCGGCCGGCGGAGTCGTGATGGAAGTAGGTGGCCTGATGACTCACGGTTCCGTCGTCGCACGAGAGTTCGGGATTCCCGCTGTAGTCGGAGTCCGACACGCCACCTCACTTCTCCACACCGGGCAACAAATCCGGTTGGACGGAACAACCGGCCGGATCTCGATCATGTGAGCTGTCGCCGACTACTGCGAGGTGTCCCGGCCGCCTCCGCCTCCCGACCGACTTGCCGAGGGCCGCAAGCTGTAGCGGCTCACCTTCCTCCAGAAGCTCCCCATACCGAGCAGCTCTGCGATGTCCTGCTCCCCAGGAAGCGTGCCTTCCGACTTGAATTGGAAGTACTGGCGTAACTCCGGGATCATCGCCGTCCAGTAGAGAGCGTTTGCGACAACGGCGAACCCGATCTGCCATGGATCGCCGGTCGTCCACCAGATCCACGGGATCATCAGGACTACCCCCGACCATCGAAGCACGAGCACTCTTCCCGCCAGGATCCCAACGACGATGCTCACAACGGTGGTCACCACGACCCCCAACCAGTCGACGACCAGAAACGCCCCATACACCGTGGACAGTCCCATCCCCCCTTCGAACCGGTGGTAGATCGGGTATATGTGGCCAACGATGGCGGCGGTCGCGGCAATCAGGTAGTACGGCTCGTCGGGCTGCCATGCCAAGAAGACCAAGGCAACGGCCACAGCCTTGAAGGCGTCCAGCAGCGCGGTCAGGCACCCTTCGCGGGAGCCCAGTTGCTCGCGCACGGAGTTGGCACTCACCGACTTGCCCTCGAAGTCCGATTCCGAACCGGGGACATCACGATGGAGTTTGCGGTAATCGCGACCTGGAGCCCGGATCCGCATGACAATCCGCGCAAAGGAGAGCGACCCCACCAAGTAACCGACTAGTGCAGCCAGAACTGCAGGCCAGACCGTCATCGAACTGCCGAGTTGCGCATTGGCCTAGGTTGGCACAAAGCGGACCCCCCTTGCGTTTTGGCGGATCTGAGGCCCGCATATGGGCCTGGTGTACGCCGAAACCGGGAGGTGACGGCGCCACTTGGTTTTGGCGGATCTGAGGCCCGCATATGGGCCTGGTGTACGCCGAAACCGGGAGGTGACGGCGCAACGGCCTGTCGTCGGCGGACGTAGGATGCGGTCATGGATCTGATACGTCATGTCGTGGTGTTCGATGCTGCAGACGTAGCAACGGAGAGCGCGTTCTGGGCTGAGATGCTCGGCGGGAGCGTGGTTGACGAAGACCCGCAGTTCCATTGCGTAATTGATAGTCAGGGGAACTGGCTCGTAGGCGTGCAACATGCGCCGGACCACGTTCCTCCGGATTGGCCCGACGGCGAACCTCAACAGGTTCACATTGACTTCCATGTGACCGATCCGGCGGCAGCGCATCGCCGCGCTATCGACCTCGGCTCTCGACTACTCCAGGATGCGACGGACCCGGATGCCGACCACGGCTACCGGGTGTATGCCGATCCTGCTGGTCACCCCTTCTGCCTGGGGTGGGGTCACCCGAATCATGAGCAACTCGCCCAGTTCCTCTCCACATACGGCGAGGCCGACTGATCGAAAGGCAGAGCACCGGCGACGCTCCTGCCTTGACGCCGTCACATCTGCGGAATGCGTCGTCCCTCGGCAGTACTGCTGGCTAGCCGCTCGATTCGGTTGGCTCGGGTGGCCGTCGTTCTCGCCAGCTTGATCCAGCGAAGTACGTTGCGGCGATAAGAGGGCGGCAGGGCTTCGAACTGGGAGGTCGCTTGCGGGTGCGCCTCCAACGCTGCTGCCAGGTCGACGGGAACGATGAGGGCATCGACATCGTCCATGAAGGTCCACGAGCCGGTGCGCTTCGACATCTCAATGGATGCCAGCCCCGCATCGGTCATCCGTCCTTCGTTGATGAGCCGGGCTGCCCGATCCTTGTACGACTTGGCCCAGTACTGGGTGCGGCGGGGCCCAATCAGTTGCATCGTTCGGTCTTCGTCGAGCTTGCGTCGGACACCGTCGATCCATCCGACGGAAACCAACTCGTCGAGGACTACCTCGCGGGAGACGTACCTGTCGTGGACGTGCTTCTTCCACGTGATGAGCCACACACTTTCGTCCTGTGCGTAATGCTCTTCGAGCCAGGACCGCAATTGAGCGGGCGAGCTGGCTTCGACCTGCTTCATATCATCGAGCTTCGTCATGGTTGAATAGAGGTACGGCAGCGACCGAATTTGCGGATGCCGAAGACTCAGCGCACGAGTGCGTTCAGGTCGAAGGCAATGAGTACGAGCAGCAGGCCGATGACCCCGATGTGGATTGCGGTGATCGGACGGCGCCAACGATGCTGCGCCCGCCAGAACCTCCGGATACTGAAGACGTTGGCGGCGATGGCGACAACGCCGATCGTGATCCCGAGTACAGGCCCGACGCCCGGTGCCAACCCGACTAGCGGAAGAGCGAATGGGAGCACGACGTAGGTGAGCGTGCATCGAATGGCCGATATCGCTATCGAGACACTGAATGCGCGCTCAGGGCGTATGGGTGATGTCGGCGCCACGGGCAGCTTCATTTCGAGCCTCGTGTCTTGACCAGACGTCTTGGTCATCGCTCCTCACCGGGCTGGGTGCCAGAGATTACCGATGTCGCTGGGCGAAACCGGACGGTCCACCACCCACCTACCCGTCGATCACCACCACCACCTTGCCGCTGACTCGCTTGCCACCTTGCATCGCCATTGCCGCTGCCGTCTCTTCCAACGGGAAGGTGCGGTCAATCACAGACTTGATCGCTCCAGACACCATGAGCTCCGCAAGTGTGGTCAGGTCTTCGGTCGTGAACTGTGCGATGAAGCTGAAGACCTTCTCTTCCTGTTCCGACGCCTTGTAACCGCCCATCTTGGCTATGAATGCCATGGTGTCCATGCCCAGCGCGCCGATTGAGACCATCCGCCCTGTCTCTGTGAGGTTCTTCACGTACACCTCGAAATCGCGGTCACCGACCATGTCCAGAATGAGGTCATAGGGTCCGGTGCCATCCCAATCCTGCTGGGTGTAGTCGATCACTTCGTCGGCGCCGATGCTTGTCACCATGTCGATGTTCCGGGTGCTGCACACCGCTGTCACCTGGGCATCGAAGGACTTCGCTATCTGCACCGCATAGATCCCCACACCGCCAGATGCCCCAATGATCAGGACACGCTGACCGGATGTGATGTGCCCTTGATCCCGCAGGCCTTGCAGGGCGGTGAGCCCTCCGGTCGGGATGGCAGCGGCGTCTATGAAAGACACCTTCTCCGGCTTGTGGACTAAGGCCTTCTCCGACGCGAGGGCGAACTCTGCGAAGGCTCCCTTTGCTGCCCCAAAGACGGCATCGCCTACAGCAAACCGGGTGACGTCATTCCCCACGGCCACGACCGTCCCAGCACAGTCGCCGCCCATGGCGTGATCCGTCGGTTCTGGGTCACCGTACGCTTGCCGGAGCATGGGGATCTTGCCCTCCATGCGATGCCAATAGGAGGGGTTGGTTGCTGCCGCATGTACCTTCACCAGCACCTGATCACCTTCTGGCGTGGGCTGATCGACTTCCTCCAGCGTGAGAACGTCGGGGCTGCCGTACCTCCGGGCCAGGATTGCCTTCATGTTTCCTCTCAACCTGTAATGCCACTCCTGTGGCGAGGGCGCGATTCTGGCAGACGTCGTGCAGGCGTGTCGACGTACCTTGCAGGCTCGGTTTGAGTACCACTCGAGCGAGCCACCGCCGCCGTCACTCCTCCGGGTAGTCGAACACGTCGTCGAGACCGACACCAAACACCCGGGCGATCTTGAATGCCACCTCTAGCGACGGCGAGTACTTGCCCTGCTCGATTGCATTCACAGTCTGCCGGGTCAAGCCGATTGAGTCGGCGAGGTCGCCCTGCGTCATCTCGTCCGCATCGAACCGGAGGCGACGGATCCTGTTGGTGACCTTGGTCGGTTTGGCCACGGCTACATCCCCCGTCGGTAGAGAACAATTCGAGTGCCCACCGAGGTCAGCTCGGCAAGAACGAGGCCGGCGAGGATGACATTTGCAATCCAGAAGTGGTCGGCCTCGGTCATCGCAAGCGCCAGCGCGACCAGCGCTCCAGCGGCAAGAGCAAACTGGCCGATGTACTCGCCGTGGCGGGTGATCTCCTTGTCACGCTCATCGCTGCGATCCGCGTCCTTCGGTCCTGCGATGGCTACCAGGACATGTGCTGCCGCTGCCAGTACCACCACGGCGACGACGGTCGCCAGCATCATCCCCTGGTACGAGATCTCGGCAACGTCGCCGGAGATCTCCCCGGCAATCGACACGAAGTACCAGCCGTAGACCACCGCCAGGACAGCGCCCATGATCCAGGCACTCTTCTCTTGAAACGTCATTTCCAAACTCCAATGTGTCTAATTTTCTTGACAGACTGTAATTTATTGCCGACAGCATGCCATGTCAAGTATTTTCGACACCAATCTAATTGGTGTCCCCTCACTCGGTGTTGGCCGGGTAGCTAGTCCAGCCCACCGAGCGGTCCTGACTCGGCGATTGACGACCCGTCTTGTCACCCGGTGCACATGGCTGCGCCCGGTGGCATGGAGTTGGGCTGCATTGCGGGGGCCGAGCGCCCTTGGTCCCGGCAAGTCTCCACCGATAGAGTCCCGTACGTGCCCCGAACCCTGGAGGAGTGATGCGACGCCGCTCATATGAAGGTGAGGCCGACGTGGCGCTGCTCCAGCGCTTCAACGCCGAGTCGATAGCCGCCACCGGCGGGTGCGGATACCTACACCCCGGCGACATCGTTCACCACCTGTTCTACGGCAACAGGGCCTTCGACCCGGGCGACCTGGCGACGATCTGGGAGGACGAGTCCGGGGTGGCCGCGTGGGTGCTCGCCCATCCGACGTTCCGGTCGTACGACATCCAGGTCCGCCACGACCTGCGTGGCGGAGCATTTGAGCGTGACGTTCTGGAGTTCGCCGACGCCCGCATCGTCGAGGTGATGAAAGCCAACGGCGTTGAGAGCGACGTGATCCTCGGCGACGCGTTCCGCTGCGACCTGGCACGGATCACGCTGATGACTGAGCTGGGCTGGAAGCGCGACGACGACCCGCCGTACATCATCAACCGGGCGCGGATCGCCGATGTCCCCGAGCCCGAGGTCCCCGACGGCTACAGGATCCGCTCCGTCGTGGGCGTGGAGGAGGCGGCGGAGGTGGCAGCGGTGCACCAGGCGGCGTTCCCCGGCGCCGGTTGGACCGAGGAGCAGTACCGGTGCGTGATGGAGTCGCCGGGCTACGACCCGGCACGGGAGTTGGTGGCGGAAGCCGCCGACGGCACCTTCGCGGCGTTCGTGGTCACCTGGTACGACGAGCTGAACCGAACCGGACTGATGGAAGCGGTCGGCACCCATGTCGATCATCGCCAGATCGGCCTCGGCCGGGCGATCGTGCGCTTCGCCGCCCACCACATGGCTGCCGCCGGGGGGATGGAGTACGCCACCGTCGCAAACTCGGAGTCGAACGTTGCATCGTCCGCTCTGTACCGCAGCGCCGGGTTCGAGCCCTGGCAGGTACTCGACGGCTACGTCAAGCCGATCGGTTGACGGGCGTCCTCAACGGTTCTGGCGTCCCAGAACGGAATATGTTCCCGTCTGCGACGCCAAAACGACAGAAGCCCCCAACCATCGAGGTCACGCGTGGCTACTCCTTGGACTCCCAACGGAAGATCTCAAGGCGGGAGATCAAGTCTCCGTCGATCGTGACCTGGGCCTCACCGATCCAGGGCTCGCCTCTGTTAGCAAACTCAAACGAGAAAGCGAAGGTGCCTTCACCCGTGGGCACGAGCTCACCGGTTAGCTGACCGTTAGAAACCGCTCGCCCATCATCGCTCTCAACCGCGCTGGCGATCGCATCCCGGCCCACGAAGGTTCCGGTGGGGGACGGATCCTCGTACACCCCCTCTTCTGTGAACAGAGTCGCGACCGCCTGACCGTCGTACACGTTCCAAGCAGCGAAGAAGCTGCCGACCCTTGCGGTGGCGATCTCGTGCGGCGTTGGTGCAGCGACTTCGTCGTCTCCGGACATCAGGATCCCGATACCGATCGCGCCTACAACGAGGACAATCACAGCAGCAAACGCAGCCACGGCTGCGCCCCAACGCACCGGCCGACGAGTCTCGATGACTTCCTTGCGTTCCATGGTTTCCATGTCGCTCCCTTCGTCGAAGAGGAGCGGATCACGTGGAGGCGGGAACTCGACGATGGGGGTTCCGGACTCGATCGACCGGGACTCCCGAATCAGAAGGGTCAACGGGGGACGGGAGTCGGAGAGCCAGTTCGGCAGCCCTTCCTCGTTGGGGACTGGGTTGGCATTCGTGAACCGACGGAACAGATCATCTCGGTCGATCATCCGCCCACCTCCCTTCGTCGAAGGAATCGGCCTCGCGCTCTTGTCACCACGCCGAGTTCTTTCGCCAGACGGTCCAGCGCCCGGTTGAGCCTCTTGCTCACCGCATTGGGGCTGCACCCCAGGATCGAAGCGATCTTACTTCGGTCGAGTTCCTCCCAACCAGCCAATCGAAGGACCTCCTGGTCCTCGGGCCGGAGACGGGCGGCTGCGGCGACGATGTCACTGTTCTCCTGGCTCTGTACAAGTTGCGGCTCTGGCTCGGATGCCGAACCGTCGCCAACAACCCGCAGCCGAAGCGTGGCTGAGCGCAGCCGATGTGCCGATCGCCGCTGGTTGGCCAGCACCCGCCGCGCAACACCGTAGAGCCACGGCAATTCCCGTCCGGGCGGCATGTCGGCCTTCCTCCTCCACGCCACCATGAATGTCTCGGCCGCAGCGTCCAACGCATCCTCCCTCTGAGTCCTCCGTACGCAGTAGCGGAGCACAGCGTCGTAATGGCTGGCGTAGACCCTCTCGAATCTCTGCCGGTCATCCACCGTGCTCACCTCACCTCTCGTGAAGGCTCCTCAATGCATGTATGTCCGCTGCCCGATTGAGGAGCCAGGATTCCTGGGACCACAACCATCAGCTCAGCTACTCACGAAGGCGTGTTGGGGACCTGCGCCGTGACTTCGGAGACTCGAGGAACACATCCTTTGCCGGGCTCGAAGCCATCAGCAAACTCCCGTCAACACCAGCTCTACTCAATTAGACCACCGGCTGCCGCTCCTGCGCGCTCCCTGTCTATCCCGGCACCGCATGGACCCAAGCGGCGGGTTCGCGAACCCATTTCCGACACGGGGGATGTTGGGTCGTTGTGCGCACTCTGATCGTCCCCCGGGGTCAACCGACGAATGTCCCAAGGAGTCCATTTGCATTGGGTTCCGGGCCAGCGGCTGTCCTACCTGTTCCACCCAGACCCGCCTGATCGTGCTGCGTTGGGTAGAACATCGGTTAGAAGGCACCCCCTAGGCTGTTGAGGCAACAGGGTCAGTACGAGAGCGAAAGGGGAGAGTGCCATGACCGACCGCCCGAGCATCCTGTTCTTTCATCTCGACAATGTGAGCCAGGGTGATTTTGGCTGCTACGGCGGGGGCTTCCCGATAGGTGCGGAGACGCCGAATATCGACCGGTTCGCCGCAGAGGGCAAGCTCCTCACCAACTACAACGTCGAGGCGCAATGCACCCCGACCCGATCGGCCCTGATGACCGGTCGCCATTCAGTCCGCACCGGGTGCATCTCGGTTGTTGGCCATACCGGGACAATCCAGTGGGAAGTCACTATTGCCGACCGCCTCAAGGAACTCGGGTACCGCAACGCGATCCTCGGTAAGTGGCACATCGGCAACTCGCCGGGCCGGCTTCCCACCGACCATGGCTTCGACTATTGGTACGGCATTGGTGGAACATGGGACGAGTCGCTGTGGCCGAGCGACAAGTGGTTCCGGGAATCAGGGCTCGAGCCAGCCCATGTCCAGGAATCCACGAAACCGGGGGAGATCAAGAAGCTAGAAGTGCTGGACACCGACGTCCGCCGCGACATCGACCGCACCTTCCTCGACAAAGGCAAGCAATGGATGGAAGACTCGGTTGCGGCAGATGAGCCGTTCTTCCTGTACTTCAACCACTCCAATGTGCACTGGCCAACCCTGCCGCGAGCCGAGTACGTCGACTCGTCAGATGGTGGTGCGGTGGCCGACTGTATTGAGATGGTCGACGCCGACTTCCAAGAGCTCCTCGACAAGATCGATGACCTCGGCATTGCCGACAACACGATCGTGGTGTTTGCGGGTGACAACGGGCGGGACACCAGCTTCCACGCCCCCGGCAATCAGAACGCACCAGGGAACTTCAAGGGTGGCTACTTCTCCACAGGTGAAGGCAACAACCGGACCGTGTGCATCGCCCGCTGGCCGGGCAAGATCGAACCCGACCGCTCGGACGGCATGATGCACGTCACCGACTGGTTCCCGACCCTCATGCACATGATCGACGAAGGTGAATCCGTGCCTGCCGACCGTGTCATCGATGGGATCGACCAGTCCGGGTTCATTCGAGGAGATCAGGACGACTCGAACCGCGAGTACTTCCACATGTTCTTCGACAAGGTCCACGTCGGACTGCGGTGGCGCAACTTCAAGGTACTCACCCACAAGGTCGACACCGGGTACTCCCCGGTCCAGCAACTGGCCACCCCCCATGTCTACAACCTGACGGTCAACCCGGACGAGAGCACCCCGTACAACTACGACCTGGGGCACTCATGGGTCCTATACAACGTCTACGCTCCACTGACCCAACAGCTGATGCAGTCACTCCAAGAGGACTCCGTTCCAGCCGGAGCACCAGTCGACTACGACCCCACGGCAGCAAGAGACACGACATAGCTAGTCGCGGCCGTGAAACAACAAGAACCCCCATACGCGGGGGTTTCGATAGGACGCCCGGGAGAGCTCACACCTGCCGCTTGCGGCAGGCTCCATCCTTCTGATCCGTAGTCGCTTGGAGATCGTGTTGCCCAGTGTTGTGTGGTGATCTCAAGTCTGCTGGCGTTGGGACTCCCGGGTTGTTTGGTCCGTGCAGTGCACCCGAAACAGCCGAGGTTATGCGTCGTTCGGCAGAAGTTGGGCAGAAGAAAGATCACGCTTCCTAGCGTGAGTTCTCACACTGTAATTTCACAACTAGATGAACCAGATGTGATATTGTTGTCTCTGAATGTCCCAGAGTGTCAAATCCAACTAGGGCTTCTCACAGAAGCACACACGAGTTAGGCAATCGGAATGGACGTCGAACGATTCTCAGCGTCACCGCTGGGCGAGGTGGTCCCCATCAGCGTCGAGCAGCATGGACGCACTATCGACCACTACGCGTTCCAGCCATATCCGCTTCCATCCGTCATCGAACTCGCCCCCGAGACTTACGCCACGATCGAGGCGGCTGCGATGGAACTGGGCCAGCTGGAGGGTTCCGCTGCGCAACTTGAGCGACCCTACTTGATCACTAGGCCGATTATCAGAAGGGAGGCGGTGAGTACTTCAGCCCTCGAGGGAACGTTCTCGACGCTGGAGGCCTTGTTCGCAGCGGAGTTGGTTGATGAGTACTCACGATCCGAGTCACTCCAAGAGGTAGCGAACTACGTTGCGGCGGCGGAGACCGCGGTAGCGCGGCTCCAAGAACAACCGGTATCCCTCAACCTGGTGTGTGAGCTTCACCAAATATTGATGAGTGGAACCACACATGCCCCGTCGTCGGGACGTCTCCGCGAGACTCAGGTAGCCGTAGGCACGCCAGGCTCTCTGATAACGGAGGCTCGATTCGTACCCCCGCCCCCGGGTCCACATCTGGTGGATCTTTTCGGTGACTGGGAGAAGTGGAACTACACGGCGCATGGCCTGCCTCTTCTGGCTCGGATCGCAGTCAGCCACTATCAGTTCGAGACAATCCATCCCTTCATTGACGGCAACGGCCGCATCGGTCGATTGCTGGCGATTCTCCTTTTGATCGACCGAGGACCTCTCTCCGACCACTACATGGTCCTTTCGCCCTACTTGGAGAGCAGGCGTTCGCGATACATCGACTTACTTGCCCAGGTTACGGAGACGGGAGACTTCGACCCATGGGTCCGCTTCTTTGCAGAGGCCGTTCGTGCCGAAGCCGAGGCTGCGAGAAGACGAATCTCAGCCCTGACCGACTACCGGGACGCTGTAGTGGACCACCTCCGCAGATCGGGATTGAAGGGTGTCATCATCGAGGTCGCCGAGGAGTTGATTGAACGCCCTGTGCTGACTCCAACGGTTGTGGCGAGCGCTATGAGCGTTAGCTACCAGACGGCCAATCGCGCAATCGGACGGCTTGTCGATGAGCAGATCCTCGAGGAGGCAACCGGGCGAACCTATGGCCGGATCTTCGTCGCCAACGAGGTCATGAACCTGCTGCGTCTCGGACCGGAGTAGCTCAACAAGAAGCCCCCTGCAGTTCAAGACGCAAGGAAGCCCCCTGCGGCGCAGGGGGTTCTTCAGCACGCCCGGGAGAACTCGCACCTGCCGCTTGCGGCAGGCCCCATCCTTCTGATCCGTAGTTCCCTGCCCGCCGTACCACCACGTCACGTTCTGTGCCATGGAGTCCCGTTCCATTGGTCTTCTCGGCCAGCGGCTGTCCTACCTGTCCCATCCAGACCATCCTGATCATGCTGCGTTGGGTAGAAGATCGGGTAGAAGTCTCGTACAAGGATCACCGCCCCACGGCCTAGCCAGGACCCCTTGCCGAGAGAGTCACGTCACTCGCAATCGCGGCTAGTGGTCTCCCGGGACGTAGTCGACGGGTGCCCCAAACGGAACGCTGTCACGCTGCAAGGACATCATCAGCTCCCGAACCTTCGGCATGAACACCTCGTACAGAACCCATGAGTGGACGTCCTGATAGTTGTACGGCGTGTCCTCATCGGGGTTCACGGTGAGGTTGTAGATGTGGGGCGTTGCCAGCTTCAGGATGGGATCGGGTCCGCTCTCGACCTTGTGGGTCAGCACTTTGAAGTTCTTGTAACGCATGCCTACATGCACTCCATCGAAGAACATGTGGAAATGGTCGCGTTTCGACTCCTCGCTCACCCCGGCGAGAAACGCCGACTGGTCAAAGCCGTCCATCGTGCGGTCAGTCGGTACTGCGTCCGGTTCGCCGATGAGGTGCAGGAGTGTTGGGAACCAGTCGAGGACATGAATCATTTCGTCGGATTGGCGTGGCTCAATCTTCCCCGGCCACCTGACAATCCCGATGGTGCGATTGTTGCCCTCGTAGGTCGAGAAGTACCCGCCCCGCCAATTGCCGGGTGCGCTTCTGTTGTTGGGTGCGTGGAATGAGGTGTCGCGGCCATTGTCGCCGGCAACGATCACGATGGTGTCATCAGTGATGCCCAAGTCGTCGATCTTGGTGAGCAATCTTCCGAAATCGGCGTCGAGCATCTGCAGGCAATCCGGCACGGCTCCGCCCTTGCTAGAGCCTTCGAATTCAGTCCTGGGAAGGGTGGGGAGATGAACGTTGGAGTGGTTGAAGTAGATGAAGAACGGATCGTCGGCCGCAGCAGAGTCCTCTATCCATGACTCGGCCTTCTCGAGGAACTCGAGATCGATGTCACGCCGCACGTCAGCATCGAGCACCTTGACCTTGCGCAGATCGCCGGGGCCTGACGATTCGAGGATGTGAGCGGGTTCGATGTCCTCGTCCCGGAACCACGGGTCCTGCGGCCACATGGCCTTGTCCCATGAACCATTGATGCCGTACCAGTAGTCGAATCCCTTGTCGGTTGGATACCGCCCGTCGTCTTCGCCGATGTGCCACTTTCCATAGATAGCATTCCGGTATCCAAGATCCTTCAGTCGCTCAGCGATGGTGGCCTCCCAGGCCACGACCCCGGCTCCTGGGAAGGCATTGGTGCATCCGGTGCGAGCGGAGTATCGCCCGGTCATCAGAGCCGAGCGTGTAGGGGTGCATTGCGCCTCGACGTTGTAGTTGGTCATCAGCAGGCTCTGACCGGCAAACGCATCGATATTCGGTGTCGCCGCCCCCATCGGCCATGCACCGCCGTAACAACCGAAATCGCCCTGGCTGACATTGTCGATGTGGAAGAAGAGGATGTTGGGTCGTCGGTTCATTCAGCCCTCCCAAGGCGGTGCAACGTCGTCGATCGGACGCCGGCCTGCAGCCGTGGGTCCCAGATCAAGCTTGAAGCCACATTAGACAACCTTGATGCTGGCAGATTAGCCTTGCTCCGCGAACCTCACCAGCGGTTGGCCCGGAGGGGCGCGTCGGATTCTGATAGTGTCCTGTCTGCCTCTCGGGCTGCCAGCTCGAGTCACAAGCCAAGAATCGAGGGGCTATGAGCGCGAACGACAAGGCGAAGACTGTCCATGTGCCCGGCCCCCACGTGGTCCCAATCGACTACGAAGCTCTCTATGCGCTGCCCGATCCTCCGGGTTACGAGCCTTTTCCGATATACGGCTTCTTCCTCGCCAGTGTGGCGGTCCAGCAGACACCAATGGTGGTTGAACCGTTCGGCTTCACCGTCCCCGACCGAATCCGAGCTACGCGAGACGTCACCTACAAGCAGATCGACGGGCACGGCCTTGACCTCGACGTGTTCAGTCCGGCCGACTCAGACTCGCCAAACCCGCTGATAGTGCTTATCCACGGCGGCTACTGGCGCACCGGGGACAAGGGAGAACGCACCCAGCTGGCAGTGGAGCTAGCTGATCTTGGATACACCGTCGCATCGATGAACTACCGGACATCGGGTATCGCTCCTTTTCCGGCCGCCATTGAAGACATCCGCGACGCCATTCTTCACCTCAATGAACACGCCGCCGAGTACGCGCTCGATCCCAGTCGGATGGTGATCTATGGAGGCTCGGCGGGAGGACACTTGTCGGCATTCATCGGTCTGGCGGCCAACACACCCGATCGGTCCTACGTCGAGGGACTCGACGCAGACGCCATCAAGGGAGTCATCACGCTTTACGGGATGCACGACCTGACCCTGCCAATCCAACGAGAGCACCCCTTCACCGAGGAATTCATCGGCGCAACGTGGGAGGACGACCCCGATACCTACATCGACGCGTCTCCCGTCAGTCATGTCGACGAGAACGACCCGCCGCTACTCATCATCCACGGTGCGCTCGATGGCTCTGTCTCGGTGCAGAACTCCGACTCGCTGGTCCGCCATCTCGAGAGGACCGGGGTCACCTACACCTACGACCGCATCGAGGGCTGGCCACATGCAATGGACTTCTTCTCGCCCATCGGCGAACGCTGCCTCTGGCACATTCATCGGTTCCTGCTTGAGAACATGCCATCACGGAAGCTCGCGGACGAGAGCTGACAATCTCTTCGTACGACCGGGTACCGCCCACCATGACTCCAAGACGATCCGTGTAGACGACGCTCGACGCCTACTCCCACGCCGCACCAAGCCTGCCATCAACCGCAGCGGAGAACATCGCAGCCATCGTCTTGGGATCAAGTTCACAGGGCATCCCGGCGGCCGAAGGTAGAAAAATGGGTCTTCACCCGCTCGAAACGGAATACACGAGAATGTGAAACCCCCTGCAGTACAGGGGGTTTCGTCAGCACGCCCGGGAGAACTCGAATCCCCAACCTTCTGATCCGTAGTCAGACGCTCTATCCAATTGAGCTACGGGCGCTTGTGCAGGACAGAAATGTACTACTCCTGGCCCGCTACGGAAAGCCCGGGGTGGGAGGCGTCGCTACGCCATCGGCTCGCGGTGAGACCAATGTGCGTGAGTCATGTCCCAGCCATCAGCTGAACGTTGGTGAATCTGGGTTGTGTTCCACCTGCTGGTGATCGAACCATCCTCTCGGCTGAATGTGTCCATGTTGTATGTGAAGACGGCAATGTCCCCGTAGATCGTCACCTCAGGGTCGAGAATCTCGAATCGGTCTGGCGGAAGGTTCCCTGCGTAAGCAGCGAATAGCTCCCGAATTGCGTCGCCCTGAATCCTCCCAGAGGAGTTGGGATCGAAGTACGTTGCATCTCGGGCGAACAACGCGGCGTACTTGCTCGTATCACTGTCGCCGAAGTACGGGATCAGTGCCTCGTTGGCGAGTGCGGTCAGCTCCTCGAGTGCCGTTGTCTCCTGCACGGTGGATGCCTCCTCTCTCCGAATACTCACATCGTCAAAGCTAGCCAACGCCGAACCGGGCAGGGTCTACATCTAGTAGCCCTGCCCGGTTGCGCCCGAATCATCCTTCAGGAGTAGGAGCGGGATTCGACCAATGGGCGTGGATCATCTCCCAACCGTTGCCGGCTCGTTGATGAATCTGGGTCGTGTTCCAGACACCGACGGGAGCACCCCCGTCGAACATCTCAACATTGAAGGTGAAGATGGCTGTGTCCCCCGAGAGATTGACCGCCGGATCGACAATCTCGTAGGTGAACGGAGGGATGAACCCTGTGAAGCTCAGGAGATAGTCCTTGGCCGCCTGGTCTGCGAGAACTCCGCCCGACGAGGGATCGATGTAGGTCACGTCGCTGTCGGCGTACATGCCGACATAGGTAGATGAGTCACTCTGCGCGAAGTAGAAATCGAGCACTTCCGTTTCCTGCGCGACGAGCTCCTCTAGCGCTGTCGCCTCCAACTCGGCTGCCGACTCGGAGCCGCTCACCGCAGCAAACACGATCAGCGCCACAAGCGCCGCCAGAATCACGCCTGCCAGTATGAGCATCCGGGGTCGGGCCCCCTTGTTGGCCGCGTCAACCGCATCACGGGTGGGCCGGGGCGTCGTGGTGGTAGCCATTGAAGGACCTCCTTCTTCGTCTCAACGACTAAGCCCACCCTGCGCAGGCGCGATAAACGAAACCTCACATAGCGCTAACGGCCCCTAGCCGGGGACCAGCGACTCCCCCAGCTCATGGGCAAGGAGGACGGCCTCCTCGAGATGCATGGTCCGCCCGCGAGCCCAGCACTCCTCCAGCTCCGCTGCGCCGAGCTGCCGTGCCGCCACGGTCCTAGCGTCCTCGAGATCAAGTGCGGATGCAGGGATCCCACCACCTGCCTCGCCACGGAGAACGTCCACAGCACCAGCGAGCTGTACCGCAGCGGTCGGTCTCTCATGGGACGCAAAAACGGCAACCATGTCCAGCATCCAAACCGTCACATGGCTGTTCCTCTGGTCGGTCGCCTCTCGCAGGCCATCGAGCACGATCCGCACAGCCTCGTCCGGCTGGCCGAGGTGGAAGGTGAGGGCGGCCAATCCGACCAGCTGCGTACTGGCCAAGGCGAAGTCGCCGGACTCACGCGCTATCACCAGGGATTGCTCCCAGAGATCTCGTGCCCCGGCTAGATCGTTTCGTTTCCATCGGACATAGGCCTCTGCAACAAGCGCCCGGCCGACTCCCTCGTTGGACCCGAGGTCTTCGAATATCCGCCGGGCCTCGCGGGCGTAATCATCGGCCTCATCCAGACGGCCGATCCAGCCCGCAGTGAGACTCATGGCGTAGAGGGTGTCCGCCTCATTGAATCCGTCGCCGATGGTGCGGTATGCAGCAAGCGCAGATTCGTATGTGGACAGAGCGGAGGCGTGATCGCTGAGCCAGTAGGCAATCCCAGCCAATGCGGTCAATCCCTTGGCCCGTGCCTCGTCCGAGGCCGCCGGGAGAACGAGGAAGGCATCGAGCCATTCCCGGCCCTCGATCATCAGGTCGGAGCTCTGCCAGAAGCGCCAGATGCTGCCCGCCAACCGCAACCCCAGGTCCGGCTGATCGGTGTTCAGGTAGAACTGCAGCGCAGTGCGTAGGTTGTCGATCTCGGGACTCAGTCGCAGCGCCCCCTCCCCGCTTTGACCGTGGCTGAGGAGCGGCTCCACCTCCTCTGCGAGCTCGAGGAAGTGGTGAGCGTGCCGCTCTGCTGCTTGCTCTACATCTCCAGCGGCCGCTAGCTCCTGAAGAGCGAACTCTCGTGTCATCTCCAGCATCGCAAATCGAGCCGGTCCAACATCAACGGGACGGTAGAGCAGACTCTGTGAAAGCAGTGATCCGATGTGATCGAGTGCCTCCGATTCGGAGAAGCCCGAGATCGCTGCCGCCGACTCGTGGGTGAAACCGCCGGCGAACACAGAAAGGTCGCGCAGGAGCGCTTGCTCCTCAGGGTCGAGGAGCTCATAGCTCCAGGCGATCGCATCTCTCATCGTGCGGTGGCGATCGTCTACGTCGGTGGGAGCATCTGTGAGCATCTCGAGTCGTTGCTCCAACCGAGTCCTGAGTTCCTCCGCTGTCAGCACCCGGGTACGGGCGGCTGCCAGCTCGATAGCCAGAGGCAGCCCGTCGAGCCGCACCGTGACTGCGGCCACTGCGGCAGCGTTCTCGTCACTGAGCTCGAAGTCCGGATCTGCAGCTCGCGCACGGGCAACAAAGAGCGCCACGGCGTCATATCGTCCGAGATCGGCGAGCGATGGCGGGTCATGTATGGGCGGAAGCTCGAGAGGGGGAACGGGAAACTCCTGCTCACCGGCGATGCCAAGGCGGGCGCGGCTGGTCACCATGATCGTGAGCTCAGGCGCAGCATCGAGTAGCTCGCCGACCTGGGGAGCGGCCCGCAGTATTTGCTCGAAGTTGTCAAGAACCAGCAACAGTCGTCGGTTGCGGAGGAACGCCTTGAGGCCTTCGAGTGCAGACTCCCCCGGCACCTCGCTCAGGCCGAGCGTTCGGGCAACAACGGAATCCCAGATTCGGTAGTTCGATACCGGCGCCAACGGTACGTAGTAGGTGCCGTGGGGATACTCGTCAGCGTGATCAGCCGCCAGGCGAAGGGCCAACCTGGTCTTCCCCGAGCCCGGCGCTCCGGTGAGGGTGAGAAGTCGGCAGCCATCGAGCAGCTTGGCTCCCTTGGCCAACTCGCGTTCTCGACCTACGAAACTTGTGCGCTGCAGGGGCAGTTCCCTCGGACCGGATGAGGATTGCCTCGCCGCATCGAGTTCCAGACTGGGGTCCTGGGCCAGAATCTGTGCCTCGAGGAGGCGAAGCGCAGGGCCGGGTTCGATGCCAAGCTCGGTGGCAAGATTCGATCGTGCCGATTGGAAGGCTCGAAGGGCCTCGGCCTGCCGGCCGCAGCGATAGAGCGCAAGCATCAACTGCTCGGCGAATCCCTCTCGAAACGGATACCGGATGGTCAGGTCCTGGAGTTCCTCGACGACTTCGCCGTGCCGGCCAAGCTCCAAGTCGGCCCAGACGCGGTCCTCTAGGGCGCTCTGCCGAAGCTCATCGAGCCGGATCGCCTCCTGCCGCAAGGATCCGTCGTCGGCAAGGCCACCGAACGCCGGCCCCTCCCACAAACCCAGTGCGTTGCGCAGCAGATCAGCAGCGGATGTGGCATCGGCTCTGGCGAGGGCTGCCTTTCCGTCCGCAGCCAACCTCTCGAAGACAGTTGAATCCAACTCCCCGTCCTCGACCACGAGGCGGTACCCCGTCCCATCACGCACCAATCGGGAACTGCCCTCATCGAGAGCCTTCCTCAACCGCGAGACATAGACATGGAGGGTGTGACGCGCTGTATCCGGCGGATCACCGGCCCAGAGCTCCTCGAGGAGACGGTCCGTGCTGACGACTCGGTTTGGCGAGATGAGGAGCAGGGCCAGGAGACGTTGTTGACGAGAGGAACCAAGCTTCAGCGATTCTCCCTCGTCGACTACCCCGACCTGACCGAGGATTCTGAAGTCCACATTGTCTCCCTGGCTAGAGACTACTCGACGCTTGTTAGCGCCCTGCGAGCGAACGTTGAGCGCCGCAATCGAGGATGAACTGGACAAGATCGGGATGCAGTGATGATCGGAACGATTCGCCAAGCGCTTCTCACGAACGAACTGCCTGCGGCAGAGCAGGCGCTTGATGATGCAACGATGCTTCACCTACCGGGAAGGTCGGGCCTAGCGGGCGACTATCAAGGACGGGAGCCAATCCTGGCTCTGTTCGCCCGGATGAACGAGCTAACGGAGGGCACCTGCCGATTCTCGCCTTCTCGCGTGCTGGCCGACACGGGAACGGCATTCATCGTCCGGGGGGTGCAGCATGCTGTGCGTGGCAACCGAACGCTCAGTACACCTGCGGTCCACATCTTCTCCCTGAGTGATTGCACGATCCGAGACATCTGGATCCTCCACGAAGACCAGCACCAGGTGGACGAGTTCTGGGCGGGTGGGTGATAGCCGGGTCGTTCCCGGTTTCGCTGCAGAGCCAGCGGCAGCGCCGGTGGCCTTAAGCTAGGGCGGCTACCGACAAGGAGATCTAGTGAACCCCGAGCTGCTCACTCTCGCTGAGGACTACTGGAAGGACGAGCTCGCCGCCAACCCCTTGAGCGCCCTCCTGCTCGGCATCCACGACTACGACACCGAGATGGACGACCTTTCCCGCGAGGCCGAGGATGCCCGAATCGCTGAGTTCCGGGAGTATGTCGCCAAAGCTGCAGCCTTTGATCCCGAGACTCTGACTCCGGACGAGCGCATAACCCGCGACGTGATGATGTTCGAAGCGGGCACCGGAGCTGATCTCCTGGAGATGCGCAGCTCCGAGCTGGGCGTGAACCACACGTTTGGCTTCCAGGCAATGCTACCGGTCCTGATCCCCCAGTTCCCCATCGACGAGCCCGAGCACGCCGAAGCCATGCTGGTCAAGTATCCGAAGTACGCCACGATGTTTGACCAGATGACCGACCGGCTTCGCTCCGGAGTCGCCAATGGTCGGACACCGATGGCTAGCACCGCGGAGAAGGTGGTCTCCCAGTTCGACGTCATCCTGGCCACTCCCCCAGAGGAGAGCGCTTTCCTAACCACCCGCTCACCACAGGCGTACGACGATGAGCAGGAGGCCGCCTGGCGTTCCAAACTGGCCACCATCGTCGCCGACGACATCTATCCAGCCATGCAGCGCCACCGGGACTACATCGCCGAGTACGTCGTTCCCGCCGGCCGCAGCGACGATCAGCCGGGTATCTGCCATCTCGAGGATGGCGAGGAGTGGTATCGCCGTGCCATCAAACGGCACACCTCCGTTGACATGACCGCCGATGAGATCCATGAGATCGGGCTCGAGCAGATCCGCAAACTCGATGACGAATACCGGACTCTCGGCGCTGAGGTTCTCGGCACATCCGATCTCGACGAGATCTACGACAGGCTGCGCAACGATCCCGAGCTGCGCTTCAACTCCGGTGAGGAGATCCGCGCTGCAGCAGAAGCAGCCTTGGACAAGGCGAAAGCCACGATGGGCGATTGGTTTGGGAGACTGCCCAAGGCCGACTGCTTTGTGCGGGAGACGCCCTCGGGCCCGCAAGCCTTCTACTACCCGCCGGCGACTGACGGATCACGTCCCGGCGCCTTCTATGTCAACACGTCCGACGCCAGCGCCTGGAAGCGTTACGAGATGGAAGCCCTTGCCTATCACGAGGGAATCCCCGGCCACCACCTGCAGCTGGCCATCTCCGGCGAGCTCGAGGGAGTTCCGGAGTTCCGCAAGCACGCCACGGTGACCGCGTATGCCGAGGGTTGGGGTCTCTACACCGAGCGCCTCGCCGACGAGATGGGAATGTACAGCGGCCCGCTGGAGCGGATCGGCATGCTATCCGCCGACTCGCTGCGGGCCGGTCGACTCGTTGTCGATACCGGCATACACGCCAAGGGGTGGAGCCGCCAGCAGGCAATCGACTTCTTTGCGGAGAACTCGCCGCAGAACCTCAGCGGTATCGCCGAAGAGGTCGACCGGTACATCGGCATGCCCGGCCAGGCCCTCTCCTACATGATCGGTCGGTTGGAAATCCTGCGGATGCGGAGTGAGGCAGAGGAGTCGATGGGTGATCGTTTCGACATCAAGGGCTTCCACGACACGGTCCTGTGCTCAGGTCTGGTCCCCCTGCAGACGCTGGACCGGATGATCAAGGAGTGGGCTGCCGTCTGAGCCGCGTCATGGTGCCTTCCCATTCGTGAGAAACTGGACGGGTGATTTCCAAGGAACTTGCCCGAAAGCTTCGTGACGCCGGCCTCGAGTGGGTCCCGGCTGAGGGGGATCGTTTCTGGATCCCCGACCGTGACATGGAGGAATTCATCTTCCTGGTCAGCGACATGGTCGTCGAGGTCCGTCGCATCGCTCAGAAGCGCCGAATCATGTTCAACGGGGCGGTCGAATGGGCACTCGACTCGATCGTGCAAAGTGAGGCGACCTGGTTGCCGTCGGAAGCACAACTGCGGGACCGCCTGGGGCGGACCTTTGACAACCTCCGGCGCGGCAACAACGGGTTCATCTGCACCGTGGCGATTGAAGGAGACCGTCGCGAGTACGAGGCAGCCGATCCCGCCGACGCCTACGCACTAGCTCTCCTCGACATACTCGCCGATCCGGAGACGATGCTGCGCAACATCGTCGACTGAGCAGCAGGCGGGTCTAGCCCATAGGTCCGGGATCGCCGTAGCCGCCGCGGGTCAAGAGATCTTCGGCAGTGGGCTTGCCGTCGCTATCCCACTCCTCCAGGTCATACTCGTCGAACTTGGCCAGGAGCCGGCGCATCAGCAACGCAAAGCCGATGGCCATCGCCAGGACGAGTACATAGACAAGAGCATCTAGCAGCACAGTGCAGCCCACAGTAGCCATGCAACGGGGAAACGGGTCTAGCGTGGGGTCAGCTCCGTCCGGAAGGCAGATGTGAACATCGAACTCGCCCGAATCGCCACCGAGTACTGGGACTTCGTGCTGTCCACCTCGCCAACCGACGCGCTTCTGTTGGGCGACCACAGATTCGACGATCAGATGGAGCGCTTCAGCCGCCGGCACGAGGACGATCAGATCGCGGCGCTCGACGGGTTCGTTGCGGCAGCCGAAGCCATACCGCGAAACACACTCGAGGAGGACGAGCAGATCACCCGCGCCGTTCTCATCGAGGAGGCCTCGGGTCGAGCCAACGAACTGCAGTCCCGTAGCGCCGAGTTCGACGTCAGCCCCAGTTGGGGGTTTCACATCCTCCTCCCCCAGATCACCGGGCAGCTCCCGTTGCGCGAGCCGGAGCATGCCGAATCGCTCGTGGTGAAGTGGTCCCGAATCGGCGACACTTTCGATGACCTGATCTACCGGCTGCGTCAGGGATTGGCCAAGGGTCGCACCCCTCCCCGGACGTCTGTCGCGAAAGCCATCGCCCAGATCGACCAGTACCTTGCAGGCGACGTTGCGAACGACCCGTTTGTGAACGTGCCAAGGCCGCCCCAATTCGATGACGCGCAAACTGCGGCATGGCAGGAGAAGCTGGCGCAACAGGTCCGCGAGGTGATCCGTCCCGCCTATGTCCGCTACCGAGACGAACTGCGAGGAGAGGTTCTTGCCAGGAGCCGGCCGGAGGAGAAGGCCGGAGTCCGCTGGCTGCCCGACGGTGAGGAGGTGTATGCCAGAGCCATCCGGCGTCACACCTCGCTCGACCTGCCTCCCTTCGAAATCCACAACATCGGGCTGGAGGAGATCGCCCGGCTCGAGGAGGAGTACCGGGAGCTCGGTTCTGAAGTTCTAGGGACATCAGACCTTGATGAGATCTACCAACGACTCCGCAACGACCCCGACCTGCGATTCGAGACCGGCCAACAGGTCGTCTCCACAGCCCAGTCGGCAATGGACCGGGCCCGCGCCGCCCTACCCGACTGGTTTGGACGGCTCCCGGTGGCCGATTGCGTGATGATGGAGATTCCGGAAGCAGGCGCAGCCGACGCTCCAATTGCCTATTACTTACCTCCGGCAACCGATGGATCCCGCCCGGGCACCTACGTCATCAATACAACCGAGCCGACCACACGGACGCGGTTCGAGGCGGAGGCGCTGGCCTTCCACGAATCGATACCCGGCCACCATCTACAAATCGCGATCGCCCAGGAACTAGAGGGCATCCCCGAGTTCCGCAAACACGCTCTAGTGACGGTGTATGTCGAGGGTTGGGGGCTCTACACGGAGCGGCTTGCCGACGAAATGGGTCTCTACAGCGGGCCGCTGGAGCGAATGGGGATGCTCTCGTTCGACTCATGGCGAGCCGGTCGGCTTGTGGTTGATACCGGGATTCACGCCCTGGGCTGGTCGAAGCAGGAGGCCATCGACTACCTGGTCGCCAACTCGCCGCAGGCGCTCAACAACATCGAGACGGAAGTCGAGCGCTACATCGGCATGCCCGGCCAAGCCCTCGCCTACATGATCGGCCGCCGGGAGATCATGCGGCTCCGCGCCGAAGCCGAGACCACTATGGGCCCTGGCTTCGACATCAAGAGCTTCCACGACACCGTGTTGGATTCCGGCCCGGTCCCCCTCAACGTACTACGCACACTCGTGGAGGATTGGGCAGGTGCCTAGCCTCGCCAGTCGTTCTGGCCATCGGGATCACGGGGGTACTTGTCCGACGCTTCTAAGAACTCATCGAGATGCGCGACCGCAATCGCCGCCGCCTCGCCGTTGTGCACCAGGTCAACCGTCGGGAAGGCTATCGCTGCGTCCTCCGGGTACGCCTCCCGCATCCAGAGCGCAAGGTCCTTTTCAAAATCCCGGTAGGCCCACCATCCCGACGAATTCGACCACTCGATGATCGAGAGGGCCTCACCCCCAGCCCTCGTCCATAGCTCCCGGAACTCGAAGACCGCCCCTGCCTTGGTGTAGAAGTTGTCCGTGATGAACCCTTCGCACCGCACCTCGTCTGGCGACTCTGTCTCGGCGCAAGACACGGTGTAGCGACGCCCCTGCTCCCAGTACCATTCGTCGACGTCACCCGGGGGTTCACCAAAGAAATCCTCGTAGACCTCCGGGTCGTGGCTGGAGTACGCTTCATAGCCAGCGACGACCTCTTCCAGCAACGTCATTGCGGAGCCGTCATCGGCCGCTGCCACTTGCGTTCCCCAATCGGGGCTGCTGGCGACGAACTCCTCCACGTAGGGCAATACCGCAGCTACCTGATCCGAGTTGCTCGCCAGATAGTGCAATCGCCTCGAGTCTTCGATATCCGCGACCGCATCGGGGTAGTTCTGTTGCAGCCAAGCGAGGAGATCCTCCTCGATGAGTTCGTAATTCCAGACAGGTTCATGGCCCGGGACGTTGACAATGTCTCCAGGGCAGCGGCCGGCCCGGCAGCCCGGAAGCATGAACATCGAGGGGTCCAGTGACTGTATCAACTCCCCATTTCGCTCCGCATATTGATAGATCGCCCCTCCTGTGGCGCCCGCCGGTCCGTGAAGGGAGTCTGTGTAGGTCTCAACACACCTCACCACAGCGGGCGACTCAGGATGCGGCACGCAGTCCGCCGACACCTGCTCGTTTAGCGTTTCAACCCAGAACCGGAGATTGGGTGCCGGAACGACCGGTACAAAGTCGGAGCGGAGACCAAGGGCAGTCTCCGCATCTCCAGCGTTGTAGGCCTCGTAGTACTGGTCGAGCAGAGCTTGCACCGCCGCAGAGGGCGCCTCGGTTGCAATGGTTTCCTCGGGAGCAGGGAGGGTGCTCGCAGGGGCAGAAGTAGCAGTCTCTTCCGACTCCGAGGCTGGCGGCCGTGTTTCCCCGGACGAGTTCCCGCAGGCCGTTGCGAGTAGACAGAGCAAAGCAGCTAGGAACAGGAACCTTCCGCATGTCGTAGGCTTGTTGGTGAGCATCGTGTTCTCCTTGAGGGTGGACCGATGTATGCGGGGTGAAGCCGTGCCGGGCTTCACCCCGTCTCTGTTGAGATCTGGTTTGTGACCGGGTCGGGGCTCCTCGGGTAATTCGCGGACTGATCGATGAACTCGTCGATTCTGGTGATTGCGATAGCGGCAGCTTCGGGAGTACGGGCGAGGTCCGAACCGACAAAGGCAATCCGGTGGTCATCGGGATAGGCGCTTCGCATCCAGTAGCCGAAATCGCCCTCGAAGTCGCTCCAGGCCCAATAGGAGATGATCTCCCATTCGCGAGTAGAGGTCATTTGGCCATCGGCAACGCTCCACAGTGTCCCGTAACGGAATTCGGCTCCCGCCTTCGAGAAGAAGTCGTCTGACCACTCCTCTTCGCAACGCACCAGAGTGTTGTCGTCCGGGACCGCCTCGCATTCCGCTACCCACCGGGTCCCCAGCTCCCAGAACCACAACATCGCCTCGTCCGGGGTCTCGCCGTAGAAGCTCCTGAACACTGCAGGATCCCGACTGTTCAGAGTGGCGTAGTGAGCCTCAACTGCCTCTAGCGGCTCCATACCCTCGATCGCCAGTGTCGTCGATCCTCCCCAATCGGGACTCTGGGCGACAAACTCTCCAACATGCGGCAGCGCCGCAGCGATAGCTGCTCCGTCCGCAGCGAAGTAGTTGAGTCGAGACGCGTCACCGATTCGGTTTGCTGCGCTCGGATACATAAAGGTGAGCCAGTCGAACAGGGCGACCGCAAACTCATCGTATTCGTTCGGGCAACGGTTGCTCAGGCATCCTTCGTAGATGTTGATGGAACCGGGCCCCTGCGTCTGCAGGAGAATCCCGTTGCGCTCCGTATAGAGGAAGGAGGTGTCCAGCGTGAGTCCTGCGGTGCCGTGGAACCGATCGGTATATGACTCGGCGCACACAATGGATCCGGGATATCTGCTTGCCGGTGCGCACTGACCGTCTACTTGCTCGCCCAACTCCCCAACGCGGAACCGAATCTCGGCGGGTGAGGTCATGCGCATCATCGGCGAGAGGAGTCCGATGGCGCGTTCGGCGTCACCGGCGTTGTAAGCGGAGTAGTACTCGGCAACAAGAGCTTCGACGGCCGCGGTCGACACCGGGGCGGCCGTGGTCGTCACCGGCGGCGCTGTCGTGGTAACCAATGTCGTTGGGGTCTCGGTGACATCTGCTCCTGGGCCTACCAGCAGCAACGTGCCGCCTACCGCCACCAGCGCCGCGGCTGCGGTAACCAGTGCCACCGCCCATCCGGGCACGGGCCGACGAAGGACGGGCTCGGCGATTTGGGGAGCCTTGGGGGCTCGGCCCGCTATCTCTTCCCAGGTGGGCGCCTCCTCGGCAGCCATCCCCAGTTCAACGATGGCGGCGCGGATCGTCGTGTCGTGAGTGTCACTCATGGAGAAGCCTCCTGAGCCGTTCCTGGCCGCGCTCCAGGTGGCGATGCACGGTGCTCTCACCGATACCGAGACGACGGGCGATCTCAACCGGTCTCAGGTCGTCCCAGTAGGCGAGGTAGACGACCGCTCGTTGCCTGACGCTCAGCTTGCCGACTGCGTCGAGTACCTCGGGACGAACCTCCGGCAGGTCGCTTGCCCCAAGACCGGCCGCGGCGCGGATCTCGCTCGCTCTCCGCCGCATCGTCTTGCGATGGCTTCGCTTGGCCTCATTGAGCACAGTTCGGTAGAGATAAGAGCGGGGATTCTCCACCGAATCCCAGCTTCGCATTGTGAGCACATTCACCATTGCCGTTGCCACTAGATCGGGCCCGTCGGTAGGTCCGACGAGACCGGTCGCAAATCGAACCAACTCGTCTGAGTACTTCTCATACGCTTCGGCTCGGGTCAGCCCGGTCATGTTCTTGAGAGGCTCCCTAGGTAGTGAAACCGCGACACCTTTCTCATCGACCTCACCAGTGGTGCGCCACGTACTCGACTGCTTCATCTGTGAGCAGCTTGCGGGTGGAGTTACCCATCCTCACGTACATATCTGCTTCGCGACTCCCACCCGGCTCGTCGAGGAACACCGGTCCCGGGGCTGGTTCGACATCGACCCGGCACACATCAGCGGTTTCCACTGGCTCGAAGCTCACCGTGACATTGGTCATCGCAGGCTTGCCGAGGCAGCGTTCGATCAGGTCGGTCAACCACAGCTCATAGCGATCGAGGTCGGGTTCCTTCATCAGCGAGAGGTCGGCGGCCAGTCCAACGGGCCGAGCATCGTTGTCAACGCCGACGAGAAGGGTTCCCCCGTCGGCGTTCAGAAAACCCGCCACCGTCTTGGCAATGGCCAACTCGACCTTGGGATCGCGCTGCTCGGTGTGAATGTTCCATCGTGCGGTCTGTTTGAACTCGACCCGGCTGCTCTCCCCCGCGGCCAGCAGTTCGGCCACGGTCATCGGAGGCTCTTGCTGCCGGATCCCCAATCGGTTCATGACGATGCTGACTACAACCAGAACCAGAACCGAACCCGCCAGGGAACCTACGATCGTCCCCCAGCGGAAGGCCGTTGCCGCCGTGTCGGCTGCGGTGAAGTTGGCGACAATCGCACCAACTCCGGATCCCGCTATGCCCACCAGGGTCGTCTCCGACCAGGTGAGGCGCTGGCTTCCGGGAACGATCAGCCGGGCCAGGTTCCCAAACACAAAGCCGCCGGCCAGTATCCCGATTATGAAGAGGACCGGCTCCATGCGGGGATTGTAAGGCGAGCAGCTAGTCGGCCAGCTTGGCGTCGACCTCGAACTCGCCGGGTACGTACTCAATGAGCGCAGCGCGTGAGGCCGCCAAGAGGTCGTTCTCACCTTCTCGGAGCAGGCCGAAGAGCTCCTCAGAACCCGTGACGGTCACCAACTCCACTTCAGTGCGCATCGACACCTTTGCGTTTGACTTCGCCCCCCGGACTGCCGACAGCACTTGCGCTGTTGCCTCGAGAACGGCGGCGTCGCCGGCCAGGCCGTCGAACTCCTCCGCTTGCGGCCACGACGTTCGATGGACCGAGCCGTCCCGCCACCACGACCAAACCTCCTCGGTAGCGAAGGGCAAGGTCGGCGCCAGTAGGCGGAGGTAGGTACTGAGAGCCAGGCGTAGTGCGGCGTGCGCTGATCGGCTCGACGCGTCATCACCGTAGGCCCTGGTCTTGACCAACTCCAGGTAGTCATCGGTCCACTGCCAGAAGGAACGCTCCGCAACCTCGAGGGCCCGGGCGTAGTCGAATGCCTCAAAGGCCGCCGTGGCCTGCTCGACCGTCGCCTGCAGGGCGGCGAGCATCGCCCGATCCAACGGTTCTGTGATCTCGTCGGTCTGGTCGCTCCCGCCGAAGTTGAGGACGAATCGGCTGGCGTTGAGCACCTTGATAGCCAGCCGGCGTCCGATCTTCATCACCCCGAAATCGACCGCGGTGTCCGCGCCGGGGCGCCCCTTGCAGGCCCAGTAGCGGATCGCTTCTGCACCGTGCTCCTCGATGAGCGGCAACGGGGTGACCACGTTGTCTTTGGATTTGGACATCTTCTTGCGGTCAGGGTCGAGGATCCATCCGTTGATCGATGTGCGCTCCCACGGGGGGCCATCGTGCTCGAGGTGTGACCGCAGCATCGTGGCGAACAGCCAGGTTCGGATGATCTCCGGTCCTTGCGGGCGCAGATCCATCGGGAAGACCCGATCGAATAGGTCCGGGTCGTCCTCCCAATGGGCCGCAATCTGCGGAGTCAACGACGATGTCGCCCAGGTGTCCATCACGTCTGGATCAGAAATGAAACCTCCCGGTTGTCCGCGGTTGTCCTCGGCATATCCAGGCGGTGCCGCCGACGAAGGATCTACCGGCAGAGACTCCTCGGTTGGAATGATCGGGTTGTCGTAGTCGATGCTTCCGTCGGGAGAAACCGGATACCAAAGGGGGATCGGAACACCGAAGAACCGCTGTCGGGAGATGAGCCAGTCGCCGTTGAGGCCCTCCACCCAGTGCTGGTAGCGGACCTTCATGTAATCGGGAACCCAAGCCAACTCATCGCCCAGCTGCAACATCGTATGGCGCAGGTCGTCGTCCCGGCCTCCGTTTCGGATGTACCACTGCCGCGATGAAACAATCTCCAAGGGACGGTCGCCCTTCTCGAAGAACTTGACCGCATGAGTGACCGGTCGTGGTTCTCCATCGAGGTCGCCGGAGGCTTCGAACAGCTCGACGATGCGACGACGCGCCTGATTGGGGAACAACTCGGCGAGCTCGCAATATGCGGCTTGGCCGTCATCGCTGGTGATCCAGTCGGGGGTTGCCGCTCGGAAGCGGCCGGTCGGTTCGATAATCGGCCGGGTGGGCAGGTCCAGCTCGCGCCACCAGATGACGTCGGTGAGATCACCCCAGGTGCAGACCATGGCAATGCCGGTGCCCTTGTCGGGTTCGGCCAGGGGATGGGCGATCACCGGCAGCTCAACCTCGAACAAAGGAGATGTGACGGTCGACCCGATCAGGTCGGAGTAGCGCTCGTCTTCAGGATGAGCCACCAGTGCCGAACAGGCCGGGACCAGTTCGGGGCGGGTGGTGTCGATGTAGACCGGCGAGCCATCCGGCCCGTGGAAGACCAGCCGATAGAACGCCCCGTTGCGTTCCCGATCTTCGAGCTCTGCTTGGGCGACAGCCGACTTGAAGTCGACGTCCCAAAGCACCGGGGCTTCCTGCGAGTATGCCTCGCCGCGAGCGAGGTTGCGAAGGAACGCCCGTTGGCTGATCCGGCGGGAATGGTGGTCGATGGTGGCGTATGTCTGGGTCCAGTCAACCGATAGACCGAGAGTTCGCCATAGGTGCTCGAAGGCCTGCTCGTCCTGTTCGGTCAAGGTATGGCAGAGATCGATGAAGTTGCGCCGGCTGATCGGCTGCGGGGGGTCATGGGTCTCGGACGGTGGCTCGAACTCGGCGTCAAACGGCAAGCTGGGGTCGCACCGGACCCCGTAGTAGTTCTGAACCCGGCGCTCGGTGGGTAGCCCGTTGTCGTCCCACCCCATGGGATAGAAGACTTCCTTGCCCTTCATGCGCTGGTAGCGAGCGATCGCATCGGTCTGCACGTAGCCGAATACTGAGCCCATGTGTAGTGACCCCGATACCGTTGGGGGCGGGGTGTCTATCGAGAAGATCTCATCCCGGGTCTTGGTGCGGTCGAATCGGAAGGTGTTCCCCGATTCCCACCGCTCGCTCCACTTCTCTTCGAGACCGTCCAGGGTTGGCCGCTCCGGCACTTGTTCGCTCATGCCGCGACCTTAGTTCACCGACCATGGAGCGCAATGTCGATTGCCTCGACAACTGACTCTCGGTTGTCGCGCACATCGTGATCGTTGAATCGGAGGATCGAGTAGCCCTCCCTTTCGAGCCTCTGGTGACGTTTCTCGTCGTGCCGCCAGTTCTGCTCGAGATGGTGGCTCCAGCCATCCAGCTCGACAATCAGGTTCTTCTCGAAACAAACGAAATCGACAATGAACCGCCCGATTGGCTGCTGGCGACGGAACCTATACCCCAACTGCCTTCGACGAAGGTCCGCCCAGATCATCGCCTCGGCCCAGGTTGGGTCCTGCCGGTTCCTTCGTGCGAACTCGGTGAGTCTCTTATCCATGTTGCGAGCGTGAGCGTTATCCGCACACGATTCAAGGAGTGTGATCCAGAGGGAACCCTCCCCTTGGGGGAGGGTCAAACGAGCAGGAGGCTCGTTTGGGGAGGG
>JASJDZ010000050.1 GCA_030065575.1 Acidimicrobiia bacterium
CGGATATGGCTGCCGAGATGGTGTCGTTCACCAGGCATCAGATCATGGTGCAGGCGGGTACGGCGATGTTGGCGCAGGCCAACCAGGTGCCGGCCTCCGTCCTCAACCTGCTCGCCTAGTCAACCAACCAAAACAACCAAGAACCTCCCTACTGAAGGGGGCGGCGCTGCCGCCCCCTTCTTCTTGATTCGCCCGCCGCCCGGCCGACTGTCACATGGCGTAGTTATGAAGGAGCATTGATGCACATCGTCGTCTTGGCCTATGGCCCCGGCTCTCATACCAAGCGTGCTGTGCACCGGGCCCGCAAGCTGGTCGGCACCGGGCAAACGTTGTCCGTTGTCCCCGCCTCCACGGTGGGTCGGGATGCGATGGAGAACCTTGCCGGGGCGAAGAAGATCGAGACTATCGGGACTGCCGGACTGCGGACGGCGTTCGAAGGGCTCGGCACTGAATCCACACTTCTGATTCACGACGACGTTGTCCTCACGACGCGAGGATTGATGGCACTGGAGCGGGAGTTGGCCGCCGGCGCCCGTTTTGCCGTCCCCTACAGCAATGACCAGGCAATGGAGTACTTCGTCGGGTCGCTACCCGCGGGCAAGGACGCGGAGCGTTTCCTCGACCAAGTACCGGTACCGGACGAGTCAAGGCCGGTTGATGCTGTGAGATCGGCGTGCATCGCCGGCGCCGCAGAAGACCTAATCGAGCTTCTCGGAGAATCACTACCCGATCCCTACGCAGCGGTGACCTCGACAGAGCTCGGGTTTGTCGTGGCGGGCGGTGCGTTGGCGTCCCACGAGACACAGTGCGTGCATCAGTTGGCCGATCCGGAGGGCTCCGAGTCTCCGCTCCTGGTTGCTGCTCTCATCGTGAAGGATGAGGAGGAGATGCTCCCCGACTGCATCGCGTCGCTGCAGGAGGTGTGCGACCGCATTGAGATCTGCGACACCGGCTCCAGCGATAGGACGGTCAGCATCGCCGAGGCAGCGGGCGCAGTAGTCAGCCATACCGAGTGGAACGATGACTTCGGAGCGGCGAGGAACTTCGTACTGGAGCGCTGCCGCGATGCCCAATACGTGATCGTCGTCGACGCTGATGAGCGGGTGTCGTGCGCCGACCCCGAGCACACCCGCCGTTATCTCGCCACCTATGCCCGCGAGCATCCGGCATTCCGGGTCGAGGTCGCCAACTTCGAATCCGATGGGACAGAGCTCTATCGCTTCACAACCGTCCGAATATTCCAGGCGCAGGGAACCGAGTACGTCGGTTCGCTCCACGAAATGGTGCACCTGAATGGAGAAGACCTGCCGCTGGACGGGCACCGCTTCGACCAGATCAAAATCGACCACCATGGGTATGCCGGCGACCTGATCAGCGAGAAGGACAAAGCGATCCGCAATCTCGAACTCGCCGAGGCACAGCACGAGATAGACAACGATGCCCGCTCTGCGATTCACCTAGCGAGATCGCTCACCTACGCCCACGAGTCACCCGAGCGGGCCCTCGAGCTCCTGGAGCAAGGCTTGACCGGGACCAGGAGCAAGGTAGCCGAGGCACAGATCAAGGGACTCATCGCCGATCGCCTTGTTGCACTCTCCGAGTATCGGAGGGCTTTCGATATGGCGGCCGAAGCGTTGGAGCTGCTGCCGGGCGATGACACCGCCCTCGGTGCGCTGGGCGCGGCCACCGACAAGCTCGGCAATCACCAGGAGTTCATAGCAATTGGAGAGCGGCAGCGAGGAGCCAACTCGGCAAAACACGTGATCAAGATCGATCACAATCGACTTGTCTTCCAGGATCGCATGATTGCCGCATATGCAGCGATAGGGCAGGTCGAGCAAGCGGTCGAAATCGCCATTGCCACCCTCGCCGAGGACTCGAGCGCGCTGCGCTCGTGGCCGGAACTGATCGACGCACTCAACTCGCTTTGCGGCGCCGCATCCACCGAATTGCTGCTGCCGATGGCACTGCTCGATGTGGGCGGAGGCTTCTTGGAACCCGCCATCAAGACCTATCCCTCCGACACGCTGGCCGGATTCTGTGCTGCCTACCTGGAGCGGGGTGGCCGGATCACCGAAGTGATCCGGGTAGGCCTGCTTGCCGCCGCCATGTCGGGCAACGACGCCGCTTTCGACGCAATGGTCCCAGCCGTACGAGATCTGGATGAAAGCACCCGCACCGGCCTTGCGCAGCGGATAGCAGCCGGCGGCCGGTCGGACCTAGCCGAGAAGCTCTTCCCGGAGCCCGTCGCAGCTCGCTAGCGACGGCTCGTCGGTCACCCGACTGCGTCGACGGAATCCTGTCGACAGGCTCCGACAGCTAGCATCACCGAGCCATCCCCAAGGGACCTCAAGTGCTGCTCTCCTTCATCTACGTCGTCGTCGGCCTCATTCTGCTCATGGGCGCGTCCGATCGATTCGTCGAGTCGGCGGTGCGCCTATCCAGAACACTCGGAGTATCCATCGTCCTGATCGGGGCACTGATCGTCGGTCTCGGTACTTCCCTGCCCGAGCTGCTCGTCTCCGTGATCGCCTCCGTCGACGGGCAGATCGATGTGGCAATGGCCAACGTGACAGGTTCCAACGTCGCCAACGTGTCGCTGGTCCTCGGTGCGGCAGCACTGGTGACACCCATAATGAGCCGCACACTGATCCTGCGCCGCGAAGGTCTTCTCATGTTCTTCGCAGTCTGCTCGCTCGCCGCAGTGCTCTGGGATGGTGAAGTCTCACGGATCGAGGGATTTGCACTGCTGCTCGGCATGAGCGTCACCCTCGTTCTGCTCGTGCGCTGGTCGTCAACCGACCCCGACGGCATCATCGAGCTCGACGAACAGACGGCCCACTCCGTTCCAGGTGAGCTGCTGATCGGACTCGCCGCGTTGGCCGTCACCGTCTTTGCGGCCCGGCTGCTCCTGAACGGCGCTTTGGATCTCGGGGAGCGATTCGGGCTCGGAGCGGCGTTCCTGGGAGTGCTCCTCGGCGTCGGAACGAGCCTGCCGGAGCTGGCTACAACCCTGGCTGCGGTACGACGCCACGAATCCGACCTGGTTATCGGAAACGTCCTCGGCTCCAATCTCTTCAATTCCTTTGCGGTCGCGGGTACCGCAGCTGCGTTCGGTCCCGGGACGCTGATCGATCTCTCTCGCCCATCGCTGGTCTTGATGGTCATGGTTGTCGGGCTGGCCGGCTGGTTCGCCTGGCGCGATCAGAAGGTCAGTAGGCCTGAGGGTGCCGTACTGCTGGCCATTTTTGTGGCGTTCACACTGTTGAGCTACTAACCACACAATGACGAGCAACCAGGAAATCGCAAGAGCTCTGCAGGAGCTCGCCGATCTGTTGACCATGGCCGAAGGCAGCAGGCAGGCCTTCCGGGTCCGCGCCTACGAGAAGGCAGTCGCCGCAATCCAAGCTCTTCCCGGCAACGCGGCAGAGATGACCGAGGCTCAGCTGGTTGCCATCCCCGGAGTCGGCAAGAGCACCGCCGCCAAGATCCGTGAGTACGTCGATACCGGCGAGATTGCCCGGGTCAAAGCGTTGCGGGAGCGCTTTCCCGCCGAGATGATGGAGATGACACGGATCCCGGGATTGGGCCCCAAGACGGTCGTGCTGCTCCGGGACCAACTTGGAATCGAATCGGTTGATCAACTGAGCCAGGCCATCGCCGCCGATGAGGTACAGGGAGTGCCGGGCTTCGGGCGCAAGTCGCAGGAGAAGATCGCGACTGCAATCGAGCGGCTCGGATTGCACGGCAAGGACCGCCGCACACCGATCGCCGAGGCGCTACCGATAGCTCGCGATCTCGTTGCCACTCTGGAGGCACTGGACGAAGTCTCCCGCGCCCAGTATTGCGGCTCGCTGCGTCGCTTCCGGGAAACGATCGCCGACATCGACATCGTTGCGGCCAGCAATAGGCCAGAGGCAGTCATGGCTGCGTTTGTGCAGTTGCCTATCGTTTCCGAGATCATCGGCAGCGGCGACACCAAGACCTCAGTGCTGACCGCAAGCGGTCTCCAGATCGACCTCCGTGTGGTCAAGCCAAGCCAGTTCGGATCGGCCATCCTCTACTTCACCGGTTCCAAGCAACACAACATCGAACTGCGGCAGCGAGCCATCGATCGGGGCCTGCTTCTCAACGAGTACGGACTCGAGGATGCGGAGTCGGGCAAGGTCGTGGCCGCCAAGACGGAGAACGCCGTCTACCGCAAACTCGAAATGCCGTTCATCCCTCCCGAAATGAGGGAAGGCATCGGCGAGGTCGGGCTCGAGGACATCCCCGACCTCGTATCTGTTGAGGACCTCCGCGGGGATCTGCATGTCCACTCCACCTGGTCCGGTGACGGTCGGAGCAGCCTCGACGACATGGTTGCCGCGGCCGCTGCGCAGGGACTCGAGTACATCGCAATGACCGAGCACGCCGAGGACCTGCGGATCAATGGCTTGAGTCGCGAGCAGGTGGCAGCCGAGCAGATCGAGATCGAACGCCTCCGGGAGGAGTACCCGGAGCTCACCATCCTGCACGGTTCCGAGCTCAACATCGGGCCCGACGGCAGCGTCGACTATGACCCGGAGTTTCTTGCCCGGTACGACTGGTGCCTTGCCAGCGTCCACACCTACTTCGATCTCTCCGAGGCGGAGCAGACCGATCGTTTCATTACCGCAATGCAGAACCCTGCGGTCAACGCTATCGGGCATCTCACCGGACGCCGCATCGGCCATCGCCCCTCGATCGAGCTCAATGCCAGGGCGGTCTTCGAGGCCGCAGCCGCCTCGGGCACCGCTCTCGAGATCAACGGCCATTTGCACCGACTCGACGTTCCGTCCGAACTGTTGCTGCAAGCGCGAGGAATCGAAGGTTTGCGCTTCACAATCTCAACCGACAGTCATCACACCAGCGAGTTCGAGAACCTGGCATGGGGGGTGGCCAATGCCCGGCGCGGCTGGGTTACCCGGGACTCCGTGATCAACACGCTCCCCCTCGACGAACTCCTCGAGTTCGTGGCGCGGAAGCGGACCGGCTGATCCAGGCTCCGCTGAAGCGCCCGTTGTGTTAACAGTTTGGTAATGCCAGATTCGTCATCGCACCCCGATCGCCTTGCGTATCGTGCCGCCCATGCTGAACGCCACCAAGTCGAGCGCGGGCCTTGCCGGTGCGGTCAGCGCCGGACTGGCGCTTGGCCTCACTGAACTGATCGCGGGCCTAACGCCACTCGTCCCTTCGGCGATCGCATCGGTCGGAAGCGTCGTCATCGACTTGTCCCCGCGCTTCGTCAAGGAACTCGCCATCAGCTTGTTTGGGACCGCCGACAAAGGCGCCCTTGCCATCGGCACGGTGATTATCGGAGTGATGATCGGGTGGTTCGTCGGACAAGCGGCCCTCACCCGACCTGCCGTCCCCTGGGCCGCATTCGGCGGCTTTGCGGTCATCGGCATTCTGGCCGCAGCAGATGGGTTCGGCGGCAACCTCGCCCTGACCGTGATTGCCATTTCTGGCTCAGCTCTCGCCGGCGTGCTGGTACTTCGCTACATGCTCAACATGAACGAGGCACCGACTGATGGGCTTGCGTCCGACCCCGCCCGGCGCAAGCTCCTAGCCCAGGCTGCCGGCGTCGGTGCCGTGGCTGCGGTCGCCGGGCTGGGCGGACGGCAGCTGATCATTGCCCGGTCGGAAGAGGTCCGCCAGGCCGTGGCAATCCCGACTGCCGACATCACCGTGCCCGCTCCGCCGCCCGAGGCGCAGTTTGCCGGCATCCCGGATCTCACCCCGATCGTGGTTCCCAACGATGAGTTCTACCGGATCGACACTGCTTTGGTGGTGCCCCGTCCGGACCCTGAGACGTGGCGCCTCCGCATCACCGGCATGGTCGACAACGAGCTTTCGCTCTCGCTCGACGACCTCACCGCCATGCCGCTGTATGAGGACTACGTCACGATTGCCTGCGTGTCGAACGAGGTCGGGGGAGACCTCATCGGCAATGCCAAATGGACCGGCGTTCGCCTGGTGGATTTGTTGGAGCAGGCCGGGGTCCAGGACGGAGCGGAGCAGCTGTTCAGCAGGTCGGTAGATGGCTGGACATCAGGGTTTCCCGTCGAGCTCGCCTTCGACGGTCGCGATCCGCTGCTCGCCATCGGCATGAACGGAGAACCGCTCCCTCCGAACCACGGGTTCCCGGCTCGACTCATTGTTCCCGGCCTCTACGGATACGTGTCGGCGACGAAGTGGATCGAAGAAATCGAGTTGACCTCCTGGGAAGGCGTCGACGGATACTGGATTCCCCGCGGCTGGTCCAAGGAAGCTCCGATCAAGACTCAGTCACGAATCGACCGTCCCCGACGCAACCAAAGCGTCCAGGAGGATCCGCTGGTGCTGGCCGGTGTCGCCTGGGCACCTACCAAGGGCATCGAAAAGGTCGAGATCCAATTGGATGATGGTGAGTGGATCGAGTGCGAGTTGACCACTCCCCTGTCGAGCAAGGCCTGGGTGCAGTGGCGAGCCGAGCTTCCGGCTGCTCCGGGACCCCACACCGCCCGCGTTCGCGCCACCGACGGTGATGGCGAGACCCAGACCTCCGCTCGCAGCCGACCGGCTCCCGACGGCGCCACCGGCTACCACGAGGTCAGCTTCGAAATCGCCTGATTACTCCCCATCCTCCCGTTTTGGCGTATCTGGGTTTCATATGCGGCACAGAGCTACGCCAAAACGAAAACGGCCCTGCTCCACCCGGGTTTTGGCGTAGCTACGTTTCACATGTGGCACAGAGCTACGCCAAAACGGCTGGGGGCCCGCTCCCCCCCCCGGTTTCGGCGTACACCAGACCCACATATGGGCCTCAGATCCGCCAAAACCATTTGGGGCGTGGGCCGCGACCTGTCGGGGTCGTATGATTGAGGTATGACGACATACGACGACAACAACGAATCCGAGTCCCGCCCGCCGGAGCTTCCTCTCCAGGCGCAGGTTGTCGAGAACGGCGAGCCCGTCGAAGCAGTGGAGGAGGACAGCGGTAGCTTCATCACTGAGCCCTCCAAACTGATTCGGATCGCTTCGATGACCAGGGCCATGCTGGATGAGGTACGCCAGGCAGGCCTCGACGAGGCCGGTCGCGGGCGATTGGCGGAGATCTACGCCAACTCGCTCGAGCAGCTCCACGATTCCCTGAGCGATGATCTCCAAGAGGAGTTGCAGTCGATCTTCCAGCCACTCCACAAAGAGGAGACGTCCGAATCCGAGCTGCGCATCGTCCAGGCCCAGCTCGTTGGATGGCTGGAGGGTCTATTCCACGGTATCCAGGCCTCACTGTTCAGCCAGCAGGCCGCAGCCGCCGCCCAGCTCGATGAGATGCGTCGGCGTCGTGCCCTCGAGGCGGCCTCGGACGAAGCAATGGGTTCCCCCGGCCAGTACCTCTAGAAGCATCGGCGTCAGGGCCGCTATCCATCGCCAACGCTCCGCACATCCGATTCGGTCCCCGCGTCCGAACTAAATGAACAGAACGTGAAAATCCCTTGACCGGGCCCGGAACGACAGGCATTATCCGCACTCGGCTCTCCCGGTTAGGAATAAATCACTGCCCTGGCTGGTTCCAAGAGCGAACGCCCAGAAGGGGGTGTGAAAATGGTGATGGCACTAGAAGAGCAGATTTGGGAACCCGAGCACGAATGGCGGGAACTCTCAGCTTGCGCCGGTGCGGACTCCGACGTCTTCTTCCCTCCCGGGGAAGACGAGGCGGCCGCCATGCAGGCCAAGAAGATCTGCGCCCTCTGTCCGGTCCAAGAGCAATGTCTCCAGTACGCCCTGGCTACCAATCAGACCGAAGGCGTCTGGGGCGGCATGAGCTCCGGCGACCGTCGTCGGCTCCGCCGCCGGCTGCGCGACCGAGCCCGGCGAGCCCGAGCCAGCTAGCCGGGCGCTGGCGAACTCACCTCGTGAGTTCGTTGCCTTAGAGTTCGATGCAATCGAACTCCACCGGTAGATCAGGACTCGTTCACCGTCACTGACTCTATGACACAGTCGTCAAGCGGCTTGTCTTGCGCCCCGGTAGATGTGTTTGCGATTGCATCGACCACATCGAGCCCTTCGGTGACGTGTCCGAAGATCGAGTAGTTGTGGGGCAACCCGTAGTCCGTGTGCATGATGAAGAACTGCGACCCGTTGGTGTTGGGACCGGCGTTCGCCATCGCAACGGTGCCCCGGGAGTACCGACCCGGACCGTCCAACTCGTCACGGAACCGGTAGCCCGGGCCACCCATTCCGGTGCCGGTCGGATCGCCGCCCTGAATCATGAATCCCTTGATCACACGGTGGAAGATCACCCCGTTGTAGAAGCCGTCGCGAGCCAGGAACACGAAGTTATTGACTGTTAGCGGCGAGTTTGTCGCGTCGAACGCAATGCTGATGTCGCCGTGGTTGGTATGGAGCGTTGCGGAGTAGCTCTTGTCGAGGTCGATGCTCATCTCGGGTGGGGCGGTGTACTGCGTCATGGGATTCTCCTCCTGATCTGGGTCGAAGAGTAATGCTGATTGGATGGGTTCACCGGCGCCGGCGACCCCGTGACATGGGATGAGAACGTCGACCCTTGAATGGGGCCAGCTCCGGATCGGGGCGCCAGCTAGACAGATCCCGGATCCGGTCGTCGTTTGAGAACATCTTGATGATGGGGACGTTGAGGCCGGCGCGCCGCTGAATGCCGAGAACCTCGTTGACCTGATCCCACTCGACAAAGGTCACAACAAGGCCTGTCTCCCCGGCCCGCGCCGTTCTCCCGGAGCGGTGGAGATAGGTCTTTGGATCATCCGGGGGGTCGTAGTGGATCACCACATCAACGTCATCGATGTGCAGCCCCCGGGCGGCAACGTTGGTGGCGACCAATACCGGTGAGGTACCGTCGGCGAACCCGGCCAGAGCTCGATCACGCTGGCGCTGGTGGAGGTCGCCATGAATGGCACGAGCCTCGACACCCGCTTCTCTGAGGTTCTTGGCAACCCGATCACACTCGATCTTGGTGCGGACGAACACAAGGGTCCGACCCGACGAGTCGGCGATGGCCGCCGCCATCTTCACCTTGTCCATGTGATGCACCTTGAGGAAGCGATGCTCCATGGTGTCAACGGTCTCGCCATCAGGCTCAGCGTCATGACGGGCCGGCTGTTCCATATAGGCGCTCACGAGCGTACCGACCTGACCGTCGAGAGTTGCCGAGAAGAGGAAAGTCTGATGCTCAACGGAGATCCCACTCATGATCCGCCTCACCTGAGGCAAGAAGCCCATGTCCGCCATCTGGTCTGCCTCATCGATCGCCACCATGCGCACTTCGTCGAGTTGCAGTTCTCTGCGGTCGATCAGGTCGATGAGCCTTCCCGGTGTGGCGATAACCACCTCAACACCACGTCGCAGCGCCTTGATCTGCACCCCCATCGGAGCGCCGCCGTAGACCGCTACTGTGCGGAAATCGCGAAGGGCAGCAAGCGGCTCGAGTACTGCGGTCACCTGCTGGGCGAGCTCGCGGGTGGGAACCAGTACAAGGGCCAACGGGCGCTTCACCGGCGCCCGCTCGAGTTGCTGAATGATGGGCAGTCCGAACGCCAGGGTCTTTCCTGAGCCGGTCTTCGCCTTGCCGCACACATCCCTTCCCTCGAGGGCGTCCGGAATCGTCAGCTGCTGAATCGGAAAGGGTTCGCCGATGCCGTCAGAGACGAGAGCGTTGGCGAGATCGTCGGCAACGCCGAGCTCGCGGAATGTGGGTGTAGTTGGCATGAGCCCTGAAGGAATCGGTGGGCGGACTCGTCCAACCTAGTCGCCGATCACCGTCCGTCCGCCGTTTCCAGGCCGGCTAGGTGCTGCGACGACCGTTGCGTGTGTGCATATGGGCGAGGTTTCGAGCCTCTAGCTCAGCATTGAGCTCGGCCCCGGTCAGCACAATCAAGCCCGAGATGAAGAACCAGAGCAGCAGCACGATGACGGCCGACAGCGTCCCGTAGGCAGCTCCCAGCGAAGGCACCCGATTGGCGAAGGCGGAGAATCCGACCGTGGCCAGCAACCAGAGGACGGCCACGACAAGCGAGCCTATGGAGATCCAGGGTGACTCCCTGGCGGGACGATTGGGGGCGATCTTATAAAGCATGCCCAGCCCAGCAATCACCATGACGAAGATGAATGGCCATCTGCCGTACTCAACGAGCCCGATCAGATCGTCGGCACCGACGGCGCCCAGCAGATTCGGGAGGAAGGTAACCGCGGAGGCAGCCACCGCAACGAAGACGATCAGTGACACGGTGATCCCGAGAGCCATGCCACGCAGGACCACAAAGGAGCGGTTCTCGGGGGTTTCGTATGCAATGTCGATTCCCATGATCAGGGCCTTGGTACCCGCCGATGCCGACCAGAACGCAGCGAGAATGCTGAGCACCGCGGCAGCTCCGAGGCCGGAGCTCGATGACTCAACGATCGTGGTCAGCTCGGAGGAGAGGAATCCTGCCGTCTTCTCTGGAAGTGCGTCTGTGATGCTCTCAATCTGATTGGCGAGATCGGCCGGATCGAGAACCAGGCCGTAGATGGAGATCGCTGCGATTGCGGTGGGGAATAGCGCCAGGAGTGCGTAGTACGCCAGGCTGCCCGCAATCATCGGCATGTGGTGCTCCCGCAACCGAAACACCACCGCTTTGGCAACGGACAGGGTTTCGTCGAACCACGTCCCGTCCTCTGGCTCAGGCTCGGGCTCCTCCGGTTCGGGTATCTCAGTCCGCGGGCGCAGCGCCGCGACGGCGGTAATGCCGGCAAGCGCCCCCAGGACCCAGTTGAGATACCTCTGCATGGTGATGACGGTAGCGCTAGTCCAACAGGTCGTCGGTGATCGAGTAGAGCTGGTCAACACCGGCGATGACCGCCGGGCGCAGGCCGGCACCCTGGGGCAGGATCTGCTCGATGTAGAAGCGAGCTGTCTCGATCTTCGCCTGGAGCCAGGGGTCGTCCGCCGCAGCAAGCTCCCGATGGGCAGCAAGGGCGAGACGAGCCAGGTAGTAACCGCCGGCAACTACTCCGAACTGGCGCAAGTACGGACTTGCCCCGGCCAGGGCATCCTCCGGCGTCGCACCGCGCAGCCACTCAGTTGAATCGCGCAGCGCGGCCACGGCGGTGCGCAGGGCGCCGGCCATGCTGTCGAGGCCACCCGCTGATTCGAGATCGGCTGCAGTGCCTTCCATCTCGGCGAGGTAACCCTCGACCACTGAGCCGTCGCCAAGGGACAACTTGCGCATCACGAGGTCAATCGCCTGGATCCCGTTGGTCCCCTCGTAGATGGGGGCAATACGGGAGTCGCGCCAATGCTGGGCGGCACCCGTTTCCTCAACGTACCCCGCTCCACCGTGGATCTGGATGCCGAGCGAGGTGAGCTCAACGCCGAGATCGGTTGCCCAGGCTTTGGCAACCGGCGTCAACAAGGCAACCCGGTCCGCCGCGGCTGCACGCTCGGCGTCATCTGCAGCTTGCCTGCTGCGATCGGCCGCAGCCGATGTGTCGAACACGAGGGCGCGTATGGCCTCGATATTCACCTTCATTGTCATCAGCATCCGCCGGACGTCCGGATGGTCGATGATCGGAGATGACTCACCCTTGGCGGCACCGGGGGCGCGACCCTGACGGCGTTCCTTCGCGTAGTCGAGCGATTGCTGATACGAGCGAACGGAGAGCCCGAGCCCCTCGAGCCCAACGTGTAGGCGAGCATCGTTCATCATCGTGAACATGCAGCGCATCCCGGCGTTCACCTCGCCCACCAGGTAGGCCACCGCACCCTCCTGCTCGCCGTACGCCATCACACAGGTCGGGCTGGCATGAATCCCGAGCTTGTGCTCGATGCTCAGGCACTCGACATCGTTCTTCTCCCCGAGAGTGCCATCGTCGTTGACCAGATACTTGGGGATGAGGAAGAGCGAAATGCCCTTGGTTCCCGGCGGTGCTTCGGGGGCCCGGGCCAGCACGAAATGGATGATGTTCTCGGCCATCTCGTGATCGCCCCAGGTGATGTAGATCTTGGTGCCCTTGACCCGCCAGGTTCCGTCGATTTCGGGCCAAGCCTTGGCCCGTAGC
>JASJDZ010000003.1 GCA_030065575.1 Acidimicrobiia bacterium
CAGGTTTCCGGTGCCGCGTGCCGCTGCCTCCACGTCGGCAAGCGCCGCAGCTACCGCCTCTTGATCTCGTTGCGCCCGGAACGACGCGAGGCGCCCCGCTTGGCCCCGTTCGAGCGCAGGATCGATGCTGAGGACGTTGGGAACTACTTCGTCGCCGTCGATGAAGTCGTTGACCCCGACAACTACCGCCGTCTTCGCATCGACGGCTTGAGCCTGGCGATAGGCCGCATCCTCGATAGCTCGAGCCTGGAACCCCGCCTCGATAGCGGCCACCGCACCGCCGAGATCGTCAACCTGCCCGATCAGCCCCAACGCCTCGGCCTCCACTCTGTCGGTCAACGACTCGACGTAGTACGAGCCCGCCAGCGGATCTGCGGTGCCGGAGACCCCGGATTCGAAGCCGAGTATCTGCTGGGTGCGCAGCGCCAGCACCGCCGACTCATCTGTGGGAAGCCCGAGCGCCTCGTCAAAGGAATTGGTGTGGAGCGATTGGGTACCGCCGAGAACTGCCGCCAGCGCTTGATACGCCGTCCGCACCACATTGTTGAGAGGCTGCTGTGCGGTCAATGTGGATCCTGCGGTCTGGGTGTGGAACCGCATCTTCCAAGACGCCGGATTCTTCGCACCCACGCGGTCACGCATCAGATGTGCCCAAATGCGTCGCGCCGCCCGGAATTTGGCCACCTCCTCGAAGAGATGGTTGTGAGCGTTCCAGAAGAACGAGAGGCGCGGAGCGAAGTCATCGACGTCCAGACCTGCCCGAACGGCCGCATCGACGTAGGCAAGACCGTTGCTGATCGTGAAGGCTATCTCCTGGGCCGCGGTCGCGCCCGCCTCCCGGATGTGATAGCCGCTGATGGAAATCGTGTTCCAGGCCGGTAGCTCTGCCGCACAGTATGCAAACAGGTCGGTGACCAGCCGCATCGATGGCTGGACCGGATAGACGTAGGTTCCGCGGGCGATGTACTCCTTGAGGATGTCGTTCTGCACTGTTCCGCGCAGTCCGGCACCGGCCGTGCCCTGCTCCTCGGCGATCAGCTGATACATGAGCAGCAGGATGGCTGCGGTCGAGTTGATCGTCATCGAGGTCGACACTTCGGCGAGCGGGATATCCGCAAAGAGCAGCCTCATGTCATCAAGGGTGTCTATGGCGACGCCAACCTTGCCGATTTCGCCTTGTGCCCGCGGATGGTCAGAGTCCAAACCCATCTGGGTAGGAAGATCGAACGCAACTGAAAGCCCCGTTTGTCCCGCTTCGAGAAGCCCGCGGAAGCGCCGGTTGGTCTGAAACGCCGAGCCGAATCCGGCGTATTGGCGCATCGTCCACTTCCGACCCCGATACATCGTTGGATAGGGCCCTCGTGTATACGGGAACCCTCCGGGCTCTCCCAGCTTCTCGAGCGCATCCCATCCTGCGAGGTCGTCCGGGCCATAGCTCGGTTCGATCTCAAAGCCGCTGGTTACCCAATGCCTGTCGTTGCTCCCGGACATACCTATCATCCGTCAGACTGTTGACGGATGGTACCCGTGGGAACCATCCGCGGGCCGAGAACGTCTATCTATCTGTAATCCATGGACCCAAGCATTCATCTTGTTGAGAGGCGCGAACGTCGCGGTAAGCGCGTCGCCAGCCTTGCCATGATCGCGGTGATCGTGGTACTTGGTGCGTCGTTATTCGGGATGTTTGCATTCCTCGAGACCAACGCAGCCTTTGGCACGGTAGAGGACGTCTCAGACTCGCTCATTTGCGACCCGGACGACTACGACCTGAGCTTCCCCGCGTTGGGGAGGCTGTCGGAGGTCTACACGAGTGATGGCGTGCTGCTGGGGAAGATCACCGAGCGCAACAGCCAGCCGGTGCCAATCAACGAAATACCCGACATCGTTCGGGACGCAGTGGTCTCGGCCGAGGATGGAGACTTCTACGACCACGAGGGCATTGACTTCTCATCGATCCTCAGTGCTGCCATCGACAACGCCCGCTACGAAGGCACCCGGGGTGGATCGACTATTACTCAGCAGATCATCAAGAAGAACGTTCTTTCGGATGAGATCACGCTCGATCGCAAGATCTGCGAGGCGGTGATCGCCGCCGAACTGGAGCGGACCTTCACCAAGGATGAGATTCTCGAGTTCTACCTGAACTCGCAGTTCTTCGGCGCAAATGCCTATGGCGTCGCCGCGGCCTCCCAGGAGTACTTCGGCAAGGACCTCGATGATGTCTCGATTGCTGAAGCGGCCGCAATCGCCGTCCCGATTCGCAACCCCTCTTACTACGACATGCGCCACGAGACACAGGAGAGGCTCGACATCTTCCTGGATCGGCGCAACTCCGTGATCAAGCAGATGGAGAAGAACGGCTTCATCAGCGAAGAGGAGTCTCTGGCAGCACAGGCGGAGCCCCTCGAGCCGATCCCGCGCCAGAGCTTCGAAGAGGTCGATCCCCGGATCATCCTCGAGGCGAAGGAGCGATTGCTCGCCGACCCCAGCTATGGCCTTGGTGACACGTACCTGGAACGGAAACGGGCGATATTCGGCTGTCCCGCCAACGACACGGAGTGCGAGGGCGGAGGCGGTCTCACCATCACGGTCACCGTCAACTACGAGCAGCAGCTCGAAGCCAATCGCATCCTGCGTTCCTGGTTCCGCGATCGGGAAGGTCCCACGGGCGCCATCGCAATGATCGAGAACGAGACCGGCGCCATCCGCGTGATCTCGTCGGGCCTCGACTACGGCGACGACTTCGCAGCAGGCGAGCGCAAGTACGACCTTGCCGTTGAAGGACGCCGCCAAGCCGGGTCGTCGTTCAAGCCTCTCGCCTTGATCGCCGCTCTGGAGAATGGCAGCCAGTTCGGCTGGCCGATCACCCTCGGCAGCTACTGGGATCAGACCAGCCCGCAGAAGATCGAATGCGGCTTCCCCTGCAGCCCGCAAGGCGACATCTGGACAGTGAACAATGCCGGCGGCGGCGGCTCGGGCATCACCACCCTCGAGCAAGCCACCTACACCTCCAAGAACACCGTCTACGCCCAGGTCTCTTTTGCGGTGGGCCCCGAGAACATCGTCGAAGCTGCGCACAGGGTCGGCATCGACTCGCCGCTCAGCCCGGTGCTCTCTATTGCACTCGGCACGCAGTCGGTGACGCCTCTCGAGATGGCTGCCGCCTACTCAACGCTGGCCAACTACGGCGAAAAAGTCGACAGCTACCTGATCGAGAGCGTCGTCGACGCCGACGGCAACGTCATCTACGAGCACGAGCCGACCCGGGCTCGGGTGCTCGACGCAGCCCTGTCGGCAAGCGTCGTGCGTACCTTGGAGAAGGTGCCGCGCAGCGGCGGGACGGCACCGCGGGCCAACATCGGGCGGCCTCAGTTCGGCAAGACCGGCACCGCGCAGAACTTCCAGGACGTCTGGTTCGTCGGAGGCATACCCCAGTACACAACCGCAGTTTGGGTCGGATACGCCGACGCCCAGATCGAGATGGTCAGCTTCTACGTCTACAACGAAAAAGAGGACCGCGAGCAGTTCGTCAAGCGCGCATACGGCGGCAGCGTGGCGGGACCGGTGTGGAACGACTTCATGACCTACATAACGCAGGATCTGCCCGTCGAGGAGTTCCCACCGAATCCGGACGGCACAGAAGCCTTCTTCCGAGTCCCCAAGACCGAGGTGCCCGACGTGAGCGACATGGACGAGGATGAAGCCGAGGACGCCATTCACAAGGCAGGGCTGCGCGCCAAGGTGGAGCTCGTCGCTTCAGCAGAGGAAGAAGGGACATTCCTCGACCAGAGCCCGGCCGCCGGCAGTGAGGTGACCCAGGGCGGCATAGTCACTGTGCGCTTCTCCTCAGGCATCCCACCGGAGATGATCAACCTGATCGGTCTCAGCCTCGAGGATGTGGAGGCCGCCATCACCTTGTTCAACGAAGAGTCGGGCCTCAACCTGAGCTGGACGCTCCAGAACTTCCCGACCGATGAGCCGTCCGCGTTCGGCAGAGTCGTCGGCACCAACCCGCCGGCGGGATCTCTGCTCGAGGCCGAGCAACTCGTCATCATCTTCGTCGGGGTCCCCGACCTCGGCGACTAGCCGCCGTCGTGCAAGGCACGCTCCAGGTCACCCGCTTCCTCGACAAGTAGCTGCTCGAGGGTTTCCATCCGGATGACCAGGTCGTCGGTCTCCAACAGTCGCTGCCGATCGAATGCGCCGAGCGGGGCAGCAGCACAGAGCGCCCATGCGGCCTCGTGAGCATCCTCCGGCAGGTCGAGCTCGAGTTGCTGACCGATTGCGCCCATCTCAATGGCCAGTGCATATAGCCGGCGCCGGGCCGCCGCAGCCGCCGCAATCGCCTCCGCTGCCGAGCCGGCCGGCGGGGTCTCGGCCATCGTCTCCACTTCGGCAAGTGGATAAGGAGCGTCCTCGAGCCAGGTTGTCACGCGGATCCGCTCCTCGCCCACCGCAAGCAAGAGGATAACCCCGTCCTCGGAAACCCCTCTGCGCACCACCCGGGCCGTGGTGCCGATGTCATGTCGCTCGTCACCTCCGCCGACTTCGAAGCCGCGGTTGATCAAGACAACGCCGAAGCGATTGTCGGCTGCGTCGATGTCCTCGACCATCTGGCGATAGCGAGGTTCGAAGACTTGGAGCGGTAGTACCGCCCCGGGAAAGAGGACCGAGCCCAGCGGGAACATTGGAATTGTCATGGTTCGAGTATGCCGCAGCTCGGCGGCAAGGATGACGGTGCGGCCGCGTCACCGACCCTATTGTTGATCGCCTATGCAACCTCTCCGCCGACTGTGGCACTACGCAGAAGCACACCGCGGCCGCCTGCTTCGGGCGATCATGTTCTCGATTCTCAACAAGGCGTTCGACATAGTCCCGCCGGTGCTCATTGGGCTGGCGGTCGACATTGTCGTCAACAGGGAGGGCGCCTGGCTCTCCAGATTCGGGTTTGCGACCGCCCGTTCGCAGCTGATCGTCCTCGCTGCTATCACCTTCATCATCTGGGGCCTGGAGTCGCTGTTCGAGTATCTGCAGGCGCTGGCCTGGCGCAACCTGGCGCAGACTATTCAGCACGAGCTGCGGCTAGATGCCTACAGCCACATGCAACACCTCGAGATGGCCTACTTCGAGGATCAACCAACCGGCAACCTGCTGGCCATCCTCAACGACGATGTGAATCAGCTGGAACGGTTCCTCGATATGGGTGCCAACGAGGTCATCGCCGTCGTCACCACAGTGATCCTGATCGGCGGGATGTTCTTCGTGATTGCCCCGACGATTGCCTGGGTGGCATTCGTCCCGATGCCGATCATCATCTGGGGATCGTTCCGCTTCCAACGCTTGATGGAGCCCCGATACGCCACCGTGCGGGCCCGGGCCGGCGCAATCAGCAGCCTCCTGGCCAACAACCTCGGAGGCATATCCACGATCAAGTCATTCACGGCGGAAGACCGCGAGATCGAGCGGGTCGCCGCCGAGAGCGACGAGTACCGCCTGGCCAACCGGGATGCCATTGCGCTGAGCTCGGCCTTCTCCCCGCTGATTCGTGTAGCCATCCTGGTCGGCTTCACCGCAACCCTCGTGTGGGGCGGGATCCTCACTCTGGACGACCGATTGGCCGTTGGCGCTTACTCCACGATGGTGTTTCTCACCCAACGGTTGTTGTGGCCACTGACCAGGCTCGGGCAGACGTTCGACCAGTATCAGAGGGCTATGGCATCGACCAACCGCATCCTCGATGTCACCGATACCCCGCCGGAGATCGTCTCTGGAGACGGCATCCTCGAAAGGGATTCTGTGCAGGGAACGATCGAGTTCGACGAGGTGTCGTTCGCCTATCGGACTGGTTACCCGGTTCTGCACAGCCTCGATCTGATTCTGAAGCCGGGGGCAACAACGGCGTTTGTCGGGGCGACCGGGTCGGGCAAGACGACACTGGTGAAGCTACTGCTGCGGCTGTACGACGTGTCAGAGGGGTCGATCCGGATCGACGGCCACGACATCCGATCGTTGGAGCTGCATCACCTACGCCAGGCAATGGCGGTCGTCGGACAGGACGTGTTCCTATTCCACGGGTCGGTGCGCGACAACATCGCTTATGGGCGCCCGGGGGCAACAGACGCAGAGATCCGGCGGGCTGCCGAAGTGGCCGAAGCTCACGCATTCATTTCGGATCTCCCGGAGGGCTACGACACGATCGTCGGCGAGCGGGGTCAGAAGCTGTCCGGAGGCCAGCGCCAACGTTTGTCGATAGCCCGGGCGGTGCTCGTTGATCCTCCAATCCTGATCCTGGACGAAGCGACATCGTCGGTCGACAACGAGACCGAGGCCGCCATTCAGCGATCCCTGGCCAGACTGGTCGTCGACCGATCGACGATCGTCATCGCTCACCGACTGTCCACCATCCGACATGCCGATGCCATCCACGTCATGGACGCCGGCCGTGTCATCGAATCGGGCACGCATGACGAGCTGATTGCCGACGGCAGCTCGTATGCGGCCTTGTGGCGGGTGCAAACCGGCGAGGCGGTCTAGAGATCGACCAGGAAGGGAGCCGCCAATCTGGCGGCGGCCGCAGCTGCCACATCGGCGCCGGGCAGCGACGGGTTCCACGACGAGATCGAAAAAGCAACAATGCGGCCGGTAGTTGCGAGATGAATCATGGCCATCCGCACGTCGCGCAGATGTGGGCCATCGGCGGCGGGGTAATTCATTGCCGGCATCTCGCCCGGATCGACTACATCCAGATCAACATGGACGTAGAGCGGACCCGCCGGAGGCACGCTGTGTGCTACTTCGTCGACAGGTGCGCAATATCGGACGCTGCGATGGCATCGTCCTCCCCGGGATCGAGAGCTCGACCGTCCACCAGAACCACCCGCTCGTCCGGTAGCGGGCTCAAGCCGGCACCGGCCAGGATCGTCTGCTCGCCGCGTCCCGTGATCATGGCGAGCGGCATCCCACCGATGAAGCCCGAGTGGGTGGTGTCCCAGGTGTGGAAGTCGCCGTGGGCATCGAAGAAGATCAGCGTAGGCCGAATGCCTCGATGTTCGAGCCCGGCCAGCACTCCGATGATGCTGACACAGTCGCCGGCCCAGACAACTGGCTGGCTCACCGAGGCAACCCAAGCGGCAACATCTCGATACAGAACGGCCATGCGCTCCTGGGGTTTGTCCTTTGGGAGATCGGGTTGCATCAACTCGTGCGGTTCCGGCACCGCCAGGCCCGACATCGGCTCGCCCATGAAGAACGGCACACCGAGGATGCTCATACGTCCAATGTAGCGGGCGATCGAGCCAACGGGAATCGCAACTCCCCGACCATCTCGGGCCGTCTTTTCGCGTTCTATCCCGAGGTTATTGACGTTGTTTAATAGTGTTTGATATTACTATCCTATGAACAAGGTCACGGCAGCACCCGGGAACCACGACAGTCCGTCCTCCGTTGTGGAATCAGCGCCTCGCTCGGGTGCTGCCGCGAGTTCTCTACGCCGCACCGCAAGGCAGCGTGCCGTCATCCGCCCCCTTCCCTGGGATTGGGCAGACGACGAGGTGCCGGGCTACTCCGCCACCCATCCATACGTGCGGCTGTATTGGACCGCCACAATCGGCTCGGGAGCGGTCGCGGACCTGCTCCGACTCGTCACCGCCGCAACGCGCGGCCGCTCCCTCCGCCGACCTACCCATCTGCACGTACTCGTACGCTCCGGGCTCGCCCACACCCACAACGGTCAGGTCTTCGTCCGCAGCACCATCCCCCCGCTCAGCTCGATCCAGGTACGACTCCTCCCCCCGGATCTCAGGCGCAAGCACCCGAAAACGACCACAGACGTGTAATTCGTGCCTATCATGACGCCTCGCCCGGCGAGCTTCGCCGGGTTTCGCTTTGGGCAGCGTGTGAGCCCAATCCCCTTGCAAACGATCCCGATCCAACGCGTGCAATGAAGAGAATCATCATCATCCTGACGGCGACGCTGATCACCATGACGGCTGCGGCCGGTCCGGCGGCTGCCGTCGAAACTCCAGAACTCCAAGAAGCCCGATCGGCCTATCTCAGCGAGAAGGCGGCAGTCGTCGAGGCCGAGCAGGAGCTACTCCTCGCCGAGTTGCGCAAGGTGAATGGCCCGTATGACAACATCGCCGATGAGTTCCGATGGGCAGTCGAGCGATGGCGGCCCGTCGTAGACATGTACTTCCCGGAGGATCGAGTCGACTGGGCGCTCCGCATCATGGAATGCGAGTCCAAGGGCAAACCCGATGCGAAGAACCCGACCAGTTCCGCTAGTGGGCTCTTCCAGCACCTCGCCCGGCTGTGGCCGCCCCGAGCGGCGGCCGCCGGCTTCGCTGATGCCGACGTGTTTGACCCCTTCGCCAATATCGCGGTTGCCGCCTGGCTTCTCGAGAACGGCGGGCCCAGCCACTGGGTTTGCAAGGCAGCCAAGTAACGCTCGATTCAATCCAGCCGCAGCCAGCTGATAGCGTATGCGGATGAGCCAGGATCTCGCCTACGCCGCCCGTCTGCTCCTCGACGCGGAGCGAATTGTGGTGTTCACGGGGGCCGGGATCTCTACAGAGTCCGGGATCCCAGACTTTCGCGGGACAGACGGCATTTGGACAAAGCTGTCCCCGGAGGATTTCCAACTCGATCGCTACATGCGCGACCCGAAGGCTCGAATCCGCGCTTGGCAAACCCGGTTTCCCAAGATGTTTGGCAACGCCCAGCCCAATGCAGCGCATGAGGCCGTTGTCGACCTGTGGAAGGCAGGGAAGCTGCTCGGCTGCGTCACTCAAAACATAGATGGGCTCCACCAGGCCGCCGGCCTACCGCAAGAGTTGATGGCTGAGCTGCACGGCAATAGCGATGGTATCGCTTGCCTCCAATGCGGCAAGCAGTACGAACCAGACGCTATCGAGGCACGGTGGATAGACGGAGATCTCGATCCACACTGCGACGACTGTGGCGGAATCCTCAAGTCAACCATCGTCTTCTTTGGCGAGGTGCTCCCACGCGCCGAACTGCTGCGAGCCGAACAATGGGCACACGAAGCCGATGCTGTCATCTCGATCGGTTCCAGCCTGTCCGTGTATCCGGCCGCCTACATCCCGCTCGAGATTGCCTCGCGCGGCGAGGTCTTCATCATCATCAACAACTCGCCGACCGATCTCGACAGTCTTGCCTCGCTGCGGCTCGACGGCATGGCCGGTACGGTCTTCCCCCAGCTGGTCGGCGCCATCACCGCCGGGTAGCGGGTACCGGGCAACCGAACAGCCACTACGGTTACTGGACGATGGAGACCTATCAGCAGAAACTGGCCGCAGCCAGAGAGCGGGTCGAGGAAGTCACCCCGGAAGCGCTGAATGTAGCTGCGGGCCTGATCCTCGACGTACGCACATCGGACGAGACTGCGCTCGGGCTGATTCCCAATGCGGTCACGCTACCGATGGATCGGGTGAAGGCCGAGATCAGATCGCTCGACGTGCAACCGGGTGATCGAATCGTTCTGTACTGTGCCGTCGGTGAGCGCTCGTTGCTTGCGGCGGCTGAACTGCTCGACGCCGGTTACACCAACGTGGCATCCCTAGCCGGAGGCATGAAGAGGTGGATGTCCCTTGGTCTTCCCACGACCTCCCCAAGCGGGCTGAGTGACCTCAGTCGTCGTCGCTACGCCCGCCACATCGTCATGCCGCAGGTAGGGATAGCCGGCCAGCAGACCCTGATCGATGCCCGGGTCGTCATCATCGGCGCCGGAGGGCTCGGCTCCCCGGCCGCTCTCTACCTGGCGGCTGCCGGCGTCGGCACCATCGGCTTGGTCGACCATGACGTTGTTGAGCTGTCAAACCTGCAGCGGCAGATCCTGCACGGGACCGCCGACATTGGAATGGCAAAGGTGACCTCAGGGGCCCAGCGGATCCGCGAGATCGACTCCTCAGTCTCGATCCAGCCGCATGACACCATGCTCGACTCGAGCAATGCCCTCGGCATTCTCGGGAGCTACGACCTGGCCATCGATGCAACCGACAACTTCGCAACCCGCTATCTCATCAACGACGCTTCGATACATGTCGGTGTCCCGGTTGTACATGGCTCGGTATTTCGATTCGAGGGACAACTTGCCGTCTTCAAACCACACGAGACGGCCTGCTACCGATGCGTATTCCCCGATCCGCCGCCCGGAGACCTGGCTCCCAACTGCACCGAGGCCGGGGTCTTCGGGGTACTACCCGGCGTCGTAGGGACGATGCAGGCCACTGAGGCATTGAAGCTTCTGCTCGGCATCGGGGAGCCTCTGCTTGGTCGGCTGCTCACCTACGACGCCTTGAGCCAGACAATCCATACGGTCCGGCTGAAGCGACGGCCCGATTGTGTTGCCTGCTCCGGCCCTCCCCCACCCTTGCGGGATCACCCCGAGTACTGCTGAGGTCAGTCGGCGATTGGTGATGCCCCGCAGCGCACGAACACGACAAAGGAAGCGGGTGCAGGCTCAGCAGAAGCGGTCGACGCAGGCGCAGGCTCGATGGCGGCCGGCTGGTCGTTGTCGACGACCGGTTGCACATCGGAGTACGGCTCGGGATCAACATCGTCACTCGGCGCCGGCGAGCTAGCCAGTGTCTTCATGAACACGACAGTGATCCAGAGTTTTGATGGCGCTTCCTCGATTACGGCAATGCCGACCGAGTCGTAGTCGCCGAGGATGTTGCCACGGTGGCTGGACGACGCCATGAAGGCGTCATGGAGCGCCGCAATGCTGCTGCCCCGCCCCACGTTCTCGCCGAGCTTCACCCAGTTGGCCGACACCGCGGCCAGATTCGGGTTGTGCGAGAGCGAGCCCTGGCCTTGCATGTGGAGCGTCCAAGCGTGCGCATCGTCGATGAGATCGGCATGCATAGTGAGGGGGGCAAGTCCCGCAGCGCGGCGTTCTGCATTCAGCAGGGCCAGCGAATCACCCTCGTGGGAAGCTGCGCCGGCTGCCGGAGCCATGACTCCGACCGCCAATGCCGTGGTGAGCAGTACCGAAGCGATGCGTCTGGCCAGCGCTGCCATATGTTCGATCCTTCACAGTGCGTGGTTGTCTGAACACGCTCCGTATCGGATCGTTTCTGGGTCGCCTTGAGGAAAGAAACACTAAAAGTGGCGGACGGAGGCCCATATTGGGTAGGGACTATTGGCCCTAGTGGTTCACCAGGCTGTCTTGTAGTCCCCGGCAGCCCAAAAAAGGCAGCCCCAAATCGATAGGCCGACCAGAATGAAGTTACATCAGGGGATTCCAAAACCGACCACCAACGGTGGTCTACATCACATCACTGCACTATTTGCCATATCCTCGGCAACGGCCACGAGCGTGGCAACGGAGAAACCCGTTCCACCTTTGGTTATGTAGCCATCATCGCCGTCTGCCCGAGCCGGACCGGCGATGTCGAGATGCGCCCACGGAAGCTCTGCGGTGAACTCCGCAAGGAAGAGCGCGGCGGTGATAGCACCTGCATAACGATCACCGATGTTCTTGATGTCGGCGAGTGGAGAATCCAGCTTGGAGCGGTAGTCCTTCTCCAGCGGGAGGGGCCACACTTTCTCCCCGGCACGTCGTGCCGCAGCGGTGACCGTCTCCACCGCATCATCGTTCGAACCGAATAGACCGGCGACCTTCATGCCCAGGGCAACCTGGACGGCACCGGTGAGCGTGGCCACATCGATCATGAGATCGGGCTTGCCCTCGGCGGCCAGCGACAGCCCGTCCGCTAGAACGAGGCGGCCTTCGGCGTCTGTGTTGAGCACTTCGACCGTCTTGCCGTTGCGGGCGGTGAACACATCACCAGGTCGCAGCGCAGCTCCCCCCGTCATGTTCTCCGTCAACGGAGTGATCGCCACGACATTGATCCCCAGCCCGAGCGTGGCGATAGCCCGCATGGCACCGAAGACAGCCGCCGCACCAGACATATCTGTCTTCATCGTCTCCATCGCGGATGCCGGCTTGATGGACAGGCCGCCACTGTCGAAGACAATGCCCTTGCCGATCAGCGCCAGGGTCTTCTCCGCCCCCTCCGGCCGGTAGTTCATCACGACCATTCGGGGTGGGTTGGTTGCGCCAAGCGACACCGCGAGAAGTCCACCAAAGCCCTCTTCCTTGATCTCGTCGCGGTCGTAGATGGTGATGTCCATGCCGAGGTCATCGCACATGTCCGCGGCGATCTCCGCCATCACCTCGGGCTTCTTGCCGCCGGCGGGCTCATTGATCAGATCGCGCGCCATGGCTACGCCTGCGGCCACAGCTTCGGCGCGAGCCACCTCGTCGATCGCCTCCGGGCCAGTGAGCACGAGAGTCTCCGTCTTCGATGGTTTGGGCTCAGAGAGGTACTTGGTGAACTTGTACTGACCGAGCAGGAACCCGTAGACGAAGGCGTCCACAGCCCCATTCAATTCGATCTCGCCCATGGTGGTGGCGACGCTCTCGTACCGAAGGGCTGCTCGTCCGGCGACACCACCGGCCTTGCGCATCCCGTCCGCGTCTACCTCATCGCCGAGACCGACGAACAGCACCCGACCGAAGCCAGTTGCCCCGGGCACGGCAGCCGTCTGCCCGACCTTGCCGGAGAAGTCGAGACCCTCGAGGTAGTCATCTAGCCAATCCCCAAGCTCCGCGGCCACCTCCTCTGCCCCGGGGCCCCAGGTCCTGTCAGCGAACACCGGGAGGATCAGCAGATCTCCGCTCAGGTCGTCGAGGCTAGGGGTGAAGGTGATTTGCATTTGGTCAGGTCTCCTTACTGGGTGTCCAGGTCTCCTCGGCGCCGCGAGCCAGCATGAAGAGGTAGTCCGCAAGACGATTCAAATAGGCGAGGACGTAGCTGCCTTCGTAGCCGCCGGCCCGCATGTGAGTGACTGCGTTTCGCTCGGCGCGTCTCGCCGTGGCCCGGGCGACATCGAGAGCAGCGCCGAGCCGGTTGGACCCGGGTACGAGAAAGCCAGTCGGCATTCCTCGCTCAGCCTCGATGCGATCGATCGCAGCTTCGATCTCGGCAACCATGTCGGCCGTTACCTTGGTCTCCCCCGCAACCAGCTTGTGTCGGTTTTCGGGTGCCGTGGCGAGCTCGGCACCAACAATGAAGAGGGCCCGCTGCAACCGAAGTAGCTCAGCGTTCAATGCCGAGTCCGGTTCGGTTTCGGCCCGGGCCAGGCCAATACAGGCCCCGGTTTCGTCAACGTCGCCGTAGGCGACAGGACCGGTCGAGTCTTTGGCAACGCGGCCGCCGAAGAAGAGCCCGGTTGTTCCGTCGTCACCTTTGCGTGTATAGATCTTCACCCGCAGATCCTACAGACCGGCGACGAGCAGCCTGCCGACCACTACAACACCGAACGCGGTGAGGACGCCTAGGTACGAGAGGCCAGTTGCGGCCATCACACCTGAGTAGGCCGGTTCCTTGAGGGCAAACCACACTGCGGCAACAAGAACGCCGGTGAATAGCGAAAGGGCAGCGAGAGCAAGCACCATCACCATGTCATCGGATCCGAACGCTCCGAGCGCAGCGATGACTACCACTTCGGACACCAGACCGAGGGCAGTGGCCAGGTCGAGCCGGTGCAGCGCCTGGCGCGGGAGGCGGGGATCTACCAGAAACCAATGACCCAGCAGCATCACGCTTGTTGTGCCGCCAAGAAGGAGAGCGCCGGTCACCGCCGGTGCTACCCCGCCGTCGTCGACCGCCACCAGCAGAAAGCCAAGGGCGGCGGCGGCAAACAGTCCGGCGGCGACGGCCTGCCTTCGCCCCAATAGCCCGGCGCCGAGCGCCATTGCGGTCGCCACCACCCCTAGCCACGATCCTCCGGCCAGCGCTGTGACCCCACCTACCACGACGACGATCGCCGATAGCAACCAGTTGTAGCCCGGCCCAACGATCGACCAGTGAGAAACGACCGCAGCCCCACCCGCTACGCCTGACGCCCACATGGCGAGTACGAGGGCGGGTGCTACCTCCACCTGGGTGCTATTTGGCGAGCCAGGAGCCGAGCCTGGCGGCAACCTTCTCGGGGGTGAAACCAAACTCTTCGGCGAGCACCGCTGCCGGCGCCGAAGCTCCGTAGTGGTCGATACCGATGGCAAGTCCGTCACTGCCGATGACGTCCGTCCAGCCGAAGGTAACTCCGGCTTCGACGGAGGCGATCGGGAGGCCTTCACCGAGAACCTCAGCACGATATGCAGCGTCCTGAGCCTCGAAAGCCTCCCGGCACGGCATCGAGACAACCCGCACCGAAGTGCCTGCGCCGTTCAGGATCTCGGCCGCCGCGAGCGCCGTTTGCAGCTCAGAACCGGTGGCGACCAGCACGACGTCTGAACCATCCTTCACCACGTAGCCACCCTTTGCTACCGGCACCGGATCGTCACCGCCTACTTGCACACCCTGTCGGGAGAAGACGAGGGCAGTTGGGCCTTCGAGTCGATTGAGGGCAACTTCCCATGCCCCGGCAGTCTCGGCCGCGTTGCCCGGGCGCACTACCCACAGATTCGGCATAGCCCGCAACGCAGCGAGCTGCTCAACCGACTGGTGCGTGGGGCCGTCTTCGCCGAGAAGGATGGAGTCGTGGGTCAGGATCCAGATGCTGGGCACACCTATGAGGGCACCGAGCCGAATGGCTCCCCGCATGTAGTCCGAGAATGTCAGGAACGTTGCGCCGTAGCAGCGGAGCCCCCCGTGGAGGTTGATGCCGTTGACGATCGCTCCCATGCCGTGCTCACGCACTCCGAATCTGAAGTTACGGGCCGCTCGGTCATCGGCCGAGAAGTTGGTTGACGACTCGATATAGGAGTTGTTCGTTGGGGTCAGATCAGCAGACCCGCCGATCAGTTCGGGGCGATCCGGGGCGATGGCGTTGATGACGTCACCAGACATGGCTCGCGTCGCGACACTGGCTCCTGCGTCATATGCCGGCACCGGGACCTCGATCGGCTTGCTGTCGAAGTGAGCATCCCAGGTTGCCTTCAGCTCTTCGTCTCCGGCCATGCGCAGCTCGAAGTTGCGCTGCCAATCGCTGGCTAGCTTGCGGCGATCCGCGAACGAATCGGTGAAGAAGTCATAGACCTCAGCGGGTACATGGAATGGCTCGTAGTCCCAACCGAGCACCTCGCGGACGAGGCGGATCTCATCGTCGCCGAGCGGCGATCCGTGGGCGGCAGAGCTGTCCTGCTTGTTGGGACTGCCGTATGCGATGTGCGTCTTGCAGGAAATCAGCGTTGGCCGGGCTTCCTCGGCAATGCCTGCCGTGATCGCTTCCGTCACGGCGTCCCGATCGTGACCATCGATTTGCAGCGTGTGCCACCCTGCCGCCCGGAAGCGCTTCAGAGTGTCCTCGCTGTACGACCAATGCTTGGGCCCGTCGAGAGTGATGTCGTTGTCGTCGTAGAGGTAGATGAGCTTGCCTAGCTCGAGATGACCGGCAAGGGACGCAGCCTCCATGGCAACGCCCTCCATGATGTCGCCGTCCGAGACGATGGCGTAGGTGCGGTGGTCGACGAGCTCCGACCCGAAGATGTCGTTGAGCTTGGTTTCGGCTATCGCCATGCCGATGCCTGTGGCCAGGCCCTGCCCCAGTGGCCCTGTCGTGGTCTCAATCCCCAGTTCCACGTCGAGTTCGGGGTGGCCCGCCGTCGGCGAACCGAACTGTCGGAAGTTCTTGATGTCCTCAATGCTGATCGGGAAACCCGATAGGTGCAGAATCGAATAGAGCAGCATCGAGGCGTGCCCTGCAGAGAGCACAAAGCGGTCGCGGTTCTCCCATGTTGGATTCTTCGGATCGACCCGCAAGAACTTGCTGAAGAGGACCACAGCCATGTCAGCCATACCCATGGGCCCCCCGGGATGGCCGGACTTGGCCTTCTGCACTGCGTCCATTGACAGGGCGCGAATCGCATTGGCGGCGAGCTGCTCGATGTCCTTTGCCACGGCTCCTCCATGGTTGATCGGTTATGCGTTGAGAGTAGTGGCTCGGGCCACGCCCCTGTCTGCACCCTTCGCCCGTTCTCAGTCGACGATGGCCACGGAACGGGGAGAACGATTGAGCCGGTCGGCTCCAGCCTCCGTGCAGATCACGATGTCCTCGATGCGGATCCCGAACTCGCCGGGTAAGTAGATGCCGGGCTCGATCGAGAACGCCATCCCTACGTCGAGTAGCTGGTCGTTCCCGGCAACTATGTACGGATCCTCGTGGCCGTCGAGCCCGATGCCGTGCCCGGTGCGATGGATGAAGTAGTCGCCGTAGCCCGCTGCCGTGATCACCTTGCGCGCAGCCGCATCGACCGACTCGGCCGGGACACCTGGAGCGACAGTATCGATCGCAGCGCGCTGTGCGGCGCGGACGATCTCGTGCACCTCTCGGTAGCGGGCCGGCGGCTCCCCGACGTGGAACATGCGAGTGGTGTCCGACCCGTAACCACCGACCGTCCCCCCGAAGTCGATGACGATCGCATCGCCCTCACGAATGACCCTCTCCCCCGGTTCATGATGGGGCGACGCACCATTCGGCCCGGAGGCGACAATGGCGAACCCGGCGACGTCCGTGCCGTTTTCCTCGAGCAGTCCCGCTATCTCGCGGGAGACTCGAGCCTCGCTCTTGCCGGCGAATCGATGTGCGGCAAGCAATCCCGCCACCGTGTCGGCCGAAGAGCCGGCGCGACGAAGCAACTCGATTTCTGCGGGTTCTTTGATGATCCGCAGCGCCTCGGTCACGGGACGAGCGGACCGAAAGGCCGTGCCGGGTAGCGCCTCCTGCAGGGCAAGCAGGAAGACCGCCCAGGTCTGGTCGGTGATCATTGCGGTCGAGGCGCCGCCGATCAGCCCGGCGACAAGAGAGATGACATCATCGGTCTCGCTCCAGGATCGAACGCTGAAGGTGCCGGCATCGGTCGCCACCCGTGCCGCCTCTAGTTCGGGGATTACCAGGATCGGCTCGCCCTGCTGCGGGATCACGGCCATCGTCAAACGTTCCAGGGGCATGGCCCGATAGCCGGTCAGATATGGCAGGTCGGATCCAACCGAAGCCAAAAGCACATCGACCTTCCGCTCTGCCATCTGCCGCCGAGCACGGTCGAGGCGACCGGCGTAGTCGAATGCGGTCATTGCTGCGCTGTCTCCAGTGATTCGGCGGCGTGATAAGACGAGCGAACGAGCGGGCCCGCCTCCACATGCGGGATCCCCAACCGCTCTCCCTCCGCCGAGTACCGCTGGAACTCATCGGGATGCACATAGCGGTCGACCGGACGGTGACGCGGGGTTGGCCGCAGGTACTGGCCGATCGTGATCAGGTCGACACCAACCGCCCTCATGTCGGCCAGGGTCGCCATGATCTCGGCCTCGGTCTCTCCCATTCCCACGATCAGGCCGGACTTGACGGTACAAGTTGGATTGGCCCATTTCGCACGCGCCAGCAGCGCAAGCGACCGACCGTAGTTCGCCGCGGTGCGCACCTCTCGTTGTAGCCGCAGCACGGTCTCGGTGTTGTGGTTGAGGACCTCGGGCTTGGCGGCCATCACGGTATCCAGGGCATCACGATCACCCTTGAAGTCCGGAATCAGCACCTCAACGTCGCAGTCGGGAACGAGGTCGCGGATCCGGTCGATCGTCTCCGCAAAGATGGCTGCACCGCCATCGTCGAGATCATCGCGGTTGACCGAAGTGAGCACGGCGTGACGGAGCCCCATGGCGGCGACGGCCTCAGCCGCCCGCTCCGGCTCCTCCCGATCTACCTCACCCGGCCGGCCGGTCTGCACGTCACAGAACGCGCAGGCCCGCGTGCACTTGTCGCCGAGCAACATCAGCGTGCCGGTTCCCGAAGCCCAACACTCGTAGATGTTCGGGCAACCCGCCTCCTCGCAGACGGTGTTGAGTTCCTTGCTCCGCATCAACCGGCGAACGTCGCGGTAGCCGTCGGATGAGATATCGGCCTTGATCCGCATCCACTCCGGACGGCGGGGCTCTCCCGGAAGCAGGCCATTGATGGCAACCGGGACGTCGGTGGTCGCTTCGCCGGAGAACACGCCGGCGGTCACCATGCGATCCACTGCGAACGGTTCGCGCCCCGACCCGCGGGCAAAGGCACCCAGTTGCGCCTCGAGATCGGAGAATCCAAACACGGGCCCAATGTGTGCCAGCACCGCCTCGACAACCTCCTCGATTCGCACTTGGCGCCCAACCAGCTCGGAGATCGAGGTCACATCCCGGTCGGCGATTCCACAGGGAACGATCTTGCCGAAGTAGCTGAGATCGGGGTCGACGTTGATAGCAAAGCCATGCATGGACACGCCGCGTGAGACTCGCACTCCGATTGCGGCAACCTTGCCCCGATCGGTCCACACCCCGGTCAGCCCCTCCTCGGGCCAGGCCGCTACGCCGAGATCACCGAGCGCCGCGATGATCAGCTGCTCGATGCGGCGAACGTGCCCGACCATGTCAAAGCCGTTGGGCAAGCGGGGCACTGCGAACACCGGGTATCCGACTAGCTGACCCGGACCGTGATAAGTGATGTCGCCACCACGATCCACGTAGTGGATCTCGGCATCGATATCGCCGAGCATCGATTCGGCAATCAGCAGATTCGAGCCGTCGCCGTTCCGCCCCACGGTGTAGGTGTGAGGATGCTCGAGCAGCAACAGGTAGTCATCCGCAGCCCGGCCGAGGACCCGGCCCTCCCAGAAGGCCTTCTGCAGATCCCATGCCTCGGCGTACGGCAGACGCCCGAGCCAGCGGGCCCGAACCTGGGCCTTGGTCACGCCAGTTCCTGATCCCAGTCCCAGGTCTCCAGGTTCTCCTTGATACGCCGCAGGAAGAGAACTGCAGTCGAGCCGTCGAATACCCTGTGATCCCAGGTCAGACCGAGATACCCGATATGCCGGATGGCGATGGCGTCCGAGCCGTCGGGCAGGGTGACCACCGCCGCTCGCTTACTCACGGTATCCGTCGACAGGATGGCGACGTTGGGGATGTTGATTATCGGCGCCGACATGAATGAACCGAATGGACCGGGGTTCGTGATGGTGAAGGTCGAACCCGACAGATCATTGAGTTCGAGCTTGCCCGCCCTTGCCTTGTCGGCGACTGCACGAATGCCGCGGGCCAGGCCGGTCAGGGCGAGGCCATCAGCCCCCGGCATGTTCATCACGACGAGGCCGCCTTCATTCAGGTCGACAGCGATCCCGAGGCCAACTGAGTTGTGGAATGTCTGCGTCTCGTTCTCGAGATCAAAGGAACTGTTCACAACGGGATAAGCCTGCAAGGCATCGATGGTGGCGCGGGCGATGAACGGCATGTAGGTCAGCGAGTAGCCCTCTCGAGCCTTCCACGCCGCCTTGTGCTTCTGGCGAACTTGCTCCACCCGCTCGTAGTCGACCTCAACCGCCGTCCACACGTGAGCGGCGGTGCGCTTGGCATTGAGCATGTTCTCGGCGATCACCTTGCGCAGCCGAGGCATAGCTTCGGTACGGTCTGCGCCGACCGCAGCCACTGCGTCGGGCACCGCAACCGCCTCAGCCGCGGGGGCCGGGGCCGGAGCTGCTGCCGGCGGTGCCGGGGCGGCAGGTGCCGGGGCTGGAGCGGGCGCCGGGGCAGGAGCGGGTGCCGGGGCCGGAGCCGGCTCGAAGGTCACCTCGGCGGTCGGGGCAGCCGGCGGTGGCGGCGGAGTCCCGGCCTTCTGCGCATCGATGTACCTGCTGACGTCCTTCCGAGTGATGCGTCCGCCCTCACCGGTACCGACGACAAGTGACAGGTCCACGTTGTTCTCGGAGGCAAGCTTGCGCACGACGGGTGATAGCACCGACCGCTTCGGGGCTTCTTCGGTGGCAACAGGCATGGCAGCAGGCGGTGTCGCCGGCACCGGAGCGAGGGGCTCAGCCGCCACCGGGGCGGGAGCCGGTTCGGGGGCGGGTGCCGGCTCAGGGGCGGGTGCCGGTTCGGGGGCGGCTGCCGGCTCCGGCTCGGGCGGCGGCTCAGGTGCAGGCGCGGCCTCGGGCGACGGTGCGGCGACCACCTCTTCTCCGGGCTCACCGATGACGGCGAGGGCTGTCCCAACCGTGACCGTCTCCCCTTCCGCAACCAGGATCTCGACCACGATCCCGGCAACCGGGGAGGGTATCTCGGTGTCGACTTTGTCGGTCGAAATCTCCAGCAGCACTTCGTCGGCCGCGATGGAATCACCGGGTTGCTTTGCCCAACTGAGGATTGTGCCTTCAGTTACGGTCTCGCCCAACTGGGGCATCTCGACTGTGGTCGCCATTTCAGCGGTCTCCTTCTGTCCTCAATGCAAACTACGACCGGCTGCGGACAACAGGGTTTCCCCGATCGCTTCAGAAATCGTTGGATGGGCATGGATGAACGCAGCCGCTTCCGCGGGCAGCGCCTCCCAGGCCACTGCGTACATCAGCTCGTGGATCAGCTCACCGGCGGAGGGCCCAATCACGGTGGCGCCGAGGATCGGGCCATCCTTCTCGCTCACCACCTTGACCAAACCGCCAACTTCGCCCTGGATGATTGCTCGACCGACGCCACGCATACCGTGGTCGTGGACCTCGACATCGTATCCGGCCTCCCGTGCCGCAGCTTCGGTGAGACCCACGCTGGCTAGCTCGGGATCGGTATACACGACGAGGGGTATTGCCCGATAGTCAACCGGAGCGATCTCCCCGGTTGCGATATGGGTGATGGCCGCGATGCCTTCGGCAAAACCGGCATGGGCAAGTTGCGGAGTGCCGGCGACGATGTCGCCGACTGCATAGATGTTGGGCTCAGCGGTCATCATCGTGTTGGGGTCTACCTCGATGAAGCCTCGGTCGACCTCCACTCGGGTTGTCTCCAAGCCGAGATCGTCTGTGACGGGAGCACGACCTACGGCGACCAGCACCTTGTCGACCTCGACGTAGTCGCCCTCGAAGGGCACAACCACACGCTCGTCGCCGACCTCGGCAGGTCCCACGCCAACGCCCGTGCGGATCTTGACCCCCTTCTTCTTCATCTCTCGAGCCAGAGCCTTGGCAGCTTCCGGCTCGGCACCCGGGATCACCTGATCGAGCATCTCGAACAAGTGCACCTCGGACCCGGTTGAACCAAGAATCAGGGCGAACTCGCTGCCGATAGCTCCGGCTCCGATGATCGCAACCCGGTTGGGCCGCTCGCTCCAGTCGAGTGCCTCCCGACTGGAGACTATGCGGGTGCCGTCGAAGTCATAGCCGGGGATGGAGCGAGGCTTCGAACCCGTCGCCAGGACAACGTTCTTGGCTTCCAGCCGTCGCACCGCACCGTCTTTGGCAGCAACCTCGACTCCCCCGCCGGCCAGACGCCCATAACCCTCGATGACATCAACCTGACGCGACTTGAGCAACCCGCTCAGGCCACGAACGAGGCCGTCGACTATGACGTTCTTACGATTGAGTGCGGCCTCCCAATCCAGGGTGGGCTCGCCGACATGAACCCCGAACTCTGACGCCTTCTTGGCATGGGCAAAGACTTCCGCCGTCTTGAGCCACGACTTGGCGGGAATGCAGCCGCGCAGCAGGCAGGTACCTCCGACGCGCTCTTTTTCGACCAGAGCGACTTTCAGGCCGAAGTTGTGGGCGTAGAGGGCGGCCGCATAGCCACCCGGGCCTCCACCGATGATTACGACGTCGTACACCATGCCTCCGCAGAGATTCGGGTTCGTATGGAGCCTAGCGTTCCTCGGTTGGCTGCCGAGCAAGCGTCATTGACCCCGGTATTCGTTGAGCATATCGAACATCATGTCGGCACCGGGCTCGAGCGCAGCGACGGGGATACGCTCGTCTGCTGCGTGGGCCAGCTCCTGGAACGCAAAGCCATCGGGGAGCAGCAGCGGCGTGAATCCGTAGGGCTGGATCCCCAGCTCGGCGAACCACCTCCCGTCGGTAGCGGCCGGCATCAGGAACGGTATCGGAACCCCGTCGGGATCGCGACGCTTGACCACATCGGCAAGCAGTGGGAAGAGGCCCATGTCCGGTTCCCTTGGACCGAGCTTGCCATCGACTGCGTAGCCGACGTCAACGTCTGGGCCGACGATGCGACGCAACTCGGCTGCCATCTCCTCCGGGTTGCTCGATGGCACCATTCGCCCATCCAAGGTCAGCCTGATCTCGGCCGGGACAACATTGTGCTTCTTGCCACCGCGAACGATGGTCGGACTCACGGTGTTCCGAAACACCGGCTCGAGCACGCCGAGCTGACCGGGCAGGAGCCGGAACGCCGCATCTGCGGTTCGCTCGTTAAGAAGCAAGCGCAGCGCCCTTTGCGTGATGCCCGTCGTGTGCTCCACCATCCCCTCGACCATGAGACGGGTCGCTGCGCTGATGTGGACGGGCATACGCTTGCGCTCCAGGGCCGTGAGAGTCTTGCCCAGCCGCGCCATGGCCGCGCCGCGACGCGGCAGCGAGCCATGTCCTCCCTCAGCGGTGATCGCCAGCTCGAACCTGACGCTCAGTCGCTCTGCGACCTGAATCGGATAGAAACGGGTTCCGCCGATAGGCATCGGGAACCCCCCAAACTCCCCGATGCAGTACTTCACATCGGCAAAGTGCTCCGGGTGGTTCTCAACCAGGTATTTCGCCCCGAAGTATCCGCTGTTCTCCTCGTCCGACAGTACAGCCAGCACCACGTCCCCGGCCGGGGGCGAATCTGAGAGAGCGAGACGGACGAAAGCATGGACCATCATCACCACGGCGCCCTTCATATCGAGCGTGCCGCGACCCCACAGGAAGCCGTCGATGATCTCGCCTCCGAAGGGGTCGTGCGCCCAGGCCTGGTCGGCGGTGGTGACAACATCAACGTGCCCCTGCATCAGCAATGCAGGGGCCTCTCCCCTTCCCGGAATACGGGCAATGAGGTTGGGGCGTTCCGGGTCCCTGCTGAGGACTGTCATCTCGACACCTGCGGTCTCGATGATGCCCTGCAGCATGCTGACAGCGGCCGCCTCATTCCCCGGCGGATTAGTGGTATCCAGCCGGACGAGATCCTGAAGGACAGCGACAGGGTCGAACATCAAGCAGCCCCGATCACGGCGTCAGTAGTGGTTCGTTCCCAGAGCTTCTGGAACCGGCCAATGACCCAGAACAGAAGCGGGATGAGAGCCAGGCTGCCGAGACCAAACACGCGGAACAGCGACGGAAACCCCACGTTGTCGGAGAGGGCCGTCGCCACTCCATCGCCACCGCCGATGCCGATGTTCGACATCGTCTGCAAGATGGCAAACATCGAAGCAGCGATCCTCGTGTCGGTGATTCCCATCGAAAGGGTGACGTAGGTGGTCCACTGCAGCCCGACTGCGATACCCCAGATTGCCGCCACCGCGATGATGGCTCCTTCCGATTCGATCGTGCTGAACATCAGGCCACCCATGGCTACAGCGGCCAAGGTTGCGGTGGCGGCGAAGCGTCGACCGAACTTGTGCACCATTGTTGACAGCGTGACAGCACCTATGACCATGCCGACACCCTTCAGAGTGCCATAGAGCCCGATCCGCCCCGCAGAAGAGTCGAGGGTGTCCGACATGTAGTACGTGACGAGCCCGTCGATGCCTTGGAAGAAGAACCAGGCGAAGATCAACGTCAGGCTGTAGACGAGATAGCGCGGCTGCAGCATGACGCGAAAGGCCCGCCTGTCAAAGGAATGTGCCGGCGTTCGCTCCGCCGGCTCCTGAACCCGACCAACCCACCACAGCGGAATCAGCAGCAATCCCGCTATGACGAGGAAGATCGACTGGTAGCCGACGGCATCGGCAATCCATCCAAAGACGATCGAAACCGCTACGACCCCGACGGCACGGCCTCCGGTCATCCACGCCTGCACGGTGCTGTGGTCGTCGGGGACAACGACGTCGACGGCAAGGGCGTCGGCAGTCGTGTCGAACAGCGCCATGAAGAAGGTGGCGATCAGCACCATTGCCGCCAGGACTCCGAAGCTCTCCGACGGATCAACGAAGAAGGCAACCGCAAAAGCAATCGAAGTTGAGGTGACCCCGATTGCCATGTACGGCACGCGGTGGCCGCGGCCGAAGAGGTTGTACTTGTCGGAAATCAGCCCGTACAGCCACTTGATGATGAACGGCAGCAATGCAAGAGAGGCAACAATGGCGATACGGTCCGGGTCAATTCCCTCCTCGTCCATGTGCGGCTTGAAGAAGTTGAGCTGGTAGGCCTGGATGACGCCCTGGACGAAGTAGAGCGCTCCAAACATCGTGAACAGCTGCTTGCGGCTGAGGTTTACGTCCAAGTCCATCCTCTCGATCGCGATTGGAGAATAGGCGGACAGGTTGGCTCAGGACGATCAGCAACCCGGCTCGCTCATGAAGGCGAGGAGGAGGCGATATCCTCTGCCCATGCAAACCCGTTATCTACTTGTCGCCTCGGTGATCACCGGCATCGTCATCCTGGTGGCGGCAGCGGTATGGATGGCGACACGCCTGTGATCAGGGTCTCCGCGTCTGTGAGCCTGGAATCCCAGTGGGACCGTCCCGATGAGCCCGACCGCGGAGTTGTTCTGTGTCATCCCCATCCGCTTCACGGCGGAACGATGCGCGTTCCCCTCATGGCGGCGATCGCCGCCGACCTCGTCGCTCGCAATGTTGCCGTCCTACGGTTCAACTTCCGTGGCGTTGGCCGCTCTACCGGCAGTCACGATGCCGGGCTCGCCGAAATCGACGACGTTGCGGCAGCTCTGAGCCACGCCCGTGAGGCCCATCCGGATCTGGAGTTTGGCGTCGCAGGCTGGTCGTTCGGAGCTGCCACCGCATTGCGCTGGCACGCCCGCGACCGGGCGGAAGAGAACTACGTTGGCATCGCTCCCGGCATCGGGCCGAATGCCGGCCAGCGCCTGCCCGATCCAGAGTCGCTTCATTCGGCAACTCGAACTTTCATCGTCGGCGAGCGTGACCAGCTCGTTCCTGCCGACCTCGTCGTCGACTACGCAGATCGAGCCGGAGCCACGGTGCACGTGCTCCAGGGAAGCGACCACTTCTTCTACTTCCGCGAGCAGAAGGTCGCTTGTCTCCTCGCCGCCGGCCTCGGGATTCCCATCCCCGCCGCGCAGATCCGCGCCTCCTGCGAGTGAACCATGTTTCCTGCGTAACCGACGGCAACACCCTGCGCCGGCTATGCCAATTCGGGAGGCAGACCCAGCAGGCGGCTGATGTTGTCTACCAGTACTGCCCGATTGACCTCATCGGGTAGCCCAAGTGACGCCCACTCGGCGAGCCAGGCGTCCGGGTTGCCGAACGGGTAGTCGCTGCCGAAGTGGACTCGCTCTCGAAGCGAACCTCGGATCAGATCCAGCAGCTGCGGGCTCATCGCCTTGGGCGAAACTCCAGAGAGACACAAATGGACATTGCCCTTGTGCAGCGTGATGGCCAGGGCTTCATCAAGCCAGAGAGGTCCGGTGTGGGCAAGAACCACCTTCATCTCGGGGTACGCGGCCGCCAGCCGATCAGCGTGGATGGGGCGGGCCGGCTCGAGAGAGACGCCGCCACCTCCGTCGAGACCTGCACCCAGCCGCGTGAACCCGGTATGGATGAGCACGATCAGCCCGTGTTCGACAGCCGTCTCCCAGAGCTGTCGACTATCTCGCTCTGAGGGAGCCACCTGTTCCGAGGCGGGATGAAACGCAAGCCCGGCCAGACCGAGTCGTGCCGCCTGGTGAACCGCAGCAACCGCACCGGCGCCTCCCGTAGGCTCGACGGCGCCAAACCCCCAGAAGACATCGGGAGCGGCGTCAACCAGTGCCCTAATCTGGACGTTGCCAAGGCTGCGGTATCCGCTCGCCGGCCGGCTGTTCCATCCCAGCAAGATGGCTTTGGCATCCCTACTGCGATAGAAATCGGCTAGCTCCTCGGGTGATTGGGGACCGATGGCCTCGCCGAGGTGATTGCGGAGCCCATCGATGTATGGCCCCATTGGGCCCTCGAGAAACCCGACAACGGGGGGATGGACGTGAGCATCGATGAACCGCGTCACGCCGGTCGAAACCCTCGGTTGCGCGCCTCTGCGAGCGTGTCCGGGGCAAAACTCTGCACCAGATTTCGCCCCAGTAGCCCCTCGTCGGCAAAGCGTTGCTGGACGACTGACAACGACGACTCGTCATCACAGTCGTACACGCGCATATCGTCCCGGGTTCCCACGAAACGGTGTTCGGCAAAGCGCTCAAGTCGGCTCACGACATCTCCTACGAAATCAAGATCCAACCACAGTGTAGGAGTCAGGTCGGAGCGGCCGTCACCAGGCGCTACGGCACGTTGTACCGAACAACGGCCTGACTGATGCCCTGCATGGGCTCGGTCAGATCGATGGTTCCTCTTGCAGAGTCCATGGTGAACACGATCAGCCAGCCGTCGTCGGTTGCCTCGGAGCTGACGACGGCGAACCCACCCTGAGCAAGGGATTGATTGAAGAACTCGGCGCTGATCCCCAACTCGGCGCTGATTCGCACAATGGCCTCGGTGAATCCGGTCTTGTTGACAACCATGGTCGATCCGACTGCGCTCCCGGCCGGGAGCGGGAACCCGTCTGGAATTGTCTCCGGCAACGATCCTTCGCCAAACACGACGTCATCGCCGGGGGCAACACCCTCGGTTGTGGTTGTCCCCTGGTCGTCGCTGCAACCGGCGCCGAGCAGCGCGATCGCAATCACCACGAGGATTCGCCACCTCATTGTCTGCCTCCTGATACTGGTGCAAGCGGTCCGCGAGTGTACTTCGGCGGCGATTTAGCGATGCAATCTCGTCATCGGCTCGCCAATCGGAAGAACCGCCACGGTGCGCACCCCGGGATCGGCCCGCCAGTCCGGCACAGTCGACGGGGTGAGAGCAAACCAGATCGCCAGGGTGACCTGGCCGAGGAGCCGATGCCGCCGGTATCGCCGGCTAGACGCGCGGGGGTTCGCGGTAGCCACCGAACACCTCCCTCATCGCCCCAACGATCTCACCCAGCGTGGCCCCGACCCGAGCCGCAGCAATGGTCGGCTCCATCAGGTTCACGTCGCTACGGGCCCCGGTACGGAGAGCGGCCAGGGCGGCATCTACCGCCTCGCTGTCCCGCTTGCGGCGCAGGCGAGCCAGCCTTGCTCGCTGCGCAGTCTCGATCTCTTCGCTAACGCGCAGGATGTCCAGCGGTTCGTCGTTGTCGTTCACATGCTTGTTGACGCCGACGATCACTCGTTCTCCGCTGCTGAGCGCTTTCTCAAACTCATATGCGGAGTCAGCCAGCGCCGACTGGAACCAACCCTCTTCGATGCCATGCAGCACCCCGTCCAACATCGAGCCGCTCCCCATGCGATCGATGGTGGCGAAGATCTCCTCAGCCTGCGCCTCGATCCGATCAGTCATCTGCTCAACAAACCACGACCCGCCGAGCGGATCGATAGTCGCGGCCACGCCGGTCTCCTCCGCAATGACCTGCTGGGTGCGCAGTGCCAGTTCAGCGCTCCTCGCCGTCGGCAGAGCGAATACCTCATCCATTGCGTTGGTGTGAAGGCTCTGCGTCCCACCGAGGACCGCAGCCAACGCCTCAACCGCGGTTCGCACGATGTTGTTCTCGGGCTGCTGGGCAGTCAGAGAAACTCCGGCCGTCTGGGTGTGAAAGCGCAACATCAGCGAGCGATCAGACTGCGCCCCGTAGCGGTCGCGCATCCACCTCGCCCAGATCCGTCGTGCGGCACGGAACTTGCCTATCTCCTCGAAGAAGTCAATGTGCGCATCGAAGAAGAACGAGAGTCGGGGGACAAACTCTTCGATGTCGAGGCCACGACGCAAACACGCCTCGACATACGCAAAGCCGTCGGCGAGGGTGAAGGCGAGTTCCTGGGCCGCGGTCGCCCCCGCCTCCCTGATGTGATAGCCCGAAATCGAGATTGTGTTCCACTCCGGGACTTCGCGTCCGCAGAACTCGATCATGTCGACGATCAGCCGGAGATGCGGCTCCGGGGGGAAGATCCATTCCTTCTGGGCGATGTACTCCTTGAGGATGTCGTTCTGCAGCGTGCCCCGGAGCTGCTTCCAATCGACGCCCTGCTCCTCGGCGGCAACGAGAAGGAACGCAAACAGGACCTCTGCCGGGCCGTTGATCGTCATCGACACCGAAACATCACGCAGCGGAATCTGATCGAACAGCTCGATCATGTCCGCAGCAGACGAGACCGCAACTCCGCAGTGACCCACTTCACCAAGCGCATGCGGGTCGTCGGCGTCGAGACCCATCAAGGTTGGCATGTCGAATGCAACCGACAGGCCGCCCTGGCCGGCTTCGAGTAAGTGCCGAAAGCGCTCATTCGTCTCAGCCACTGATGCGAATCCGGCGAATTGGCGCATCGTCCAGAGGCGCCCCCGGTAGCCGGTCGCATGAACGCCCCGGGTGAATGGGTACCGGCCGGGAAAGCCGATACGTTCGGGCACCGGGCCATCCTCGGGAACCCCTAGCGGGGAGACCCCTTCAAACGAGATGGTGCGAAAACGGTCTAGTCGCTTGCGACCGTCCCGGTACTCCTTCTCCCACTCGGCTCGGCCGTCAGACATCGCCTAATCCCATTTTGTCGCGCTCGTCATCTGCCACCGGTCGGGCGAGCGCCCCAATCGATTCCATATACGCAGCCTGCAACTGCATGACCTCTGCAACTACTTCCCGCTCGTACTCAAAGCCCTGCCGGTTGGTCTGCTCGAGGACGTAATCGATGGCCGCACCGCCGCCGAGAACCACGACCTGCTCGGAGTCGGCACCCAGCCGATCCTGCAAGAACTTCATCTCCCATTCCAGGATGCGCCTGACACTCCTCGCACCGATCTTCTCCCGGGTGGTCTCCGAAAGCCGGGGCGTGATGTACTTGATCGAGTCCTCCACCCCGTAGGAGACAGCCGCGCCGGGCAGGCGTATCGATCCTTGCCAGTAGAACGCAAGCCCGACAATCGCAAGTAGGACAAGAAGCCCGAGCGCAAACAGGAACGCTGCCATGTCGAAGAATGCTACCGCCGACCCAACGCTGTGGGGCTGTGTTTACTCGTATCGGTCGAACCCATTTAGTCTTGCACCGCCTGAAGGAGGGCAATGCTCGACCTAGCAACGATGAAACTGTTCTTCGCCTTGCTCACCGTGGTGGCGAATATCGCCGTCATCGGTTACATCGGCGTGGCTCTCGGTTCGCGTCGGTCTCTCCGTCTCCGTGAAATCCGCAATCAGATCGAAGATGTGCTCCGGGGCTACGAGCTTTGGTTTGGGGCCGCAGTTGCGGGATTCGCCACGCTCGGCAGTCTCTATCTATCCGAGACGGCGAATCTGATCCCGTGCACCCTCTGCTGGTATCAGCGCATCGCCATGTACCCCCTGGCGCTGATTCTGGCCATCGCCGCATTCCGGCGCGAGGGCATGATTCGGATCTATGCGAATGTGATCGCTGCCGTCGGTGCGGCTATCGCGGCATATCACTACCTCATTCAATGGTTCCCCAATCTCGAAGGCACGAGCTGTACGACCTCGGTGCCCTGCACCGCCTTCTACTTCCGAGTATGGGATTTCATCTCGATCCCGTACATGGCATTGAGTGCGTTCCTCCTCGTACTGGTTCTCATGGTCGTGCTGCGCAGGAACGAATCAGCCCCGACCTAGTCAACTGGAGATCTCGTGACCGTTAGTAGCTCGCCCCAGGAATCCAATCCCAACCGATCGAAGCTCATCGCCGCGGCGGCCTTTGCAGTTGTAGCCATCGCCCTCGTACTGGCCGTAGTGCTCTCCGGGTCTGGCGACGATGAGACCGCAGCCGTAGCCGAGGTCGGCACTCCGACGGTGACGGGGAACCCGCTTCCCGAGGTGCCGAACAGCAATGTCGGTGACGCTGCGTCCGATCCTGCCTACGGCCTACCGATCCCGGAGGTGCGTGGCCAGGATTTCGCCGGCGAACCGGTCGACATCTTGCGCAATGGGAACGCAAAGGCACTGCTCTTTGTCTCCCACGGGTGCCCCCACTGCCAGGACGAGCTACCGGAAGTGCAGTCCTGGCTCAACGAAACCGGAGGCGTTGCCGGCGTCGAAATCATCGCCGTTTCGACCTCGGCCCGTCAGGTCTCGGGCAACTGGCCCCCTTCTGAATGGTTCGCTCGAGAGAACTGGACAAGCCCGGTGATCGCCGACGACGAGGAGCTGTCCGTGTTCTTCGGATACGGAGGGACGGTCATCCCCTACTGGGTCTTCGTGGATGCCGACGGCAATGTAACCCGTCGGATTTCCGGCCGCCTCGACGTTTCGCTGCTGGAGCTGGCCATGCTCGAGGCCCTGACCTCCTGAGCCCAGTTTTTGGCAGAACGTCGAAGTAGCCGGCGGGACGCGCCATCATATGGCCCCGGAAACAAAGGAAAGGGTCTCGAGTAGATGACGACCAAGACGAAGGGCGCCCGCAAGAGCGCCGCAGCGAAGGCACCGGCCCCGAGCCGCAGGACCCCAGTCCTGCTGATTGCATTTGGCGCGGTTGCAGCTCTTCTCATCGTTGCCATTCTCGCCAGCGGCGACGAGCCCATCGGCAGTGGCGGCCAGTACGGCGATCCGGTCATCTCCGGAGAGGCTCTCCCGACCATGCCGTCGAACACCTCTGTCGTCCAAAACGATCCCGCCAACGGGATGATTGCTCCCGAGATCACGGGGCAAGACTTTGATGACAGCACCGTATCGATCACCCACGACGGTACGCCCAAAGCCATCGTGTTCCTGGCGCACTGGTGCTCACACTGCCAGGTGGAAATGCCACGGGTGCAGCAGTGGCTCGACTCCGGCGGCGGGGTCGAAGGCGTCGAGATCATCTCGGTTACCTCGGCCGCCAGCTCCGGTCAGGTCAACTGGCCTCCGTCTGAGTGGTTGGATCGAGAGGGATGGACCCAACCGAACATCCGTGACGACCAGGACTCGAGTGCTTTCCGAGCGTACGGGGGAAGCCCATTCCCCTACTGGGTGTTTCTCAATGGCGATGGGACGGTAGCCCTCCGCATTGCCGGGCAGACCAGCATCGAAACGCTTGAACTGGCAATGGAGTCGTTGCAGCCCGCCGGCTGATCGTGCGCTAGCCTCGGCGCAAAACTGGAAGGGTAACGTGCCGTCGAACTGGCATTTCGAGAATGATCGGGTGCGCATCCGCAAGGCGGAAGTAGGCGACTTCGGAAACAACACCTACACGGTGGCTTGCCGTGCCACCAACACCTCGATCATCGTTGACGCGGCAGCCGATCCGAACCTAGTGATCGCAAATGCTGCGGGCACGAGCCCCATCGCCATCGTCACCACTCACGGGCACGCCGACCACGTCGGTGCTGCCGAGGAGGTTTCGGACGAGTTGGGTATCCCGGTATTGCTTCACGCAGCCGACCGCGAGATATCCCCTATCGAACCGGATGGTGACCTCAATCCCGGCCCATTTCCTATCGGAGATACCGTGGTTGAGTTGGTACACACCCCGGGGCATACCCCGGGATCGGTGGGCATGGTTACCCCCGGCGCAGCCATCACGGGAGACACCCTGTTTCCCGGCGGACCGGGCGCAACACGATTCCCCTACTCGGACTTCGACCAGATCATGGAGAGCTTGGAACGTGAGTACTTCTCGCTCGGCGACGAGACGATCGTCATGCCGGGCCACGGTGCTGACACAACTATTGGAAACGAACGACCGTCGCTTCCCGAGTGGCGGCGACGGCGCTGGTAGCGCGAGGAGGCGACGATGGAATTCGGTTTGATGGTTGAACCACAGATGGGCGGTACATACGCCGAGCTGCTCAACCTGGCTCGTGCCGCCGAAAATGCCGGATACACCGCGTTTGCCCGCTCCGACCACTACCTGGCCGGTGAGAACAGTGTCGCCGCAACCGACGCCTTGACCACGATTGCCGGCCTGGCAAGGGAGACGGACACGATCAAGCTGACGGTTCTGGTGACCCCGTTGACTTTCCGTCACCCCGGCGTGATTGCCAAGACCGCGACAACCCTGGATGAGATGTCGGGCGGCCGATTTGAGCTGGGTGTCGGCACCGGTTGGATGGAGAGCGAGCATCGCGCCTTTGGGATCGCATTGCCTGAGATGCGAGCTCGGTTCAGCCTCCTGTTCGAGACCCTCGCCTACATACACGCGGCGACAGGGCGCAGCAGCGGTGGTTTTGTCGGCCGCCACTTCCGGCTGGAGGACATCGAGGTTCTGCCCCAGCCGGCAACGCGCCTGCCCATCATCATTGGCGGCATGGGCAAGCAACGTACCCCGTCGATTGCCGGGCGTTTCGCCGACGAGTACAACATGTTTGCCTCCAACGCCGAGGAGCTGAGCGCCCGGCTGGACGTCATGGTGTCGAGCGCAACAGAGATGGATCGGGACCCGGGCGAAGTCAAGGTCTCGATCATGTCGTCAGCGATCATCGGGGAGGATGAGGCCGAGTACCGGGAGGCGCTCGCCGCAGCAGCATCGGAGCGGGACAAAGAACCGGACGAGCTCGAAGCCATCCTCGCCGAGCGCCGCATGCTCCACGGGACCTACGAGCAGGCCGCGGCGATCATCGACGATTACCGCCGGCAAGGGGTAGGTCGGATCTACATCCAACACTTTGCGCCACTGGGCGAGATCGACCCCGAAGAGGTGACCCGCCACTTCCGAGGACTCAGCGGATAACCACTAGCTGCGTAGTACTTAGAGCTTGCGGCGGGAAGCTATCCTGCGCCCTATGACTGCACCTTTACTAGTAATCAACGACCTCCACGCTTCGGCCGGCGACACGGAAATCATCAAGGGGATGAACCTCACCATCGAACGAGGGGAAATCCACGCGCTGATGGGCCCAAACGGGTCCGGGAAGTCGACTCTCTCCTATGTGCTCATGGGTCACCCCGGATACGAGGTGACCGGCGGGCAGATTCTCTACAAGGGCGAGGACATCACCGAGACCGACCCGGATGAGCGCGGGCGCTCCGGCATATTCCTCGGATTCCAATACCCCGAGGAGATCCCCGGCGTGTCCGTACTCAACTTCTTGCGCACGGCGCTCTCCAATCGAACCGGCACCGACTACACAGTGCTCGAGTTGCGACTCAAGGTCGCTGAGGCCATGACTCAGCTGGGGATGGATCAGTCCTTCGCAGACCGCTACCTCAATGAGGGGTTCTCCGGCGGGGAGCGCAAGCGCAGCGAGGTACTGCAAATGACGATCCTCGATCCCGAGCTCGCAGTTCTCGACGAAACAGACTCGGGCCTCGATATCGATGCGTTGCGTACCGTCGCCGAAGGGGTGCAACGCCTTCACGATGACGATCGTGGCTTCCTGATCATCACGCACTATCAGCGGATGCTCGACTACATCACGCCCGATGTCGTTCACGTCTTCGTCGACGGCAGGGTGGTGGAAACCGGCGGACCGGATCTGGCCAAGGAAATCGAGGAATCGGGTTACGACAACTACCGGGTAGGGACCGCCGGATGATGCAACAGGTTCGAGCCGACTTCCCCATCCTCGATCGGTTGGTCAACGGAAAGCGGCTCGCCTATCTCGACTCCTCGGCAACCACACAGAAGCCGAGCCAGGTGATCGATGCCATTTCGGACTATTACAGGGTCTACAACTCGAATGTCCACCGCGGCGCCCACACTCTCGCCGCGGAAGCGACGATCGCCTACGAGGATGCTCGCACCAAGATCGCACAATTCATCGGTGCCGGATCATCAAACGAGGTCGTGTTCACGAAGGGCACGACGAACGGCATGAATCTGATCTCCTACGGCTGGGGCCTGAACCGGCTCCGTGAGGGCGATCGCATCCTGCTCACCGTGATGGAGCATCACGCCAACGTCGTTCCCTGGCAGATCATCGCAAAGCACACCGGGGCTGAGCTCGTCTATCTCGAGCTCGACGAGGACTATCGGGTCGACCTCTCGAATCTGGACAGGTTCGTCGACGACCGGCTGAAGATCATCAGCGTCTCGGGTATGTCCAATGTCACCGGCACAATCGGCCCGGTGCCGCAGCTGGTGGAAGCAGCCCGGAGCGTGGGCGCGCTGATGATCGTCGATGCGGCCCAATCGGTCCCCCACCTGCCGACGAACGTTGCTGAGATCGGCGCCGATCTGCTCGTCTTCAGTGCGCACAAGATGCTTGGTCCCACCGGGATTGGCGCAATGTGGGGTCGTCCCGAGATCCTCGAGGAAATGGACCCGGCCGAGGGCGGCGGCGAGATGATCACCGACGTCCGGCTGTACGAATCGCGCTGGGCGCCGGTTCCCCACAAGTTCGAGGCGGGCACTCCCCCGATCGCCCAGGCGGTTGGATTTGGCGCCGCCATCGACTACCTGGACAAGCTCGGAATGGAGGCAGTGCGCCGCCACGAGGTCGCGATAACCCGATACGCGCTCGATCGGCTATCGGAGGTCCCCGACCTGCGGGTCGTCGGGCCCACCGATCTTTCTGCGCGAGGAGGCACCATCAGTTTCGAGTTGGGGGATATCCACCCCCATGACGTCGCCACGATCCTCGATCAGGAGGGTGTGGCAGTGAGAGCCGGCCACCACTGCGCCAAACCCCTGATGCGCTATCTCGAGGTGCCGGCAACCGCGCGAGCGTCGTTCTACGTGTACACAACCGAAGAGGACATCGATCAGCTGGTCACGGGCCTGTATCGCGCCCGGGATCTCTTCGGTCTCGCCTAGGGCCCGAGCGATTCGCTGTCCTTGGTGGCGGCGTTATGGTTGTGACCTCATCAACCAACAGAGACGATGGCACTCGAAGAGCTCTACAGAGAAGTGATCCTCGATCACTATCGACATCCCCGACACAAGGGGACTCTGAGCAATGCCGACGTGCATGCCGAGGGCTTGAATCCCTCGTGCGGAGATGAGTTCTCCCTCGACCTTGCCATTGCCGACGGTGTGATCACCGATGTAGCGACACAGGGACAGGGGTGTTCGATCTCGCAGGCATCAGGGTCGATGATGGCCGACGCCATCAAGGGAAAGACCCTCGAGGAGGTGGGCGAGCTTGCCCACAAGTTCCGCGTGATGATGTCGATCGATGAAGGCGAGAACCCCGTCGATCCCGCTCGCCCCGGGGCCGTCCTCGGGGACCTCGAGGCGCTCCAGGGCGTGCGCAAGTTCCCCGTCCGCATCAAATGCGCCGACCTGCCCTGGACGACACTGGCGGACGCGCTCAGTCAGGCTGAGTCTTAGCGTTCTTGCGTAGATTCGTCGGCCATATTGCTACGGAACTACGCAGGAACGAGGAGTAGCTCCCGCGAAACCCAGTGATTGTGCTACTCGCCCCTGGCCTCGTCGATCAGCTCGAGCTGCAGCGACTTGATGCGCTCGGTCAGCGACACGTGGTAGATGTGCGGGTTCACCAAGCGACGGACACCAACGTCGAGACGATCGAGGTCTGCGATGCGCCGTGACCTCATCTCCTCGAGATCTGGGGACGGAGTGCTCCGCTTCCCTCCGGCGAACACCTCGACGAGGAGATCCTCGACCTCTGTGATCTCGTCACGAGGGATGACACGGCTTATCCCCATGCGGTGCGGGTGATGAAGAAGAATGTCGCCTTTGGTCAGCTCTTCGTCCGCCATCGCAATGAGATCTGCGGTTGCCCTCCCCCGGGCGTCGTAGAGCCGCCAGATCTTCTTGTCGCCCGGGATCGGCACCTTCTCGGGGGTATCCGATACCTTGATGGCCGGTGTCCAATCTCCATCCTTCTCGATAGCCACCAGCTTGAACACGCCGTCGAGCGCCTCGTGCCCCTGCGATGTGATCAGCCGGGTTCCCACCCCGTAGACCAGACGCTCCATCAGACGCGACGGATCTCTCCCGGCGCGGGCGAACTCGTCGAGAATCTGCGCTCGGATCTGCCAGATCTCCAGCTCATCGAGGTTGCCGGACAGGACTATCTGCACGTCCTCGAAGCCGGCAGCATCAAGCATCTCAGCAGCCTCGATACTCAGATACGCAAGGTCTCCCGAGTCGAGTCTGATCCCGACCGGCTCATGCCCGGCGGCTCGCAACTCGGCAAAGACCTTGATTGCGTTGGGGATGCCGGACTCGAGAGTGTCGATCGTGTCAACCAGCAGGATGCAATCGTCTGGATACACCTCGGCGTAGGCACGGAAGGCTTCGAGCTCACCCTGGCCGAGCGCCATAAATACCTGCACCATCGAGTGGGCGTGTGTTCCCTTTGGGTCAAGCCCCATCTCGTGGGATATCCCGACGTTCGAAGTGAAATCAGCACCGCCGATGAGCGCCGCCCGTCCGCCCGGGTTCGCACCCGAGGCCGGACCGCGTCGCATCCCAAACTCGAGGGCCGGGCTACCTCCGGCTGATTCGTGGATACGCGAGGCCTTGGTGGCAATCAGCGTCGGGTAGTTGAGGTGGTTGAGCAAAGAGGTCTCGAGGATCTGGACGATGGCCAACGGGCCCTGCACGACGGCGATGGGAGCGTTGGCATGCACCACACGACCCTCAGGAACAGCCCTAATGACGACCCGATCGAAAGCTCCGGATTCGCGGAGCCAGTTGAGGAACTCATCACCAAATCGCTTCTGACCGGCCTCGTTGGTTTGGCTACTCAGCAACTCGAGATCGGCGTCGGTGAATCGGACATCCTCCATCCACTCCAGCAGCGGGTCCAATCCGGCAAAGACGGCGTAACCCGCTTGGTGGCGACCGTAGTTGGGGTAGCGCCTGAAGAAGAAGTCAAACTGCGCCTGTCTCTCGTGCAAGCCGCGCTCGTAGTAGAGCTGCGCCATTGTGAGTTGGTACTGATCGGTGAACAGCACCCCATCACGAGCTCGCCCGGTTTGTTCTGCCATGCTTCGCTTTCCTTAGTTCTCCGCTGAGTCTGGCACGGATCGGCTCTCGATGGCGTTCGCAGGAACGCCACCCCAGGCGAAAACGGCGACTGCCATGAGGTTCAACGCCGCGGCGACCAGCGCAGCGAACGCGATGCCCGACCCGAGGTAGACCCGGGGCCCGACTGCCGAGCCGAGGGTGCGCCCGATCGCCCAGCCGACAACCATCCAGGAGAGGAATCGAGCTCTGGCATGCGGGTGGATCTCGGTTGCGTACGGCACACCCGAGACGATGGCGAACTCGAATCCGAAGTAGGCGATCATCACCGCGGCAACCCCACCGACCAGCGATCCATTGGTAACGGCGAACAGTGCGAATCCGGCTGCTGCGATGGTGATACCGGCGAAGACAGCGCGACGCTTTCCGATGCGGTCGGCGAACCCTGCCGTTGCTCCCTCGCCTGCGAGCTCCGCCAGGCCAATCAGGACTGCAATGCCACCGGCTTCAACCAAGGACAGCCCGAACGAGTCCTCCAGCCATGCTCCGAGCACGACAAACATGAGCTGGGCTGCCATCGCATACAGCCCGGCCGTGACCAGAAAGGCACCAGACGGACGATCCAACCGCAATCGCCCAACATCACCGTGGACATCGCCGGTGTCACGGTCCAGCAGCCGGCTGATCAACAGCGCGCCGGCGCCGACCACGCCGCCAAGCACCCAGAAAGGTGACTGCCAACCGCTGGTGCGAATCATCCAGCCGGCAAGCGGGGCGCCGATCAGCAAGCCGCCTGCCCAGGTCAACTCGAAGATGCCAATGACTCGGCCCCGATTCTCGTAAGGCACCCGGTCGGCGAGGTACGCCTGCGCCGACACATCGAACAGAGGCTTCGCCGCCCCCATCATGATGAAGCCGACGACGGCACCAACGAAAACCGATGTCGCAGCCGTGGTCAGAGCACCCACCGCAAACAGGCCCATGCCGAAACCGATCAGATTCCGGCGCGGTCGTCCCCGGCTCAATGCGGTCATCGCCAACGGAGTGGGCAAGCCGGCCGCCCATCGAATCGAAATCAGGTCGCCCGCCCGCTCCAACGGCACATTGAGCCCTCGAGCAATTGCCGGAAGGAAGAACTCAACAAACCGGGCGGCGATATTGATCAGAAGTCGCATCCCGGTCAGGTATGCGAGACCGAGACGAAACCTTCGGGTGCGATGCGGCATGGCGGCGACGATAGCGGGAAGCCCACTGCCGTCGTCTATGCAGCTAGCGCCCTCTCGATGGCGCCCGGGACGATCGCACCGACGTCACCGTCGATCCGCAGTGTGACGGTGCGCAGCCGGTCGTGAGCCGTCTCCCCCCGGTTGACAATCACGTAGGGCGTACCCCGCTCGGTCGCATAGAGAGGAACCGACGCGGCCGGGTTGACGGTCAGCGTTGATCCGAGTGCCATTGCCAGGTCACACCTGTCGGCGGCGTCGAAGGCTCTGGCCATCTCATCGGCGCGAAGGTTCTGGCCGAAGCTGATCGTTGCCGGCTTCAGGTACCCGCCGCAATGGCAGAGCGGCGGATCCCCCGTTTCACGGAAGGTGGCGAAGTGGGGCTCGGGTGCAGACCTCTCGCGGCAGGTCTGACACTCGATCTCACGGTTCGTTCCGTGGATCTCGACCAGCTTCTCCCGGCTGGTTCCGGCGGCGGCGTGCAATCCGTCGACGTTCTGGGTCACAACCATCTCGATCTTGTCGACCCTCTCGAGACGTACCAGGGCCCGATGCACCTCATTCGGCTCGGCTGCACCCCACTCTTCCGCGTCCTCCATCTTCTGCTGCCAGTAGTCCCGACGCCGATCGACAGAGGTCATGAACTCGTCGTAGAAGACAGGCGTGCGTGTTTTCCACACTCCTTGCGGTCCCCGGTAATCGGGGATCCCGGATGCCGTTGAGATCCCGGCGCCGGTGAATACGAGAATCCGCTCGGCTGCAGTGATGAGGTCAACGAGCTTGTCGATCATTGTCTGCAAGTTAGTGGCCTACCGCCCGACCGGCACTTCGGTGAGATCAAAGGCGAGCGATACCGGAACGGAAGTGACAACACCGACTGTGTACTCGAGAGATACGGTCACCGCACCTTCCTGATCGATGGGAAAGGGCTCGCTCCAACTGAACTCGAGAGTCCCCTCCTCGCTCGGCTCGCGCACTTCGGGGAACCGCTCGTAGCTACCGACGATCCCACCCTCTGCGTCGAACAACCGGATCGTCATCTGCACCGTCGTCCCCAGATTCGCACCCACCGTCCGCCATTCGACCGTGCCGAGGAAGCTGCCGAGGTCTAGCCGGGGGATGATGAGGGTCAACGATTGATCAACAGGAACCGAAAGTGGCTCATCGATGGAGAACGGCTCCTCGGTGAATGGAAGCTCAACCGATCCGGTGACGTGCTCGACATCCCACCGCTCAATCAGACGTGCCTGCACGTAGGTGGTGTCTTCGCCTTGCGGAGGGAAGTGCACCGAAAAGGCCGAAGCACTGAAGCGGCCATTGACGACGCGAGTTGACTCGATGGTGGTCCCCGCCGCTGATTCCAGCAGCCACTCCCCACCAATCGGCCAGGCAACTTCGACGGGATCGGTGCCCCGCTGCGCAGCAGTCGTGAACGCAACGATTGTCGACTCATCTGTGAGCACCACCTCAGTGCCGGCCGCTCCGAGATCGGGGGCAAGCTCGCCGTAGCCGGGTGGGAAGTCGGAGACAACAGCAGCGTCTGGCGGCCGGGACGTCGTCACCGCAGTGGTGGATGCCGGTTCCGCCCCGTCGCCACCACCGAGGGTCAGCAGCCAGCCGAGTAGCAGACCAACCGCAGCACCCGGAACGGCAACAGACCATGCAGTGTCGGGGGTCTGCTTCTCGTCATCAAGGGGGGACTTGATCAGCTCCTCGTAGTCGATCTCGCTCAAGTGGCCACCCCCTCCATCACCAGGATCTCGCCGACGAGTGGCCTCATCTCGAAACCGGCGTCTTCGAGAACCACCGACTCGGGGACATTCGTCCCCTCCCAGATGAGCTGCAAGCCCCCACCCTGTCTGCCGGTCACTCGCCAACTCGAGTCGATGGGCCGAAGCGAAACCGTGATGTCCCAGTCGTCACCAGAGCGGTCGAAGTCGAGCTGCACGATCGTCGAGATGCTCTGCTCCAGCACGGTATTGACGGTCACCCGGCCCCGCCTCAGGTCGGCGGTAGCGCCGGACTCGATGGGGACTTCGACTTGCTCGCCAAAGGGAACCGCAACCCTCCACCCCACCAGCCGGATGGACTCCACCTCCTCCTCACCGATCGGCATCTCGAACCGCACAGAAGAGGCGCGAGGGCCCGTTGTCGCTTCGACAATGGCGCCCGACGCAGTCGTCAGCTCCCATCGCTCGGGCATCGCGGCGAAGTCGCCGGCGCCCGCGGGCCGATCCTCGAAATCCCCGACGACGGACGGCGCAATCCCGGTGAGCTCGTAGTCGAGGTAGGCGAACCCATCGGTCACATTGAGGTTGCGAGGCAGAAGAAACGTCGCTCCAATTGCCACCTCTTCCGGCTCGAACCAGGGAACGGTGGCCGGAGCCTCCGTCGTGGGGACGGATGTCGTTGTCGCAGGCTCCTCGGCATCGCCGGACGGAATGAGGCCCAGTATCGGGAGGATGAGAGCCCCGGCAACGACCCCGAGAGCAAACCGGCCGGCGGCACTCACGGCCGGGGGCCAAACACCACGTAAACGAGGGAGAGGAGCGTGAGCGCCACCATGAGGTGTCGGAGGGTCACCCACCGCCGGCTCATCCCGGCGGCGTCAAGCGCAGCCTCGAGCGGCTCGGTGCCGTAGAAGTAATCCCGCAGCGCACGGTCGCGGGTCGTGCCGCCTCGTAGGGCCGCGTTCAGCTTGCCACCCTCGACCGTGTTCTCCGGCACGAGCTCCTCAGCTCGTTGCTGAAGTGGTCGCGCGGCGTAGTAGAGCGCCACGAGTACCGCCACGGCCCACACGACCAGAATAAGGGCGTGAGTGACCATCAGCCCGGCGAGCCCGATGATCCAGACGATCCAGAGAGTGCTGACCTCGCGTAGGTAGGCCCTGGCTTCGTCCGGGTCGTCGAACTGGTAGACCAGCTCTGTCATACGACAGCCTCACTTATCGGGGTGACGAGGTTACCGCCTGCTGAATCGTGCCGGGTTCACACGTCGAACGGTGTCACGTCGGGAGCAGAGACGGTGGCTTCACCATCGACCAGATCAACGTATCCGCTCGCCTCGAGTTCCGCAGCAATCTCGGGGCCGCCGGTGCGCACAACCTTGCCGGCAACCATCACGTGGATCTTGTCCGGCTTCATATAGCGGAGGATCCTGCTGTAGTGGGTGATGATGAGGACACCGAGGTCGTCGCTGCGGAGTTCCTCGACGAGGTGAGCGACTTCGCGGACTGCATCGATGTCGAGACCCGAATCGACCTCGTCGAGGATGGCAACCTTGGGCTTGGCCACAGCGAGCTGGAACATCTCGGATCGCTTCTTCTCGCCGCCGGAGAGATCATTGTTGACGGCACGCTGGCGGAACCGCTCCATGTCAAGAGCTTCCGCCGCAGCCTCGACACGGTCGGCAAAACCCGGATCCTCGCGCACCTCACCCATCTCACTGATGAGATCATCGAGGGACACACCGGGCACCTCGACCGGATACTGAAATGCCTCGAAGAGGCCAGCTCTCGCCCGCTCGTCTACGGGCAGGCCGAGCACCTCGGTACCGTCAACAAGGGCGGACCCAGTCGCCTCGTAGTCGGTCTTTCCCATTAGTACGTGACACAGAGTCGACTTGCCGGACCCGTTCGGACCCATCAGTACGTGCACCTCACCGAACGGAACGTCGATGTCGACTCCCTTGAGGATCTCCAGGTCGCCGAAGCGGGCCTTGACATCAGAAACTTGCAGGGCGAGTGACATCAGGACTCCTCGTCAATCGTCAGGTAGACGACGCCATCTGCGACGTCGACGGAATACGTAGGGACAGGGCTGGTCGCCGGCAGGGTGCGGGCCTCACCGTCGGCGAGCCCGAACGCGGCACCATGTCGAGGGCACTCGACCTCGTCGTCAAACACTTCGCCCTCGGCCAGCGAGGCCTCGGCGTGACTGCACCTGTCGCCGAGAGCGTAGAAGCTGTCGCCGACCCGGAACAGAGCGATGCGATGCCCTTCGAGCTCGAGGCGCAAGCCAGCCTCATTCGGGATCTGGTCCACGGGGGCTATCTGCACGCGCACCGTCACACCCTCCCCGCCTCTTGTGCCTCGCGGTACTTGGCGTCGATCCAGGACGTCACGACACCGGCAATGGCTGGTTCGGGGAACCTGGCGAGAGCCTCGTTGAAGAAACCATGCACCAGCAGACGATTGGCGCGGAGCTCGTCGAGGCCGCGGCTCATCAAGTAGTAGCGCTGATCGTCATCCAGTGGGCCGACCGTCGAACCGTGGCCACAGCGCACGTCGTCGGCAAGGATCTCGAGATTGGGCACCGACTGGGCTGAGGCGCCGTCGGAGAGGATGAGATTGCGGTTGGTCTGATACGCATCTGTCTTCTGCGCACCCTCATCAATACGGATCATGCCGGTGAATACGGACAGGGCCTCATCCTGCACCGCACCTTTCAAGAACATGTCGCTGTTGGTGTTGACGCCCTGATGGTGCATCGTGTAGCGGTAGTCGAGTGTCTGATTCTCATCGCCGAAGTACGCGCTAACGACGTTGGCGGACGATCCGTTTCCCTCTAGATCGACGGTCAGGTTGAGGCGAGAAAGCAGTCCGCCGAGACCGGCTTCACCCAGGTGGAGGTTGGCATCGCGCCCCACGATCCCCCGGACATGGGAGATTGACCGGGTCCCCCGCCCCCAATGCTGCACGACGGTCACCTTGAGCTGTGCGTTGGCGCCGACATTGAGCTCGAGCTGCGGAACGACCAGGCTGTCGAGGCCATCGTCAGAGCGGTAGCGCAGCACCACCGAGGCCTGCGCCGACTCGCCAACGCTCAGCGAAACGTGAGGAAACGAAACCGATCCGTTCTCAGTCGCTTGCACATCAACAAAGAACGGCTTCTCTACAACCACGCCGCGCGGCACGACAAGCGCAGCTCCTTCCCCACCGAATGCGGCATGGGCGGCTGCGAACTTGTCGAGATCGGATGGAACGGCAACGCCAAGAAACGGCTCGAGCAGGTCAGGGTCGGCGGCCAGGATGGACCGAATCGAGCCGAAAGAAACCCGGCCCTCGGTGTTCTCGCTCGAAACGACATGCCCATCAACGATGAGCAGCGAACCTGAGGTATCGGGAAGTGCCGCGGCAATGCCGACACCCAACTCATGCGCTTCGCCGGGGTTCTCGACAATGGAGTAGCTGGCAATGTCGAAGTCGAGGTCGACGTAACGCCACACTTCTTCGACGGGTGAGGGCATGGGGAGCTTTTCGAAGTAGTCCAGTGCCTGCTTGCGACGTTCGCTCAGCCAACCGGGGTCAGCGGTGCCGAGCGCGGCTGAGGCCTGCGAATCAAGGGTCTTCACGGTTTCTCCTGTTGCGAGGAGCCAGAGATTAACCGGACTGCATCGACCCAAATACGGTCAGTCTTCCGGTTTTCGATGTTGCATAGCCCCCGGCGCCAAATAGGGTGACCGTCCCTCCGTGGGGATTCTCAGATGCCACTCCTGAAACTATCAGCGCTATTGCTTCTCGCCGTCACGTTGCTGGTTCCCTCGATACCAGCTGCGGCCGAGGAGGATTTTGTGTTCGTGTACTTCCCACACGAGGACATCGAGTCGCGCTTCTCCGACGACTGGGGCGACCCCCGCTCCGGGGGGCGACGCCACCAGGGCAACGACATCTTCGGCGCCAAGCACTCCCAAGTAATCGCTGTTGCCGACGGATTCGTCACAGCAATCGGGACCAGCAGGCGTTCCGGAAACTACGTGCGGCTGGTTCACCGCGACGGTTGGGAGACCTGGTACATGCACCTCAACAACGACTCCCCGGGGAGCGACGACGGGTCGGGCGGACCGGAATGGGCTTTCGCCCCGGGTCCCGAAGAAGGGATGTTCGTTGCGGCCGGTACGGTCATCGGCTACGTGGGCGACTCCGGGAACGCAGAGCGCGGCACCGCACACACCCACTTCGAGCTACACGACGGCCGGCGAGTGGTGAACCCGTATTCCTACCTGTCCGACGCCCACGAGCGTTGGCTCCGGGTACTCGAGTTGTCCGACCAGATCAGGTAGCGCTTCCCGCCAACTGGTGGGCTCGCGAGAACACCGCAGCAAACATCTCCCGGGTCAGCTTCCCGGTGAACGTGTTCTGCTGACTCGGGTGGAAGGACATCAGAACGGTTCGACCATCGGAAAGCGAGACCTCCTCACCGTGCCCGAAACGGGGACGAGGACGGGGTAGCTCCATCCCCAACCCCAGATAGCGCCACAGCGACTGATACCCGTACTGGCCCAGGGTCACGTAAACGACTGCGGAATCGAGGAGATCAAGTTCGCTGGTGAACCAATCTGCGCAGTTGTCTCGCTCCGCCGGTGCGGGCTTGTTGGCCGGTGGGGCACAACGAACCGGTGCCGTCACCCAGGCTCCGTTGAGTTCGAGGCCGTCGGCGCGGTCAACCGACTCGGGTTGGTTGGCGAAGCCTGCTTCGAACAGGGCTCGGTAGAGCCAGTCGCCGCTGCGATCGCCGGTGAACATGCGGCCGGTTCTATTTGCCCCGTGTGCAGCCGGCGCCAGCCCAACAATGACCAATGCTGCTTTTGGGTCACCAAAGCCGGGGACTGGTCGACCCCAGTAGTCATCGTCGCTGAAGGCCGCCCGCTTCTCCTCGGCTACCTGTTCTCGCCAAGCTACGAGGCGAGGGCAGCGGCGGCAGCCGGCGATCTCCTCACTAAGTGTCTGCAGACGCTGCGATCGCATCACTCGGCGGGCCGCAGGTGGCCGGCGTCGAAGATGGTGCCGGCACTCCACAGCATCCATCCCATGTCGCGCTCCTCGGCGACGTCCTGGATGCCAAGAATCTCCTCGTCCTCGAGGAATGCCCGCTGCAACCACGGGCGATAGAGGGCGAATCCCTCCAACCTCGGGATCCCGGCATCCAACGCGGCGGCGACCAATTCGCTGGCATGGTCGTTGGGATCGGCCCAACCCTTCCAGCCGGGACCGTAGGTGTAGGTGTAGATCATCGGGCTGAGCACATCGATGTAGTTGGAGAACACCCGCGGCGACTGACCGATCCCCTCGTCGGAAGTGCTCTCGAGGGTTATGGCGAAGATGTCGGCCGCAACCGCGCAGCCCATTGGGTTGAGACGGTTGTACGCCTCCTCGAGGAAGGCAGCAATGGTGCTCACCCGGATCTGCTCCGACTCATCGCTGTAGTAGTTCTCTGCGGTCAATCCATCAAAACTGAGCTGGCTGATCGGGCCGTCGGACGGGAACCGAACGTAGTCAAACTGGATCTCATCGAAACCAAGCCGGCACGCCTCTTCGGCAAGAGCTAGGGGATAGTCCCACGAGTTGCGATCGGTTGGGTCCAGCCAGGCGAGATCCTTGTTGTTCGTCCACGGCAACCCGGTCTGGGTGTTGATCGCAGCTATGTCGGGCCGAGCGCGGGCCAGCTGGTTGCTCTGGAAGGTGACGATTCGAGTGATCTTGTATAGCCCGTGCTCTTCCATGTCCTTGATGACTTCAGCTGCGTCGTAGCGAGAACGTACTGCGTCGATCTCGTAGGCCAGCTGGACCTCGGTGTCGTGGTATACGTAGCCACCTTCATCCTGGGTATCAACGACGAAGGCGTTGATGGCCGTGCTGTCGGCGAGGTCCAGAAGCTCCTGCCACTTCTCCACGTTGCCGGCTCCGGATCCGTCGCCGGCGACGCGGAGCGCTCGAATCATCAGCGGCTCGAGCTCGACGGTGATCTCCGGGTCGGAGCCATCCCAAGCGACGACTGATCCCTCCCAGGCGGGACGGTTCACGACGAGATCGCCAGGCACAGCGCGGAACAGGGTGAACTCGCCATCGCTGTCAGAGCTGGTCTCCAGAGCGTCGCCAAGCTTGATCGATGCCCCGGGGAGCGGCCGACCGTCTGCTGCGGTAACGGTTCCGTTGAGCACAACCGGCTCGAGCCGAATCTCGACGGAACCCTCGAGCGGCTTCTCGGCGACCGTCACCGTCGATTCGTAGAAGCCCTCAGCATTGACAGTGACATCGATCGGTTCCTCTTCCCAGAGAAGCTCAACTGCTCCGTTGGGGTCGGTCGCGACGGTCTCCCCTCGCGCGACCACAGAAGCGTCCAACGGAGTCAGGTCGTCGGCACCGAGAACCGTCAAGCCGACCATCTGCGGCGGCGGCTCAGGAAAACGCATCGATTCGCCTGCGATCAGCACCGAAGGCCCCGCACATGCGGACAGGGCCAGGGCGAACGCGGAAACTAGAACTGCAGGTCTTCTCATAGACGGTTGCGGGGTTGTTTGAGTACTTCCTGGGTGTGCCCGTAGAGGCTAGTACCTGCAGAAATACATCCGGAAGGAGCTGGCACAATTATCCAAAAGTCGACGTCTCTGCGATTCGTTGAACCCTTTGCCGCAGCGTGATACCTTGATCACGAACGGATAGTCATGAGGGGGGCCCATGACGCAGAAGGCGCGCAAGACGGTTCAGGCAGACGGTGTCGGCCTGTATCTCGACGAGGTTTCCGAGCACCAGCTCCTCACCGCAGAAGACGAGGTTCGACTTGCTCGTGCGATGGAAGCTGGCCGTCATGCCGCCGTCCGGCTCGAGACGGAGCGTCTGCCATCACGGGAGCTATTCGAGCTGCGGCGACTCGTCAATGAAGGTGAGGAAGCCCGCGCCCAATTCATTCGCTCCAATCTTCGGCTGGTTATCTCAATCGCCAAGAAGTACACGGGGCGCGGTCTCGAGCTGCTCGATCTCGTCCAGGAGGGGAACCTGGGCTTGATCCGGGCCGTCGAGAAGTTCGACTGGCGCAAGGGCTTCAAGTTCTCGACCTATGCGACGTGGTGGATTCGTCAGGCCATCACCCGGGGCCTCGGGAACACGGCTCGCACCATTCGTCTCCCGGTACACCTCGTCGACGTCGTGCGGGTTGTTCAGGAGACGAGGAACGCTCTGCACGAGAAGCAGGGACGTCGGCCGACTGCCAGGGAGATTGCCGAGGTGAGCGGCCTCGATCTCGACCAGGTGATTGTCGCTTTGGAATGCCCCGACGATTGCGTATCGCTGGACCATCCGGTTGGAGATGCGGGTGACGCAAGTCTGGGCGATTTCGTCGAAGACTCCCAGGCCGACGATCCGTTCGTGGTGGCTGCCGACATGGCGCGACGGGACGAACTCGACCGAGCCCTGGGGATGCTGGAACCCAAGGAGCGCGACGTCATCGTGCTCCGCTACGGGCTCAGCGGTGGCGGGCCGCGCACTCTGTCGGACGTCGGGCGGCAGCTGGATGTGACCAGAGAGCGGATCCGTCAGATAGAGCGCAAGGCGCTCACCAAGCTTCGCCATCCATCATTCGCCTACGACCTGGAAAGCCTGCTCTAGGCCGCTCCCGCCCAGGGGCATTCGAGCTCATACAGGTAGCGATCCGAAACATGGTTGAGGACCCGCCTCGCGGAACGGAATCGACTGGCAACATCGCCGACGACCATCGGGCCTGCTCCTGCATCCAGCGCCGATTCATACCAGCGGGTTCCGAGCGACTCCAGCGCGTCGAGGCCCGGAGAAATGCTCCCGTGATCAATCAGGCCCAGCACCTCTTCGGGGGTTAGATCAACTGTTGTGCCCAGTTTCTCAGCCTCCAGCGGAGTGAGCGTCTGTGAGCCCGTCGCATCGGGAAGGATGCCGCTCATGAACAAGCTGAGATCGCCGAGCCGGCACAGCACCGTGGCCCGCTGGCTCGGGAGGGCATCGTCAACCCACAGCGCCAGTTGGTGGATGTCCATCGGATCAGCGGGAACCAGCGGTTGCGTGGGTAGAGCAAAGGAATCGAGCAGCCGAACCAGGAAGAAGATCCGGCCCGGGTCTTCAACAAACTCCTGCAGCGGCTCGACATCGAACACCGGGAGACGACTCTGCGGACCGGTCCAGTCGTTGACATATGTCGCACTGCGGAGCTCGGCCGCAGCAGCGTGCACCATCACGGCAAAGAGAAGGAAGGGCGAGACGAGATTCGCCGGGTGGGCATGGCGTCCCATCACCCCATCGATAACGTCGGCGTCGGATAACAGGTCGTGAATAGCCCACGGGCGTAGCTGAAGCTCCTCCGCCAACTCGTCGGCATCACCAGCCGTGATTGCCGCCAGAGTTCGGAGATCTCTCTCACTGAGACCATCCAGGTAGGACGCCATGTCTCTCTCCTGATCCGGCGTACCCAACCTGTCGGCGACGCGGGGCCAGAATTGAGGATTCGAAGGGTTACTTAGACTGCTGCGGGTTGCGCGTCTGAGCCCGAATACCCAGCCAAGTCACTGAGCTGACACCGCCTGCCGTCGCTGTATCTGAGGACGAACATGTACACACTCAACGACATCATCAGTCGGACCCCCTCGCCTACTCCCTGGAGCGAAGGCGACAACATCCCCTGGGACGATCCCGGGTTCAGCCGACGCATGCTCGCAGAGCACCTCACCCAGGATCACGACCTGGCCAGCCGGCGTGCGGAGCTCATCGATTCTCACGTCGCAACCATCGTCGCGGCCATCCCGCCGGCGCCGGGCCGAGTTCTGGATCTGGCGTGCGGACCGGGCCTGTATCTGAACCGCCTGACCAGACTTGGGTATGCGGGACTCGGGATCGACTTCTCCCCCGCCTCTATCGAGTACGCCCTGGCGCACTCGGGTGAAGCGGAGTATCGACTTGCCGATCTGCGTACAACCGGGTTCGGCTCCGGATTCGATGCTGCGCTGCTGCTCTACGGACAACTGAACGTGTTTCGCCGCAGCGAGGCCCGCGAGATCCTCGGCAAGGCGCATGATGCGCTGCAACCGGGCGGGACTCTCGTATTGGAACCGCAGACGGCGGATCACATCCGAGCAGCGGGCCAAGCCGATCCGGGCTGGAGCGCCCACGAGGAGGGCCTGTTCTCGGATCGGCCCCACCTGCTGCTCACCGAGAGCTTCTGGGACGAACCGGCCCGGACCGCGACTCAGAGGTTCCACGTGGTCGATGCCGAGTCAGGCTCAGTCCAGCGCCACGCCATGTCCAACGTTGCGTATACCGAGGCGGAACTGTCCGAGATGCTGGGCCAGCTGGGATTCGTCGAGATGCGGGTCGCGACATCGCTGACCGGTGAACCACGGGACGACGGCCTCTTCGCCCTGTTTGCGACTGCCTGAGCCGAACTCCCTAGAAGAGCCGCAGCATGGGCGAGATCCACGCCTCAGCTCCGCTGCGCGGACCTGAGGTTTCGAGTTTGGCGAACTCGTTGAGTTCGTCCCCAAACTCGGCCGATCAGAACAGCTTGAGGAAAGGAGAGTCGATTCCGCGTAGCTCGACGTAGCCTCGGCTCCGCCGAGGTTCGAGTTCGCCCCCTACGGGCTCGAACTCCCTAGAAAAGCCGCAGCATGGGCGAATCAACGCCTCGGAGTTCGTCGTAGTCGATTTCGATGCAACCGATGTCTCGATCCTCGGCGAGCGTTCGCGCTTGCGGCTTGATTACCTGGGCCACAAACAGTCCCCGGACCGGCGCCAGCCGCTCGTCCCGGTTGAGGAACTCGAGATAGCGGGTCAACTGCTCTACCCCATCGATCTCGCCACGTCTCTTGACCTCTACGGCAACCACGCGTTCGTCGGCGTCGCGGCAGAGCAGATCAACCGGGCCAATCGGCGTTGCGTACTCTCGCCGAATCAGTTCGAGGCCCCGCTCGATGAACTCTGGAGTCTCTGCCAGCAGTCGCTGCAGTTCTAGCTCGACACCGTCCTTCTGCAGGCCGGGGTCCTCCCCCATCTCATAGGAGGTCTCGAAGTGGATCTCGCCAAACGTGATCGTCAGCGTCTCCCCTTTCGGATTAGCGACGATCCAGCGGCCGTCCTCTTCGATGAGCTGGTTGGGCGCGTTCATCCAGTTGAGGGGCTTGTATGCACCTCCATCGGCGTGCACGGCCACACAACCATCTGCCTTGACCATGACCAGCCTGGTGGCCATGGGGAGATGGGCACTGAGCCGCCCGTCGTAGTCAACCGTGCATTCCGCAACAACGATGCGCATAGGAACCTACGGTAACGCGGCTGGATTGGGAGATGCTCCGTCCGGTAGCGCTGGTGATGGCCAGGGCGAGTCAGGGACGCCGATTCCAAGGACGCAGGACGAAGGCGCATTGGACGAAATGCGTCAAGGACGAGGACGCAGAAAGCGGCGTTACTGGCCGCCTCTGGGCACAGCAAGCGTTGCCGGTCGGAGCATTACCCCACCGATCCTTCCATCTGCAACTCGATGAGACGGTTCAGCTCAACGGCGTATTCCATCGGAAGCTCGCGAACGATCGGCTCGATGAACCCGGCAACGATCATCGCCGTTGCCTCCTCTTCGGAGAGCCCGCGACTCATCAGATAGAACAACTGCTCCTCACCGACCTTGGATACCGTGGCCTCGTGTCCGAGATCCACATCCGACTCCTCGATCTCCATGTACGGATATGTGTCGGAGCGGGAGTCCTCGTCGAGGATGAGCGCATCGCAACGCACGAACGACTTCGCGTTGTCGGCCTCGTTCTCGACTCGCACCAGACCCCGGTAGGCGGATCGACCCCCGCCCTTGGAGATTGACTTGGAGGTGATCAGCGAGGACGTATTCGGCGCAGCGTGCACCATCTTGGCGCCGGCATCGAGATGTTGTCCTGAGTTGGCAAATGCAATGGACAGCACCTCGCCATGAGCACCTTCTTCCATCAGCCAAACGGCCGGGTATTTCATGGTGAGGTTGCTTCCCAGGTTGCCGTCGACCCATTCCATCGTGGCGTTCTTGTAGGCGGCGGCACGCTTGGTGACGAGATTGAACACGTTGTTCGACCAGTTCTGGATCGTCGTGTAGCGACAGCGGCCGCCTTCCTTGACGATGACCTCGACGACTGCGGAATGCAGAGAGTCGCTGCTGTAGGTGGGCGCAGAACATCCTTCGACGTAGTGACAGAAGGCCCCTTCGTCGACGATGATCAGCGTTCGCTCGAACTGCCCCATGTTCTCAGCGTTGATTCGGAAGTAAGCCTGCAGAGGCTCCTCGACGTGTACGCCCGGCGGCACGTATACGAAGCTACCCCCGGACCACACAGCGGAGTTGAGCGCGGCAAACTTGTTGTCGTTCGGCGGGATGATCGTCCCGAAGTATTCCTTGACCAGGTCGGGGTACTCCCGAACGGCGGTGTCCATGTCGCAGAAGATGACGCCGAGCTGCTCGAGGTCCTCACGGTTGCGGTGATAGACGACCTCCGACTCGTACTGAGCAGTAACGCCGGCAAGGTACTTGCGCTCAGCTTCCGGGATTCCGAGCTTCTCGTATGTCTCCTTGATGGCATCCGGGACCATTTCCCAGTCCTTGGCCTGACCTTCGGTCGGCTTGATGTAGTAGTAGATGTCGTCGAAGTCGATCGTGTCGAGCATCTCTACACCGCCCCAGTTGGGCATGGGCTTGCGCACAAAGCGCTTGTAGGACTTCAACCGGAAGTCGAGCATCCACTCCGGCTCGTGCTTCATGGCCGACATCTGCCGGATGATGTCCTCGTTGAGTCCCTTCTCCGGCTTGAAGACATAGTCTTCTTCGTCGGCCCAGCCGAGCTGGTAGCCGCCGAGATCAATGTCAACAGTTGTCATGTCAGGACCCTTTCGAGTGTCTCAGAATCAATTACCACTATAGCGATAGGACAATCTCTGCCTTACCGGTGATAACCGGCGCAGATTGTGGCGTATTCCGAGCCCGATCGCCAATAGTTTCAGGCATGTGCGGCGTAGATGTCCGCATCGTCGCTCGCTGTCGAAGGCCAGAGGTTTGGGGACCTCGGATGATGCCGCCGGAACGGCGGTGTGGGAGTGGGGGGAAGACCGGTTCCGCCCCGGCGGATCATCCGTGGTACCTGGTATAACGTCGTGGCAGGCGATTTTGATCCCGGGAATGTCCCGGACACGACTATGGACGGAGATTGTCGATGCCGGTGCTGGTCATTGGGGCAGATACGAGATTGGGGCACGCCATCGTCCCGGCGCTCCAACCCGCGTCCGGCGAGATCCGCCTGTTTGCCTCTGATCCCGAAGCGGTGGACGGATATCGCAGCTTCGCCAAAGTGGCGGTCGGCGACATCAGTGACGGCACCCATGTCGGTGGAGCTGCGATTGGTGCGTTCTGCGCCATCGTCATCGTCGCCGCCGCCCACGACGAGCGGGAACGCCACTTCGCTCGTGATGCCGAGGAGCTCTTCGCTCAGTGGGCCGACGGCCTCGCCGACGCGGGAATCCGTCGCGTGATCGTGGTCGGAAGCGACGACGAGTTGCCCGAGCGGGTTCGCCTCGACGAGATCGGAGCCGAGTACGTCTTCGTGAGCACCTCGGGCCGGGACACCGGTGCGATACTCGCCGACGTAGCCGACGCCGAGGCGGCCGAGCGCCTCTAGAAGATCTCAGCGCACCAGGGAGCAACCGAGCCGCGGAACATCATGTCGAGCAGCGATATCGCTTCCGGTCCCCCGGCTATGCGTCCCACTCGAGCCAGCCCCCGCGCATCAGATCCGCCCAGGTAGAGCGCCCCGAGCGTTGCCACGTCCATGGCAACGTCTCCTTCGCCGCTGACCCGCTCACATGAGCCCACTCCCCCGTCGACCTCGAGCCGATAGGTGCCCTCGTTCCATTCCGCAAAGGCATCCGACAGCGATATCGTGATCCCCCCGTCACGGCTGTAGGTTCTCTTCCCTAGCGCATCGAGGACGTCGATCAGCCGGATCCAGAGGCTGTCGTGGAGGCTGGTCGTGTTTATCCCGCGCCCGTCGTTGAAGAGATGGTCGAGCGGATCGTCAACCGGAAGATCCCAGTGCTTGACTATCGGGAACAGATCGATGTTGCTTGCGTAGTGCCAGAGACCCCGATAGGCGGCATCGCTGGTTGCGATGATCTCCCGAATCCGCACCTCGCCCTTGAAGTCTTCCCAGTTCGCCTTCTGCCTATAGGTCATGTACCCGGCCGGCTCTCCTGCTACCTCAGCGAGTGCATGGCGCAGAGCGCTGGCACCGTCCCGGTACTTCTCCGGATCGTAGAAGAGCCGGTACTTCCACCAGGTCTCGGATCGCTGGAACATGCCGGGGCGCTCGGCTTGGACCGCGGCAAACAGGGGAGGTAGCAACTCAGCCGCCTCCTCGGCATCGATGAGTCGCACCGTCGACCCCACTTCAGCCTCCCCACGACCTACCTGTCGGGCGTCGTATTTGATCGATCGAATCGAAACCGCCGGTCCGTATCCGAACCTTCCGTATATCGGCACCTCTGATGCCCACAGCCCACCCAGTGGCTCACCGCGCTCACGTGCCATGTCGATATGGCGACGCATCATCGCGGTCAGGATGCCCTGCCGAGTGTGTGTGGGTTGCACAGTGATGATGGTCAGACCGGACATGGGAACCTGCGCACCACCCGGAACCGTGACGGTCAGTTCGAAGTCGCCGCCGGTGCCGACAATGTCGTCGCCGTCGTAGACGGGATACATCCGATCCTGATCGAAGGTCGATTTGAACCGCTCCCTGCTCTGCTCGTCGTCGCGGTCCAGATCTTCCCCGAAGCCCGACGCAATAGCCTGGCGAAACGTGTCCAGCTCGTCCGCAACGAGTTTGCGAATCTCATAACTCATGGCCTGCACGCTATCAGGCTCGGCGAGTCGGGCGTCATCGGGTATCGCTTGCCCCTCCTAGGCTCGTGTCAGCCAAGAGGAGAGAAACGTGCATCCAGTTCGCATCGCAACCCAGATTCACCCGCAGCACGCCGACTACTCCGACATCCGTCGGACCGTCGCCAGGGCCGAAGAACTCGGCGTGGACATCGTCTACAACTGGGATCACTTCTACCCGCTCTACGGCGATCCCGATGGCAAGCATTTTGAGTGCTGGACGATGCTCGGTGCCTGGGCTGAGCAGACCACCAACATCGAATTCGGGGCCCTGGTCACCTGCAACTCGTACCGCAACCCGCAGCTGCTGGCCGACATGGCGCGCACGGTCGACCACATGTCCGGGGGGCGTCTCATCCTCGGCATCGGCTCCGGATGGTTCCAACGCGACTACGACGAGTTTGGCTACGAGTTCGGTACTGCTCCCAGCCGTCTCCGCGACCTCGACGCCAACCTGCCGTTGATCAAGGAGCGCCTCGCCAAGGGGAATCCGGCCCCGACGAGGAAGATCCCGATACTGATCGGTGGCGGCGGTGAGAAGGTAACGCTACGTATCACCGCACAGCATGCCGACATGTGGCACTTCTTCGGGACCCCGGAGCAAATGGGTCGCAAGGCCGGCATTCTCGACGAATGGTGCGCCAAAGTTGGTCGCGACCCCGCCGAGATCGAGCGTTCCGCCCAGGTCGACTACGAGAAGATCACCGGCGATCCGCTCGCCCTTGCCGAGGAGTACTACGCCCTCGGGTTCACCAACTTCACGTTCGGCCTCAACGGCCCCGACTACGACTTGACTCCGGTCAAGCCGTGGCTCGAGTGGCGGGACGCCAAGAACGCCTAACTACGGCGGGCAGTGGCCCGCACCAGGGTGCTGCCGATTGCCAGCAGCAGCAGGCCGAGGAGGGCGATCCGGCCCAGGTCGGCACCGGTGCGGGGTAGCTCATCGACGGCGACCGAGGCGGAATCGGCATTGTCGCTGATGTCGACCTCGGGAACCGGCCCGGTCACTTCGACAACAGCGGTGTTGGTCGCCTCGGATCCGAAGTCGACGGCAACGGTTGCGCTCACGGTGATCGTGGCGGAGGCTCCCGGGTCGAGGTCGCCGGCGAGCACACAAGTCACGTCTTGACCGGCAGCGACACAGTCCCAGCCCTCGTTGTCGAGTGCGGCAACGGGCAGCTCATCTGGCACGGTGTCGGTGACGGTGATCGGGCCCAAGGCTCGGGCCGGGCCCTCGTTGCGAACCGTGATGGTGAACGCAACCAGGCCGCCTCGCTGTTGGTCCCCGGCGACGGTCTTGGTCAGCACCAGGTTGAACATACCTACGTAGCCAAAGTCGTTGTCCGCAGAATCGGCTCCTGAGACGACTGAGACCGGCGTGTTGTGGTCCAGGGTCAAGTCGGGATCGAAAGTCTGCAGCATTGGATCGGGGAAGCCGGCCGAATCGACAACAACCACATAGTCGCCGGCAGGGACATCGACGAACACGAAGGAGCCGTCGGGGGACGTTACGACGGCGGCTACTACGGAGTCGTCGCCTCCTCCAATCACGCCATCCGGCCCGGGATCGATCAGTTGCACGGGTATCCCACCAATGCCGTTCTCACCGGCCCCGATTGCAGTGTCGGCGTCGGCGTCGTTCCAAACGGTGCCGGAGACGCTGCCGAGGGCCGGGAACGAGGTTGGGGTGGGATCGTTGTTGTCGGTGGGATCGCCGTTGGCGTCCGGATCGATGTCCGTTCCGTTCTGGGACACATCGCCTACGGTCGTACCCGCCGGGGAGGTTGCCGTTCCGGTCGCCGTATTCCAGTACGTGCCCAGGTCGGCGCCGGGCTCCACAATCAGGTCGATCACTACGGTGGCCGTCGCTCCGGGATCCATGGTGTCGGCGCCGGTGAGCAGTGCCGTGTCGGTCATGCCATCGAATGTGGGCGATACGTCGAGCTCAATCGAGCTGACACCGACCAGCGACCAGGCGACGGCGTCGGCGTAAGTAGCGGCCAGGTCGTCGACCACCTGCACACCGCTGAGCACGACGTCGCCCAGGTTGGCGACGGTGAGTGTGTAGCTCACGTCGAATGATCCGTCGCCGTTGCTCATCGGATCTACGGGGCCGGACTTGGCGAGCCCGAGCAACGGGGCTTCGGAGAAGGACACCGGCGTCGGATCATCCTCGCCGGGATCGTCGTCATCGTCGACCGTGCCGTCGCTGTCATCGCCGTCGGAGTCGGGGTCGATGCCATCGGTCGATTGGTCGGTGACGGTGCTTCCACTCGGTGTCTCGCCACTCACATCTGCGGTGTTGTCGTGGGGACCCATATCCGCACCGGGGGTGAGCACGACTGAGATGCTCACCGTTCCGGTCTCTCCCGGATCCAGCGACTGGCCTGCTGCCAGCACATTGGCACTCGCCGAGCCGTCCCAGCTCGGATTCGCCGTCAGGCTTCCGTCAATGGCGATCGGGCTCGAGGGATCGAGACCGCTGAATTGCCCGAGGACATCGTCGGTGAGAAGGATATCGACCAGGGTCACGGAGCCGAGGTTCTCCACCGTGAGGAGATAGGTGACCGTGTAGGTGCCGTCTCCGAGGCTGACGACGCTGCTGACCGCTTTGGCCAGCCCGATGATGGCCGGGCTGATCGACGCAGCGCTTTCGTCGTCTTCGGATTGGTCGCCGTCGTCATTACCGGGAGTGCTGTCCGGGTCGAACTGGTCGGCTGCGGAGACCTGCACCGTGTTCTCATGTTCACCTGGAATACCGGATACCGGCCCAACGACTGCCTCAAAAGTCAGGGCGATCGTGGCCCCGGCTCCTATCGACAGATCCGCCCAGGTGATGGTGCCTCCCGCCAGGACCCCCGCGTTAGAGATCGAGGAGATGCCGCCGACACCGGAGGGTAGGGCGTCGGTTATGTCGACTCCTGTCGCATCGTTGGGGCCCCGGTTGGTCACGTTGATCGTGTAGACGACCGTTGCGCCCAGTGGCGGTGTTGCATCGTCTACCGACTTGCTCACCTCGAGGTCGATCTGCTGGGGAACCAGGCCCGCCGCGTCCTCATCATCCTCGGACTGGTCGCCGTCGTCGTTGCCGGGAGTGCTGTCCGGGTCGTACTGGTCGGCGGCCGTCACCTCGGCAACGTTGGTGAAGTCCGCGGGCGGAGCCTCCACCGTCGCTTCAAACGTCAGGTCCACCGAACCACCGGCGCCGATCGTGAGACCGGACCAGATCACTGTGGAGCCAACCGCAGAACCACCGTTCGAGATGCTGCCGATGCTGGAGAACCCGGAAGGCACCACGTCCTCAACTGCAACACCGGTGGCGGTATCGGGGCCCGCATTGGCGACGGTAACCGTGAATGTGACCACATCACCAACGTTGGGGGACGGATCGGAGACGGTCTTGGCCAGCGATAGATCGATCTGCTGCGGCACGACACTTGCGGAGTCCTCGTCGTCTTCGGACTGGTCCCCATCGTCGTTGTTGGGGGTCGAGTCGGTGTCGTACTGGTCGGCGGCAATGACTTCAGCGAAGTTGGCGTAGTCGGCGGGCGGAGCCTCCACCGTCGCCGCAAACGTCAACACCACAGAATCGCCGGCCGGGATCGACAAGCCGAGCCACGTAACCGTGTTGACCACTACAACTCCGCCACCGGAGGCGGCGCCGATGCTGGAGTACCCAGCAGGCACTACGTCTGCAACGGCAACACCGGTCGCGTTGTCAGGCCCGGCATTGGTGGCAGTGATCGTGAAGGTCACGACATCGCCTACGTTGGGTGTTGCGTCCGAGACGGTCTTGGTCAGCGATAGATCGATCTGCTGCGGGACCAGACTCGCCGCATCCTCATCATCCTCCGACTGATCCCCATCGTCGTTACCCGGCGTCGAATCCGGATCGAACTGATCCGCGGAGGTGACCTCGGCAGTGTTGACATACTCGCCGGGCGTACCGGTCGGTGGTTCCACAGTGGCCTGGAATGTCAGCGTTGCCGAACCGCCCGAGGCGATGGTCAGCCCGGACCAGGTGACCGTGGACCCGACCGCAGACCCACCGCCGGAGATGCTGCCGATGTTGGAGAAGCCAGAGGGCACAACGTCATCAACAGAGACCCCGGTGGCGTCGCTGGGGCCGAAGTTGGTCACCGTGATAGTGAAGGTCACGACATCGCCTACGTTGGGCGCTGCGTTGGAAACCGTCTTGGCCAAGTCGAGGTCGGCCTCGAGCGGGGATGCCACGGCGGCGTCCTCGTCGTCTTCGGACTGGTCCCCATCGTCGTTGTTGGGGGTGCTGTCCGGGTCGTATTGGTCGGCGGCCGTCACCTCGGCAACGTTGGTGTATCCCGCGGGAGGGGCCTCCACAGTCGCCTCAAACGTGAGATCCAACGAACCACCTGGGCCGATCGTGAGACCGGACCAGGTGACCGTGTTGCCGGCCTCGCTGCCGCCATTGGAGATGCTGCCGATGGCCGAGAAGCCCGACGGTACGGCGTCCTCGACGGCCACATCCGTGGCAGCAGCGGGGCCGGCATTGGCGACAGTGACCGTGAAGGTCACGACATCGCCAACATTTGGTGATGGATCGGAGACAGCCTTGGTGAGCGATAGATCGATCTGCCGCGGCACGGCACCTGCCGAGTCCTCGTCATCCTCGGACTGGTCACCGTCATCGTTGCTAGGAGTGGAGTCGGGGTCGTACTGGTCGGCGGCAGTGACTTCGGCGACGTTGGTGTAGTCGGCGGGCGGAGCTTCCACCGTCGCTTGGAACGTCAGGTCAATCGAGCCACCCGAAGCGATGGTGAGACCAGACCAGGTGACCGTATTGCCGGCCGCGCTGCCACCATTGGAGATGCTGCCAATGGCCGAGAAGCCATCCGGTACGGCGTCCTCGACCGCAACCCCGGTGGCGATATCGGGACCGGCGTTCGACACTGTGACTGTGAAGGTGACGGTGTCGCCGACATTCGGAGATGCGTCCGAGATAGCCTTGGCCAGCGAGAGGTCGACCCGCTGCGGCACGGCACTTGCCGAGTCCTCGTCATCCTCGGACTGATCGCCGTCGTCATTGCCCGGTGTCGAATCCTGGTCGTACTGGTCGGCGGCAGTCACCTGAGCAACGTTGGCGTAATCGGCAGGCGGAGCTTCCACCGTCGCCGCAAACGTCAGGTCCATCGAACCGCCGGCAGCGATGGTCAGACCGGACCAGGTGACTACCGAACCGACGGCCGAGCCGCCATTCGAGATGGCGCCGATACCCGAGAACCCGGAAGGCACCACATCCTCAACAGCGACCCCGGTCGCACTGTCGGGGCCGGCGTTGGCGACCGTCACGGTGAAAGTCACCACATCGCCAACGTTTGGTGAGGGATCGGAGACGGTCTTGGTGAGCGACAGATCGATCTGCTGCGGCACCAGACTCGCCGCATCCTCATCATCCTCAGACTGATCCCCATCGTCGTTGTTGGGGGTCGAGTCGGTGTCGTACTGGTCGGCGGCAATGACTTCAACGACGTTGGTGAAGTCGGCAGGCGGAGCCTCCACAGTCGCCGCAAACGTCAGGTCCATCGAACCGCCGGCAGCGATAGTCAAACCAGACCACGTGACCGTACTGCCAACCGCAGAACCACCATTCGAGATTGCGGCGATGCCCGAGAAGCCATCCGGCACGGCGTCCTCGACCGCAACCCCGGTCGCAATGTCGGGACCGACGTTCGACACAGTGACTGTGAACGTGACCACATCACCGACATTCGGCGACGCATTGGACACCGACTTTGCCAGCGAGAGGTCGATCTGCTGCGGGACCAGGATCGCGGAGTCCTCATCGTCCTCCGACTGATCACCATCATCATTATCCGGGGTCGAATCCGGATCGTATTGGTCGGCAGCAGTGACTTCGGCAACGTTGGTGAAGTCGGCGGGCGGAGCCTCCACAGTCGCCTCAAACGTGAGGTCCACCGAACCACCGGAAACAACGGTGAGACCGGACCAGGTGACCGTATTGCCGACCGCAGAACCACCGTTGGAGATACTGCCGATGCTCGAGAACCCAGACGGAACCGCGTCCTCAACCGCAACCGTGGTCGCCGCGTCAGGACCGGCATTCGACACAGTGACTGTGAACGTCACCACATCGCCAACGTTCGGTGAAGGATCGGAAACGGTCTTGGCCAGCGACAGGTCGACCTGCTGCGGCATCAGGCTCGCCGCATCCTCATCATCCTCCGACTGATCCCCGTCGTCATTGCCGGGGGTGCTGTCCGGGTCGTACTGATCGGCAGCAGTCACCTCAGCAACATTGGAATATCCGGCGGGCGGAGCTTCCACCGTCGCCGCAAACGTCAGATCCACCGAACCGCCGGCGGCGATGACAAGACCGGACCAGGCCACCGTGGACCCAACTGCGGAACCACCGTTGGAGATGGCGGCGATGCTCGAGAAGCCATCCGGCACGCTGTCCTCGACTGAGACACCCGTCGCACTGTCGGGGCCGGCGTTCGACACTGTGACTGTGAACGTGACCACGTCACCAACATTCGGTGATGGACTAGAAACCGTCTTGGTCAACGACAGATCGATCAGCTGCGGAATCGCCGATACCGCATCCTCGTCATCCTCAGACTGATCACCGTCATCGTTGTTGGGAGTGCTGTCGGGGTCGTACTGGTCGGCGGCAGTGACTTCGGCGACGTTGGTGTAATCCGCAGGCGGAGCCTCCACCGTCGCCTCAAACGTCAACACCACCGAACCACCAGAAGCGATAGTCAAGCCAGACCAGGTCACCGCGGACCCAACTGCGGAACCACCATTCGAGATGCTGCCGATAGCCGAGAAGCCATCCGGCACGCTGTCCTCGACCGCAACACCGGTCGCAGTGTCGGGACCGGCGTTCGCCACCGTCACCGTGAAGGTCACCACATCACCAACACTTGGTGATGGATCAGAAACCGTCTTGGTCAACGACAGATCGATCAGTTGCGGAACCGCCGATACCGCATCCTCGTCATCCTCAGACTGATCACCGTCGTCATTGTCCGGTGTCGAATCCGGATCGAATCGATCGGAGCCGGTGACCTCAGCCACGTTCTTGTACTCGTCGGCCGCACCAGTCGGCGGATCGACGACTGCGTCGAAGGTGAGAATGACCGTATCGAGAGCGGTGATGCTGAGACCGGACCAGGTGACCGTATTGCCAACCACGCCGCCACCGTTGGAGATACTGCCGATGCCGGAGAACCCGGACGGCACAACATCCTCCACCGCAACACCGGCAACGTCATCTGGCCCGAAGTTCGCCACGGTGATGGTGAAGGTCACGGTGTCTCCGACATTCGGAGTTGCATTCGACACGGACTTCGTCAGTTCCAGGTCTGCCACTTCGGGGACCACGGACGCAGAATCCTCGTCGTCTTCGGATTGGTCGCCGTCGTCGTTGTTCGGAGTTGAGTCGGGATCGAACTGATCAGAGGCGGTCACCTCAGCAACGTTCACGTACTCGCTCGGCGCACCGGTGGGCGCAACAACGTCGGCCTCGAAAGTCAGGATGATCGATCCGCCGGAGCTGATGGCCAGTCCAGACCAGGTGACCGTCGACCCGGCAGCGATTCCGCCGCCGGAAACGTTGGCGACATTCGTGTAGCCAGAGGGGACATCATCGACAACGGCAATGCCGGAGGCGTCGTCGGAGCCCAGGTTGACCACGGTGATGGTGAACGTGACTGTGTCACCAACGCCGGGAGTTGCGTCGGAGACGGTCTTGCTGAGCTCGAGATCGGCCTCGGTCGGAAGTAGACCAACGTTGTCCTCGTCATCCTCGGATTGATCACCGTCGTCGTTGTTCGGAGTGGAGTCGGGATCGAATTGATCGGAGGCGGTCACCTCGGCCATGTTGAGATAGGCGGCAGGTGGCGCTTGGACCTCGGCCTGGAAGGTGACTGAAGTCGAACCGCCTGCCGGTACCGATAGGCCGGACCAGGTCACTACGTTCCCAACCGCCAATCCGCCGTCGGAGATGCTCCCAATCGATGCATACCCGTTGGGCACTGTGTCGGCCAGGGAGACGCCGGTTGCGTCGTCCGGACCGGCATTGCTGACGCTCAGGGTGAAGGTCACGACCTCACCCACCAGCGGCGCGCTGTCGGAAACGGACTTGACCAGCGAGAGGTCGGCCTCCTGCGGCACAACCGCAGTCGCATCCTCGTCGTCCTCGGACTGGTCCCCGTCGTCATTGTCCGGGGTGCTGTCCGGGTCGTAGCGATCGGAGTCGACGACCTCAGCAACGTTCACGTACTCACCCGGCGCACCGGTTGGGGCGGCAACGGTCACATCGAAGGTCACCGCAGTCGACCCGCCGGCGGCGACCGCCAACCCGGTCCAGGAGATAACTCCGCCAGCTTCGCTGCCGCCATCGGAGATGTTGGTGATGGCGCTGTAGCCGGCCGGAACTACATCCTCTATGTCAACCCCGGTGGCGTCGTCCGGGCCGCCGTTGGAGACAGTGATAGTGAAGGTGACGGTGTCGCCGACATTTGGCGAGGCATCCGAGACTGTCTTGACCAGCGAGAGGTCGGCTTGCAGCGGGGTGACTCCGGCCCCATCCTCATCGTCCTCGGATTGATCGCCATCGTCGTTGTCCGGTGCCGAATCGGGGTCGCGCTGGTCGGAGGCAGTCACCTCAGCCGTATTGTCGTAATCGGCCGTTGGTGCCAACACCTCGGCATCGAAGGTGACCGCAGTGGTTCCCCCGGCGGGCACGGTAAGGCCGGACCAGGTCACGGTCGAGCCCACGGCGGAACCGCCCGACGACACATTGACGATATTCGTGTACCCGTCCGGGACCGAGTCGGCGACCGCAACGCCGGTGGCGTCGTTGGGGCCGGCATTGGAGATCGTGATGGTGAAGGTGACGGTCTGACCCACATCCGGAGTGGCGTCGCTGACTGTCTTGGCCAGCGAGAGATCTGCCGCCTGCGGAGTCACCGTCTCGTTGGTCTCGTCATCCTCAGATTGATCGCCGTCGTCGTTATCCGGTGTCGAATCTGGATCGAGTGCGGCCGATGCGGTGACCTGGGCCACGTTCAGATACTCATCGGGAGCTCCGGATGGTGCTTGCACCGTCGCGGCGTATGTGAGGTTGATCGACGTAGAGGCTGGGATCGAGGCCACAGTCCAGATGAGGGTTGGGACTGCCGAGGCGTCCTGCGTGCTGCCTCCGGCGATCGAACCAGTCTCGTAGGCGAGCCCGGCGGGTAGGACGTCGGCCACCGCAACGTTGGTAGCGGTGTCCGGCCCGTCGTTGACCAGGGTGAGCACGTAGGTGATGGTGTCACCCACGTTGGGATTGATGTCGGATGCTGACTTGAAGAGGCTGAGGTCGGCTCGAGCGGTGAGCACCGTCTCGGTGTCGGTGTCCGAGGTGGGTGTCCCTGCGGGGGCGAGCCCAACAACCGTTGCGGTGTTGGTGACCTGGCCGGTAGTCGCGTCCGCCGCAGTGACCGTGTAGGGAGCGGTACACGCCATCGTCCCCCCGGGAGCCAGAGTCGAACCCTGCGCCGGAGCGCACGTGATGGCGCCGAGCCCGGGCAGCGGGTCGCTGACCGTCACGTTGGTCAGCGACACGTCGCCGGTATTGGCCACGTCGAATGAGTAGGTGAGGGTGTCCCCCACCGAGACATCGCCGGAGCCATCCTCATCGGCATTTGCGTCCAGGTGTTTAACCAGCGTGATCGTCGGGCTGCCTTCGATCGGGGTGGTGAGTGAGTCGGTGTCGCTGACCGGGGTGGAGTCGGGATCAACGGCATCGACAGTCGCGGTGTTGTCGATCTGGCCGGTGTCGACATCGGTCTGGGTGACCACGTACTCGGCGCTACAAGTCAGCGTTGCCCCCGGCGTGAGCACGGCCGGCTGAGCCGGAACACAGGTCAGCGCACCCAACCCGGGCATCGGGTCCGAAATCACCGTATTCGACAGCGTCACGTTGCCTGTGTTGGTGGCCTCGAACTGATATGTGAGGGTGTCATCGCGAGTGACGCCGCCGGAACCGTCCTCATCGTCGTTGCCAACAAGCGTCTTCTCCAGCGTAATTGACGGTGTCTGGGCGACGAGAACCTGCTCGTCGTCGGTGTCGGAAACAAGTGTGGAGTCGGGAGAGAAGCCTTCGGCCGTGGCCGTGTTGACTATCTGGCCAAGATCGATGTCGGTCTGAGTCACCGAGTAGGTAGCCGAACATGAGATGGTCTCGCCGGGAAGCAGCACCGCGGGCGCAGCCGGCGTGCAGGTGAGAGCACTGAGCCCTGACATCGGATCGACAATGCGGACCGCAGAGAGCGTCACATCGCCGGTGTTGGTCGCAACGAACTCGTAGGTCAGAGTGTCGGCGATCGACACGCCACCGGAGCCGTCTTCATCTGCGTTGGCCGTCATGTTCTTGGTCAGGCTGATCGCCGGGCCGGTGACAACCGGTTCGGCTACTGCGTCGTCGTCGGTCACCACCGTGCCGTGCGGGTCGGTACCGGCGGCCTCAGCAGTGTTGATGACGAATCCGGCATCCGCATCGGCCAGATCGACGACATGACTCCCCGTGCAGGTCGTGCTCTCCCCCGGTGCCAGGATGGTGATGGGACAGGTCACCACACCAACCAGAGGGTCGGTCACGCCAACCGAAGAGAGCGTGACGTTGCCCGTGTTGGCAACCAGGAAGTCATAGCTGAGCGTGTCGCCAACGGTGACAGTGCCGGATCCGTCCTCGTCCGCATTGCCCGACATGGACTTGGTGAGCTGGATCTCCGGTTCGGGCGGAATCAACACCGAGTGATCATCTGAGTCCGAAACGTCATCACCTGTATTGCCCGGGTCACCGCCCGGGCGCTCGGCGACGACGGTTGCCGTGTTGTCAACTGACCCTGAATCGACATCGACCTGCGTGACGGTGTAGGTGGCGATGCACGCCATGGTTCCGCCGACAGTGAGCGACGATCCCGAGGCCGGCATACAGGACAGGGCGCTCATTCCGGGTAGCGGATCTGTGACTGCGACCAGGTCGAGGGTGACGTCGCCATCGTTGCTGGCGACGAATCGGTACGTCAGGGTGTCACCGGCGGAGACGTTGCCCGAGCCGTCCTCATCTGCGTTGCTAAAAAGGCTCTTGACGAGAACGATGGAGGGATTCTGGTGAGGCGAGACCAACTCGCTGTCGGAGTCGGTTACCGGGTTGCCGGACGGATCGTCGGCCGTGACGGTTGCTGTGTTGGCGATCGAACCGGCGTCGACGTCAGGCTGGGTCACCGAGTAGCTGGCGCTGCAGGTCATCGCCGCGGCAGGAGCAAGTGTCGCTTGCGGACAGGTGACGGTGCCGCCGGTGAGCGGATCGTCCAGGACGATGCTCGCTAGCGTCACATCGCCGGCATTGGTAACGACGAAGTCGTAGGTGAGCGTGTCCCCGACCGACACATCGCCGCTCGCATCCTCATCGGCATTGCCAGCGAGCGACTTGCTGAGATCAATGGAAGGGTTCTGGGCGGTCGAGGTCGTCACCCCATCGCTGTCGGTGACCGAGCCGCCCCCACCGCTGTCGTCACCGATCGCGGTAGCTGTGTTGACTACCTCTCCAGCGTCGACGTTGGCCTGAGTCACAACGTAGGTGGCGGTGCACGTCATCGCCTCGGTGGGAGCAAGCGACGAGCCGGCGACCGGTGCACATGACAACGCGCTCATTCCCGCAAGCGGATCGGTGATGGTGACGTTGTCCAGCCCGACATCGCCGTCGTTTGTAGCCACAAACGTATACGTGAGCGTGTCGCCGAGGCTCACGTCGCCACTGGCATCCTCATCGGCGTTTCCGGTCAGTGACTTGGCAAGGTCAATGGACGGGTTGCGATCGGGCAGCACCGTCTCGTCGTCGTCGTCGGAGATTGGCAAGCCGTTGGGCTGGAATCCGGTTGCGGTGGCGGTGTTGTCAATGCGGCCGGCATCCACATCGGGCTGGGTCACCGAGTAGGTCGCAGTACATGAGACCGTTGCCGAGGGTGCCAGGGTCACCGGGAGGATGTCGGGACCGCAGGCGAAGGCCGAGAGCCCCGGCAGAGGGTCGGTAATGGTGACAACGGTGAGGGTGACGTCACCGTCGTTGACCACATCGAAGGCGTAGGTCAGGGTGTCGTTGAGGGTCACGTCGCCCGACGAGTCTTCGTCGGCATTGGCGGCGAAGCTCTTCGTGAGGGTGATCGATGGATTCTGTGCCGCAGCCACCGATTCATCGGCGGTATCGGAGACGTCCGACCCACTGGCAGCCGTACCGGTGACGGTTGCGGTGTTGTCGATCGAGCCGGCATCTACATCGGCCTGAGTGACGGAGTAGGTTGCGGTGCAGGTCATCTGTGCCGCCGGAGCCAGCGAGCCGCCGGCGACCGGAGCACACGACAACGCCGAAAGCCCCGCCATCGGGTCCGTGATCACGACATTGCTGAGAGTGACGTTGCCGTCATTGGTGGCGACGAACTCATAGGTGAGGGTGTCACCCACCGACACGCCGCCGGAGCCGTCCTCATCAGCATTGGCTGCCATGGCCTTATCGAGTGCGATCGAGGCGTTCTGCTCCAGGATGGCCAGTTCATCGTCTGAGTCGAGCAACGGATTACTCAGCGGGTCGTTGGCCGCAACGGTTGCGGTATTGGCAACCTGCCCCGTGTCCACATCGTTTTGGGTGACCGTGTACGAGGCATTGCACGTCATGGCCTCGCTGGGGGCCAGAGTCGACTGCGGACAGGAGAGGATTCCGCCGAGCATTGGATCTGACAGAACCACATCGGACAGGTCGACGTTGCCGGTGTTGGTGATCACGAACTCGTAGTCGAACACGGTGCCGGCGGCCGCTCCACTCAGGTCGGTGAGCAGCGACTTAGCGAGGGTGATCGCCGGTACAGGGTTGATCGGCACCGTCTCGGTGGAATCGTCGGTGACCGGCCGTCCGGCCGGATCCTCGCCGGTTGCGGTGGCGGTGTTGTCGATGCGGCTGGCATTCACGTCCGCCTGGGTGACCGGGTACGTGGCAGTGCAGATCAGAGACTCGCCCATCGCGAGCGAAGCCGGCATTGGCGGCAGACACGAGAGCGCCGAGAGACCCGCCATCGGATCGGTGATCGAGACGTTCTGCAGATCGGTGTCGCCGACGTTCTCGGCAACGAACTGGAAGGTGAGAGTGTCGCCGACCGTCACATCGCCGCTCGAATCTTCATCGGCGTTCCCCAGCAGGCTCTTGGTCAACTGGAGCTCGGGGAGAGCGACGGGGTCGGTCACCGAGTCATCGGTGAAGATGGGCTGTTGGCTCGAAGCAACCCGCGCAGTGTTGGTCAGCTCTGTGATGTCGGGCACCAGCGGGTCGTCAACGACTACCTGGAAGGTCACCGTCATCGTTTCCCCCGGATCCAGAGCAAAGGGATCAGCGGGAACGACGAGGTTGGGTGCTGCACCATCGGCGAGACCGCCGCCGGACGTATTGGTCAGCGTTTCGTCGGTGAGGGCAGACGCGGTGATGACAACGTTATCGAACAGGAAACGATCGGACCGGCCGAGCGTAGGTGAGGTGATGAACCGGATTGCGGCATCTGCGGTGAGGTATCCGTCGAGGCTGTGCGTCGAGCTGAGGAACACAGGATCGCTACCCGGTCCCGTCCAGATGGCGAGCTCCTGCCAGCCGCCAACACCGTTATTGGCCTCGAGCTTCACCCAGTCGGTGTCCACATCGAAGCCAGACCGGGCGAAGTCGAAGGTAAGGGTCGCCCGGTCGTAGCCATCGAGATCGACCGCGCGCGACAGACCCTCGCCGCCGCCGTCGTTGTCCTGGACGCGCAGCCGGATGCTGCCGCCACTGCTCACCGAGCGCTCATCCCCGGCATTCACCCCGTCGAATTCGTTGACCTCAGTCCAGTCGGGGCCCCAGAACCGCGAGCCGGTGCTGCCCCCGTACCCGCCGCTTTCCATGTCATCGGCATAGGTGTCGACAGTGGCGACCGGGCCGGTGACGGAGGTGCTGTTGGGGACATATGTCGTTCCCTGCGGAACCACGTCGACAACGCTGAAGCCATCTTGGAAAGTGTCGGAGATGTTCTCCACCAGCAGCGTGTATGTGATCACATCGCCGGGAATGGCACCTTCCGGGGGCACGTCAGAGGTCTTGGTGATCTGCAGACTCGGATCGAATACCGGCAGGGTCGAAGTACCGGTGATCGAGATGCCGACGCTGTTGAGTTGAGCACTGTTGACGACCGAGTCGACACCGTCGGGCAAGGGATCGTCGAGCCGTACGTCGTAGGCGATCACGATCACCTGACCTGGGACGATGATGCCGAGGTCCTGCCCGCCTTCGTCGAATGGGAACGGGGTGGAGCCCGCGTCCGGGTAGGCGAGCCCATCGACCGTTGTCGTGCCCGACACATAAGTGGTGTTCGGGTCGAGGTCATCGGTGAACACCGACGGATTGATGTCTGCGGTGCCGTCGTTGCGGATGGTTACCGTGTATGTGATCGACTCCCCCGGGTCCAGGGCGCCGTTGCCGTTCAGGTCGCTGGTCAGTGAGCTGATCTTGCCGAGCGACACGAGTACAAGGGGCACCACTGCGGTGCCGAGGTCGAGCGC
>JASJDZ010000049.1 GCA_030065575.1 Acidimicrobiia bacterium
TGGATGCTCATCGATCCGGACACCCAACAGCCGATCGACGGCGGCATCACCAGACGCAAGCCCATTGCCTCGTAGCGTCGCAAGGCAGAGCTGCTGCATCCCACCTGCATTCACCCCGGCTGCCGCATGCCATCGGTCGACTGTGACATCGACCACAGGCAACCCTGGGCCGAGCACCGTGTCACCTGCACCGCCGACCTCGGGCCGATGTGCCGGCACCATCACGTCATTCGACACACGTTTGGATGGCGATACGAACCAACCGCCGACGGGGATTTCCTTTTTGCCAGCCCGTTTGGGCATCAATACACAAGCAGCGGCAGGCTCGTGGCCAACGCTCGGTCCCCTTGACAGCGCATCAGATCACGAGGCGCTTCTTGTTCTGGGGGATCAACCTGAGTGAACCCGCTCGCCGTGGGCCGGGTCTGCGCGTCCGACGTCGCGGCGACCTACTGCGCCTCGTCGATCTCGATGTCGACCATCAGCTGGACGGCGAGCTCTTCGAGCACGTCCGTCAGCTCCTCTGCCGACAGGCTTTCGGGAAGCACCAGAGCCGCACGAGCCTTGAACAGCGTGCCGCCATCCATCGGGGCGGCGACGGTTTCCGTTTCCAGCTCCTCGATGTTGACATCACGGCTGGCCAACGCATCAGAGACCTGCCGCACGATCCCGGGCTGGTCTAGTCCAATGAGGTCGAGGATGAGGCTCGTCCCGCTCGGAGGTGGGGCGGGCGCCGATACTTCTGCGGTGATCTCGAGCAATCCCTGTTCTTCCAGCGGTTCGAGATCGCTGATCAACTCATCAACAGAATCATCGGGGACCGTGACCATGACAATGCCGGCGAACTTCCCGGCAAGATGAGCCATCCGGCTCGTCTCCCAGTTGCCCCCATGGTCGGCGATGACTCCGGACAAGGCGCCGACGAGCCCGGCGTGGTCATCTCCGATTGCCGTGAGTACGAGCTTTGCCATGAGGATCAGGTTACCGGAACAGGCTTGGCCGGCGGGATCGAGGAGAAGGTCAATCCAGGCGAAGCGTCATGAAGACGCTGTTGGAGTTGGCGGCATAGTCGGCGAAAGGGCCGCAGAACGTGAACCCGGCATCGGCATAGAGCGAGATCGCCGGCTGGAACGCTTCCTGGATGCCCGTCTCGAGGCTGGCTCGCACTGCCCCGTTGCTCCGGGCAACTCCGAGCAGGTGAGCGAGGAGCTTCCGGCCAACGCCCTCGCCTCGGGCGGAGACCGCAGTGTGCATCGACTTGATCTCGACGTGTCCGGCGCCGAGCGTCTTTACCGCGCCGACGCCGAGCAGGCGGCCGTCCTCACGCAACGCAAACAAAGCCACCGAGGGATCAAGCAGGCCATCGAGATCGAGAGCGTGGATGTGCTCCGGAGGCGTTACCTCCGCAGTGAACTCCCAGTGCCGCTGGAGCAGCTCGTTCACATCACTATCGCGGGGGTCGACCCGAGAGATTGTGATATCCGACACACCGGTCCCTTCGTGATTGGCCGCCAGATCCTACGCTGCTGAGCCGGTCCACTCGCACGCAACAAACTCACGCGAAGGGCCGAGGGATCGATAGAGAAACGTCCCGGGTGCCGGCGGAGGTGCCGAGCCGATGTACGTGTACCGACCGCCGCAAGCACGCTGATTGGCCATCAGTGTGCGCACAACAGCTTTGCCCAAGCCAAGCCGCTGATGATCCGGATCGGTGCACACCGGATCGATGCCACAGATGCCGCTGTCCGGGTCGACGGTGCCGCGGCAGTATGCCGCCACCGTTTCGTCGGGCGCCAGCACGACCGAGCTCAGCTCGGGAAGGAACATCGGGTTCTTCTCCAGGTTCCGGATGACCTCCTCGAGATCTACCGAAGTACCGAACGATCTCTCGACACACCTGGCGATAACGGAGCGATCCAGATCTGGCCGTTCCCGGAGCGTTGTTGCGACGTAGCCGTCCGGGACCACGACCTCCACGTCGACGTTGAGCAGGTCGTACTCCCACTCCCGCCCGGTGTCATCCCGTTCAGCCAGCCCTGCCCGCCGACACACGTCGCGCAGCCAGTCCTCCTCGCGCGTGAACTCCAGAGAAATGCCTACGCCCAGCTCACCGCGCGCTGCCAGGCGCCGCTCCAGGACCTCTCCAACCAGGTCTGGATCGGGACCGGCGGTGAGGATGCACTCGTACTCGCTGCCTTCCTCAGCGATGGCAATCGCCGCGATCTCGCTTCCGCTCCGGAAGATGCGGCAGTGCGTCACAAACCACTCGGGATTCCAGTCGGCACGGTTGTTGTTCGACCCCCAGCGGAAGTCAACAAAGCGTCCTGTGTCCCAGCCCCAGACATGCTGGGCAAACGGATTGGCGGCCCGAACGAACTCGATGGCCTCGGCGAGGTTGTCCCCGGCTAGCCCTTCATCTGCCGGGTATCGACTACTCATCCTCGAACCACTCCTCGAGCTCGTCACACTCCCCAATCGGGACACCGTCGATCCAAGCCATGACCACCTCCGTGGGCCAGGCTAGATCCGGTCCTCGAACGATGGCGAGAGAGCTAGATCCATCGGCTCCGAGGTGACCACGGCTCCGGCCACCTTGCCCTGGCTGTCGAAGAACGGAGCGCAGTAGGTGCGAGTGTGTGTCTGGCTCCCGTCGATCCTCCGCACGAGGAGAATGAAGGGACCGGTGGCCTTGCCCGTGCGAATTGCCTGAGTGACCGGCGCATTGTCGACGGTCAGTGGCGTGCCATCAGCAAAGCGAACATTGAACAGGTCCTGGCTCTCCCCGAGGTCAGTTGGGCGAATGCCGGGATCGGCGATTCCGAGCAGCTCCCTTTCCTTGAGGTTCCAGTCCACCAGCCGAGGGGGCTCACCGGCGAACACCGATACCGCGATCGGCAGCTCGTCGAGCACCGAAGATCGCAATTGCCGCTCGTAGACAACGTCCTTGCTCAGCGCGGCCCGGGCAATAGCCGAGGCAGTGATCTCGGCAAGAGCTTCGGCGACATCCACGGCGTTCCCGCTTGGCATGAGATCAGTGCTCTTCCAACCGACGGCGAGCACGGCGACGATCTCATCGTTCTCGTGAACCGGAAGCAGCATGGCGGCGTGCCCGCCCAGGGTCTCCACCGTTCCCCAACTGGAATTGGCGACGTCGTCGATGCGGATTGTCTGACCCTTGGTCATGACTTCTTCGAGATCTCGTGAGTTCGCCGCCGCGATCTCCCTTTCGTCGGAGTAGGGCCCGGCCGCAGAGAAGCTACCGTCCCGACCCGGGACGAATAGCACCGCCCCAGTCGATCCGAGCAACTCCCGGTAGATCTTGTTGATCCCACCGACAACCTGATCGAGCGAGCCGCGGGCGAGCGCTTCTGCGAGATTGACGAGCAGCCGGGCCCGTGGCGAGTGAGCTTGCGACCTGTCTCCGGGGATGATCTCCTCACCCGGGTCGATCGGAACGATCTCATCGCTTGCAGGAAGCCGCAACGTGAATGTGGCACCAGGCTGGCCCGGGTTGTCGAGAGACAGATCGCCCCCCATCGCTGTCGCCAGCTGTCGGCTCAGTGTGAGCCCCAGCCCGAGACCCTCGGTGCTACCCGATGTGTCAAAGATGCGCTCGGCCCGATGAGCCGGGATACCGGGACCAGAATCGTGGAACGAGGCACTCATGAATTCGCCGGTCCGGGCGAAGTTGATTCGGACCTCGCCTTCGGGTGCATACCGTTCGATGTTCTGTACGAGGTTGTTGACGATCTGCATCAGCAACTGCGGATCTCCGACTACGACTGCCTGGTCCCCTGGCGATAGGTAGCAGCGGTTGGCCACCTGCGGTGACCGGGATACGGCCTTGCCGATGATGCTTCTCAGGTTGGTCGGAACGACGTCCGGTGTGAGGACGGCGCGATCGAGCCGGGATCGAGCATGCAGGTTGCCGACAACGTGCAGCAGATGGTTAGCGTCCGAGTGGGCCGCAATGAGCAACTCGTCGACCTCCGACGGCTCGAGCGGGATGGTCGAATCTGTGAGCAATTCGAGGGTGCCGAGGATGCCGGTGAGGGGCGTTCGCAGCTCGTGCGAAACCTCGGCAATCAGCTCGGTTTGGTTACTTGCTTCTTCGCGCACCAGCCACGCAGCAACCGCGGTGGCAATGGCAGCTGCATTGGCTGCGACGATCCAGGCCGTCTGCAGGCCAGAAACGGCCGCGATGAGGCCGAGCAAAGCGAGCACTGCCGTGGCGATGAGGAAACCGCGGCGAAGCTGTGCGATTCTGGGCAGAGAGGACGGTTGCATGTATGAATATGTATCGGCAGTTGTCGGCAGCGATTGAGACGGTTGGAGGCTAGATCTCAGTCAGGCACTCGTCGCCGTCCCCAGTGCGCGGGGTAACGATCGGAACGCCGTCGGCGTTGGCGGATTCGAGGAGCCCGGAGATGATGCCCTGGTCGAGCTTGCAGACGATGTCCGGATGATTCGACGCCGCTTCCCCAAACGGGCAGAAGCGAGTCACGATGAGGCGATCGGATGGGTTGACCTCACTCTCGAAACCCACACCCATGAGCACCCGGGCCACAGCAGTGACCGCAGTCTCGAATCCGGCATCCTTGGCGAGGCCGACCTCGGCGGCCAGTTCCCGTCCGTACTCCCGACCGATCTCCTCAGCGACCTCCGCTGCCGTTTCTGGCGCTACACGCTTGACAACGCGAGCCAACAACTCCGTAAGCAAGTCGTAGCGGCGTACCGGGAACTGCACGGAGATCTCCTTCTCCGTGACCTCGTAGTGCTTCGCCGGTCTTCCTGCCCCCGGGCCGCGGCGCTCGCTGCTGTGGCGGCGAGTCACCTGTAGGTAGCCGTCGTCGACCAGTCGATCGAGGTGGTGACGGGCAACATTCGCATGGATGTCGAACAGTTCGGCAATCTGGCCTGCGGTCACCGGTTCGACTGCCTCCCGCACCGTGATGTAGATCCCGCGTCGGGTAGTGTCGCCCAGAGTGGATGCCAGGTCGCCTATTTGCTGATCGAGTTGTGTTGTGTCCATGAGCCCGCAACCAGGGGATATTCAGGGTTGCGACGCTAACTATAGTTTCTATCTACTACGCCCATAGGAGAAGTCTGAAGTGATCGATGTTGCCGCCTTGCGAGCTGCGATCGGCCAGGTCGAAGATCCCGAGATCCATCGCACCCTCGAAGAGCTGAACATGCTCCGCGAAGTCGACGTCGCCGAGAACGGTGCTGTTCACGTCCTTGTCGCACTCACCATTCCCGGATGTCCGCTCAAGGACAAGCTCACGCAGGATGTCACCGCCGCCGCAATGTCGGTCGAGGGCGTTTCGGCCGTTGAGGTCTCCTTCACCTCAATGACGGAAGAGGAGCGCAACGAACTGACGAAGGGTTTGCGTGGTGGCGTCGAACCTGCCGAGATCCCGATTGCCCGCGCCGGGGCCAAGACGCGAGTAATTGCGGTTTCCTCCGGCAAAGGTGGGGTCGGCAAGTCCTCAGTTACCACCAACCTCGCTGTGGCGCTCGCGGCCGGCGGCAAAACGGTCGGGGTCATGGACGCCGACGTTTGGGGTTTCTCCATTCCGCGCATGCTTGGCGTTGATCGCCCTCCCACCGTGGTCGATGAGGTGCTCTTCCCACCCGAGATCCACAGTGTGAAGGTCATGTCGATGGACTTCTTTGTCCCCGACGATCAGGCGGTGATCTGGCGCGGCCCAATGCTGCACAAGGCAATGGAGCAGTTCCTGTCCGACGTCCATTGGGACGATCCCGACTATCTGCTCGTGGATATGCCTCCCGGGACCGGCGACATCTCTATCTCGCTGTCGCAGTTCCTTCCGATGGCGCAGGCGCTCATTGTCACTACCCCGCAGATAACCGCGCAGCGGGTTGCGAAGCGAGCCGGACTGATGGCCACGAAGGTGAACCAGGAGATCCTCGGCGTGGTCGAGAACATGTCCTGGTTCACCGGTGACGACGGCAAGCGCTACCCGATCTTTGGAGAGGGTGGGGGACAGGCGCTCGCAGATGAGCTCGAGGTTCCGCTCCTGGGCCAAATCCCTCTGGTTCCCTCGGTCCGCGTCGCAGCCGACGGTGGTGTCCCGATTGCGGTTGCGGAACCGGAATCAGAAGCAGCTACTGCTTTTGCCGCCCTTGCCGAGGCGATCGACCAGCGCAAGCCGCGGTTGCGCAGCCATCCCCAGCTAGTCATCAACTGATCGCTACGATTCGCTCAGCCAAAGGACGGGATCACACATGGCCAACGCCGGGAAACTGCGAATCGCGATGGAAGGCGCTCGGGAGCTCGAGCTCGATGTCGATGACATCGAGGCGGCGGTTGCCACTCTCGAGGCGGGCGTCGAGGACGAGTCCATTGTTTGGCTCACAGACAGCAAAGGCGACCGCCACGGGATCGTGGGCGGACGCCTTGCGTTTGTGGTCGTTGAATCGAACGAGGATCGCTCGATAGGGTTCGGCCGGTAGGCGCTAGGAAGCCTGCCGTTCGGCTTCCTGACGGCGGCGACGGCGCTCGGCAAGCCAGCGCTTGCGGAGGCGACGACGGTCTTCCTCGGGGTAGCCGCCCCAAACACCAGATTCCTGGTTGGTCTCGAGTGCGTACTGCAGGCACTCTTCGCTCACCGAGCAAGCCGTACAGATTGCACGGGCCTTCTCGATGTGCCCAACTGCGGGGCCGGTGGTACCAATTGGGAAGAACACTTCCGGGTCGCTGTCTCGACAGGCGGAGAGTTCTCTCCAGTCGGTCAGTGTGAGCATTCTGCTTTGCCTCTTCTGAGTATCTCCCGTGAATGTGAGCCATCCGCAGGATCAGGGTCAATTTGTGGGAAACACAAACATATCGTGCTCCGACTGCGCAGTCTAAGGCGATGAGTCAGCGCGATTCAAGGGGTATTTCGGCCCCGCGCGCTTGGGACCCTACCGGGACCCGTCAAGCCCCACTAGGTGATGAGCCGAGGACCCGCCGCGCTACTGTGGAACGGCGATCACAGGAGACTTGATGGGTATTCGCGACGAGCTCGCTACTGAGCTCAAGGAAGCAATGAAGGCTAGAGACAAAGCACGGACGAACGCGATTCGCCAGGTCGAGACCGAAGTTGCCGTTGCCAAGGCGGCGCCCGGCTTCAAGGGCGAAGTCGATGACGACCTCTACAAGGCCACCATCGCCTCCTACGTCAAGAAGATGGAGAAAGCCCGGGCTGAGTACGAGCAGATGGGGGAGCGAGGCGCCGAGCAGGCCGCCAAGCTCGAATTCGAGGTCGAGTACCTGTCTCGCTGGGCTCCGCAACTGGCGGGCGAGGACGAGACGAGGCAGATCGTGAAGGCAGCGATCGCCGAGCTGGGTGTCGATGATCCCAAGATGATGGGCCGGGTGATGGGCCACGTCATGAAACTGGGCCATGAGCTGGATGGCGGCCTCGTCAACCGCATCGTGCGTGAGGAGCTCGGCGCATAGCGGCCCAGATCACAGGTCAGACTGGAGGCCGTTACCGGCCGATGCTGGCCACGCCGTGGCCTGTACCGTTTGACGATCCCGCCTGGGTGTTTGAGCTCAAATGGGACGGGATCCGCTGTCTGTTGACCAGCGATGGAGATGAAGTGTCGCTCCTCAGCCGCGCCGGCAACGACATGACGCGTCGCTATCCCGAGTTGTCTGCTGCGGCGGTGCCGCCCGGGCTGGTGCTCGACGGAGAGATCGTTGCGCTGGACCAGAGCGGTCGGCCTTCATTTGAGCTCCTACAAGGAAGGATGGGGTTCAGCGCCGGCGCGGTCCACACACCGATGGTGCCGATCACCTACGTGGTTTTCGACCTGCTGCACCACGAGCAACCAATGATCGAGCTTCCTCTCGAAGCGCGGCAAGAACGCCTCGATAGCCTCGACTTGCCTCCCCCAATGGTGGTTGCCGACCGGTACGCGGGCGAGTCGGGGCCGGTGTGGGAGTTCGTTGAGAGTCACGATCTGGAAGGGCTGGTCGCCAAGCGTCTTGGCAGCCGGTACACACCGGGGGCACGATCCCCGGACTGGCGCAAGATCGGCAGATTCATGCAGCTACGCGCCGTTGTCGGAGGCTTCACTCCAGGCACCGGTGGGCGAGCCGGCACGTTCGGGGCTTTGCTGCTCGGGCTGATCTATGGGAGCCGTTTGCGATGGGTAGGTGCTGTCGGCACGGGATTCAACGACAGGTCGCTCCGTGCCATTCGCGATGCTCTCGACGAGATGCGCGTTGCCGAGTCGCCGTTCCACTCCGACGCTGAGATACCACCCGATGCAATCTGGGTAGACCCGAGGCTGGTCGCCGTTGTCCGCTTCAAGCAATGGACCCGCTCCGGGAAGGTACGCGCCCCGTCGTTCCTAGGTTTTGGTGACGATCCGGTCGCAACAATCACCTGGGATGCGGAGGGACCACCGAATCCCGCAGGCTCAGCGGAGAACGCGAAATCCGAACGTTAAGGACCGGTGGTGGCACGGCGATAGGAAGACATGGTCGCCCTACAAGCCATTGTTTCCGCAGTAACGATCACCCTGGTCCTGCTTGCAACGAGGCTGACTGTTGAGCTCGAGGCCATCGAGCGGGATTGATCGACCGCAATCAGACGGCCTTCTTCTCCTTGGTTGCCTCGACGCTGGCGCGCAGCGCATCCATCAGGTCGACGACCCCGGTGGGCTCTGGGACATCGGGCGCAACTATCTCTTGACCCTCCACCTTGACGGCGGCGGCGGCCTCAACGGCCTCTCGTGACTCGTCGTTCCACGCCGATGGATCGAAGGTGCCGGCGAGATTGTCGATGATCATTGCCGCCATGGACATCTCCTCGTCCCGGATCTCGATTTCCTCCTCCAGAGCCTCGAAGCGGGGTTCCCGAATCTCATCCGGCCAGTACATGGTCTCGAGGATGATCACGCCCTCCTCAGCGCGGATGGTCGCCAGGTACTCACGCTCCCTGATTGCGACCTTCGCAAGCCCAACCATGCCACGTTCCTCGAGGCCCGCAAGCAAGATGCGGTAGGCCTTGACTCCCGTCTTCTCCGGGGCGAGGTAATACGAGCTGCGGAAGTAGATGGGGTCGATCTCCGACCTGTCGACGAACTGAACGACATCGACGATGCCCCCCGTGATTCCCTTCATGATGTCCTGGAGCTCTGCCGAGGTGAACACTACGTAGCGCTCTTTGTCGATTTCGTAGCCCTTGACGATGTTCTCGTTGGGGACCTCTTCACCATCGGCTTCTGCCACCTTCTTGTAGCGAATCCGCGAGTGATCAGAGTCACGTAGTTGTCGGAAGCTGGGACGTTTGCTCTCGGTGGCCGAGTACAGGCCGACCGGAATCGTCACCAGCCCGAACGATATGGCACCTTTCCAAATCGGGCGCATCAGACCTCCAGTACGCGAAAACCTTAGTTGTCGAACCAGCGTTTCGGCTACGGGTTTCTCAGTTGTGACTGGCGTACACTCCGGGACCCCCAGCGAAGGAAACGTGTGCTCGCCTATCTTCGGTCGCCACCGGATCTAGAGATCCGAGACGATGCCCGGGGCGACCGCGACGCATTTGTGGTCATCATCACCGGCACATTGCTCCTCTATCTGTTCCACTACTGGGGGCGTCCCGATTACTTCGTGCGTTCGGGCCTGATCGACTGGGTCTCTTCCAGTTTCGGGGGCACATTGGGTGAGCACCCGGGAGTGGGCGGCTACCTGTATTGGGGTTTCAGCTCCCTTCTGCTGCGAACCCTCGTTCCGGCCGGAGTCATCGTCTGGCTGATTGGTGATTCGCCCCGTCGCTGGGGGTATCGGATCCGCGGCACCCTCCGCCACTTCCCGGTGTACGGGCTGATGTACCTGGTGATGCTCCCCATCCTCGTTTGGGTGTCCAGCTTTGAGAGCTTCAGCGAGTACTACCCCTTCTACGATCGCGCCGCAGAAGGGGGAGCAGCATTTTGGCTGTACGAGATCGGCTACGCATTCCAGTTCGTCGGTGTCGAGGCCTTCTTCCGCGGGTTCCTCAACTTCGGTCTTGCCCGCCGCTTTGGTCTTCTCGGCATACCGCTGATGACCGTTCCGTACACCATGATCCATTTCGGAAAACCCGCCCCGGAGGCGTTCGCCGCCATCATCGCCGGGCTCGCCCTCGGCTACCTGGCACTCAAATCGAAGAGCTTTGTGCCCGGCATCTTCCTCCACGTCGGAGTGGCCATCACCATGGATGTGTTGGTGCTGTGGCGGATCGGGGCCTTGGGGAACGTGTTATGAGCGGAGCGGTAGGCTCGACAGAACTGAAGCAGGAGGTAGCCGTGAGCGGCCCTATCGACAACAGCGCAGAATCGATCGCCAACCTGGCTTCGTTGCAGATCGAAGTCCGCGAGGGGCGCTCCGCCGAGGTCGGCGGCATGGGGATCATGCGGGTTCTTCCGACCAAGAGGAGGAGGCTGATCGGCCCGTGGTGCTTCGTCGACCTGATGAGCCCGGACGACGTGGCCAATCCGGATCCCATGGAGGTCGGTCCCCATCCGCATATCGGCCTGTCCACTGTGACCTGGCTCTTTGCGGGGGAGGCGCTTCACACCGATTCGCTCGGATCTGAGCAGGTGATCCGGCCCGGCGAGTTGAATCTGATGAGCGCAGGGCACGGGATAGCTCATGCCGAGCTGGAAGTGCGTCCCGGCTCCCCGGAGGCCGAAGCCGGCTACGTCAAGGGCGCTCAGATGTGGTTGGCACAGCCTGAAGCAACCCGTCACGGTGGCTCGTCGTTCGCTCACCACAAGGACCTTCCGGTCGCCGATCTTGACGGTGGAGAGGCGCAGGTCCTGGCCGGCACGTTTGCCGGGTCGACTTCGCCGGTCGTGTCGGATTGGCCGGTTGTCGGCGCCGAGCTGCGGTTGCGGACCGGTCCGGTCGAGACACGTATCGATCCCGGATTCGAACATGGCGTTGTTCCCATCGACTGTCGCATTCGCATCGACGGCGTGATCGCGGAGCCCGGATCGATCGCCATCATCCCTGCCGGGTTCGATCGCTTGAGCGTCGAGACCGACACGGGCCCGGGTCGGGTCATGTTGCTCGGCGGCGAACCGTTCCCGGAACAGGTTCAGATGTGGTGGAACTTCGTCGCTCGTACCCGGGAGGAGTTGACTCAGGCTTGGCGCGACTGGCAGGCCCACAACGACGACCGGTTCATTCCCGTGCAATCCAGTCTGCAGCGGATTGCCGCTCCCAAGCCGTTCTGGGTCAAGGAATAGCCCGCCCGGTCCTGAGCTGCGGTGCCTTGGGCGCTCCCGAGTTCCATTGCATGGAGCTCGAAGGCCATTGCATGCCCCCCTACCCCCGACCTGCGGTCGGCGGTACCTTCCCCCCGCTGAAGCGGGGGGACTGACAGGCATGCAGTTTCGCTTGCGAAACTGCCAACGTGACGGCGAAGCCGTCACGCCGTGCCCCAGGGAGGATTCGAACCATTTGCACTTCCGGCAGTAGCCGAGCGAATCGGCCTGTGGCGGCGTTGTCGCGATGGTGGTGGGTGGGATGGTGAATGCACGTCTTGGGCGGCGTTGCCTGCCGTACGGAAGAACCTCGCCGAATAGGCGAGGTTCTGGATGTGCCCCAGGGAGGATTCGAACCTCCGCTCCCGGCTCCGGAGGCCGGTGCTCTATCCCCTGAGCTACTGGGGCGAGGCGCTGCAGCATCGCTGCAACGCCGGGAGTGTACCAAGGCGTGAGGGTCGTGGGGTAAGGGCCTATCCTTGCGCCGCAGCAAATCGAGGAATCACATGTCGCTGACCGTCACCCTCTCCGAGGTGTTCGGGGATGCATTTGAGTCGCAAGGTCTCGACCGGTCCTATGGGCAGGTCGTCGTTTCGGCACGCCCCGATCTTGCTCAGTTCCAGTGCAACGGAGCGATGCCCGCCGCCAAACGGACGAGCAGGAATCCGCGCGACCTCGCCCAAGCTGTCCTCGACGCTGTCGCCGATCGCTCGCCCTTCTCCGACCTCAGCCTCGCCGGGCCCGGGTTCATCAACATCACCCTCACCGACGAGTATCTGGCCGCCACCATCGATGGTCTCGATTCCAGGTTTGGCACTGCGCGATCAGAGCCCCGAAAGATCGTTGTCGACTACGGCGGACCAAACGTCGCGAAAGAGCTCCACGTCGGCCACCTGCGGCCGGCGATCATCGGAGAGAGCGCCAAGCGCGTCCTTCGGTTCCTCGGGCACGATGTCGTTGGCGACGTGCACCTCGGCGACTGGGGAATGCCTTACGGGCAGCTGATCGCTGAGTTGAACGATCGCTTCCCCGACCTTCCGTACTTCGACCGGGAGAGGACCGACGGCTTTCCCGATGCGCCGCCGGTGACGATCGAGGATCTTCAGGTGATGTACCCGGAAGCGGCCGCGCGCGCCAAAGCAGACGACGGCTTTGCCGCCCGGGCGCGTGCCGCCGTCGTCGAGCTCCAGGC
>JASJDZ010000057.1 GCA_030065575.1 Acidimicrobiia bacterium
TCCCATTCCAACAACTGACGCAGGTGCTCCTTGAGCATGCCATCGCAGCAGCCCTTGGCCCACCACAGCTCACCTCTCCGCAGATGCTTCCCAGTCCAAACGGTGTGGTACCAGAACTCGGAGCACAACTCTGCGAAGGCTCCAGCATCGGGTTTCGGCAACTGTGCAGGTTCACCCGTCGACAGGTCGAGGTCGGCAATGCCTTGCGCCCATCCATCCTTGTCGACGAGGATGCGGAACCCGCGTCCGAAGGCTATTGCGGCCACACCCGGGGCGTGCTCCATCAGACCATCAGCATGCTCAGGAGTCATGAAGGCGAAGTCGACATCAAGACCACCGGCGAATAGGACCCTCAGCTCCGGCCCGCCTCCACCTGGGTTTCCTGCCACGAATGCGATCTTCGGTTCACCGACTCGTGCCAGCCACGTGCGTTCGTCGATGAAGCGACCGATGTCGGAGGTGATCACGACAACATCGAGGTCGGCCCACTCATCAGCAGGGTGATCGGTGCGGGCGCGGGAGCCGATGACCACGGCAGAACGAACAGCTGGATCGTCCTCAGCCCACGCTGTGACTCTCTCCTCTAGGCGTGCGTACCCGTCGACGATCAAGTCCGCGTCAGTTCGGTGTGGCGCACCATCCGCGCCGTGGCCTGTTTGGCCTCGACCGTCGGCCTTCGAGTCATGTCCCATGCGAGTCCCTTCTCTGCGTGTGTTCCACGTTGCGGTGGCTAGTGGGCAAAGCCGCCCTGTTCATCCCGCGGCATACCGAACCAGTCGTCGAGCGTGATGGCGGGCGCGCCGTAGAGCTCGTTGGCTATCTCAGGCTCACCAAATTCGCCGGCCGTGTCGAGATATCCGATCAGCTCAGCGACCTCGGCGAGCTCGGTGTTGCGGATCAGCTTCGCCAGCAGCCGCGCCTGCCAGACCTTCAGGTGAACCACCCGAGCCTCCGGGTAGCAGGTGGCTGCGAAGCGATCCATGGCATCACCGATCGTGACCCCTTCGGGGCCGTACACGAAGAGCCTCTGCCCGAGCGCCCGGCCGTCCTCGTAGGACGCGGCGACCATCCGCCCGAAGTCGGCTGCTGCAAACCAGTGCAACTGTGGCGGGTTCTTGCCGTCCACCGAGAGAGCCCATTTGCCCCCGCGAACGAAGTTCTGCAGCGTCTCCATGACCCAGGTCGGGCAGAAGATCGCATACGGGAGACCGCTATCCCGCACCAGCTGCTCGGTGCGCATCTTCACGTCGACCCTGTGAAACCACCGCAGCTCTTCGCTGAGCGTTGTGGCCGAGACGTAGCCGAGGCGACCGAGGTTGCCGTCTGCCACCTCGATCACATTCTTCGTTGCGATGTACTCAGTTGCCGGCGTCAGGTTGATGTGAACGGCGTCGCACCCCTGCATCGCCGACCTAACGTCATCGATGTCCGTCGCCGATCCCTGGGTGACTTCGACAGCGCCGCCGAACATCGTGTGTGCTTTATCGACGCTGCGGGTGAGGATCCGCACCGCTTGGCCGCCCTCTGTCAGCCGATTGACAACCGGCCGCCCCAGCAGGCCCGTCGCGCCAATGACCAGGATTCGATCGAACATCGCTCAGCCCCTTCGGTTTCAGAATATGAGGTGGTCGTCTACCCCAGGCGCTGGACCCAGTCGCCGAACCCATCCGCTGCTACCGGCCCGCGAGACTTGAACGACCCGGTGACGTTGGCTCCGCGGCCTTCCAGGCTCGTGGCCATCTTGGGGAGCATTCCACCCGTCGCCAGCTTGTACGTGCAGAACACTGCGGCCGGTTTGCCGTCGAGGTTGCCGAGACGACCGATGAAGTCCATCGTCTCCTTCGTGGCATGCTGGAGAATGACGTACACGCCCTTGCACCAGCTCCCGACACAGATCGCATCGGCCTCACTCACGATCGCCGGATCTGCGTCTTGAACGGAGCCGACGGTGCATTGATGCCCGGCCGCCCGGACCACTTCTGCCATTGCCTCAGCCACCGCCTTGGTTGTACCGGTCTTGCTATCGAATACGATCGCTACGTTCATTGGCCGTTCTCCTTGTCATGGTCGCGGGACGCCGGTGGATCAACCTCGAATCGGAGCACCTCGATACCCAGACTGCGGAGCAGATCGAGAGTGCTGTGCAACTGCGACTGATCGAGCAGGCCACCACTCAGCACCGTTCCGGCCGGGATAGCCTCTTGTTCGATATCGGTGAGGCCGAGATGGAAGTCATCATCCAGTCGTCCGTTGACCCAGATACGGAATTGCCGATCGGCCTGCCGGTGATCACTGTGTTGCGGGTCCATGGTCCCGAGTATCCAGGCAGCGAGGGTGGTGCGACATCCCCCGGCCGGCAGACCCCCCGGGGTGATCCATCACCCGAGGTCCAGGTCGTCGGCTGCCTCCAAGGCCGCAGCTCGCGACGTAACGCCGAGCTTGCGGTAGATCGACTTGGTGTAGCTCTTGATCGTGTTGTGTGAGATATACAGCTCGTTGGCTATCTCTCGAAGGGACAATTCACCCCGGAGCATTCGCAGGACTTCTAGCTCGCGATCGGTGAGCGGGTCAACGTGCACGGTCCCGGCCGTTTCCTGTTGTGGCCTCCGCAACGCAAGCTTGCGTTCGGCGGCGGCGACGAGATCGACGATGCGTCCCCGTCCTCCGGGCCCGTCGACCAACGAGCGCGCTTCGCGAACGAGGGCGCGCTTTTCGGCATAGTCCGTGCGGCACTCGGCCAGAGCCAGACACCCGTACGCAACGAAGATCGGTTCCACCCACTGCCGGGCCATGCCCAGGCCGGTGCTGATACAGGAGATCGCTTCGTCCCGTTCGCCGCGGGCAAGGTGAACCTTGCCGAGGGCGAAGTGAGCAGCCATGCGATCGGGGTATCCGTTCCACTCGGCCGGTTCTGGAAGAGCGAGCGCCTTGTTGGCCGTTTCCTCCGCCGCCGCCCAGTCCCCAACTTCGGCGTAAGCCAGAGCAAGCAGGGCGGTGGCGCCGCCGTCCCGCACCGACTGGCGGCTGCGGGCCAATACGCCTTCATGAAGCGGCGGTACGGCGTCGAGCGGCCCGGTGGTCCAGAAAGCGGCCATGCCAGCGGCCGCGATCGCCTGAGCAAAGAGGATCGAGTCTCTTGATCGCTCCTGATCAGCGATCGCCAGTAGAGCGGTCCGGGCGTAATCCGCATCACCGCCAGCGACCAGCTCACCAAACGCACGGTGCAACGCCACTGCGCCCTCGATGGTCGGCAACAGCTCGACGGGGACGCCGCCGAGAGCGGTCTCAGCCGCCTCCAACCACTTGGAGCTCGACGCAAAATCACCACGCGAGAGCGCGACGTTGAACCTGGCAACTGAAGTCATCGGGTTGGCAATGATCGCGTCGTCGGGTAACACCTGGAACCACCGCCACACGAGCGACCAGTTCGCACCCGTCCAGTCCCTTATGAGATAGCGGTCGATGAGCCGAGCGGCAAGCAGATTGTCCCCTGCGTCGATGGCGTGATCGACGGCTGGTTCTAGAGCATCGGTCTGGGCGTACCACTCTGCCGCAGCGAGATGCAGCGTGGGAATCAGGGTTGGGTCAGTCTTGCGCAGCTCGTGGCGCAACCAGTCGGCGAACAAGTGGTGATAGCGATACCAGCGGCGTTGGTTGTCAAGAGGAATCAGGAACAGGCCGCTTCTGTCCATGCGGTCGAGTATCTCCGCACCATCGCTGACGCCGGCGATTACCTCGCACAGCGGGCCGGTCATCTGGCCGAGCACCGAGGTGCGCAGCAAGAACTCCCGATCCCGATCGGACACAGTCCCGAGCGCCTCAGCGATGAGGAAGTCGGCGATGTTCCTGTCGTCACCTGCAAACCGACCAACAAACTCGGTGGCTTCCTCCGCCTCCCGGAGCGACAGACCGGCGAGATGAACGGCGGCCGGCCAGCCTTCGGTCCGGCGCCGAAGCAGATCGACATCATCATCATCGAGATCCACGGCAAACCGGCTGCGGAGCAGCTCACTCGTTTCCCTCGACGAGAAGGCGAGGTCGTGGGCGCGGACCTCCATGAGATCGCCCGACGCCCGGAGGCGACCCAACGGTAGGTGGGGATCCGTCCGCGTGGAGATGGCCAGCTGGACCCCAGGGGGGAGATGATCGATGAGATAGCCGACCGAGCTCTGAATGGCTGGCTCGGAGATGACGTGATAGTCGTCGAGTACCAGCAGGAGAGGCTGACCGGACTCGGCCAACTCGTTGAGCAACGATGGCACAACCTCCTGCATCGGATCGACGTCCGGACTGCGGAGCGCGTCGTCGGCGCCATCGACGAGCCCGGGAAGGACCTTGCGGAGCGCAGCGATCACATACAACCAGAACAGCGGTGCGGCGTCGTCGCTTCCCTCCAGGCGGAGGAATGCGGTGTGCTGGCCGTCACGCTCGGACAACCAGGCGGATAGAAGAGAGGTCTTGCCCCACCCCGCAGGTGCACTGATCAGGTAGACCCGGGGAGCGCCGTCGGCCAACCGTTCGACCAGCTCCGGCCGGAGGAGCAGATGTGGTGATGGCCTTGGCTGTACCAGCTTGACGGTGAGCAGCGGAGTTGAGACCTGGCCGCCTGCGTCCCCTGCCTCCGTCACGAGCATCGCCTCCAATCCACCACTTACGTCCAAACCGTCCACAACCCAGTCGAGGTGCTTCCGCCGGCTTATCACGTACCAGCCCAAGCACCCAGGGTGATCCTACTGGAGGGTGTGGTTGGACCCCCCTTCGGAGGCGGAGCATGGGGTCACGTCCTAGGAGAGAGGTTCCAATGAAACGGACCGTTGTGTTTGCAGCTCTGGTCACAACCCTGTTCGCTGCTTGCGGCGACGATGCTTCGGATGAAGCGGCGGAGCCCGTCAGTATCGCCGACGCCATCGACACCGAAGGCGAAGTCGTCGTGACCGGTTACCTGTTCGTCCTCGATGGTGACTCCGTAGTGCTGGCTGAGCTGATCGCCGAATCGTTCCCGCCCCAACCGGGCGGCGCCACGATCACCGTCGAAGGTCTCGATCTCGCTGCCCTCGATCTGGAGGAAGCGCCCGAGGGATCTGAGCTGGCCACAACCAGGTGGTCATCCGAACCAGTCTCCCTCACCGGCTCGATTTCGTCCGGGGTTCTCACCGGCGCCGAGCTGGGATAGGACCGCCGCGCCGCTGGTCTGCGTAGCTCCGTTCTGGCGCACACCAGGCCCATATACGGGCCTCAGATCCGCCAAAACCGGGGTTTGGAACAGACCAGAGGCCCCCGGGCTGGGATCCCGGAGGCCTCTGTGGCCGGAACTTGGGTTGTTACCCCTTACCTTCCCCAACCTATCGCTCAGCGATAGGCGGGGACCTGACCTGCTACAGCACCCTCCTTCGGTTGCTCCGCGGGGGGACTGACAATGTGCGTCGCCGCGAGTACAGCACCATGGCTGCGCCTGCCGTCAGCATCACCAGCGCGGCCAGCAACAGGTCACCGAAGTTGGCGCCGGTGAACGGCAGAGTGTCGGGCGGATCATCCGGGTCCGGGTCGTCGCCCGGGCCGGGCAGCGTCAGCGGGGTGACCGCAATCGTGTGGGTGTGGATGATGCAGATCTGCGGATCGTCGTCATCGCAGACCTCGACGATCACCTGATAGGTCCCAATCTCCTCGGTCACACCGTCGAAGGTGCCGTCCGGATTCAACGTGATCCCCGGTGGCAGCTCGCCGCTGATGTAGGTGACCGTCACCGGGCCACCATCGGGATCGAACACCGGCATCGGGCTCAACGGATCGCCGACGACGACCGACTGGAACGAAGCCTCGGGCCCCGGCGGCTCATTGACCTCGACGATGGTCACCGTGACCGTCGCGGTGTCACACAGCCCCGTTGCCGGGATGCCGCCGACCACACCATCCAGCTCGCAGATCGTGTAGGTGAAGGTGTCCACTCCAACGAAACCGGGATCCGGCGTGTAGGTGATGGTCCCGTCCGGGTTCACCACGATCGAGCCGTTGGCCGGATCGGTAGTCGTGCTGATCGCAAAGCTGTGGCCGTCCGGGTCGCTGTCGTCGTCGAGCACGGTGATGACAACCGGGGTGTCCTCATCGGTGACATCCTCATCGTCGACCGCAACCGGCGGGCGGTTGCCGACGAGCGGGAAGTCCGCAGTCAGATCGCTGCCACCACCCGGCAGTGACACGGTCACCGGCGGGGCAGTACCGAGATCGGCCGGGATGGTCGTCTCGTCGATCTCGACCAGATACTCACCTGCGGGCAGACCGTCGACCAGGTACTGGCCGTTGTCGTCGGTGACGGTGGTGAAGACCACATCGTCACTCGTGCCGATGACACCGTCCGGGCCGGCCCAGGTGACATCAACCGTCACGTTGGATACGCCGGGCTCGCCACCGTCGAAGACACCGTCACGGTTCAGGTCCTCGAAGACCTGATCACCGATCGAGCCGGTGCCCACCAGCGGGAAGTCGACATCGGTGCGGGCTTCCGCTGCACCGAGGGTTACGGTCCGGTCGAGGTCGCCGCTGAGACCAGCAGGGATGCCGTCGATGATGACGGTGAACTCACCGGCCGGCAGTCCGTCGACCAGGTACGAACCGTCGGGTGCGGTTGTGGTGGCAAAGACGAGGTCGTCGCCGCCACCGGGCACGCCATCGGGGCCGAGCCAAGTCACCGTCACGCCGATGCCGCCAAGACCAGGCTCGCCCGGATCCTGGACGCCGTCGTCGTTGAGATCAAGCCAGACCAGGTCGCCGATCGAGCCGGTGGCCGTGTAGGCGAAGTCCACGTCCGGGTAGGTGGTGCCCTCCGGCAGTGTCAGCGTCGTCGCGCTGTCGAGCGTCGCATCCGGGTCGAGCGTCTGGAAGTCGACGCCTGCCGGCAGGTCGGCCGTGTCCACATCGATCTGGTACTCGCCGGGCGGCACAAGGTCGAAGCTGTAGTCGCCGTTGCCGTCGGTGGTCGTTGTGAACACCTCATCGTCGGCGGTGCCGAAGACACCGTCGAGACCGGCCCAGGTGGCAGTCACGTCGACGCCGCCGAGGCCGAGGTCGCCGACATCGATGGTGCCGTCACCGGCAATGTCGTGAGCGATCGTGCCGTTGATGTTGCTGCGGACCAGCGCCACCACGTCGGCGGTATCGCTGTCGCTGACCGGGTTGTCGAGCGGATCAAACGCATCGGCCGTCGCCGTATTGGTGAAGGAGGCTGCTGCGGCCGCCGTGCACGTATAGGTGACGGGAGCCGAGCCAACTGGCAGATCGCCGATCACGTTGTCACATGCCGGGGCGAGAGGATCGCTCACGGTCACGTTGAAGAGGTCGGTCTGGCCGGTGTTGGTGACGATGATCGTGAAGGTCGCATCGTCGCCCTCGACCACAGTCTGGGTGTCCGGTGTCTTCTGGATGTCGATGCCGGGCACCAGCACCGTTACGTCGGCTGTGTCGCTATCGCTCACGGTTTCACCGATCGGGTCGGTGCCCACGACGTCGGCCGTGTTGGTGAAGTCGGCGGTGACATCGCTCACCGAGCAGGTGTACGAGGCGGACTCGCCTACCGCCAGGTCGCCGATAGAGGCGTCGCAAGCCGGAACCGCAGTATCGGTGACGGCCACACCGGTCAGGTCGACGTCACCGGTATTGGTGACCTCGATTGTGAAGGTGGCGGTGCCGCCGGTGACGACAGTTTGGCCGTCCGGCGACTTCTCGATGCTGATGGCCGGTCCGATTACGTCGACGTCGGCTGTGTCGCTGTCGGTGACCGGGGCGTCGAGCGGGTCGCTGCCCGTCACCGAGGCGGTGTTCGTGAAGTCGTCGGCAAGAGCAATCATGGAACAGGTGAAGCTCGCCGACTCGCCGACGGCCAGATCGCCGATCAACGTGTCACAGGCCGGCGCCAGAGCGTCGGTCACTGTGACGTTGCTCAGCGGGGTAGCCCCGGCGTTGGTGACGGTGATAGTGAAGTCAACGGTGTCACCGGCCCGGGCCTGCTGCAGATCGGGTGTCTTCTGGATGTCGATCGCCGGGATCAGCACGGTCACGTCGGCGGTGTCGCTGTCGGTAACCGGGGCGTCGAGCGGGTCGTTGCCCGTCGCCGAGGCGGTGTTGGTGAAGTCACTGGCCACACCGCTCAGCGAGCAGCTGTAGGTGATCGACTCGCCGACCGCCAGATCGCCGATGACGTTGTCACACGCCGGGGCGGCCGGGTCGGAGACAGTGACGCCGGTCAGATCCACGTCGCCGGTGTTGGTGACGGTGATGTCGAAGGTGGCGGTGCCATTGATGACGACTGCCTGGTTATCCGGGGTCTTCTGGATGTCGATCGCCGGGTTGATGACATCCACCGCAGCATCGTCGGAGTCGGACACCGGGTTGCCCAAGGCGTCGGTGCCGTCGACAGCGGCGATGTTGGTGAAGTCAGCAATGACACCGGTCGTCGTGCAGTCGTACGAGGTCGACTCGCCGACCGCCAGAGCGGCGATGGTGGTGTCACACGCCGGAGTCAGCGCATCGGTGACCGTGAGGTCAACGAGATCCTGATCGCCGTTGTTGGTGACGGTGATGGTGAACGTGACGTCGTCACCGCTGTGGATCTGCTGGCTGTCCGGGGTCTTCTCGATCTGGACGCCTGGTGCAACAACATCGACCAGCGCATCGTCGCTGTCGGAGACCTGGGTCCCGAGCGGTGTGTCGGCAGTGACCGAGGCCACGTTGGTGAAGTCGGCAGCGACTGCCGTGACGTCGCAGGTCACGGTTTCGCTGGCGCCGATGAGCAGACTGGCGAACGTGGCTTCACAGCCGGGGGCCAGCGGGTCGGTGATGACCACGTTGGTGAGATCGGTGTCACCCGTGTTGGTGACGGTGATCGTGAACGAGGCATCCTCAACGGCCAGCAGCGTCTGCAGATCCGGGGTCTTCTCGATGCTGATCGCGGGGTCGACGAAGTCCACGTCGGCCGTATCGCTGTCGGTCACCGGGTTGCCGAGCGGGTCGTCGCCGGTCACCGAGGCGGTGTTGGTGAAGTCGCCGCTGATGCCGGTGACGTCGCAGGTGTAGGTTTCGACACCACCAACCGGGAGCGTGGCAAAGGTCGCATCGCAGGTCGGGGCGAGCGGGTCGCTCACGATGACGTCGGTCAGCGGCGTAGCACCGGCGTTGGTGACGGTGATCGTGAACGTCGCCGTACCGGCCGGGCCGACCAGCTGGTTGTCCGGAGTCTTCTGGATGTCGATGGCCGGCACGAGCACGGTCACATCGGCTGTGTCGCTGTCGCTCACCGGGCCGACCACGCTGTCTGCCACAACATCGGCGGTGTTGGTGAAGTCGGCAGCGGTCGCCGTGCCGTCGCACGTGTAGGTCTCATTGGCACCGACCGCCAGGCCGGCAAAGGTGGTGTCGCAGGCCGGGGCGAGGGCATCGGTGATGACCACGTTGCTCAGATCGACGTCGCCGGTATTGGTGACGGTGATTGTGAACGTCGGGGTGCCGTTGAGCACGACACTCTGGTTGTCTGGTGTCTTCTCGATGCTGATGGCAGGCGCCACCACATCAACGTCGGCGGCGTCGCTGTCGCTTGCCGGGTTGCCTGCGGCATCGGTGGCGTCGACTACTGCCGTGTTGGTGAGGTCGGCGGTCACAGTCAACGTGCAGCTGTAGGTGGTGCTGCCTCCGACGGCAAGGTCACCAATTGTGGCATCGCAGTTCGGAGCGAGAGCGTCGGTCACGGTGACGTTGCTGAGCGGCACGACACCTGCGTTGGTGACGGTGATGTCGAACGTGACTGTGTCGCCGATGCCGGCAACCTGCAGGTCCGGTGTCTTCTGGATGTCGACCTCAGGCACCAGCACCTCGACATCAGCTGTATCGGAGTCGCTCACGGTGCCGCCGGCGGCGTGGGTAGCCACCACCGAGGCGGTGTTGGTGAAGCTGCTTGTCACTGCCGATGCGGCGCACGTGACGGTGGTCGATGCACCGGCACCGAGAGCCGGGATGACCGCGTCACAGGCCGGCGCCTGGACGTCGGTGATGATGACGTTGGTCAGCGGGCTGTCCCCGTTGTTGGTGACGGTGATGGTGAAGTTGGCGTCCTGACCGGACAGGATTTGCTGGGTAGCCGGATCCTTGGTCAGGCTGATCGCCGGATCGATCACGTCGACATCGGCTGTGTCGCTGTCGTTCACAGCGTTGCCCAGCGGGTCGAGACCACTCACCGCTGCAGTGTTGGTGAAGTCGGCGGTGACACCGGTCACCGTGCAGTCGTAGCTGGTCGAGACGCCGGCGGCGAGATCGCCGATGGTGGCATCACAAGCCGGGGCCAGAGCGTCGGTGACGGCCACGCCGGCCAGATCAACATCGCCGGTGTTGGTGACGGTGATCGTGAAGGTCACGTCGTCACCGGTGACCACATACTGCAAGTCAGGAGTCTTCTCGATCTGGATGTCGGGGGCGATCACATCGACGATGGCGTCGTCGGAGTCGCTCACCGGGTTGCCCAGCGGGTCGAGACCAGACACCGAGGCGGTGTTGATGAAGTCGGACACCGCAGTCACGTCGCACGTGTAGCTGACGATCTCAGTAACGGCGAGGGCGCCGATGGTGTTGTCACAAACCGGGGCAAGTGCATCAGTGACGATTACGCCCACGAGATCCACATCACCGGTGTTTTCCACCGTGATGGTGAAGGTGGCATCCTGTCCCGCCAGCACCTGCTGGGTGGCCGGATCCTTCGTGATGCTGATCGCAGGGGCAATGACATCTACGTCGGCACTGTCATCATCGCCGACGGTGCCGTTGAGCGGATGGGTACCGACCACCGATGCCGTGTTGGTGAAGTCGGCGGTGACTCCGGTCACCGTGCAGCTGTAGCTGGTGCTGCCGCCGACGCCCAGGTCGCCGATGGTGGCGGCGCAGCTGGGAGCGAGCGGATCGCTCACCGCAACATCTGTCAGCGGAGTAGTGCCGATGTTGGTCACGGTGATCGTGAAGGTGGCATCGCCGCCGCTGACCACGACGGGCGTGTCGGCCGTCTTGGTGATCTCGATGGCCGGAGCCTCGATCACGACATCGGCGCTGTCGCTATCTCCCACCGGGTTGCCGAGCGGGTCCTCGGCGGTGACGGTGGCGACGTTGGTGAAGCCGGCCGCAATCCCGGTCAGGGTGCAGCTGTAGGTCTCGCTGGCGCCGGCGGCGAGCGAGGCAAACGTCGCATCGCAGTTCGGAGCCTGCGGATCGGTGACCGTCACGTTCGTGAGCTCGGCATCGCCGGTGTTAGTCACCGTGATAGTGAACGTCGCATCCCCGTTGGGGAGGATGGTCTGGCTGTCCGGGCTCTTGTCGATGCTGATCGACGGATCAATCACGGTGACGTCGGCAGTGTCACTGTCGGTCACGGTGCCACCGGACGGTTCACTGGCGGCAACGTCGGCAACGTTGGTGAAACCAGAGGTGACGCCGGTCACAGTGCAGTCGTAGGTCTGGATCTCGCCCATCAAGAGGGTGGCGAATGTGGCGTCGCAGGCCGGGGCCTGCGCATCGGTGACAACCACATTGGTCAAGTCCGCATCACCCGTGTTCTCCACGGTGATCGTGAAGGTCACGTCGGACCCAGAGACCACCGTCTGGGTGTCCGGTGTCTTATGGATGTCGATCTCAGGGGCGATCACCTCGACGTCGGCGACGTCGGAGTCGGTGATCGGATCCGGTGACGCCGGGTGCTCAGCAGCAACCACAGCGACATTGGTGAAGTCACCGGTCACGTTGGTGAGCGTGCAGGTGTAGGTCTCGCTGGCACCGACGGCCAGGTTCGGGTAGGTGGCGTCGCAGTTCGGTGCTTGCGGGTCGGTGACCACAACGTTGGTCAACGGCACGTCACCGATGTTGGTGACGGTGATGTTGAAGGTCGCCGTCTCGTCACCGAGCAGCGTCTGGCTGTTCGGGTTCTTGGCGATGTCGATAGCCGGGTTGACCACATCGACGTCGGCGGTGTCGCTGTCGCTGACCGGAGTGCCGAGCGGGTCGTCACCCGTCACCAGAGCGGTGTTGGTGAAGTCGCCGCCACCAACGGTCGTGGTGCACGAGTAGGTGGTTGAAGCGCCGGCGGCCAGGCTGCCGATCACGTTGTCGCACGCCGGAGCGGCGGCGTCGGTGACGGTGACGCCCGAGAGGACCACATCACCGTTGTTGGTGACCGTGATGTCGAAGGTCACGGTGCCGCCGGCGATCGCCTGCTGGCTGTCCGGGCCTTTCTCAATGAGGATGCTCGGGTTGATGATGTCGACGTCGGCGCTGTCGCTGTCGCTTACCGGACCGCCCAGCGGGTCGTTGCCGGTTACCTCGGCCGTGTTGGTGAAGTCGACAGCACCCGCCACCATCGTGCAGTCGTAGCCAACCGAGGCACCTACGGCGAGATCGCCGATGCTGGTGTCGCAGGCCGGGGCAACGGCGTCGGTGACCGCTACACCGGTGAGGTCAACATCACCGGTGTTGGTGACGGTGATCGTGAAGGTGATGGTGTCGCCATCGTGGGCCTGCTGGGTGGCGGGATCCTTGGTGATGCTGATCGCCGGGACGATCACATCAACGTCGGCACTGTCGGTGTCGGTCACCGGGTTGTTCAGCGGATCATCACCGGTCACGTCGGCTGTGTTGGTGAAGTCGTCCGCAAGGGCAGTCATGGTGCAGGTGAATGTCTCAACAGCACCGGGAGCTATCGAGGCGAAGGTCGTATCGCAGCTCGGGGCAACGGCGTCGGTCACGGTCACATCGGT
>JASJDZ010000007.1 GCA_030065575.1 Acidimicrobiia bacterium
TGGGCCGTGTCTCAGTCCCAGTGTGGCTGATCGTCCTCTCAGACCAGCTACCCGTCGGAGCCTTGGTGAGCCATTACCTCACCAACAAGCTGATAGGCCGCGAGACCATCCTGGAGCGGCAGACCATTTCCTCGTCGGACCATGCGGTCCAAAGAGGGTATCCGGTATTAATCCGAGTTTCCTCGGGCTATCCCGGTCTCCAGGGCAGGTTTCTCACGTGTTACGCACCCGTTCGCCACTGTCCCTAACTCGTTCTTACGAAAGAGCTAGTTATCGTTCGACTTGCATGCATGAGGCGCGCCGCCAGCGTTCGTCCTGAGCCAGGATCAAACTCTCCATCGAAAGTTTGATGTGCCTGACATCCTTGGTTCTCGACATGCCTGCGCCGCAAGAAGCGGTGCAGGCTGAGTGCCATGGAGTCAAACATCAAAGGTTGCCGTGTCGAGGACGGGGGTCCTCACGGGAACTGTGTTCCCGATAATGACACGACATTGATTTGTGCATCGCTTGCCCTACCCCTGCCGCCGAAGCGGTCGGAGCAAGCCAAGCGCATGCTGGCTTTTGACACGCTGTTTAGTTGTCAAGGAGCCCGGATCCCCGCGCGCTGTTAGCACTCGAGGGGCCTCACATCATAGCCGAGCCGGAATGCCAGGCAAGATCGGCCGCCAACCCGCAGGGGTCGACGACCGGTGCGGCCGATATAGAAACACATCACGCAACAGATTGCAAGTTCATCTTCCCCTGACACCGTCGATAGCGTCACCGGCTTGCCGGCATTCGCCTACTCCGGGGCCGGTGCGGGTAGAGTATGACTAGTGCAATTGGGCGGAGAAACAACCAATACGCACAGCGTTGCCAGTACCACGTAGAGTGGGGGGCAGTTCAGGACGACAGTTGCGGGTGGGCACCCGCAAGCGTTCGTTGTTATAGGGAAAATGGAAGGCAGCAAGTTGAATAAGTCACACACGACCTCGCGAGGTCATCGGTTGACTGCACTCGCCGTTGTGGCACTCCTCGTAACTGCGCTAGTTGGGGGCGTCGGATCGGGAACCGCAGAGGCAGCTGAACAGACTTCGGTAATCGACTTCGAATCGGGGCTCAATCCGGGCGATTTGGTTTCCACGCTGTCAGTTGGCACCGGCATGGTCGGAGCAGATCTTGGCACGGTATCGGTGGTCGGTAACAATCCGGACCTCCCCGGTAACACTGCGATGATCTTTGACTCCACCTGTGGCGGGCAGACGGTACCGTTTGCGGAGCTTGATCGATCGCTTTGTTCTGGCGACGACTCGGACCTATACCTTCCCTCGCTCGGTCAGACTCTGATCGTCACCGAGGATCTCGACCCAACCGATCCGGATGACGAACTCAACACGACCCACTACTGGGTGTTCGACTTCTCGGCCTGGGGACCGGGCGAAGTAACGGTGAACAGTCTCACCACCGGCGACATAAACCTCGTGCAGACAGGTTCAGTCACGTTCTACGACAGCACTGGCGCTGTGGTGGCAACGAACCCGCTCCCGACGACGGCTGATGGGGAGTTCTCGACGATTACACCCGGCATAGCCGGTGTCGCTTCCATGAGGATCGACCCCGGCGGCTCGGGCATCGTCGATAACATCTCTATCACAGCAGACTCGCCACTCATCGATGTGGAATTGACCAAGGCTGTCGACCCGGCTGCTGTCGCCATCGGTGACGAGACCACCTTCTCGGTGAGCATGGTCAACCAAGGCCCCGACGCCGCCACCGGCGTCGTCGTCGAGGACCGGCTCCCCGACGGACTGACCTACGTCTCACACACCGGCGACGGCACCTTCGATCCGGCCACAGGCTTGTGGACGATCGGCGACGCGCCTGTCGAGACGGTCTTCACGCTCGACATGGTCGTCACCGTCGATGAGGCCGGAGAGTTCACCAACGTTGCTGAGGTGATCGCTCACAACGAAAGGGACAGCGACTCCACGCCCGGCAACAACGTACCGGAAGAGGACGATCAGGACAGCGCCATCGTTGTCGCTACCCCGCGGATCGACGTTGAGCTCGACAAGAGCGTTGCCCCGGCCGCCGTGCGAGTCGGCGACACAACCACCTTCACGGTCGTTGTGACCAACCAGGGACCCCAGGACGCCACCGGCGTGGTCGTTGAGGATCGCCTTCCGGCCGGCCTCACGTACCAATCCCATGATGGCGATGGCACCTTCGATCCGGCCACGGGTGAATGGATCATCGGGGATCTCGCCGTCGGTGCGTCTGTGACACTGAACTTCGTTGTATCAGTCGATGAGGTCGGTTCGTTTACCAACGTGGCAGAGGTCGTAGCTCACAACGAGACCGACATCGACTCGACACCCGACAACAACGTTCCCGAAGAGGACGACCAGGATGACGCCACGGTGGTTGCCACTGATGACCCGCTCATCGACGTATACCTCGAGAAGTCCGTTGACGATCCAGAGGTTCGGGTGGGCGAGACCGCTACCTTCACGATCGTGGTCGGCAATGACGGTCCGGACAATGCCACGGGTGTTGTCGTCGAGGATCGGCTTCCCGACGGTCTGAGCTATGTCTCCTCCACCGTTGACAAGGGCACCGTCGACGAGACCACCCTCATCTGGACGATCGGCGATCTGGCCGTGGGCGCAACCGCGACGATGGAGCTCGTGGTAGAGGTCGATGTGTACCAGGAGACTTTCGAGAACGTGGCCGAGGTCATGGCGCACAACGAGACCGACACCGACTCGGAGCCGGGGAACAACGTTCCCGCCGAGGATGATCAGGACAGCGCAATCATCACCCCAACCCAGGTGCGCGCTTCCTCGACCATCGGTGACTTCGTCTGGTTCGACGACGACAAGGACGGCATCCAGGACCCGGATGAGGACGGTGTGCCCAATGTGACGGTGCGCCTGACCAATCAGGCGACGAGCGAGGTGTCGACCCAGGTCACCAACGCCAACGGCCTGTACCTGTTCTCCGGCCTCGACGCCGGTACCTATCTGGTCGAAGTCCTGACGTCGACATTCCCGGACAACCACAATCTCACCACCGTGGGCAGCTACACGGTCACTGTGCTCGATGATGAGAGCTTCCTCGATGCCGACTTCGGAATCGTTGAAGTGCTCCCGATCACCGGTATCGAGCTGGAGACGGCTGCACTCATCGGCCTGTTGTTGCTGGCTTTGGGTGGTGCTCTCCTGGGTGCAGAGAACTTCAGGCGCACGCGGCTGGTAACCAGCTAGCCGACCTCAGCCCTATGCCTGTGAAGGGTCCGCCCCACGGGGCGGGCCCTTCATTCATTCCCGAAGCTTGGCTGCGATGCGCAGCACAAGGATGACGATGATCACCAGCAACAGGACTGAGGTCCCCCAGACGACCATGCTGACGACGCTGCGCAGGAGCCAGAACAGAACAACAAGGACCACGATGCCGACCAGGATGTCAGCGACGGCGGAGCGAAGGCGCCTCATTGCTCGGTCAACCGGACAAACCGCCGCTTGCCCACCTGGAGAACTGTGCCGATCAACTCTCCCCTGGCAACGGTCTCGCTTGATACCTGATTCCCGTCGATACGGACTGCTTTCTGCTTCAGCATGCGTCGGCCTTCTCCGTTTGACGAGACCAGCCCGGCTGCGTTGAGCAGACCCGGTAGCCAAACGGGATCATCGCTCGGCACGGCGAATCCGGCGATGTCGTCGGGTGCCGCATGTTCCCGGAAGAGTCGATCAAAGGCTGCTTCGGCCGTGCCTGCGGCCGACTCTCCCCAGTACCTGGCCACGATCGATCGGGCCAACTCGCGTTTCGTCTCCCCCGGGTGCCTCGATCCGTCGCGCAACCCATCGAGTATCTGCCGCACCTCTGTCGCGGGACGGTATGCCGCCAGGCTGAACCACTGCCCCATCAGCTCGTCGGGGATACTCATGGTCTTACCAAACATCTCAGCCGGTTTGTCTTTGACTGAGATGTAGTTACCCAGCGATTGGGACATCTTCTTCGTGCCGTCTGTGCCAACGAGCAGAGGAACCGTCATCACCATCTGGCCGACCTGGCCTTTCCGCTCCTGGAGGTCGCGACCCACCAGGTTGTTGAAGAGTTGATCACTGCCGCCAAGTTCGATATCCGACTGCACGGCCACCGAGTCCATTCCCTGCAGCAAGGGGTACATGAACTCAATCATCGAGATCGGCTCATGCGCCTCCCAGCGATTCGTGAAATCCTCGCGATCCATGATCCGAGATACGGTGAACTGGGAGGTGAGGTCGAGAACGGCGTGCATGTCCATCTCGGCGAGCCACTCAGAGTTGTGGCGGATCTCCAGATTCTCGGGAAGAAGCAGCTCCTTGATCGTGTCGACGACGTCGGAGACGTAGGAGCCGACCTCGTCGGCTGCAATCCGGCGCCGCGTTTCGCTCTTGCCGCTGGGGTCACCAACCTGGGCCGTGAAGTCGCCGATGATGAGAACGGCAGTATGCCCGCATTCCTGGAACCGACGCAGCCGCTCGAAGACGACTGCCCAACCGAGGGTGACATCGGGAGCCGTTGGATCGACGCCGAGCTTGGCCCGCAGCGGTCGCCCCAGCTGCAATCGCTCGAGCAACTCACCTTCGGGAAGGACCGTGTCGACACCGTCGGTCAGGTACTCGAATTGGGCTTCCGGTTTCATCACCCGGACACTAGCCCACAACCACATAGCGCCAGAGGCGCTCAGTTGCCTTGCTGATGCCGATGCGGGCGGTCCGTTGCACCGTGCGTCCCCCGATGCCCGGCCCGCGGACCAGGCGAATGGGACCCGCTCGGAGATCTAGACCGTCGTGATCTCCCGTCACCGCGAGCGCCTGACAGAGCTTGCCCGGACCGTTTGTCAGGTCGGTAGCCCGCCCGCGTCGTTCTTCCATGACCGTGACACCTTGCTGCGGCTCTCCCCCACGCAACAGAACGGCGTGCGCCAGCCCGGGCTCACCGACCACCACATTCATGCACCAGTGAATGCCGTACGACCGATACACATAGAGCGTCCCCGGCGAGCCGAACATTGCTGCGTTGCGCGGCGTCCGCCCGCGGAAAGCATGGCTGGCTGGATCGAGCTCCCCGGCGTACGCCTCCGTCTCGGTGATCGTCACTGCGGTGATCGCATCTCCCACCGTGGATTCGAGGGTCCAGCCGAGCAAGCCCTCGGCCACCTCCCAGACGCTACCGCTGAGGAGAGCCTCCAGGGGATCTCGTGTCACCCTGCGGCACCGCGCAAGGTGGCACCGTGTGCGGCCGCAGCTTCGATCATCTCGTTGCGGACCGCAGCAATCTCGTCGGCCTGCAGTGTGCGATCCGGAGCACGCAACCGGTAGCGCACGGCGACTGCACGCAAACCCTGGGTCGGATCGCGATAGTCGTCGAAGATCACTGCGCGCTCCACCAACGCGGACACAGCTCCGGTCGCCGACGCGATTGCAGCAGCTGCGGCGTTCATGTCCACTTCGAACGACAGATCGAAGTCCACATGCGGGAAGGTCGACACGGACTTCATCTGCACACTTTCCCTGGAAGCGGTGAGTGGCGCTAGCTCCACCTCCAGCACCGCAACGCGAGCATCGATCTCTGCCAGGTCTGCTACGTCGGGATGTAGTTCTCCTGCGTAGCCCACCGCAATGCCGTCGACAGTCAACTCCGCCGTGCGGGTTGGGTGATAGCCGGCCGCAGTAGCGGTGCTTCGCTCGATCCTCACACCCAGCCCCTGTTCAATTGCGCTCACCAGGCCCAAAGCGGTTGCTGCGTCCGCCTCTGCCGGGCTTGCGCCAAGGCCGACCCGGCCAAACGGCCCGACCACAGCTATTCCAAGCCGGGTTGGCTGGTCGGGGACACGAGCATCGTCGGCCCACGGGCGGGCATAGAAGACACGACCGGTCTCAAAGAGCGCAACTACTTCTGCTCCTCGATTGCGATTCTCACGGAGCCGCCGCAACAGCCCCGGGAGAAGGCTCTGTCGCAACTTCGATTGGTCCTCGCGAAGCGGGTTCCGCACTGTGACAACGTCACTGACCGCACCGTCGTCGCTGAAAGCGGCGAGCTCCTCCTCCGACACAAACGGCAGATTGATGGCTTGTAGCAAGCCCTGGCCCTGGAGCAACCTGTGTAGTTCCCGAGCCCGTCGCTGCTCCACCAGCAGGCCTCCGGCCGGGCCGGTGGGGACCGTCTCGTCGAAGGTGTCGAAGTCTGCCAGCCGTGCGATCTCCTCGACAAGGTCGGCGGCCATCGTCAGATCGGGTCGGTCGGTAGGGATCACGACCTCGAGAAGGTCACCGGTGACGGTGACGTCGAGTTGCAGCCGGCGTAGCAATCCGGCACAGGTATCGACATCAAAACGATCACCGAGCAACCGGGTCACATCGCGCAGCGGTAGTTCGACAACCCAGGGCTCGATCGGGTTGGCGACGATATCGAGCCAACCCTCGAGGACCGACCCTCCTCCGACTTCGAGGAGCAACTGGCAGGCGCGGGCGTTTGCATCCGGGGCGAGATTGGGATCCACTCCCCGCTCGAAGCGAGCCGAGGCCTCCGAGCGCAGATCATGACGACGCGACGTGTACATCACGGTGGGCGGATTCCATGAGGCTGCCTCCATGATCACTCGGTGCGTAGAGTCGCGGACTTCGGATCGGGCCCCGCCCATGACGGCCGCCAGCGACGTTGGCCCAACGTCGTCGACGATCACGAGGTCGTCCGTGCCCAGATCACGAACCGAGCCATCCAGAGTCTCCAGCTCTTCACCGGGATGCGCCCACCGCACGTCGAGACGCTCCCCAACGATCGCGTCCGCATCGAAAGCATGCATCGGATGGCCGGTTTCCAGCATCACGTAGTTGCTCACGTCGACGATGTTGGAAATGGCGCGCACCCCGGCCTTCCGCAGCCGTTCCGTCATCCACAGCGGAGACGGGCCGATCTGAACATCGCGCATTTCTCTGGCTACGAACCGATTGCATCCATCCGGAGCGGAGATAGTCACCTGCAGCGCCGGCGTTCCCGGCTCGGTCGGCAGTTCGATCTCCGGGTATCGCATCGGGATGTCGAACCAGGCGGCTAGTTCGCGGGCCACACCGACCATTCCCATGACGTCGGGTCGATTGCTGGTGACCTCGAGATCGAACACAACATCCGGCAGATCGAGTATCGACTCGAAGGGTTGCCCGATCGGAGCCGCAGGATCGAGCACCATGATGCCTTCGTGCATCTCCCCAAGTCCCAGCTCCCGCTCTGAGCAGATCATCCCGCTGGATTCGACGCCCCGTAGCTTGATCGTGTCGATCTTGAAGTTCCCGGGAAGAACTGCCCCGGGCACAGCGACGGGGACGACAGCGCCCTCGTCGAAGTTCCAGGCGCCGCAGATGATCTGATGTTCCTGTCCGTCACCGATATCAACATGAGTGACTCGAATACTGTCGGCATTGGGGTGCGCCTCGATACGAAGCACCTTGCCGATCACTACATCAGTCCACTCCGCGTCGAACCGCTCTACCTCCTCGACGGCGTGACCCAGCATGTCGAACGCATGGGTGAGCTCCGCTACGTCTGTCGTAGGCAGATCGATGTACTCCTGCAGCCAGCTCAGTGAAACTCTCATGTGCTATCCCGGGAACTGCTCGAGGAAACGGACGTCGTTGTCTATGAAGTGGCGGATCGAGTCGATGCCGTGCCGCGCCATGGCGAGTCTCTCCACTCCCATCCCAAACGCAAACCCGGTAACGGCGGACGAGTCGTAGCCGACCGCATCGAACACCCGCGGATCCACCATGCCGCAGCCAAGCATCTCCAGCCACCCGACCCCCTTGCAAACCCGACAGCTGCTCTCCCCGCCATCGCAGTTGAAGCAGGAGACATCGAGCTCGGCCGACGGCTCCGTGAACGGGAAGAAGTGGGGTCGCAGCCGGACCCGCGTCGTTGGAAGGAAGAACTGCCTGGCGAACTCGGCCAGGGTCCCCTTGAGATCGGAGAATGTGATCGACTCGTCTACTGCCAGGCCCTCGATCTGATAGAAGACCGGCAGATGTGTTGCGTCAACGGTGTCGTTCCGGTAGGTCTTGCCCGGGGCAACGATATACACCGGAGGCTTGTGTTGCTCCATATAGCGAGCCTGCACGGGTGAGGTGTGGGTTCGGAGCAACATCTCGTCCTCCGGTTTGCCGTAGTCGACATACATGGTGTCCGACTCGAGACGAGCTGGATGGTTCGGCGGGGTATTGAGCGCATCGAAGTTGTACCAGGCCGTTTCGGCCTCGGGTCCCTCTGCAATGTGGTAGCCGAGCCCGACGAAGATATCGCAGACTTCGTCGATGACCTGTTGAACGACGTGGATCCTGCCGGACGGGAACGAGATGTGGTCGATAGTTACGTCAATCGCCTCGGAGGCGATCGTGGCCGCCCTGGCGTCGGCCGCAAGCTCCTCCCTGCGGGCGGCGACTGCAGCCTCTATCTCCTTGGCGACCTCATTGATCATCCGGCCGGCATCACGGCGCTGCTCGGCCTCCATCTGCCCGAGCCCGCGACGAGCTGCGGCGATTGGCGACTCCCTCCCTACTGCGCCGGACTCGACGGCGTCGAGCGCATCCAGGTCGGCAGCGGTCTCGAGCCTGGCGAGGGTGTCTTGCTTCAGCTGTTCGAGGGTCTCGGTGAGTTCCATTCGATTTGTTTCGTTGGTGATCGGGTTCATGACTACCCCTACGTTGCGCGTTCTGTCGCAAAGAAAAGCCCGGAGGCTTGCTCCGGGCGAGACGGCTGTGTGCTCTCAGCTCACGACACGCGGCTCGCCCGGGCCCCGGGCCCGATAAAGACGAAGCGGACGTGTGTGGTAGTCATTGCGGCTGCACGCTATCGAAGCACCTTCGATATTGCAAGCACGCGACGTCAGCGACCTGCCATTCGCAGGTACATGAACACAGCTCCCGTGACCGCAGCGTTGAGGCTCTCCGTGCCGCCGGGCATCTCGAGCGCCAGCGTGGTTGTCCGATTCGTGACCGACGACGGTACCCCGTGCGCCTCATTGCCGATGATGAACACCAGGGGTGATGGATCGGAGAGGTCGACTTTGTCCACGTAGACCCCGTCGGCAGCGGTCGCATAGGGAATCAGCCCGATTCCGGTCAGGTCATCGAGCGTCTGCACACCCTGGGCTACTGGTGTTCGGAAGTGCCCGCCAACGCCGGCTCGCAGCACTTTTGGTGACCAGAGATCAACCGACTCCGGAGTTGCCAGCACCTGAAAGCCAAACGCTGCCGCAGTGCGCACAATCGTGCCCGCGTTCCCCGGATCGGCGACATCCCAAAGAAGAACGGAATCGACCTGCTGGATGACGGGTGTCTTCGGAATCTCGATGACGGCAACGGGGCCGCGTGGATTCAGCGTCGAAGCGATTCGCGGCAGCGCCTCGACAGCAACCATGGTCAGCGTCGCTCCCGCCTCCAGGGCTGCCGCCTGCGCATCCTCGTCCCCCGGCAGTGCAAAGACCTCTGTGATGCTTGCTCCGCCCTCGACCGCTTCTTGCAGCAGGAAAGGCCCCTCGATGGTCGTGAGCCCGATCTCTTTGCGCTCCCGACGTCGCCGGAGTCGCCGCACCTCGTTGAGGCGCGGGTTGCGCGGCGACGTGATCATGTAGTCGCCCCCCAGCATGCTCTAGGCCTCTACCGAGCGCGATACCTCGACGAGTTGGGCGAATGCGTTTGGGTCGTTCACCGCCATGTCGGCCAGCATCTTGCGATCGACCTCGACCTCGGCAGCCTTCAACCCGGCGATCATCTGCGAGTAGGTTGTTCCGTTCTGCCGGGCAGCAGCGTTGATCCGCTGAATCCAGAGACGACGGAACTCGCCTTTGCGCGCCTTTCGATCCCGGTACGCGTACTGCCCCGAGTTGAGGGTCTGCTCACGTGCAGTGCGGTAGCGACGGCTCCGCGCTCCGGTGTATCCGGAGGCACGCTGCATGACCTTGCGGCGCTTCTTGTGTGCGTTGACTGCGCGCTTGACTCTTGCCATTGTGTCTCGACCTCCTACCGACCAAGCAGACGGGCTGCGCGCTTGGCGTCCTTACCCGAAAGGGTGCTCTCGCCCGCAACACGACGCCAACGGGTTGCGCTCTTGCTGTGACGGTTGTGGCCGCGCCACGCCTTGGCGTGCCGGATCTTCCCGGTACCCGTCACTTTGTAGCGCTTCGCGGCGCCTTTGTGTGTCTTCTGCTTCGGCACTTCCTACTCCTCTTCGGGCTCGGTCTCCGAGCTCGTCTGCTCTTCCTCAGCCTTTGCCGACTGCTTCGAGCTTTCGCTGCTCCGCTGCCTGCGCATTGGAGCCAGCACCATCGTCATTTGCCTGCCGTCGAGACGGGGTGTCGTCTCTACGGTTCCGAGTTCCTCCACTGCGTTCTCGAGTCGCTGGAGGATGTCCCTTCCCAGCTCCGGGTGAGTTACTTCCCTACCCCGGAAACGCATCACAACTTTCACTTTGTCACCGTTGCGAAGGAACTTCTCGACCCGCTTGCGCTTCACGTCAAAGTCTGACGAGGCAATCTTGGGCCGGAACTGAACCTCTTTGATCACGGTCCTGGTCTGGTTCTTGCGGGCCTCCCGTGCTTTGACGGATGCCTCGTACTTGAACTTGCCATAGTCCATGAGTCGGACGACCGGGGGCCGGGCATCGGGAGCAACCTCGACTAGGTCGAGTCCGAGCTGGTCGGCCAACCAGCGTGCTTCGTCGATTCCCTTGATTCCGACCTGGCCGCCGCTGGGATCCACGAGCCGCACCTCTTTGGCGCGGATTCGCTCGTTCACCCTTGGTTCGTTGGCGATGGGGAGACCTCCTGGTTCGTTCTCATTTCTGCGATGCAATCAACAAAGGCAGCACAAACGGTGCTGCCTGGGTTGGACCGCAGCGCACGCCTTGTCGTGGCCGGGTGGGAAGCAGGCGCCTCCGCTTGCATCGGTTGTGGTCGCGACCGTGGGGTCGAGACGGGGTGAGTATACGGGTCTGTGGGCGGGAGTCAATACAGCCCGGCGCGCTACCTCGTCACGATCTTGCGCATGATCAGCACCGTTTCCAGGGCGGCGGCAGCCGCCTCCGCACCCCTGTTACCGGGACCGGGTGCGGACCGGACAACTGCGTGCTCTTCCTCTTGCACGGTCAGGATGCCGAAGGAAACCGGCTTGCGTGCGTCAAGAGCAACTCTCATCAACCCCTCAGAGGCACGACCGGCAACGTGCTCGTAATGATCGGTATCCCCGTTGATCACCGCGCCCAGCGCAATCACCCCGTCGTACGTCGAAGCGGCCAACTCCGCGGCAATCAGAGGAAGCTCGAATGCCCCCGGTGCCTCGTAGACGTCGTAGTAGGCGCCCGCACTCTGCAGGTACTCCTCGGCGCCGGCGAGGAGCCCGGAGGTGATGTGATCGTTGTAGCGGGCCCGCACCACGGCGAATCGCAGACCGGCGGCATCGTGGACCTCGAGGGGTTGGCTCTCACCCATTACTGAATCTCCGTGTGGCCGACCAAGTGGCCGAGCCTGTCGACCTTGGCCGTCATGTATGCCTTGTTGTCCCCGTTGACTCCGGCCACGAGCGCTTCCCGTCCGGCAACCTCGATGCCGAGACGCTCGATCGCCTCGATCTTCTGCGGGTTGTTGGTCATGAGGCGAACGCTGCCGACCTTGAGGTCAGACAGGATTTGCGCCTCTACTGCATAGTGCCGGGCGTCTGCCGGGAACCCGAGCTCGAGATTGGCATCGACCGTGTCCCTTCCTTCATCCTGAAGTCGGTAAGCGCGCAGCTTCTCCAGAAGCCCGATCCCTCTGCCCTCGTGAGTCTCGTTGTAGGTCAGCACCCCTGCACCTGCCTCAGCAATGCGTCCCATCGATGCCCTGAGCTGCGGCCCGCAGTCACAGCGCCGACTGCCCAGAACATCTCCGGTGAGGCAGCGTGAGTGAATCCGTGTCAGCACATCAGTTGCACCATCGACATCGCCGAAGACAAGGGCTATGTGCTCAGACCCGTCGATCAGTGATTGGTAGCCAAAGGCTCGGAAATCTCCATGGTCGGTGGGAAGCAACGTCTCGACCTCGCGCGAAACCAGGGCCTCGTTGCGCCACCGATAGGTGATCAAGTCTTTGATCGTGATCAGTGGAATCTGATAGCGGGTGGCCAGAGCTTCCAGATAGTCGGCACGCGCCATCGAGCCGTCCTCTTTGACAACCTCGCAGACCACGCCGGCCGGGTACAGGCCGGCGAGGCGGGCCAGATCGACCGCTGCCTCCGTATGCCCGGGGCGGGCGAGCACGCCTCCGTCCTCGGACCGCAGCGGAAACATATGGCCGGGCCGGGTCAGATCCTGCGGCCTCGTCTCGGGGTCGACCACCGCCAGGATCGTGGCGGCACGATCGCGGGCGCTGATCCCAGTGGTGGTCTTACCGGCAACGTCGACCGAGATGGTGAAGGCGGTACGGTGCTGCTCTGTGTTGTCGATGACCATGAGCGGCAGGCCAAGTTCATCGAGGCGCTCGCCTGTCGTCGGGAGGCAGATCAGGCCACTCGTATGGCGAACCATGAACGCCACTTTCTCCGGGCTGACCTTCTCGGCGGCGATGATCAGATCACCCTCGTTCTCGCGATTCTCGTCGTCAACAACTAGGACAAACTCACCCGCTGCGATGGTCGCGATGGCTTCCTCGACCGTTGCCGTCTTCATTTGCCCATCAGCCTTTCTACGTACTTCGCAATTACATCGACTTCCAGGTTCACTCGATCTCCCACATCGCGCTGCCCGAGCACCGTCACTTGCAGGGTGTGAGGAATCAGCACAATCTCAAACCAGGGCTCGGCACCAACGGCCGTTACCGTCAGGCTCACCCCGTCGACGGTGATCGAGCCCTTCTCCACTACGTAGCGCGCAAGAGCGGCAGGAATCTCGATCCGAATCCGCTTCGCATCGCCTTCGGAATTGATCCCGGCGACGGTGCCCACCCCGTCGACGTGGCCCTGGACGATGTGCCCATCAAACCGCCCGTCTGCCGGCATGGGACGCTCGAGATCGACCTCGCCCCCGACGGCGAGCTCCCCCAGGTTGCTTCGGCTCAGTGACTCCTCGACCACATCAACGGCAACGGCGCCGTCGCCGACCTGCACTGCGGTGAGGCAGACCCCGTTGACCGCGATCGAGTCTCCGAGCTCCATGTCGTGCAGCAAACCTGGCTCGCTAATGACGATTCTGCGCCCGGTTGCGGTCCGATCGACAGTCTCGACCGTACCCATCGCAGCGACGATGCCTGTGAACATCAGCTTCCTACCTTTGCCTCGATCTTGATGTCTTCACCGAGTCTCGACACGGATTCAAACTCGGTTGGCACTGCCTCGGCGAGCGTGCGAAACGTCCCGGTGAAGGCACCGATGCCGCTGCCGACTCCCAGCTTCGGGGCCAGGTACCACACGATGCGATCGACGTGCCCTCCCCTCAGCATCGCGGCCGCCAGAGTCGCTCCGCCTTCGACCATGGCCGTTAGGTAACCGCGACTACCGAGGTCGTCCATCATTGCACCGAGGTCAACGGCGGAGTTGTCCCCCAGGACAACGCGCTGTCCAGAACCGACGCCATCACCCGGCGCGTACACCAGCGGGTCCCTGGTGAAGAGAGTCGCCCGTTCCGGCAGGGGACGACCACCGGCGACTATGACCGGCCGCGGCTGCCGACCGACGTAACCCTCCAGCCGGACGTCGAGACTCGGATCATCGTCGATGACTGTTCCTGCGCCAACGATGACGACATCCGATTCCGACCGGATCCGGTGTGTGTCCTCCCGTGCCTCCCCGCCGGTAATCCACCTTGAGGTGCGATCGGCCGCCGCGATCTGGCCGTCAAGAGTCGTCGCCAGTTTCAGTGTCACGAGCGGACGCCCGGTACGGCGATGATGGAAGTACCCGGGATCCGCTTCTTCAACGTCGTCTGCAAGCAGCCCGGTGCTGACCTCGATGCCGGCCGCCTCGAGCTTGGCGACACCCTGTCCGCTCACCCTCTCGTCGGGATCGATGGCGCCGACGACCACCCGGGCAACTCCCGCCGCAATCAGCGCCTCGGTGCAGGGTGGAGTCTTCCCGTGGTGGGAGCACGGCTCGAGGGTCACGTAGACCGTTGCTCCAGAGGCCCGCGTCCCGGCGTGCGCAAGTGCTATCACCTCAGCGTGAGGCTCTCCCGCCCTACGGTGGAATCCTTCGCCGACGATCGAGCCCTCGGCGTCGACCACAACCGCCCCCACCCGTGGGTTGGGATGGGGCTGAGCCCCGACGGCGAGAGCCAATGCCCGAACCATCATCGACGCGGAGAAGCGACCGTCCCCAGCGGTCGCCTCGACTGCCGTGCTCCGGGCACGACCTAGGTTGTCGGACAATGCGCGTCTCGACACACGCCCTCCTTCTCCCATCCGGACTGTCACCGTCGGCCCCGGAGTTTCACCGGATCCACCCCGAAATGGGGTTCGCGGGCTTTCACCGCCGGTCGGGAATTGCACCCTGCCCTGAAGGGGGCTCTTTCTTACGACAAGATTCTACCCGGGTCACAGCGCTCGAAGTTGCCATGTAGCTGAGATAGGCCGTATCGGTAGTGGTGCGAGGCGATTGTGTTGCGCTGCGATCAGGCGCGGCGGTCAATCTGATACGAGGACCCGGGCTGGCGCTTTGCGTACTCTTTCATCTCGGACGCAATGGCGGAAGCTTCCCACTCCGACTTCACGGGCCGTCTCGTGTTGGTCGCAACACCCATCGAGATCGATGAGATCGGGAAGGCGTGGCGCTCTCCCTTTCGATCCGTCACCTCGATGTAGCCCTGCAGTGCGTCGGCCGTATCGTAGAAATCGAGGATCCCGTGATCGAATGTGGTCACGACCGTCTTGCAGAACTCCTCGACGTAGCTCGGATCAACCACTGCAACAAAGTCGTCACCCCCGACGTGCCCGACAAACATGTCAGGATCGCCGCTGGCTTCGCCTGCGTCGAGCAAGACCTGAGCGGTGAACTTGATGACCGAGTCGCCGCGCATGAACCCGTAGTGGTCGTTGAAGGACTTGAAGTTGTCCAGGTCCGCATGGACGATTGCGAAAGGGCCACCCCCGGTTACCCGGGCTTCCAGCTCGCGCGAGATGCGGAAGTTGCCGGGCAGGCCGGTGAGGGGAGAAAGATCGCGCATCTGCTGCGCCCTCCGCAGCACGGCCTTCACACGGGCGAGCAACTCCTCGACGTCGAATGGCTTGGTGATGTAGTCGTCTGCGCCCAGGTCGAGCCCGCGCACTCGATCCTCAGCCAGCGCCTTCGCAGTCAGAAGCACAACAGGAATGCTCGATGTCGCCGGACTGGACCGCAGCCTCCGCAACACCGTCAAGCCATCGAGCTCCGGCATCATCACGTCGAGCAGGATCAGATCGGGAGGCCGCTCCCTGGCTACCTCCAGAGCAACACGCCCGCTCTCGGCGGTCTGGGTATCGAAGCCCTCCATGTCGAGGTTCATCTCGACAAACTGAAGAATGTCCGGGTCGTCGTCTACGACCAGGATGCGGTCCTTCATCGGCTCTCTCTACTCTCGATCAACCTCTGCAACTCCAACACGGCCGCTACCGGATCTTCTTGCCCGAACACCGAGCTACCTGCTACGAACACGTTCGCTCCGGCGTCCTTTGCCTTGCCAATTGTGGCGGGCCCGATGCCGCCGTCGATCTCTATATCGGTCAATAGGTCGTGCGACTCAACAAAGTTCCTGGCCTCTTCTACCTTCCGCAGCGAGTCGTCGATAAACGCCTGTCCGCCGAAGCCGGGGTGCACGGACATGACCAGAAGCATGTCGCACAACTCGACGAAGGGCTCCACCTCTGAGAACTCCGTCGGAGGGTTGAATGCGATACCGACCTCGAGCCCGACGTCCCTGGCTGCTTGGGCAACTGGGCGCGGATCCGGGTAGACCTCGATGTGGACAGTCACCGAATCGGCTCCAGCCTCCCTGAACTCGGGCAGATACCGATCGGCATTCTGCATCATGAGGTGGCAGTCAAGCTTGAGATCTGTTGTCTTGCGCAACGACGCGATCACCGGAATCCCCAGCGAGAGATTCGGAACGAAATGGCCGTCCATGACATCGACGTGGATCAAGTCGACGTATGGGGTGACGAGGTCGACCTCCTCGCCCAACCGCGCCAGGTCGGCTGCAAGGATCGAGGGAGCAATCAGGTTTCGCACGAACGGCAGCATAGGCATGCGACCTTCCGCAGCGGAACCTTGTTGAGGAGGCACTACGCCTCGCGCGTTAACGTGTCCGCAGACCACTTCTTGGAGGGACAGTGAACCGGTACCGAGTGAATCCAGGCGACAGGATCGATCTTCGTGAGTGGGACCCCTCCGATCGCTCCCTTTTCGACGGCAACAAGGCAGCGGGAAAGGCGTATCTCCGGGGGCTGCGGGACCGCCTTGCCGAGTTGCAGCAGGTGCTGTGGGCCGAGGACAAGCACAAGGTGCTGGTCGTCTTTCAGGCAATGGACACGGGGGGAAAAGACGGGACCATTCGGAACGTGTTCTCGGGAGTCAACCCCCAGGGAATAGATGTGTACGCCTTCAAAGCGCCAACCGCTGAGGAGCTCAGTCACGACTACCTATGGCGAATCCACGATCACACCCCCGCCGCGGGCTCACTCGCCGTGTTCAATCGGAGTCACTACGAGGATGTGCTGATCGTGCGCGTACTGAACCTCGTGCCGGAGGAGAGGTGGAGTCGCCGGTACGAGCACATCAACGCGTTCGAGAAGATGCTCGCCGATGAGGGAACCATCATCATGAAGTTCTACCTGCATATCTCGGCGGAGGAGCAAGCCGAGCGCCTCCAGGCACGTCTCGATGATCCGACGAAGAACTGGAAGTTCAATACGGACGATCTCGACCATCGCCAACTGTGGCCGGACTACATGAGAGCCTACGAAGCGATGCTCAGCAAGACGAGCAGCGAGCATGCTCCCTGGTACATCGTCCCCTCCAATCGGAAGTGGTACCGGAACATCGTGGTTGCGAAGACGATCGTCGACACTCTCGAGTCGCTTGCGATGAGCTACCCGGACCCGGAGGAGGATCTCGCCGGCATCACCATTCCCCCGGTGCCGACGACTCAGTGACCCTTGCGAATAACCGAGATGAACATGCCGTCAGTATCGGTTAGGTGCGGGGCCAGCAGCAGGCCTCCTCCCCACTCGAGTCCCGGCAACTCCGAAGGTGCAGAACGCGGGTAGGGAGCAACCACGTCGATTGTCTCCGCTGCGAATACCGTGCAGACCGAGTAGATGATCCGGCCACCTGCTCGGATGAGCCGCCACGCCTCGCCGAGCATCGCTCGCTGTGTCTCCGCAAGGGACGCGGCAGCCTTCGCCTTGAGCCGCATCGCAATCTCCGGGCGTCGCCGCAGCGTGCCCAGCCCGGTGCACGGGGCGTCGAGCAGAACTGCGTCGAAGGATTCGTCGGCAAACGGGGCTCTCGTCCCGTCGGCGACGATCCATGCCGGATTCACGGCGTGATCGTCGAGACGTCGCCGGGCGCTGAGCAGCCGGCGCAGGTGCGAGTCCATGGCAACAACCGAGGCAATTCCGCCGGCGTCATCCCACATTGCGATGGTCTTGCCTCCGGGCGCGGCTGCCATGTCGAGAATGTGCTCCTTCGGCTGTGCGGCGACTGCCTGAGCCACCGCAACCGAGGCTCCGTCCATGACTACGACATCCGGCGACGGTTCCGGAGCCCTACCCACTCGGAACGCCCCTTCAATCCCGTCGATAGCCACGGCCCCTTCGGGTGCAGCAGAACTTCGGGCAACCCGGATTCCAACGCCGGGCGCCGGTGCCCGAAGCCCGGCGAGCAACTCGCCGGCGAACACCCGGCCGTGGTCCTGGGTGATCTGCCCCAGCACCCACTCAGGGACCGAATACGTGCGGGCCCTGTCCGCGGGCAGCTCAGGAAGACCGGCGCGCGTCATTCGGCGGAGTACCCCGTTCACCATGCCCGCGGCCCGACCGAGCCCCAGTTGCCGAACTGCCTCGACCGATTCGTTGACCGTGGCGTAGACGGCGTCGGGCTCTTCACTCAGTAGCTCGGCCACCGCAATCTGCAGCACAGCTGCCACCTCCGGATCGAGCTCGGATAGTGGGCGGCTTGTGGTCGCTTCGATGAGATCGTCGACAGTGCGCTGCTGCCGGAGCGAATCGATAACCAGGCGGTACACGAAGGATCTGTTGCGATCGGATAACTCCCGGGTCGCGCGCGGAAGGAGCACATTTGAGTAGGCGCCGTGTTCCCGAATCCGCAGCAGAATCGCTGCGGCCGTAGCTCGCGTGTTCACTGCTCGTCGCCGGCGTCGATGGTGAGCCCGACACCGCGCCGGCCATTAGCCCAAGCTCTTCCCGATAGACGGGGCTTGCCGGATGGCTGGATCTCTACCAACTCGACGGCTCCGCCGGCCAGGCCGAGGATCGGACGTCCGTCAACGATCTTGACATGACCGGCAGCGACGTCTGGCGTTGCGGGACCCACCTCGAACACCTTCATCCTCTGCCCTTCTGCGGCCAGCCACCCTCCCGGCCGGGGGTTGAAGGCTCGCACCGCCCGGTTGAAGGCGGTCGGGCCGACCTCCACATCCAACTGCGCCTCCGCTGTGGTGAGACGCGGTGCTGAGGTTGCTCCCGTGCGCATCTGACGGGCCGGGCGCAGCCGCTCGCTCAAGTAGTCCTGAAGAGAGTCGCGAATCAGATCTGCTCCGACGGAGGCAAGCCGACCGGTCAACTCGCCTGCCGTCTCGTACTCCGCGATCTCGATCTCTGTTGCGGCGAAGACTGGACCGGTATCGAGGCCCTCGTCGAGAACCATCAGTGACACCCCGGTGTAGGTGTCGCCGGCGAGGATCGCTCGCTCGACGGGGGCGGCGCCGCGCCAGCGAGGCAAGAGCGAGAAATGAACATTGACAAAGCCGTGGTCCACCGACTCCAGCACTCCCGGCTTCAGGATCCGACCGTAGGCAACCACCACCGCAACATCCAGGGCGGCCTCATCAAACAGGGCAAGTAGCTCGGCATGTGTCGTGGGCTGGAAGACGCGCAGCCCCCACTCCTCTGCGGCTCGCTTGAGCGAGGGAGATTCCAGCTGCCGGCCGCGGCCCTTGGGCCTATCCGGTTGCGTAACTACGAACTCAACCGCCGCTACCTCCATGAGCGCAGCCAGCGACGGTACGGCTGCCGACGGAGTCCCCAGGAATGCAGCGCGGATCACTGCAACCCCGTCGAGCGAAGCGAGTCCTCCCGGATTTCACGGAGGGCTTGGCGCCGGTCTTTGCGGCTGAGGCGCTCGATCAGCAGCATCCCGTTGAGGTGATCGATCTCGTGCTGCAACACACGTCCCATCAGTTCGTCGCCCTCGAACTCGACCGGCTCCCCATGGATGTCGAGGCCCCGTGCTTTGGTGTAGCTCGGCCGCTTGATCGGCCAGTAGTACCCGGGCACCGAAAGACAACCCTCATCAAAGGTCCACGTTCCCGAAGCTTCAACAATCTCAGGGTTGACCATGACAAACGGCCCCTCGCCGATATCGGCCACGAAGATGCGTTTCGGGATCCCGATCTGGGGGGCGGCCAGCCCGACACCCGGCGCCTCGTACATCGTCTCCAGCATGTCCTCGACAAGTCGGCCTAGAGAGTCATCGTCGGCGGAGACGTCGACGGCACGGGTGCGCAGCACCGGATCGCCAAACGTTCTGATCGGATATATGGCCAATACTCACCGCCGGAAGGGAATGCCCGGATCATACCCACTGCAATGGTGGAGATGGCTGCCCGGCGGTCATAGATCAATCGGATCGGCGTCGATGCGAACCTTGAGACCAGCGTCGCGCCACTGCTGGACGATCGTGCGCAGGCGAACCCGGGTCGACTGCAGCGATGCCGCCTGAATGAACCACCGGGTCCGTCCTCCGCCGACTTCCGGCCCGTGGACCTGCACTTCGCGATCAGCAACCCCGGCGATATCCGCCGCCCGGGCACTTGCATCCCCACCAACCTCAACCGCAATCAACTCCGCGGCCGGCGGAAGGCCATCGCGCTGCCGCTCCTCGTTGAGCTCATCGAGGTACTCGAGGGGATGCCCCCCTCGTAACGCACCCAGGGCGCGGTGGTCGGGTTGAGCTGTCTGAATCAAGCAGCGGCTGCCCCGTCCTCGCGCCACCGTGGCCACCACTCTCGCCAGTATGCGAAAGGCATCCTCTTCGGCGCGATAGTGCGGCGCCATCAACATCGAATCCGCATCGACCGCAACCGTCAACGCCGTCAGCGGAATCGTCGGCAGATCCCGCTCCGAGCCAACCAGCACCTGCTTCCCAGACCCAGATGGGCCGACCACCCGATCACCCAGGTGCCTGGCCAGCTCGTCTGACACGCGCCCGAGGCCTGCACCGAGTGGCTCGAACCGCCTGCCGCCACAGTTGCCACACGGCCCGAGCACAGTCCCGCAGCGACGACACTCATCCCCGCGATCGGGGCCCGCTCCGCACTTCGGACATCGGCGGAGCTCCCGACATCGGACACAGCGGAACGCCGGTGCGTAGCCACGGCGCGACACGAACACGAAGACCTGCCGGTTTTTGCGCACCGCAAGCCGGATTGCCGTCAGCGTCCGATCGGCAAGAACCCGATTGCCGGGTTGATCCTCACGCCTATCAACCACTTCAACTAATGGCCATACCCGCCCCGGCGGCTCAAGTGTGGCCGCTCCCTTCGCCAGCGTGTCGAGGGTCGGAACTGCCCCGAGGAAGACCGCCCCCGTCCGCTCGACCATTGCCCTACGACGAACGAGATCACGGACCTGCAACGTCGGTGTCTGCTTTGCCTTCATGGCCCGCCGCCCCTCCTCAACGACCACCCAGAGGGCCGGGCTGCCCAGCGGCCACAGAGCTACCTCCGGTGTTCCCACGATGAGGAAGCCGCCGTGAATCTGTGCGTCGACCCACAGCTTGGTGACCTCCCTGGCGGCGACCTGCGAGGAGGCGTACCGAATCCGAGATCCGAAGTGACCGCGGAGCGAAGCTGCGATCGCTTCAGCTTCTTCGACAGTCGGACAGATCGTGACCACGTTTCGCCCCGCAGCCAGTGCTGCAGACGAGAGACCGGCGACCCGATCCGCTTCCTCTCCCGATGTCACCAGGCACGTTGGGCGGACGTGCCGGCCCGAGGCAACAGCGGCACTCAAGTCGGGCAGCGGTGATGAGAGAGCGGGGATCTCTCCGTTTGCTCCTTTCCCTCTCCCCCGCGGCAAGTTCGGCGGGGCGGCACGGGCAAGCAATACGGCAAGCGGAGCCACGTAGTGGAGAGCGGCCCAGCGCAGCGTCTCCAGAAGGCGCTCGTCGAAGACCGGGACGTCACCCGCGATCGAGATAATCGGCTTGAGGCCGGCTACCTCCCCGATACGGATCGAAACCACGTACCCGCGAATCCTCCGTGCCCCGAGGGGCACTCGTACCAGCGAGCCGACTGAAACGCCGTCCAGATCCGGTGGGATCTCGTAGGAGAAGCCGTCGTCGACGGCAAAGGTGGGCAGATCGGGAACTACTTGCGCAATGCGCCCGCTCGAGTCAGTCACCCTGACGATCGTCTCGGATGAGGTCCCACAGGCGGTCAGCCACCTCGGTCTTGCTGAGCAGAGGCCACTCCACGGCGGAGCCGTCGGGCCGGTAGACGGTCACCTGATTGGTGTCCGTCCCGAAGCCAGACCCGGGACTCGCCACGTCGTTGCCGACCAAGAGGTCGACACCCTTGGTCGTTGCCTTCCGCCTGGCTCCCTCCAGCGAGCCGCTCTCGGCGGCAAAGCCGACGAGGTACGGGCGGGGGGACCGGGACGCGATGCCGGCAAGAATGTCGGGAGTTGGCTCGAGGGTGATCTCGGGCATCCCTTCACCGCGCCGGAGCTTCTCGTCGGAGGGCAGCAGCGGCCTGAAGTCGGCGACGGCAGCAGCCATCACCGCAACGTCCGCATCGTCGCAGCGAGACCAGGCCGCGTCGGCCATCTCCTGGGCCGTCTCCACCGGGATTACTTCAACGCCGGCCACCGCCGGGGCGGCCGCAGCAGTGATGAGAACAACATGAGCACCGCGTCGCGCCGCTGCCACCGCGATCGCGTTCCCCATCCTCCCCGACGACCGATTCCCGATGTAGCGCACGGGATCGATCGGCTCCCGCGTACCACCGGCTGTGACCACCACGCGCCATCCGGCCAGATCGGCCTGCAGGGCGCCTGCTATGGCAGCAACAATCTCATCAGGCTCGACCATGCGGCCCGTTCCGTGGTCCCCGCCGGCAAGCGCTCCGGCAGCCGGGCCAACAACATGCGCGCCGTCGGCGGCCAGGATGGCGATATTGCGCTGCGTTGCGGCGTTCTCCCACATCTCGGTGTGCATGGCGGGAGCGACCACGATCGGGGCTTCGGTAGCGAGCGCAGTTGCGATGAGCACGTTGTCGGACGTCCCGGATGCCAACTTGGCGATCGTCGACGCCGTAGCAGGCGCAACAACCATGACATCAGCCCATTGGCCGAGCGCTGTATGGGGGCTCACATCGGCTTCATCCCAGAACGACAAGACGGGAAACTCCCCGGTGATTGCCGCCAGGGTTTGGGCCCCGAGGAATTGCGTGGCCGACTCGGACATGACACAGCGAACATCGGCACCTGCCTCGACCAGCCGGCGGGCAAGATAGGCCGCTTTGTATGCGGCAACGCCACCGGAAACCCCCAGGACTACCCGGCGTCCGCTGAGCATGGCTTACTCCTCGGTTTCGATGACGACCTTGTCGTTGTCGATCTCCTCGAAAGCAATCGAGAGCGGCTTCCGTGACATCGAGTGCACCTGCGGCGGCACATAGCCACCCAGCCCTTCCCCGAGCTGATTGAAGTAGGCGTTGATCTGCCGTGCGCGGCGTGCCGACAACACAACCAGGGCGAAGCGGGAGTTCGTCTTGGATAGTACGCGGCCAATTGGTGGATGAATCATCGTGAGGGGTGCTCCTGCATGTCGAAGAGGACGGTCAGGAACCGCCCGCGGCCGCCAGTATAGAGACGATCTCGTCGGCAACAATGCCAACCTGATCATTGATTACGGTGTGATCGAACTTCCAGGTTGCCTCGTCCATTTGCTCTGCGGCCACACTCAGCCGCTTCTGGATGTCCGCTTCCGACGTATCCCCGCGGTCCCGGAGCCTCCGCTCTAGCTCTTCGAGCGAGGGAGGGAGTATGAACACGAGCAATGCCTCGGGATACGAGTTCTTGACCTGACCGGCGCCATCGTTTTCGATATCGAGCAGGACGTCATGGCCCACATCGAGGTGAGCGAGAACTGCATCCCGGGGCGTGCCGTAAAGATGCCCGGAGTACTCAGCCCACTCGAGAAACCCGCCCGATGCGATGTTCTCCAGGAATTGGGCCCGGTCGACGAATACGTAGTCGACCCCATCTTGCTCGCCGGGCCGTCGCTTTCGAGTCGTCCACGACACCGAGAAGTGGAATGGCATGCGCTCTGTGAGGGCGTGCACCACGGTCGACTTACCGACACCGGACGGCCCCGAGATAACCAGCAGTATGCCCCGGCGGTTGGCGCCCGTTTCCGACACGGGCCTACTCAAAAAGACCCGAGTAGCGCTTCCTTCTGCCGGGAGCCCAGGCCGCGCAGTCGCTTCTTCTCGTCAATGCCGAGCTCCTCCAGCAAGCGCATTGCCTTCACTTTGCCCATTCGTGGCATCGACACGACCACCGCCCCGACCTTGATTCCGGCGATCAGTTCGTCCTCCTCGGCGCGCACGAACAACTCGTCGAGAGTCAACGAGCCGGTCTTGAGGAGCTGCTTGACCTCGGCCCGCACCCGTCGCGCCTCAGCAGCCCGTTCCAGGGCTCTCGCCCTCTGTTCATCAGTCATTTTCGGTGCTGGCATTTGGGCTCCTCTGCCGGATCGCACAACTTTATCAACCAGTCTCGGATCAGCCCGGTATCCCCAGGTCCTCCACCAGGCTTGCTGCCGCGGCGAGCGGATCAGGTGCGGCCGTGATCGGGCGCCCGACAACCAGCCAATCGGCCCCGCGAGCAATCGCTTCGCCTGGGGTCATCACACGACGCTGGTCACCGGTTGCCGTCCCCGCCGGACGGACCCCCGGCGTGACCCTGATGAGATCAGGCGCAACCGAACCGACAACGGTCAGTTCCTGAGGCGAGCACACCGCTCCCTCACATCCTGCATCTTGAGCAAGTCGCGACATACGGGACACGAGTTTCCCCGGAGTACTTCCCAAGCCAATTGCACCAAGATCCCCCTCGTCCAGGCTGGTCAGCACGGTCACACCCAGTATGCCGGCGTAGCCGCCCGACGTGTCCTCCAGCCCTTCGACTGCAGCTCGCAACATCGCCTCACCGCCTGATACGTGGGCGGTGACCCAACGCACGCCGAGACGACCGAGACTGCGGGCTGCGGCACCCACCTGGGTGGGAATGTCGTGCAACTTGGCGTCGGCGAACACCGGCTTGCCGAGATCGACCAGCGCGGTGACGATTCCGGGGCCAGATCCATGGAGCAACCCGAGTCCCACCTTGAAGGCGCCTACGTGCGGCTCGACCCGACGCGCCAGACGGACCGCCTCCTCGGCGCTTCCCAGGTCGAGGGCAACAATGATCGGATTCACCACGGCTCAACCGATCCAATCAGATCTCGCACCGAGCTCATCCCCTGCCTCCTCATGTAACGCCGAAGACCCGAGAGTATCCGGCTTCCAACACGAGGACTGGCAAAGTGAGCGGTGCCTATCCCAACCGCAGATGCTCCTGCGATCAGGTACTCGATGGCGTCTTCGGCTGTACTCACCCCGCCGAGGCCAACGATCGGGACATGGGGCAACCCCTGGCTCACCTCCCAAACGCAGCGCAGCGAGATCGGCTTTATCGGTTTTCCGGAGTACCCGCCGACAACACCCGAGAGCAGGGGCTTGCGTGTGTGAATGTCGAATCCGGCGCCCCACACCGTGTTTCCGAGAACGACCCAGTCGGCGCCGGCCCCGACAACGGCATCGGCGATTGCGACAATCCTCTCGGAATTTGGGGTCAGCTTGGCTCCAATGGGCAGCTCGGTAGCAGTGCGAACCGCCGCGATCACCTCCGTGGATGCGTCGGCATCAAGCGCAAACATCCGGCCGCTCTCGAGATTCGGGCACGACAGATTCACCTCGATCGCCGTCACGCCCGCAGAAGACAGGACCTCAGCAACGCGGGCGAACTCAGCGGCGTCCTTACCCACGGCAGATCCCCAAATGTCCGTAGGGATCGCACCGAGCTGGGGTCCGACCTCATCGGCCCAAGCCTCCACCCCGGGATTCTGGATGCCGATTCCGTTGAGCATGCCCGCTCCGGTGCCTGCCAAACGTGGCGGAGTCCGACCCGGCCATGGCGTTCCGCTCACCGACTTGGCAACGGCAGCACCATATTCCTCGAGGTGACCAACGGCAGCGAAGTCGACAACGGACCCAACTGTTCCGCATGCCGCTACCAGCGGCGTACTGAGGGTGTACTCGCCAAGGCACGTTGTCAGATCAACGGCAGACCTGCTCACCCGACGTCTCCGCTTGTTCCCACCAGCCGACCGGCTCGGACCGTGAACTTCCCCTCGTAGATGGTGTGAACGATGGCACCGCGCAACTCGAGCCCGAAGTAGGGCGAGTTGGAACTGCGGGACAGGGTGCTTGATACCGGCGCGGGTGCTGCCGGATCGAACACAACGAGATTGGCCGGAGCACCGACCTCTAGCCGGCCCTGTCGGGCAAGCCCGGCGATATGCGCGGGAACGGTTGACATCACCTTGAATAGATCCTCGGCCGGGAGATCTACGGCGGTGTTGACAACCGCGGCGGCCCACTCCAAACCGGTCACCCCGAAAGGGGCTTCAGCCCACGGGCGTTCCTTCTCGTGGTCGGCGTGAGGGGCATGATCCGTTGCGACAATATCCAGGACACCTCCGCGCAGACCCTGCCGGACCGCAGCAACGTCCTCCACGGTGCGCAGCGGCGGCATCATCTTGTAGACCGGATCGGCCCCGCTTGCGTAGCTGTGGTCGAAGAGGAGATGGTGCGGAGTGGCCTCCCCGGTTACCGGCAAACCCTCCTCTTTGGCGCCGGCAATCAAATCGACGGCACCTGCGGTGGTGACATGCTGGGCGTGATAGCGAGCCCCGGTCATCCGAACGAGCGCCAGGTCCCGGGCGATCACAATCTCCTCGGCCGCGCTAGGCACCCCGGGTAGGCCCAGCCGGGCCGATACCTCACCCTCGTGCAGCTGCCCTCCCGCACCGAGACCCGGGTCGATGCAGTGCTCCGCAACAACACAGTCGCGCTCCGCGAGGATCTCCATTGCGCGACGAAGCAATCCCGCGTCGGCAACGGTGTCACCATCATCGGTGAACAGCTTGACCCCTGCGGCACAGAGCTCCTCCAGCTCAGCAAGCTCCCGGCCTTCCCGCTGCACAGTGATGGCGGCGCTGGGCGCAACCTCCACCAGACCTACCTCAGCCCCACGAGCCGCCACGTACCGAGCCAGTTCGACAGAGTCGATCGCCGGATCGGTATTGGGCATGGCAACTACGGCGGTGTAGCCGCCGGCGGCAGCCGCGCGCGACCCGGTTTCGATATCCTCTTTCCACTCCTGACCCGGCTCGCGGAGATGGGTATGGATGTCTACAAACCCGGGCCCTAGCCAGGCACCGCCGCAGTCAACTGCCTCCCCCCGGATACCGATCCCGGATCCAATCGAAGCGATCCTGCCGTCAACCACAGCCACGTCGCCGATAGTGGCGTGATCCCCGCCTCCGGTTATCACGACGGCGTTCCGAAGTGTGAAGTCACTCATCTGTGATGCCTCCCGCCGGGACGAGTCGGACTCTGTCCGTCATCGCGCGGTGACCCTAGCACCGATGACTCCGGCCCAGCCGACCGTCAGTCTTCGATCAACTTGGAAAGGACCGCGTTGACGAACGCCCCAGAACGCTCGGTGGAGAAGCGTTTGGCGAGATTGACGGCCTCGGAGACGACTACGCCAACCGGAGTGGAGCCGCTACGCATCTCGTACAGCGCAAGCCGCAGGATGTTGCGGTCGACGGCCGGCATCCTGCCCAGTCGCCAGCCGGTCGCCGCGGCCTCGATTCTTCGATCGAGATCGGAGAGCTCTGCCCATGTCCCTTCCACGTAGCGCCGGGCCCGGCCCGATAGGCCCTCAGTCGCCGGGGTTGCACCGGTCGTGTCGGCGGCGTACAGCGCATTGAGCGCTTGCTCGCGGGCGGACGGCTTGCTCACGAAACGCGAGTGATGTAGTCGCCCGTCCTCGTATCTACCTTGATGGTGTCGCCCTGCTCGATGAAGAGCGGGGCCTGCACGACGAGACCGGTCTCGACCGTCACCGGTTTCGTGGCTCCGGAGACTCGATCACCTTTGACCCCCGGCTCGGCATAGGTCACAGATAGCTCGACGGCGGCTTGCAGGTCGATGCCGATGGGATTGCCCTCGAAGATTGGCAACTGCACGGTCATGCCCTCGCTGAGGAACGACGACGCATCGCCCACCAGAGTCTCGGGGACTGCCATCTGCTCGTAGGTTTCGCCGTCCATGAAGTGGAATCCCATGTCATCCCGGTACAGGTACTGGAACTCGCGACGATCGATCTTGGCGTCCTGAACGTTCTCACCAGCGCGGAACGTTCGCTCGACAAGGCTTCCCGTGTCGAGGTTCTTCAGCTTCATCTTGACAAAAGCCTTGCCCTTACCCGGCTTGGTGTGCTGATACTCGACCACCTGGAACAGCCCGTCCGGCAGATTCAGTGCCATTCCCGGTCGTACGTCGTTTGTTGAAATCATGCGTTCCAGCCCTTGTCTGATTCGGTGAGCACTCGATGACCCTCAGCGGTGACGACCACCATATCTTCAATCCGCACGCCGCCGAAGCCGGCAACGTATATACCGGGCTCCACCGTGACAACGTTGCCGGCCACCAAAACATCCTCAGAGGATTTCGCCAGACGTGGCCCTTCGTGGATCTCGAGGCCCACGCCGTGCCCGGTGCTGTGCAGGAAGAGATCCTCATAGCCATAGTCCCGGAGAACGGCGCGACAGGCCTCATCGACATCATGGCCGGTCACGCCCGGCGCCACGGCGGCGATCCCCGCTTCCTGGGACTCGAGAACAGCGCCATGCATTCGCTTGATCTCTTCTTCAGGCTCCCCCTGAAGCCAGATCGTTCGCGACATGTCGCTGTGGTAGCCGTCAACGGTGCAGCCGTAGTCAAGTAGTAGGAGCCCGCTGCCTAGGGGATCTCCGGCGGAAAGGTGGTGGGGTAACGCCGCATTCGGCCCGGCTGCCGCAATCGGTGGCCAGCCTGCCTGGCGGCCACCGGCCTGGCGCATCGCCCCGACGATTCCCCATCCGAGGTCGGCTTCGGACTGCGCAGTAGCCGCTAGCTCGCGTACCTGAGTGAACGCGGCATCGCCGACGGCTGCCGCAGCAGCGAGCGAGGCAATCTCTGCGTCGTCCTTGACCGCACGTAGCTGTTCAACAACCCCCGTGGTCGCAATCAGCCCTGCCCTGGCCTTCTCCTTCAGTCCGTGTACAAAGGACCAGCTGACGTCCTTCGCCTCGAGTCCAACCCGTTCGCTGTCGCCAAACTGCTCGATGAGCACGTCGACGAGGCCGGTACGGTAGGTCACCAGCTCAGCACCGTCGATCCCGGACACGATGCGCTCCCCCATCTCGGCGTAGCGACCGTCGGTGATAAACACGAGCCTGTCATTGCTGACGAGCACGAAGGCGTTACTCCCGGTGAATCCGGTCAGGTAGCGGATGTTGGGGAGAAAGGTGACGAGGAGGGGATCCTCCAATCTGCTGCGCAGCTTCGCAATGCGCTCGTTGTACACGGCTGACCTCACGGGTTTTGACTCAGCGGGACGATACACCACCTACCCGGCGGCTACTCGACCCCGATTGCGGCGAACCCCACCTCGAGAAGGTCCTCATCGACGTGACGCAGCAAAGGCCGACCGAAGTCCTCGAGCAGCACCATGCGAAGACCTTCCCGGTCGCGCTTCTTGTCCCTGCCCATCAAACACTCGACTTCGGCGCGCTCGAGCCCGGGCACATTCACCGGCAGGCCGATCCGGCCGATGATCTCCTGCTGCCGTTCGTGGTGAGCGAAGCCAACTGCGGCTGCGGAAACCGCACCAGCCGCGACCATGCCAATGGCCACCGCATCCCCGTGTGAGATACCTGCCGCGATCTCGACGGCGTGCCCCAGAGTGTGCCCGTAATTGAGGAAAGCTCGCCTGCCCTGCTCGGTGAAGTCGCTCTGAACCGTCTCGACCTTCACCCTGATTGCAGCCGGCACCACGACGTCGATTTCGGCGCCCAATCCGGCACGCTCGTACTCGGCAATGATCTCCTCATCAGCAATGAAGCCGGCCTTCACGGTCTCGGCAGCGCCCTCCCGTAGAAGTCCTTCAGGTAACGCATCGATGATGTCCAGGTCCACGACTACGCGCGCCGGATGCCGGAAGGCTCCGGCCAGGTTCTTCCCACCGACGTTCACGCCGGTCTTTCCCCCGATGGATGCATCGACCGCGCCCAGCAGAGTGGTTGGCAGGTAGCTCACCTCGATGCCTCGCAGATAGGTAGCTGCCACAAAGCCGGCGACATCGGTAAGGGCTCCCCCACCGACCGCGACCAGCATGTCATGTCTGGTGAATCCCTGTCGGTTCAGCCACTCGTAGACCGACTCGACAGTGAGCAAGTTCTTCGCTTCGTCGCCGTCGGGAAGCACCAGCACATCCGCCGCCGTTCCGCTATCACCAATCTCAACAGCCAGTTTGGTTGCCAGCTGCTCGACCGTTGGCTGGGCAACGACGCCAACCCGACCTGCGTTTGGCAAGACCAGCGCCGCAGCGTTGGCGATGCCGCGCCCGATAGCGATCTCACAGATCCTGCCGTCGGGAGCTTCGATCTGGTGGCGCTCCAGCATTCTCAGAACTCCGCCACCTGCTCTTGGTAGGCCGCTACCGAGCGTTTCAGTTCCGCAGCGGTGTCGCCGCCGAACTTGCGCTGTACCTCGCGCGCCAGGACGTAGGCCACCATCTGTTCACCAACGATGGCCGCGGCCGGGACCGCCGAGACATCACTCCGTTCGCGGAATGCCTTCTCCGGCGCCTTGCTCGTGACATTCACGGTGTCGAGTGGCCGCATCACCGTCGAGATCGGCTTCATCGCAGCCCGCACCCGGATTACGTCCCCGATACTCATCCCGCCCTCGATTCCCCCGGCGTGATTCGTGGTGCGGTGGAAGCGCCCGTCACTGTGATAGATCTCATCGTGAGCCTCGCTGCCCGGCGTGCCCGCGGCGCGATAGCCGTCGCCGATCTCGACACCCTTGATCGCCTGAATCGACATCAACGACCCGGCAAGAGCCGCATCGAGCCGGCGATCCCAGTGGACGTGAGACCCGATCCCTACCGGGACACCGTACGCCAGAACCTCGAACACTCCCCCGAGCGTGTTGCGATCCTCCTTCGCCGCATCGATCACAGCAATCATCTCCGCCTCGGTCGCTGCGTCTAGGTTGCGCACCGGCGACGCATCCAGCCGATCCGCATCATCAGGGGACGGGAGCGGACTCGATGCCGGCGAAGTCGCCGACCCGATGGCGACAACGTGGCTCAGGATCTTCACGTCGATCTCCGCAAGCAGCTGTTTGGCCAGGTAACCGACGATGGTACGGGCCGCGGTCTCTCTTGCAGATGCACGTTCGAGGATGTTGCGAGCATCGCGTGTGTCGTACTTGATCATCCCGGCGAGATCGGCATGTCCCGGACGAGGCGTTTGCAGCGGGCGCCGACTTGTGCCCGGCTCCGCCGACATCTCTTGCTGCCACTTGGGCCACTCGGTGTTGCGGATCACTACCGCGACTGGACTGCCCAGTGTTTCTCCAAAACGAACACCGCCGAGAATCTCTAGTTCGTCACGCTCGAGGCTCATCCGGCGACCGCGTCCGTGACCCAGCCTCCTCCTGGCGAGCTCAGCGGCAATCCCCTCGCCAGATACGGCAAGGCCCGCAGGCAGGCCCTCAACGATCGTGACGAGACCGGGGCCGTGGGATTCTCCGGCGGTTAGAAATCGCAACATGGTGCTGGATAGTAGGCAGATCCGTGCCGGCGACCTGCCTCTGGAGCAGGAGTGACCGCGGCCCCAGCAAGGCCGCTGGGTGTAAACGAGTGAAGGGCCGTCACCGGCCCTTCACTCCAAAGGGGTTGGAAGCCAATAACTCCTGTGGCTATCACCCCCACCATGGAACGCCACACCCCGTGTGCGCCCGTACCGCGCCCGCGCGGTACGGACTCTCAAATCATAGAACTCGCGCCGTGCCCGACAAAGCAATTCCGGGGTTGCTTTTCGCGCTCAGCCGCGCCGCAGATACCAGTCTGCAATCTGTGTACCCCAAGCCAGGGCAATCCATGCCCCGACGACGAGGAAAGGCCCGTAGGCAAACTTGGATTTCCGGCTCCGTCGCGCCACCAACAACAACACGGACGCCACGCCGCCGAGGACAACGGCCAGGATGGCGCCGACACCCAGAGCATCCCAACCGACGAAGCCCAGGAAGAGGCCGAGCAATAGCGCCAACTTGACGTCACCCATGCCGAATCCTCCGCGAGCAAGGAGACCAACGAGCAGTAGGACCAGGAAGTAGAGGACGGATCCGAGCACCCCGCGGAGCAAGCCGGAGCCTTCGCCGGCAAGAAGCGACCCGAGGACCAGGAGTCCTCCGGCGATCCCCAGCCCGGGAAAGAGGACACGGTTCGGAATGAGTTGGTGGTCGAGATCGATGAGGGCAAGAGCAAGTGTGACTGCGCCAAATGCGGCAAAGGCCGGGACCAGTTGTGCATCGGATGGAGCAGCGACCCAGCCGAAACACCCACCAACGATCACCGCTGCTCCCCACCACCAGTTCGGGCGAGAACGGGACTCCAACTCCATCCGGGGAGGAACTGACCGAGCAAGATAGACCGCAACTACCCCGGCAACGAGGCCGAGCACCAGAGATGACACCCTGATGGCCGTTGTTGCCGCAATCATGGTCGGCGCTCCTGTGATATCCGTAAGGACAACTCTGCTCGAGCGGCAGCTCTCATCACTGCCGTGTCGGGACGCAAACCGACCCAGATCTCGAAGCTGAGGGCCGCCTGGGCCACCAGCAGATCGAGCCCCGCCGCCACCGGGAGGTCGCTCCTCGTTGCAGCAACCACCGCTGGCGTCGGTTCGTTTCCGTACGCCATATCGAACAAACCAACTGCCGACTGGAGCACTTGATGCGGAAGGGGTTCACCTTGCATTCCGAGCGGTGTTGTGTTGACGACAACCGACGGGCCGACCGGTTCTCCCCAGGTGCCGACACCGATCTCGCCTCCGATCGTGTCGGCGAGACCCTGAGCCCGCTCCCGGTTGCGGGCCACAACCGTGACCTCGCGCCCCCGCAACGCAATCAGCGCAGCTGCGGCGGCGCCTCCCGCCCCCAGAACGGTTACGGGCGCATCCTGCGACAGGTCGGCTTCCACCCAGGCCGCCGCAATGCCACCGACGTCCGTGTTATCACCTGCGAGGAGTCCATCTCGATGCGACAGCGTGTTCACCGCTCCTGCTTGCGTGGCCACGTTCGAAAGCAGGTCGCACTGAGCGAAGGCGTCGCGCTTGAACGGCATTGTCACGTTGGCGCCATCGAGAACGCCGGAGCGCAACTCGGCGATCGCGTCGGCAAACCCTGCGGCATCAACTACGCGTGGGTCGTAGGTGCCATCGATCCTGTGGTGAGCGAGCGCCGCCCGGTGCATCGCCGGGGAGAGGGAGCTATCAACATGCGAACCGAGGACGGCCAACCTCACGGGGTCAGCACCCCTGCATCTTTCGCTTCCTGCTTCTTGCGGTTGTGCTCCTCGAGGGTTTCGCTGAACCCATGCGTCCCGTCGCTGCTGATCAGCACGTAGTAGAAGTAGTCGGTGTCCTCAGGGGCAGCGGCGGCTTCTATCGATGCCACACGCACCCCGCCAATCGGCGTCGGGGGCAGTCCCGGGTACAGGTAGGTGTTATAGGGGGACTCGACTTCCAGGTCTTCGCGCAAGACCTCGCCCCGGTTCTCGCCGAGGGCGTAGATGATGGTCGCATCGATCTGTAGGGCTATCCCCATCTCGAGGCGGTTGACTATCACCGAGGCAATGGTCGGTCGCTCGTCGTCGAGCTTGGCTTCCTTCTCGATGAGCGAGGCGATGACCAGTCCGTCGTAAGGCTCGAGCTCGAGCGCTTCGAGTGCGCTCCAATCCATCTGATCGACGCGGGAAGCGAGCGTGTCGGCCATGCGTCCCAGGATGTCTGCAGGGGTGGCGTCAATGCGGAACTCGTAGGTGTCCGGGGCCAGCAAGCCCTCCCATTTCACCAACTCATCCATACTGTCGGGTGGCTCCTCAGGGAGATAGGGCGACTTGATGGAGCCATTCAGCAGGGGCGCCGCTAGTTGAGTGATGGTATATCCGGTCTGCTCCGATAGGGACTCGAGAATCTCCCCTATGGTCAGACCCTCGATCACGGTGATATTCCTCACCTCGACCTGCTCCGGGCCCTGCACGATGATGGCGACAAGAGTGTCGTAGTCGGTGCCCGATGTCAGCAGGTAATCGCCGGCCTTCAGTTGGTTGCCGGCACCGGCAGAGCGGACCGCAGACTCGAACCGGCCTGCGTCGGGAATGACCCCGGCCTGAGCAAGATCGGCGGCAATGCGAGCAGCCGTTGCGCCCGATGCGACGGTGAATTCGACCTCAACGCCCTCTTGAATAGTCACCACCGCGGTTGACTCGTTGCTGATGCCGGAAGCAAGGGTGGCCGCCACCTTGGTGAGAATGAAGAAGCTCAACACAATGAGGATCAGGACCACGAAGACCTGAATGATTTTCACCTGCCAGGAGGTGTTGGGTGGATACTCGGGTGTCATGATCTATTGGTCGCGTCGAGGTAGCCCTGCAGCATCACTGCTGCGGCCACCATGTCGATTGTCTCGCGGCGTTGGCGTCGCTTCATCCCGGCCTCGAGAAGGGCCGATTCTGCCTGCACGGTCGTGAACCTCTCGTCTGCAAACTCGATCTCGCAACCCGTCGCCGCGGCGACCGCGGCTCCGAGTTCTCTGGCCTTACCTGCGGAAGGCCCCTCCTCGCCCGACAGGGAGCGCGGCAGGCCGACCACCACAGTTGCGACTTCGTATTCGTCGCAAATGCGCTTGATCTCTGCGACGACGTCCCCGGATCGTCGATCGAGCACCAAGTGCGGTTGCGCGATGATACCGATGGCGTCGGATAACGCGACGCCAATGCGTCGCTCGCCGGGGTCCAGGCCGAGAAAGCGCGCCAGTTCAGACTCCCTGCAGTGCGGAGCGTGCTGTATCGCGGGCGACTTCCAGCGCGGCTTCGATCTCGTCACCGTTGGGGCCGCCCGCCTGAGCGAGCTCGGGATCGCGGCTGCCGCCCCCACCAACCACACGCGCAGCTGCGCCGGTGATCTCGCCCGCCGATACCCCCTCCGCAACGAGGTCCGCGGTAACGAAGGCGAGCAGGGCCGCTTTGCCCCCGGCATTGGACCCGAGTACACCGATACCCGTCTTGATCTGGTCCCGCAGCTGAAAGGCAAGTGCCCGTAGCTGGTCTGGCGTGGCACCCTCCTCATGAAGCACCACGAGCGTATGGCCGCTGTGGTTCTCTGCCCCGTCCAGCACCGCGCCGGCCGTCTCCTGGCGTGCCTTTGCCTCGAACTCAGCGATGCGCTCTTCCTGATCCTTGAGACGAACGGTCAACCCACGGACTGCGTCCACAACACCGGAGTCTTGAGCTCGGAGGAGGGATGCGGTCTCGCGCAACTGATTCCTGATCCCCAACAGGTGCTCATAGCCGGCGACCCCTGTCAGCGCTTCCACCCGTCGGGTATTGGCGGCAACGGAGCCTTCCGATACCAGGACGAGTGGCCCGACCTGCCCCGTGGTGGGAACGTGGGTTCCGCCGCAGAACTCGGTCGAGTAGCTACCCGTCTGCACGACGCGCACCTGCTCGCCGTACTTGTCTCCGAAGAAAGCCAACGCTCCCATCTTCTCGGCGTCGGCTTTCGATGTCTCGATGGTGTTGACGGTTGCGTTCTCGACAATCCGCTCGTTGACGGCCCGCTCGATTCCAACCAGCTCATCGGCTTCAACCGCCTTGAAGTGGCTGAAGTCGAATCGCAGCCGGTTGTCCGCTACCAGCGAGCCCTCCTGGTGTACGTGGTCTCCCAGGACATCGCGCAATGCCCAATGCAGCAGATGCGTTCCCGTGTGATTCTTCCTGATGCGCTCGCGGCGCACCGAGGCGATGCTCGTCTCAGCATCCTGGCCGACCTGGAGGTAGCCGGATGTAACGACTCCGCGGTGCCCGTGCACCCCTTGCACAGCAAGCTGGGTATCACCCACCTCGAGGATGCCGGTCTCCGTCTGGATCACTCCGGTGTCACCGATCTGGCCGCCCGACTCTGCGTAGAAAGGAGTCCGATCGAGGAACAACTCGACGGGCTGCCCCTCTGCAACGCGATCAACGGGCTCCCCGTCGCTCACCATGGCAAGCACGCGCGCCGTTCCGGCCTCGGCGTCGTATCCGATGAAGCTCGTTCCATCGAGACCCCGAATCAACGCCCGGTACTCATCGGAGACATCGGCACTCAGCCCGCTCTTGAAGCTGGCCCGAGCCATCTCCTTCTGCGCCTCCATCAGCCGGTCGAACTCAGCCACATCAACCGAGTACCCCCGCTCCGAGACGATCTCCTCAGTCAGCTCCAGGGGGAACCCGTGCGTGTCGTGGAGCTTGAAAGCCACGTCACCCTCTAGGACCGCGTCCGGAGTGAGGTCTTCGAGGGCATCATCCAGCATCCGCTGCCCTGACTCGAGGGTCCTCCGGAACCGGCCCTCCTCACGATCCGCCATCTCGAGAATTGCGTCCTTGCGATCGATCAGTTCGGGGTAGGCCTCGCTCATTGCGGCGATAGTGGCCTCCACCATCGTCGGCATGATGTTCTCCGTCGAACCCAGGAGGACGGCGTGCCGAACGGCCCGACGCAAGACACGCCGGAGCACGTAGCCCCGACCTTGATTGGACGGTACGACCTTGTCGGCGATGAGAACCGTCACCGCCCGCCCGTGGTCGCCCAGGATGCGGAGACTGATATCGCCGCGCTCGTCGGCCTCGAAACGAGCCCCCGTGGCCCGCTCCGCAGCGGCAATGATGCTGCGTAGCTCGTCGGTCTCGAACACCGTGTCGACGCCCTGGAGCGCCATTGCGACGCGCTCCAACCCTGCGCCGGTGTCGATGTTCTTGGCAGGCAGATCGCCGACGACGTGGTACGGCTCATCCTGCACGTTCTGCATGAAGACCAGATTCCAGATCTCCATGAACCGCTCTTCATCTACCGCCGGGCCGCCCTCGGGCCCGTATGCCGGGCCACGGTCAAAGAAGATCTCCGACGATGGCCCGCAGGGTCCGGGGATGCCCATCTGCCAGAAGTTGTCGCGATCGCGGCGCTGCAACCGGGCCGGATTGATTCCGACCTCGTCGATCCAGATTGCCGCAGCCTCATCATCCGAATGATGGACCGTGAACCACAGCCGATCCGGGTCGACACCGAAGCCCTCGGTCACCAACTCATAGGCCCACGGGATCGCCTCCGCTTTGAAGTAGTCGCCGAACGAGAAGTTGCCCAGCATCTCGAAGAAGGTCAGGTGACGGGCGGTTGTGCCGACCAGATCGATGTCCTCTGTGCGTCCGCATTTCTGCACGCTGACCGCACGGGGATACGGGGGCTTCTCCTCACCGAGGAAGTAGGGCTTGAACGGAACCATGCCGGCGACGGTGAGCATCAGCGTCGGATCGATCGGGATCAACGATGCGCTGGGCACAATGGTGTGATCGCGCTCAGCGAAGAACTGATGAAAGATGTTGCGGATCTCTTGGGTATTCATTGCGCGGGCAGGTTAGCGCTACCGCTCAGGCCTCAGCCCCCAGGAGCGCATGACACCGGGCCGCCACGTCCGCATAGGCGACCTCCTCCGACTCGGTGGTATCCAGCTTCTTGATCTGCGCTGTCCCGGCTTCCCACTCGGCATCGCCAACGATCACGGCCAGGCGATGCCCGCGACGATCGGCGTACTTCATCTGGGCACCTAGCTTGCGGCCCTCCGGATACAGCTCGACTGAAAGCCCGGCACTGCGCAGCTCCTCGCTGAGCCGCAGGTAATCGCTGACCCTGTCGCTGGAGAACAGCGGGACAAAGACCTGGGCCGTTGCAGCTCGCTCATCGATTTTGCCGAGCTCCTCCATCGCGGCGATCAGCCGGTCCAGGCCAAGCGAGCCTCCAATGCCGGGCAAGCGCTGCTTGGTGTACAACGACGCGAGATCGTCGTAGCGCCCGCCTGAGCACACGCTTCCGATATCCGGCAGCGCTGTCAGGAAGGTCTCAAATACCGTCCCGGTGTAATAGGCGAGGCCGCGGGCGATGCTGACATCGAGTTTGACCCTCTTCTCGATCACGCCGGATGCCCTCACACCTTCGAGCACCGTTGTGATCGCGCCGATGCCCCGCCGCGCTGTGTCTGAATCCCCGACGATCGCGGGCAGCGAGGCCACGATCTCGTCGTTCGCACCGCCCAGCCCGGCCAGGGCAAGGATCTCGTCAACCTGCCCGTCGCTCGCGCCGCCATCCCTCAACTCGCTGCGGACCCCGTCGGCGCCGATCTTCGCAAGCTTGTCCAGCGAACGCAGCACCGCCTCTGACTCCGTCTCGAGGCTGAGCTTCTCGAGCAACCCGTTGAGTAGATCACGGCTATTGAAATGGACGACGAACTCGGAGATGTCCAATGCGGCAAACAGATCGTGCACCACAACAAGCGTCTCGACGTCGGCGACGAGGCTCTCCGTGCCGATCGTGTCGAAGTCGAATTGCGTGAACTCGCGATAACGCCCCCGCTGGGTGTTCTCCCCTCGCCACACCGGGCCAACGTGGTAACGCTTGAAGGGTGTACCGAGCTTGCCGACGTGCTGGGCGATGAACCTCGCCAGGGGAACTGTGAGGTCGAATCGCATGGCCACGTCGCGACCACCGTTGTCCTCGAAGCGGTACATCTGCTTGTCGGTCTCGTCGCTTCCCTTCCCGAACAGGATCTCGCTGTACTCGAGGGCAGGTGTATCGATGGGTGTGAAGCCGAACGAGCGATAGACACGCCGCGCCGTCTCGATCACCTGCTCGCGAGCGGTCATCGTGGCCGGCAGCTGATCGCGAAAACCCTTCAGGGTGCGTGGCTGAATGATGCTCATTGCTCACCCTTTGGTCGGATGGCCGCCCCGGCAGCCTCGAGCGCTCGGCCCACCCCGCGCGCACCCGCATTGGCGATGTTGCGCGCCGTCAACCGTTCTCGTGCTTTGCGCAGCTGGTTGTAGATGTAGCTGACCGCACCGACGGAAGCCACGGCACCCATGATGAACCAGCGGATTCGGAGAAGCATCTAGCTAGGTTACCGCCGTTCTCGCTTGCCTAGGCGTGCATCGATCTTGCGCAGCCGCTCCCGCAATGCTGCCTCTTCGCCGTGATCGCCGGGGACGTAGGCAGTCTCATCCACAGCACCATCGGGTAGATACTGCTGCGGAAGGATCCCGTCCGGATGATCATGCGGATAGAGGTAGCCGACACCGTCCCCCATGGCCTGCTGCCCTTCCGTCGCTGCGCTGCGCAGATGTGGCGGCACCGTTGCCCCCGGGGTCCTCTCCAACAGGTCCCTGGTGCGACCAATCGCGGTCTTCACCGTGTTGGATTTGGCGGCCATTGCCAGGTATAGCGTGGCATGCGAAAGCGCGTAGGCGCCTTCGGGAAGGCCGATGAGCTCAATAGCGCGGAACGCGTCCGTGGCGATCGAAAGCGCAGCGTGGTCGGCAAGGCCGATGTCCTCCGAAGCAAGGATCACCAGCCGTCTTGCGATGAACTTGGGATCCTCGCCGGCTTCGAGCATGGTGTGTAGCCAGTAAAGCGCCGCATCGGGGTCGGATCCCCGGATGCTCTTGATGAACGCAGAGATCACGTCGTAGTGGCGATCCCCGCCCTTGTCGTACCGGATCACGCGCCGCTGCAGAGCCTCGGTAACGTCTTCGACCTCGACTCGGGAGCGACCCGACCCCCGCACGATGGCTTCGGCGACGTCGAGCGTGTTCAACGCAAGCCTGGCGTCTCCCCCCACCCTCTCTGCAATGGTCTCCATTACTCCTTCGCCGACTTCGAGATCATCGCCCAGGCCCCGCATTACGTCGTCGCGCGCCGCGGAGAGCACCGCCACTACGTCTGCCGGTTCGAGCGCCTCGGTGCGGAAGACCGTACAGCGGGAGATCAACGGCGAGTTCACCTCGAAGAAGGGATTCTCCGTGGTGGCTCCAACCAGGATGACCGTCCCATCCTCGACACCCGGCAGCAGCGCATCCTGCTGAGACTTGCTGAATCGATGGATCTCATCGAGGAACAGAACGGTTCTTCCCCGGTCGTCTTCGATTCGCTGCCGCGCCGAAGCCAGGATCGCCCGAACGTCCTTCACGCCCGCCGAGGTGGCCGAGATCTCACTGAACTGAGCACGAGCGGCCTTTGCGGTCAGACGCGCCAGCGTCGTCTTGCCGGTACCGGCGGGCCCCCAGAGGATCAGCGAGCTGGGTTGACCGGAATCGAGGAGAGCGCGGAATGCGGTCCCCGGCCCAACGAGGTGCTGTTGCCCGGCAACTTCGTCGAGCGTCCGCGGTCGCATTCGCGCCGCCAGCGGGGCGGCCGCACCGCGCCGCTCGGCACGTTCCTCGGCGAAGAGATCGTCCTGATCGCTCAACTCAGCTCCGGCCAAGTGGCTTGCACCTCGGCCCTCACCTCGATCCCCAGCTCTTCGAGTTGCCCTTCCTCGACCCGGCCCGGGGCACCGGTCAGCGGATCGGCACCGGTCTGGGTCTTGGGGAACGGCATGACCTCGCGGATGTTCTGTTCGTTCTGCAGGATCGAAATGAACCGATCGACTCCAATTGCGAACCCGGCATGAGGCGGCGTTCCGTAGCGAAGCGCCTCGAGGAACCAGCCGAAGCGCGCCTCAGCCTGCTCTGCAGAAATGCCCAGAACCTCAAATACCTGAGCCTGCAACTCGGGGTCGTGGATTCTCACGCTGCCCGAACCGAGCTCGGCGCCGTTGAGCACCATGTCATAGGACCGCGAGAGCGCGGTCTCCGGAGAAGTCCGCATTTCCTCAACGCTGAGTGGAGCGGTGAATGGGTGATGTGCGGGGACGAGGCCACCGTCGGGCGTCTTCTCGAACACAGGGAAGTCGATGACGAACAGAAAGTGGAGATCATCGTGATTGTCCGGCTGGCCCAGCTGTAGGCGCAACTCCCCCAGCACGTTGCCAACGACCTCCCTGCGGTCGGCGACAATCAGCAGGGCATCACCGGGCTTGCCATCCAGCTTGGCTGCGACATCCGCGAGCTCCCGGTCGCTGAGGAATTTGGCCACCGGCGATCGGAGGCTGCCGTCGTCTTCAACGACCATCCACACAAGGCCCTTGGCCCCGAGGTCCTGGGCGTCGGCGACCAGCTTGTCGAACCCGGCACGGGATAGGCCCTGGGATCCGGCATTGATGCCGCGCACTACACCACCGTCATCGAGCGTGGCTGCGAACGCCCGGAAGTCCGAACCTGCAAACACTTCGCCGAGGTCCTCGATCTCCATGCCGAAGCGGGTATCGGGTTTGTCGGTGCCGTATCGAGCCATGGCGTCGGCATAGGACATGCGCGGGATGGGCCGCGGTATCTCGATACCGCGGACTTCTTTGACCACCTGGGCGGCGATCGCCTCGAGGGTCTCCAGGACGTCGTCCTGGTCCCAGAACGAGCCCTCGAGATCGAGCTGGGTGAACTCGACCTGGCGGTCGGAGCGGAAATCCTCATCTCGGTAGCAGCGGGCGACCTGGTAGTACCGCTCCACTCCGGCCACCATCAGCAGCTGCTTGAACAACTGCGGTGATTGCGGCAACGCATAGAACTGCCCGGGCCGCAGCCGGCTCGGAACCAGCATGTCGCGGGCACCCTCCGGGGTGGATACCACCAGCGTCGGGGTCTCCACCTCGAGGAATTCCCGCTCGTCGAGTACCCGGCGCATCGCCCGGATCGCCGTAGAACGCGACCGGAGATTGGCACTCATCCGTTCGCGGCGGAGATCGAGATAGCGATACTGGAGACGGCGAGCCTCATCTGCGTCGAAGCGCTCGTCGATCTGGAACGGGAGCACGTCAGAGGTCGATAGAACCTCCAGGCGACTCACCCCTACCTCGATCTCACCGGTCGCCATCTCCGGGTTGGTTGTTCCGTCGGGTCGCGGCCGCACCAAACCGGTGACCATGATGCAGTACTCGTTGCGCAGGCTGCGGAGGACCTCGTCGGCGGCCGGGTTGTTCTCCGGGTTGATGACGATCTGGACGATCCCCGATGCATCCCGGAGGTCGACAAAGATCACCCCACCATGGTCGCGGCGGCGCGCTACCCAGCCGGCCAGCTGGACCTCGTTTCCGATGTCGCTGCCGCGCAGGGTTCCTCCGTGCGCAGTCCTGTACTTGGTCATGATCTTCCTAACTGTTATTGCGCTCTCCCGACCTGCTTCAGAAATGAGTCAAGAAGGGGTTGGTGAGGCGTTCGCGCGAGATCGTAGTCGCCGGTCCGTGCCCGGGGAGAACACTCGTATCGTCGGGAAGGGTCAGTATGTGCTCTCGCATCGACTCGACGAGTTGCTCCCAGCTGCCGCCCGGGAGATCGGTTCTCCCTACGGACCCGGCGAACAGCTGATCTCCCGAGAACAGGATGCCTTCGTCGGCAACGTGGAAGCAGCAATGCCCGGGGGTATGGCCGGGCGTGTGCAGCACTTCGAAGTCAATCCCGGCCAGCGTGACGGCTTGCCCTCCCTCGAGCCAGGTCCACTTCTGCGGTGGAGCAAAGGCTGCGGGATCCCAGCCGGGCGGCACGCCACCGATCAGCGATCGCAATTGCGACAGCGGATCGGCGGCAAGCCACTCGTCATCGGGATGGAGATAGGCGTTTATCGACCACTGGTCGACGACCCGGGCAGCCCCACCCCCGTGGTCGATGTGAGCGTGGGTCAGCAGGAGCGCCTGCGGATAGAGGTCGTGCTGAGCCAGCATGGCTGCGATTCCGTCGAGATCGTCCGGGGCGTCCACAATGACACACGGCCCGCCACCTTCCCGGGCAACCACGTAGCAATTTGTCTCGGCCAGCCACAGTGAGCGGCCATCGATGAGCAGTGTCACCCGAGATCCCCCTGCGGGACGAGCCGGTAGGCGTCAAACACGCCGTCGATGCGAGCCGCTTCGGCAATCGTTCGCTCCAGTTGCTGCGAATCGGAGAACTGGACTTCGAAACGCAGAATCGCAACTCGATCGCGCCCGGTCGCCGATGAAGCGGCCTGGATGTTGCCACCGTGGTCGGAGATCACTTCCGTGACGTCGCGCAGCAGCTTGGCTCTGTCGAGCGCCTCGATCTGAATCCACGAGAAGAAGGTGCCGGCGTAGTCCATGTCCCAGGCCACTTCGACTATCCGCTCCGTCTTGTCGCCGAACGACCCGATGTTGGTGCAATCGACACGATGTACCGAAACCCCGCGACCTACGGTCACAAATCCGATGATCTCATCACCGGGTACAGGGGCGCAGCAACGTGCGATTCTGACCAGCATGTCCTCCATGCCCTCAACCACGATGCCGCCGGTGGGGCGTCGCGGACGCGGTCGTGCCGGTGGGCTGAGTAGATCCTCATCTTCCGAGCCGAGCCCGTGCAGGCGTTCGAGGCGTGACACCACCGTCAACGGGCTGAGCCTGCCATCACCGACGGCGACATAGAGGCCGTCCACATCGTGATATCCGCATTCCTCAGCGACCGGAGCTAGAGCTTCATCGCGCTTGAACTTCTCCACCGGAAGCGGCGACTTGCGCAACGCCCGAACGATGGCGTCGCGGCCGTCGTGGAGCGCAGTTTCGCGACGCGCTCTCGTGTACCACTGGCGGATCTTCGTATTGGCGCGGGAGGATTTAACGAACTCGAGCCAATCACGACTGGGGCGCGCATCCGCCGCGTTGGTCGTGATGATCTCAACTATGTCGCCCGACTGCAGTTCACTGTTCAGGGGGGCCAACCTGCCGTTGACCTTCGCCCCGACACACCGGTGCCCGACGTCCGTGTGAATCCGGTAAGCGAAGTCAACGGGAGTGCCACCGCGAGGTAGCACGTGCACATCACCCTTGGGGGTGAGCGCAAACACCTCGTCTGCATAGAGGTCGAGTTTGAGATGCTCGAGGAATTCGCGCGGATCTGTCGCTTCCTCCTGGAGGAAGCGCAGGTCGGCAATGAACTGGGGATCGGTGCCCTTGTCCCCGTCCTTGTAGCGCCAGTGTGCGGCGATCCCGAACTCGGCCCGGGAGTGCATCTCGTGGGTGCGGATCTGGATCTCGAGTGGTTTGCCGTCCGGACCCAGCACCGTTGTGTGCAAACTCTGATAGAGGTTGAACTTGGGCATCGCGATGTAGTCCTTGAACCGCCCCTGGATCGGCGCCCATAGGGTGTGGATCAGGCCGAGCACGGCGTAACAGTCGCGCACTTCGTTGACCAGGACTCGAACCCCGATCAGGTCGTAGATCTGCTCGAACTCCAGGCCGCTGCTCATCATCTTCCGGTAGATCGAGTAGAGATGCTTCGGCCGACCGGTGACAACGGCTTCGATGCCCTGCGAAGTGAGTTCGTCACTCACCTGCTTCTTGACCCTTTCGACGTCGGCTTCTCGCTGCGGCGCCCGGCGACGAATCAGTTCTTCGAGCTCAGACATCCGCTTGGGATAGAGCTCGCGGAAGCAGAGGTCCTCCATCTCGTGCTTGATCTCCTGGACCCCGAGCCGGTGCGCCAGCGGGGCATAGACCTCGATCGTCTCCAACGCGATACGTTGCCGCTTGTGCTCCGGGAGGAACTGGAGAGTGCGGACATTGTGCAATCGATCGGCCAACTTGATCAGGAGGACACGGATGTCCTTGGCCATGGCAATGGCCATCTTCCGGATCGTTGCCGCTTGCTGCTCCTCTCGGGATGAGAAGCGGATGCGATCCAGTTTTGTCACACCGTCGATAAGGGCGGCAACCTCCTCGCCAAACATCTCAGCCGTGTCCTCGAGCGAGATTTCGGTGTCCTCGACAGTGTCGTGCAGGATCGCTGCGATCAGCGTCGCCTCGTCCATTCCGTAGCTGGCCAGGATCTCGGTGACGATCAGCGGATGTGTGATGTAGAGATGGCCCGAACGACGCATTTGCCCGGCATGTGCGGCCATTGCTACTTCGTAGGCACGCTCGATTGCCGAAAAGTCCGCGTCTGAGTAGTGGGAGCGGAATAGCTCCTCAATACGCGCTAGGTGTACCTGCGGCTCTGTCTCAACGGTGTCAGGAAGCGCCATACCTCACCACCGCATGCACATCGACCCCACCCATTCGCTCCCGTCCTCCCAGGAACGCAAGCTCGGCGAGAACCGCAAACCCGACGACATGTGCGCCGAGGGAACGGATGAGATCTGTAGCTGCTCGGCCCGTGCCTCCGGTTGCGAGCACATCGTCGACAACGAGCACGTTGTCGTCGGGCGTGGCCGCATCGCGGTGAATCTCGACACGATCTGTGCCGTATTCGAGGTCGTAGACCTGGTGGTGAACGTCGTGGGGAAGCTTCCCCGGTTTCCGAACAGGGACAAAGCCGGTTCCGAGCCGAATCGCGATAGGTGCAGCAAAGATGAAGCCACGGGCTTCTACCCCGACCACCTTGGTGATGCCGCTGTCCCGATAGGGCTCGATCATCGCGTCCATAGCGTCGCTAAACACGTGGTGATCACCCAGCAGTGGCGTGATGTCCTTGAACACTATCCCCGGCTCGGGGAAATCCGGAACATCACGGATGAACGAGCGGATTCTTTCTTCGATCACGGAGTGCAGTCTACCGGCGCCGACCGCGCTGCTTGGGAGCTCGCGGGCTTGCCCCTGTGCTGCGCTCCTCAACCGCCATCGCGGTGGCAACCTCGGCTGCGGTCAGCACCGTCTCGCCAGACCGCCGGGCGACCCGTCGCTGCATGCGCTGCCACTGCGGCTCCCTTTCCTTCCACTCAGTAAGCAACGGAGTCGCTACGAAGATGGAGGAGTACGTCCCGGCGGCGATGCCGATGAAGAGGGCCAGGGCAAATTCGCGCAACGTTGCCGCACCCAGCAGATACGAGCCGACGAAGAGAAGGCTGCCGATGGGTAGCAACGACGTCAACGACGTGTTCAGCGACCGCATCAACACCTGGTTCATCGAGAGATTGGCGATCTCGGTGAAGGTGTGCCGGGTGCCGAGGTCGTGCACGTTCTCAGTGATCTTGTCGAACACAACAACTGTGTCGTATAACGAGTAACCCAGAATCGTGAGGATGGCGATCACCGTGGAGGGCGTCACCTCAAAGCCAATGATCGAGTAGATCCCGGCCGTTATGGCGAGATCGTGGAAAAGCGCGGTTAGTGCTCCAACCGCCATCTTCCATTCGAATCGCCAGGTGATGAACAAGGTGACGACGACCAGGAAGATCACAAGCGCCTCAATGGCCCGACGGGTGATCTCGGTCCCGAAGGTAGGTCCTACCGACTCGATTGACGTGTCGTTGGGGTCAACGCCGGCAACCTCAGCGACGGTGGCTACGAGCTCGTTTCTCTCCTCCACCTCGAGCGGCTCGGTTTGCACAATCACAGTTTCGCTGCCGTCGGGCTCGGTGCGTATCTGCACCCGAGCCCCGTCTTGTCCGATCTCTGACAAGCCGGCGCGGTACCCGGCAACGTCCTCACCGGAGACGTTCGGTGCTTCAACGATCGCGCCTCCCGTGAAGTCAACGCTTCCGTCGAGACCGCGGACCGTGAGCGAGAGAAGCGATATGCCAACTGCAATGGCCGAGATCACGAAGAACCGGCGGCGGTACCGCATGAAGTCGAACTCCGTCTCACCTCTGTAGAGATCGCGCCAGATGCTCATGACGCCACCCCCTCAGCTGCGCTTCGACCCATCGCTCCCCTGATCGACAGTGCCCCTCCCTCACCAAATCGGCTGCGAACCAGCAGCTGAGCGAACGGGCGGGTGAAGAAGTATGCGACGAGGACGTCGATGATCGTGGCGATTCCGAGCGTCAACGCGAAGCCCTTCACCGGGCCGATTGCGAGCAGCCACAGCAGAACCGAGCCGACAAAAGTCACCGTGTCGGCGGTAACGATCGTGCGGAACGCCCGCTTGAAGCCGTAGTCAACGGCCGGCTTGAGGGCGCGGCCGCGGCGGTGCTCCTCTTTCACTCTCTCGAAGAACACGATGTACGAGTCGGCGGTGATACCGATCGAAACGATGATGCCGGTCACGCCGGAGAGAGTCAGCGTGGTGCCCTGCACCTGGCCGAGGAAGATGATCGTGCCGATCAGCAGTGATCCAAACACCGTGAATCCCACCACGGCGATCAACCCGAGCACCCGGTAATAGGCCACCAGCGCAATCGCCACCAGGATGAGTCCGGCCAGTCCCGCAAGAAGGCCCGCTCGTAGCGAGTCCGAACCGAGGCTGGCAGAAACCGACCCTTCGCTTTCACGCTCGAAGGTCGTGGGCAGCGCACCGTACTTGAGAACAGTGGCAAGATCCTCGGCTTCTCGCTGCGAGTCCTGGCTGTCGCCGATTGTGATCACGACGGTGTCGGCCGGGAGGGTCTCCCCCGGTCCGACTTCTGCGGCAATCGAAGGAGCCGAGATGACGGTGCCGTCGAGCACGATTGCCAGCTGACGGCGAGGGTCGCCGTAGGTGAAGGTCGAAAGGACACCCGTGGCAGCTTCGAACTTGTCCCCGCCCTCGGAGGTGAACGACGGATCAACGGTCCATCCACCGCCGCCGCCGATCTGGACACCACCAAATCCCGGCTCAGCTCCGGTGAGGTCTGCGCCGGTCAGAAAGGCGGGACCGAGCACGTAGTAGATGCCGGACTCATCCTGAAGAACGACAGTTTGGCCGGGATCGTCGGTCAGGCTGAGGCCGGCTTCGGGGGCGACCGCCTGGATGTCGAGGACCGGGCGAAATGTCAGCTGTCCCGTGGTTCCCACGGCCGACAGGGCTCGCTCCCGATCCTCCACGCCCGGTAGCTGGACGAGGATTCGACGGTCGCCCTGCACGGAGATCTCCGGCTCCTGCACCGCACCGAGGCTTTCGATACGTCGCCGCATCGTCTCAACAGCTTGGTCGAGGACATCACTTTCGATGCCTTCGGGTGCCGCGAGCACCACGGAGAACCCGCCTTGGAGATCCAGCCCCAACTTGGGCTCCCAGTTGGAAGCCAACATCGCAGCTAGCGAGCCCCAGGCCAGGGCAAGGGTGAGGATCAACGAGATCCAGAGGGGACGGCGGTTCACTCTTTCGTATCTCCCAGCTTCTCTGCAAGCGCCCGAAGGGTCACGGTGAGCTTGGTCCCCCCGCCGACATCGATAACGGCTTCGTCGCCGTCGATGCGGTCCACCCGGCCGAGGATGCCTCCGATCGTGCGGACCTGATCGCCTACTACGATCGAGTCCCGAAGCTCCTGCATCTGCCGCTGTCTGCGTCGCTGCGGCAGAATCAGGGCCACGTAGAAGAGGCCACCGAAGATGATCAGGGGGAATAGCAAGCCGAGCAGCGAGCCGGTTGCTTCGCTGCCTTCTTCTGTTGCTAGGAGCAACCCGGTAAGGATCGCGTGGTATGGCACAAGAGCCTCCAATGGGAACCATGCCCGAGCCGAACAGGGGGCCCGGGCTGCCATAGGTTAGTGCGCCGCACGATTACCGCTAACTCATCGCCTCACCGGCGCTGCGCTTCTTCACCACTGCAGTGTGGAAAGCGGCGAACTGCCCGGCATTGATGGCGGCCCGTATGTCGCTCATCAGACCCAGCGTGTAGGTCAAGTTGTGAACGGAGAGCAACCGGGGGCCGAGGAACTCCTTTGTGGCAAACAGGTGCCGCAGGTATCCGCGGCTGTAACGGGCACAGGCTACGCAGTTACAGTCGTCGGACAACGGCCGGTCGGAAGTGGCCCACTCTGCGCGCTTGACCGAGTAGTCACCGGACCGACTCAGCACCTTGCCGTGGCGAGCCAGCCGGGTGGGCAGCACGCAGTCGAACATGTCAACGCCCCGAGCCACACAATCCAGAAGGCCCTCCGTGTCGCCCAGCCCCATGACATAGCGCGGGGCAGACACCGGAAGCTCCGGGACGACCGCCTCGATCGCCCGGTTGCGGGCTGCCTCCGATTCACCAACCGATAGGCCGCCGATCCCAAAGCCGTCGAAACCCAGCTCGGCAGTCGCCGCCGCGGACCGAGCCCGCAAGTCGCCGTCCGATCCTCCCTGGACTATGCCCCATAGAGCCCTGTCGGCGCGAGTCTTGGCGGCCAGGGCTCGCTCCGCCCACCGCAGGGTTCGGTCCATTGCGGCAATGGTGTCCTCGCGGGTCGCGGGCAATCCGATCAGAACGTCGAGGATCATGGCGATGTCTGAGCCCAGTTTCTCCTGGACCGATACCGCCCGCTCCGGAGTCAACTCAACCCGCGAACCGTCGTATGTCGAGCGGAAAGCGACTCCGTCTTCAGTGATCTCGGGCTCGAGGCTGAAGACCTGATAGCCGCCGGAGTCGGTGAGAATTGGCCCGGGCCATGACATGAACCCGTGTAACTCGCCGAGGCTGGCCACAGTATCCGCTCCGGGGCGGAGCATGAGGTGGTAGGTGTTGGCCAGCACGATGTCCGCCCCGGCGCGCTCCAGGTCGCCGCTATCGAGCGTCTTGACCGTGCCGCGTGTGCCGACCGGCATAAAGGCCGGCGTCGGAATGTGTCCGTGGGGCGTGCTCAGGGTGCCGGTACGGGCGAGGCCGTCGCTGCCGGTTTGCTCCCAGGTGACGCTCATCGACTGCCTCGCTTCGGATCCTCTATCAACATGGAGTCTCCAAACGAGAGAAACCGGTAACCGCTGCGCAGCGCGTAGTCATATACGTCTCGCCATTGCTCTCCGAGTATCGCCGCCATCATGACAATCAGCGTGGTGCGGGGCGCATGGAAGTTGGTCAACACCGCATCCACGACCTTCAGTTCATATCCGGGGCTGATGAACAGATCAGTGTCGCCGCGTCCGGCCTGCACCACGGCCCCCGTGACGGCTGCACTCTCGAGAGTGCGCACAACGGTGGTTCCGACCGCGACAATCCTGCCGCCGTTCTTGCGCGTTTCCGCCACTGCTCGTGCAGCTTCCTCCGGCACCTCCCAGGCCTCCGAGTGCATTGCGTGATCGGAGATGCTGCCCGTCCCGATCGGCCGGAACGTGTCGAGGCCGACCTCCAAATCGACTTCCGCGATGCTCACTCCGACCTCTTGCAGTCGGTCCAGTAGCTCCGGAGTGAAGTGGAGGGCTGCGGTCGGGGCCGCTGCCGATCCCACGCTCCGAGCGAAGACTGTTTGGTAGCGCTCGGGATCGGGGAGCTCGCCGTGGAAGTACGGCGGGAGCGGAATCTCACCCACTGCGGCGATTGCGGCTTCCACGTCGCCGCGGCCCGCAGCGAGAGCGACTACTGCTTCTCCTCGATTGGGTTCGGTCAGTATCTCAGCCACAATCTCGCCGCATTCGATGATCGTGCCCGGCCTGATACGACGCGCCGGCCGAACCAGCGCTTCCCATCGGCTCTCGTCTACCCGACGGAGGAGGAGCAGCTCCACCGAGCCGCCGGTCTCTTGTTTGCGGCCGCGCAGACGCGCTGCCCTCACCCGGGTGAGGTTGACGACGAGGAGATCCCCCGCGGAGAGGATCTCCGGGAGGTCGCAGAACAACCGATCCTCGAGCCCCCGGCAGCGCAGCAGTCTGGCGCGGTCGCGCGGCTCGATTGGCTCCTGGGCAATCGACGACGCCGGCAAGTGATAGTCAAAGAGATCGGTCTCCACGGACGACGAGGGTAGTTGCGTCCAGCCCGCCGGCGTTTCGCCCGACGGACCGGCTCGCAGATACGACCGGGCCACTCGAATCGGTTAGCCTCCTAGCCTGTGACGACTTCGCATCCAACGGATCCCATGCCGGTACCGGGCCCAATGCGATTCAGAGAAGGCGAAACCCTCGCCGAAGGAATCGACAGGGTGGTTGGCGAGCAGTTCGCCGTGACCCTCGGCGTCATCGATGCACCCCCACAGCAGCAGGCCTTCGCAGTGCATTCAACGCGAAAGGCGCTCAAGCGGTTGCGTGCCATTCTGCGGCTGGTGCGCGACACGATCTCTCACGACTGCTATCACACCGACAACCAGGTCCTCAAACTGGTCGCCGCAGAGCTCAGCGCAGTCCGGGATACCTGGGTGATGGCGGAGGTGCTCGATCGGCTCCTCCCGCACGATCCCGTCCTGCAGCCGTCCGTCACGATCCTCATTGCTCGCCTCGAGGACCGGTATCGAACGGAATCACAGGCGCTGCTCGAGAACGAGGCCCAAATGGTCGCAATCGTCGAGCAACTCCAGAATGCACGGGAACGAAGCAGGAAGTGGTCCATCCGCGCCGGCGAAGTCGACGCCCCCCTCCCGCACGAGTTCGCCTCCATTGAGCCCGGGCTGCAGCGCGTCTACAGGCGAGGGCGACGCGGCATGCGCATTGTGGCGGACTCTCCAACCGACACGCTCCTGCATGTCTGGCGGAAGCGCGCCAAGTATCTCCGCCATCAGATCGAGGCGCTCAACATCCTCGATCCGGTAACGATGCTGCGCTACGAGTTGGAACTGGAGCAACTAACCGACCTCCTCGGCGACGATCATGACCTCGCAGTTCTGCTTGCCCGCTTCAACAATGATCCGGCGCTGGTCGAAGGAATCGAGATGGATCCAGTGCTTGCCGCCGTCGGAGCCCGGCGCCACGATCTGCAGAGCAAGGCAATCGATATGGGACGGACCTTCTTCGCCAGCCCATCCACCGACTTCGTCGCCTTTGTTGCGGGCCTGTGGGGCGATCGGGAGTCGTTCTAGAGCAGTTTTGCTTGGCCACCCGGGTCCGGTGGCTCTACACCGAGGTGCTCATAGGCTCTCGAGGTTGCCACCCGCCCCCGCGGGGTTCGCTGGAGGAAGCCTTCCTGGAGTAGATAGGGCTCGTATGCGTCTTCCACTGTCTCGGGCTCCTCGCCCACTGCGATCGCCAGCGTCGATAGGCCCACCGGGCCGCCGCCGAACTTGCCAATGACAGCTTCCAGAATCGCCCGATCGACCTTGTCGAGCCCAGCGTCATCAACCTCGAACACCTCGAGTGCCTTCAGCGCAGTCTGCTCGTCCACCAGCCCATCGGAGCGTACGGTGGCGAAATCGCGGACACGCCTGAGAAGTCGGTTAGCGATACGCGGGGTGCCCCGGGATCGATAGGAGACGGTGTCTGCGCCATCGTTCGTTATGTCGACAGAAAGAATCTGGGCGGAGCGGAGGACGATCCGGGCAAGATCTGCGGAGTTGTAATAGTCGAGCCGGGCTACGTACCCAAAGCGATCGCGCAGCGGTGGTGCGACCCTGCCGACCCGGGTGGTTGCACCTACCAGGGTGAAGGGAGGGAGCTCGAGGCGAATCGAGCGGGCCGCCGGGCCCTTCCCCACCACGATGTCGAGTTGGAAGTCCTCCATTGCCGGATAGAGCACTTCTTCGACCTGACGGGGCAGACGGTGAATCTCATCAATGAAGAGCACATCGCCTCGCTCCAAGTTGGTGATGACTGCTGCCAGGTCGCCGGGACGTTCCAGGGCGGGACCACTGGTGGCCTGGAAGTGGGCGCCCATCTCAGCAGCGAGAATCCCAGCCAGCGAAGTCTTGCCCAACCCTGGCGGCCCTGAGAACAACACGTGGTCAACTGATTCCCCGCGCTGGCGGGCTGCTTCGATGAGGATGGCGAGGCGTTCCTTCAACTCCGATTGCCCGATGAAGTCCACCATGTGACGGGGGCGAAGCGTTAGCTCTTCCTGTTCGTCCTCAGGAAGGGGGTTGGTCATCAACAGACCCTCGTCACGCATCTCCGCTCACCTCTGCTTCCCCAGTTCCTGCAGCGCATGGCGCAACAGCTCTTCCACGGAACCGTCACCAGGCAAGTCCCGCAGCACTTCCCTTATCTCGCCGCTCTGATAGCCCAGGCTCTCCAGCGCTTCGCGCACCTCAGCTACGGCGCTCCCCGGCTGGAGCGGCGAGTCGGGCAGATCCATCTTGGGGCGGAGCTCGAGGAGAAGCTTCTGTGCGCTGCGCTGTCCGATTCCGGGAACGGCAGTGAGCGCCGCAGCGTCCTCGCTCAGCACCACTTGCCGCAACTCGTCGGGGCTCAGCGTAGCGAGCACCGCCAGCGCCAGCTTGGGGCCGACTCCGCTAACCCCAATCAGCGTTTCGAAGATGTCTCTCTCGTCGCCGCTGGCAAACCCATACAGGGCCATGAGGTCTTCGCGCACATGTAGATGTGTGTAGAGGACGACAGACTCGCCAACCGGCGGGAGGGAGGCGGCGGTCCGGGGCGTGAGGGCAATCGTGTACCCGACACCGTGGACGTCGATCAGCGCACCGTCGGGGGATTTGTCGGCAACCTCACCGACGAGACGCCCAATCATTTGACCCCCTCTATGGCCCGACGCATTGGAGCGCCCTGCAGGTGGCACAACGCAATGGCGAGTGCGTCGGCTGCATCGGCGGGACTGGGAAGCTCGCTCAACCCCAAACGCATGGCGATGACCTTCTTCATTTGCTGCTTGTCTGCGTTTCCGTAGCCGGTCAACGCTCTCTTCACCGCAGACGGGGAATACTCCGCAACGGGTACTCCGGCCTGCGCCAGCGCCAGCAGCACCACCCCGGAGGCGCGCCCAACGGAGGTCGCTGTCTGCAGGTTGCGGTTGACGAACACCTGCTCGACAGCTGCTGCGTCGGGTTGGTGCTCGGCGATCAGGTCGGTCAGGTCACGGTACAGCTCGGCGAGACGCTCCCCGATGTCAGCTCCCGGGTTGGTGCGAATCGTGCCGGCAGCGACGGGCCGAATCGAATGGCCGCGAGCTTCGAGAATGCCGTAGCCAAGGGTTGATAGGCCGGGGTCAATTCCAATAACGAACATATGTTCCCATAGCGTAGGGAGCACCGGTCAGGATGCCAAGCACCGGCATGATCGGCTGCCAGCCCGGGCGATGCAAGCACCTCTGTCGGCGCCCCGACGAGCCCACACAGCCGACACGAACTCCCCTCAGCTAGCTGAGAGACGCCAGGACCTCGTCGGCGCCCCGACGAGCCCACACAGCCGACACGAACTCCCCTCAGCTAGCTGAGAGAGGCAAGCACCTCGTCGGGGATGTCGAAGTTGCCGAAGACTGCCTGTACGTCGTCGAGGTCCTCGAGCACATCTACGAGGCGCAGCACCTGAGATGCCTTCGACTCATCAACTGCAACCGAGACGGAGGGCATCTGCGTGACTTCCGCCTGCTCGATGGTCACTTCGGCGTCTTCAAGGGCTGCCCGAACTGTTGCCAGATCGCCCGGAGGACAGACGATCTCCCAGCTTGTGTCGCTGGCGGTTACGTCGTCTGCGCCGCCTTCCAGGGCGGCCATCATCACTGTGTCCTCGTCCCCACCGGCCAGGATGTAACCCTTCTGCTCGAACAGGTAGCCAACGGAGCCGGGCTCGCCCAGGCTGCCTCCGTGCTTGTTGAAAGCTGCCCGGACGCCGGATGCGGCTCGATTGCGATTGTCGGTCAGCACCTGCACATACAGGGCAACTCCCCCGGGGGCATAACCTTCGTACCACACCTCGTCGTAGACGACTCCCTCTTCGGCACCCGAACCGCGTGCGATGGCCCGTTCGATGTTGTCCTTGGGAACGGAGGCATCTTTGGCCTTCTGAATGGCGGTGACCAACGTCGGATTGGCACTCGTATCCCCGCCACCTTGCCGGGCGGCTGCCTCGATGGCGCGAATCAGCTTCGCGAAGAGCTTCCCGCGCTTGGCGTCCTGGCGTCCCTTGCGATGCTTGATGTTCGCCCATTTGGAATGCCCGGCCATTCAACTCACCTCCAGCAGCAGTTCGTGTATCCGCGTGTCGTCCGTCAGCTCAGGATGAAACGATGTCGCCAGGATACGCTCTTGTCTCACAAAAACCGGGCGCTCCTCCCCCGATTCCTGGTCGGTGACCGAGGCCAGCACGTCGACCTCCGCGCCCACCTTGTGGATCCACGGTGCCCGGATGAATACTGCGCGCACCGGTTTCGGCATGCCGGCAACGGCGAGGTCGGCCTCGAAGGAATCCACCTGACGGCCGAATGCGTTCCTCTCGACCACAACATCGAGGACCCCGAGTTGTGGCTGTTCGTAGCGCACAGTCGCTGAAGCAAGAAAGATCATGCCGGCACAAGTGCCTAGAACCGGTAGCCCTTCGGTGATTCGGGAGCGCAGAGGGTCGATCAACCCGTAGATGTTGGCGAGGCGGCCGATCGTCGTCGACTCCCCGCCCGGGATGATCAACGCGTCGAGGCCTTCCAGATCTTCGGGGGTGCGTACCTCGATACCGTCGGCTCCAAGCCGGCGCACGACGGCAAGGTGCTCACGGAAATCGCCCTGGAGCGCAAGGGCTCCGACTCTCTTCATCCTCTACGCCTACTTCCCTACAGACCGCGGTCCTGCATCCGCTCTTCGGGACTGAGCGTATCGATGTTGATTCCCACCATGGCCTCACCGAGGTTGCGTGAGACCTTGGCGATCTTGCCCGCGTCCTGATAGAAGGTCGTTGCCTCCACTACCGCCCGTGCCCGAACCGCGGGGTCGCCGGACTTGAAGATGCCGGAACCAACGAACACGCCGTCGCAGCCCAGTTGCATCATCAGCGCCGCATCGGCGGGAGTAGCAATGCCTCCAGCGGCGAAGTTGACGACGGGGAGCTTCCCGGTTTCTGCGATCTCCCTGACGAGCGTGTACGGAGCTCTCAGTTCCTTTGCTGCCGCCATCAACTCGTTGTCGTCGAGAACAGTGAGGCGCCGGATCTGCTTGTTCATCATCCGCATGTGCTTGACCGCTTCGATGACATTGCCGGTGCCCGGCTCGCCCTTGGTGCGGATCATCGCAGCCCCTTCACCGATTCTGCGCAGCGCCTCCCCGAGATCCTTGGCGCCGCACACAAACGGGACCGTGAAGTTCCACTTGTCGATGTGATTGTCGTCCACCGGGGTCAGCACCTCAGACTCGTCGATGTAGTCGACGCCAAGCGCCTCCAAGACCTGCGCTTCGACGAAGTGACCGATGCGTGACTTGGCCATGACCGGAATCGAGACGGCGTTGACGATCTCTTCGACAATTGTTGGGTCGGCCATGCGGGCAACCCCGCCGTGCGCTCGGATATCGGCGGGGACACGCTCGAGCGCCATCACTGCAACCGCACCGGCTTCCTCAGCAATATGGGCCTGCTCCGCGCTGACGACATCCATGATGACGCCGCCCTTGAGCATTTCTGCAAGGCCTCGTTTCACGAGGTCGGTGCCTCGTTCTGATGACGACGTGTTCATTTCAAGCTCCTCATTCATTTCTCTGATCAAGTCTACAGACGACCCTGAAGTTCCAGACCGGTGGACGCCGTCTTGCCGCCGGCCGGCCGGATGCGAGGCTAGCTAGCCGCCGCCTCTTCATATGCAGCCAGATAAGCCGCAGCCACTGCGCTTCCGTCGAAGCGCTGCACCCTTGCACGAGCTACTTGGCCCAGAGCGGCTGCCTCGTCGGGTGACTCGAGAAGTGAGATGACCGAGTCGGCAAGACCGGGAGAGTCTCCCGGAGCAACAAACCTCGCTCCTTCACCGGCCACTGCAACAAAACCGGGAAGGGCGCTGGCGACCACAGCACATCCGGCGGCCATCGCCTCGGCGACGACGATCCCAAAACTCTCCCCGGCCAGATTCGGGGCGCAGTAGACGGAAGCTCGGGCGAGGTGTTCGATCTTGTCAGCCTCGGGCACCCGTCCGACAAAGGTCACCCCCGGTTGGGTGTGGCCCGGCTGCTCAGCGCCCACGACCGTGAGCGTTGCTTCCGGACGCGCGGCACGAATCCGGGGCCAGGACTCCAACAGCACATGGAGCCCCTTGCGCTCGTCGTTCCTGCCCAGAAAGACAACGGAATCGGGCACCTTCGCAGCCGGGGCATAGTCTGCGACGTCGATTCCGTTCGGGATGATGCGGACACGGCCGGTGTACTCGACTACCCGGGCCGCAACCGCGCTGACCGCAGTCAGAACCGACAGCCTCCGGAACCACCGCGAAGTGAGGGGCTTCCCGAAGCGGTAAACGTTGGCACCGACAGCCGAGACGTCGGAGTGAAAGGTGCCGACCAGCGGTACCGTCGCCCGCCGCATTGCCACCAGGGAGACCTGGGGCATCAAGGGCTCGTGGATGTGAGCGACATCGACATCGGCAAGAGCTGCCAAAACCGCGGCGCCGGTCCCGCGGCCAAGTGCGACGGGGGTCTTGGCCCCGTTGGCCGGAACAACCGTTGCTGCGCCGGCCGAAACGAAGCCGGCCAGATCGGACTCTCCCGGTGCGATGACCTTCACGGAGTGCCCGTCGGCACGCAGCCAGCGGGCAAGCCGAGTCACTTGATCCTGGACTCCCCCCGGTACTCCCATGTCGTAGGGGCAGATCAGACCGACTCTCATTGATCCTGCTCTCGATCGGACGGCCAGTTGGGTACAAACAGGTGCCAGTCCTCGGGCTTGCGCAGGATCCGCTCCTCGAGTGCGTCGGCGAGTAACTGCACTCCCGCAGCCACTTTCTCCTCCTGGGTCCCGGCCTCGGGGAGTGGGAGCGGATCGGACACAACGTAGCGATGCCCGGGGCCATCTTCGAAGTAGGAGCCCACCACCAACACGGGAGCGCCGGTCTTGACTGCTAGCGCAATCGGACCGGCCGGCATAGTCGTCTCCTCACCAAAGAATGTCACCGGTAGACCTCTCCCGGTGACATCCCGGTCGCCAAGCAGGGCAACGGTTCCGCCGTCCTTGAGCCGCTGCATCAGAGCTCCAGTTGCTCTCGCTCCCCTCCCGGTGAGGACTATGTCCATCCCTGCCATTTCCCGGACATCGAGGAACCACTGGGTGATGAGCGGGTTGGGCAGGTTCTCCGCAGCAGAAAGCACCGGCATGCCCAGATCTCTGGCAACAGCCCCCGCTACCTCCCAGTTACCCATGTGGGGCAGGATCAGGAGCATCCCCTTGCCTTGCGAGAACGCCTCCCCCAGCGCGCCTTCGTTCTCAATCGTCGCTCTGGCGACGAGGTTGGGAATTCGGTTTGGGCGCAGCCAGAAGACCTCTGCCCAGTAGCGACCATACGACGCGAACATCGCCTTGGAGCGTTCCTTGATGCCTTCGTCGGTGCCAAGAATCCGGCGGAGGTGGCGCTGGACCAGCCTCCGCCTGCCCGGGGCGAGATACCAGGCGACCCTACCCAGCCCGGATCCCACGAATCTGATGGCCGCCTCCGGAAGCATCCCCAGGAGCCCAACGAACCCGAGATAGGCCCAGTAGGGAAGGCGATCCTTCACCGCAGCACCGTCAGTCCTCGGCGCCAAGCTGCTGCCAGGTGCGGCGGCTGCGCTGGGCAACGGTGAGACCGGAGAGAATGACGAACACCCACAGCATCGGGCGAAGGACGTTGAGCCCCCAACCGTGCAGGATCAAGCCCACGAGCATGAGAATCATCCGCTCCCCGCGACCCATCCAGCCGCCACGCCCTTCTGCTCCCCAGCTCTCGGCCTTGGAGCGCACATAAGGGGTGAGCAGCGAGAAGGCAAGGGCAAGCACGCAAAGCATCAAGCCGGTCTCATCGGCGCGCAGGCTGAACGTGAGGCCCGCCCACAGGGCAACCTCACCAACTCGATCTGACATAGTGTCGACAAAGGCGCCGCGGACAGAAGCGCTTCCCTGGTACCTGGCGAGCGGGCCGTCGAGAGCATCGAGCGTCGCTCCGACCCCAGCCAGGAAGCCCCCGAGTGCGTAGCGGTCTACCGCGATGAGCCCGGCGCCCACCAGCGTGACAAGAAGGCCGAGAATGGTGATAGCGGTGGGGGTCAATCGTGCCTTGGACAAGCCAACGGCGATCGGGTCCAGAATCGGGGCCATCCGACTCCTACCCCGTAAATCGAGCACAACGGCCTCCTTCCGCCTCGAAAGCTACCACGCCCAACGGGGGTTTCCCGCTATGGCTACAATCCGCGCCAACCTGAGAAGACATAGAAAGGCGAGTGCCTCGGTATGGATGATGGCGGCGCAACACTAAACCTCGGAGATCACACCCTCGACCTGTCGGCGGTGCCGGCACGGATGGGTAACCACGGCGTCGACATCGGCTCGCTGCGCGCCCAGACCAGAACCGTCACCTACGACCCGGGCTTCGCCAACACAGCTTCGGCCCAGTCGACGATCACCTATATCGACGGCACGGCCGGCAAACTCACCCATCGCGGCTACGCCATCGAGGACCTTGCCAACAGCTGTGGCTTCCTCGAGGTCGCATTCCTGCTGCTGTTCGGCCACCTACCGAACAAGGCCGAGCTCGAGGAGTGGCAAGCCTCGATGAACCGCCACAGCTTGCTGAACGAGGAGTTGAAGCGCTTCTTCGATGCCTTCCCCAAGCAAGCGCACCCAATGGCGATTCTCTCCTCGGCAACGAACGCAATCTCGACGTTCTACGAGGAGTACCACAACCCGAAGGACGAAGCCTCGGTGATCGAGTCGGCGCAACGACTCATTGCCAAGATGCCAACGGTTGCAGCCTGGGCATACAAGAAGTCGACGGGGTTCCCCTACATCTACCCCCGGAATGATCTGCGCTACGTCGCAAACTTCCTACACATGATGTTCGCCCTCCCCACCGAGGAGTATCACGTCGACCCTGTGATTGCCAAGGCGCTCAACGTTCTGCTCATTCTCCATGCTGATCACGGCCAGAACTGCTCCACGGCCACCGTGCGATTCGTCGGTTCGAGCCAGGCGAATCTGTTCGCGTCGGTCGCGGCCGGGATGAACGCCCTTTGGGGCCCACTGCACGGTGGCGCCAACCAGGCCGTTGTCGAGATGCTGGCTGAGATCGCCAACGACCCGTCGGCATCAACCGAGTCGTACATCGCGCGAGCCAAGGACAAGAACGACCCGTTCCGTCTCATGGGCTTCGGGCACCGGGTGTACAACAACTACGACCCCCGAGCCAGGATTCTCAAGAAGTTCGCCGACGACGTGCTCGACCGTGTCGAAGGCGATGATCCGCTGCTGCGTATTGCCGAAGAACTCGAAGAGGCCGCTCTCAGCGATGAGTACTTCCAGGAGAGAAATCTCTACCCCAACGTCGATTTCTACTCCGGGATCATCTTCCGAGCACTGGGCTTCCCCATGCGCATGTTCACCGTCCTGTTTGCGATCGGCCGGCTACCCGGCTGGATAGCAAACTGGAAGGAGATGACGGAGGACCCGGCCACGCGGATCGCCCGACCGCGGCAGATCTACGTCGGCGAGGAAAGCCGCCGGTTCATCCCACTGCACCAGCGCTAACCGGCGGACCCTGCCCAGTCCTGCTCAGCCGACGGCACCGACTCGGTGTACGTCTCCACAATGGCGCCGGAGCGCCCATCGACTCTGACCAGCCCGCGCTGGCTCGGTGGCTCGTCCGCTGAGAAGACCAGCACGTTCCAGGTGGGTCGGGCCAGGAAGCCATCGAAGCCGAGCACGGCGCTCGCATGGCCGACGGGGAAATCCATCTCGGCGGTAGCCAGCGTCAAAGCCTCCTCGTCCCCGACCGCGAGGTGATGGCCACCGAGGAAGTGATAGCCGGCGATCATGGCGAACAACCCGACAACAACCCACATGCCGCCGGGCAATCCCAGCGCGATGCCGACTGCCGTGGCTACGGCAGCACCCAGGTACACCAATCCGGCCCGGCGACGGCGCGCCGGGTTGGGTACCTCGTAGGGGCCGAGCACGTTGGCGTCGAGATCATCCGGCATACCTGCCGCGGCAGCAACATCTGCCGCTACTTCTATGCCAAGATCAGGGCGCCGTTCGCTCATAGTCCGGCGTGCGCCCTCTCGTAGGCCGCCTGATCGACCACATCTTCACCGCGGCGGCGGTGCCAGCGGTCCCATACCACCAGCATCGATGGCAGGACGAACACGCTCGCAACCAGCGCAAAAATGATCGCCCAGAACGTGACCTCACCGAGTTGCTGGAACGGCTTGAGGGTCGAGGTCATCAGGATGCCGAACCCGGCGGCGGTCGTGAACGCCGAACCGGCCAGGGCCCCACCGGTATGGGTGGTGGTGGACCGGATTGCCTCCTCCGGGTTGTCGTACCGCTGACGATCCTCCTCGTAGCGATGGGTGATATGGATCGTGTAGGGAACACCAATACCGATGGCCAGGTTGGCGATCATGGCGGTGACCGGGTTGAAGGAGATGCCGCGTGCGGACATGACTCCGAACACCCAGAGCACGATCAGAACGACGGGCAGGATCGTTATGACTCCCAGGAACGGGCGGCGCACCTCGATGTAGAACGTGATCACCAGCAGGGCCATGGCGGCGAGGATGGTGATCGCCAAGGACGATGCCTGACTCTCCTGGAGGGCTGTCACCACACCCTGGCTGACGATGTTCTGGTTGGTCGGCACTGCGGTGGCTCCTGCGTCAACAACAGGGGCAAAGTCATCCTTGAGGTCTTTGCTGAGTTGGTTCGCCCCGGCTTCGCCCGCTTGAGTGGATACCCCGACATCGATGTACCGGTAGACACCATCCACTTTGGCGATCGTACGGGCCATGACATCCGGGGAGGCCACGGCTGCCTGGTCGTAGAGCGCTACCACATCGACATCACCGCCGACGGTCAGGTCCGGCTGCAGCCCGGCCGCAAATGCAGCGGATGCGAATTCCGCATCAAACGTCTCCGGGTTGCCCCCCTGCTCCGGGGAGATCACGAGTTGAGCAATGGCGGATACCGGAGACTCCGCCGCGGCCTGCGATCCAAATTGAACGACGTTTGTCGTGTCGGACATGTTGGCCCAGGCGGCAACCAGAGCGTTGTGTACCGCAGGACTGGCTACGTCACCTTCGATGATGACCTCTGTCTCCTCTCCGAAGCCGCCGCTGAATTCGTCGTTGATCTTGTCGAACGTGTTCAGCATCTCGCTGCCTTCGGGCACGAAGTCGGTGAAGCTGAACGTTGTATCCAACTGCGTGAGCCCGATGAAGCCTGCGGTTCCGAGCAAGAAGGCTGCGATCAGGGTGGTTACTGCGTACTTCTCAGCGAGCACCGCGGTTGATCCCATGAGCTTGGGAAGCAGACGTTCGCTCTGCCGGCCGAAGGCCTGGCGCTCCAGGTTGCCGAGCCGCTCGGCGCGACGATCGAGCAGCGTACGAATCGCCGGGACGACTGTCAGCATCAGGATGAATGCTGCGCTGATACCGATCGCGGCAAGGATGCCGAAGTCGCGCAGGGCCGTGACCGGGTTGACAACGTTGGTCAGGAAACCAACCGATGTTGTCGCTGTAGCCAGGACCAACGCGATTCCCACTGTTTTGGTTGCCCTGGTTGCGGACTCCCTGATCTCGACGCCGCCACCGAGTTCCTCGCGGTAGCGGCTAGTCATGTGGATGGCGTAGTCGACGCCAAGACCGACCAGCAGGATCGGCAGGATCTGCAGGATCTCACTGAAGTTTCCAATGATGTCTAGGTACTTGGGTCCGAGGAGAACGCCGAGCCCGTTCATCCACACGATGGAGACCACGATGACGAGCATCGTCAGGCCCATGTCGGCCATCGCACGCCGGAAGGAGCGGAACCGGGTCATGCGGCCCCGGGGGTGGATCCAGAACACGAACAGCAAGATGGCGATGATGATCAGGAAAGCGCTACCAAAGAGACGCCCGATTTCTGACTCGAACTCGCTGGTGTCGGAGAACAGGAGAGCGAAGCTGAATGCGGCTCCATCGCTAACCGACTCCTCCCCCGTCGCCGCGACAATGTCGGCGGCCATGTCCACCTCGAGCTCCTGCAGAATCGTGAAGTCAGGATCGTCGAGGTCGGCCACGTTGAGGAAGACAACCATGAGCCCGGTCTGTGCCGTCGGAACGGTGAGATCCGAGCTGTCGCCGAACAACCCCTCAACCAGGCCACGGCTCTCCGCCGGGATCATGTCGAGGCTCTGCAACAGACCGTCTCTGACATCGGTGTCGGTCAACGAACCAACCAGAGTCTCGAACGGGACGCCGAGCTCCTCCGACCTCATTTGCAGACCCTGAATCAGCGGATCGAAGAAACCGACAACATCCCCGCCCGGCCGATCGCGGAATAGGCGCTGCGCTGCCTCGCTGGCAGCGATGGCCTCACGAATAGCCAGGTAGTCCCTGAACCCCGCTGCGGTGAGCAGGTCCTCACCGGTGCGGGCCGAGACCACCACCTGAACCGGTTCTTCGGAGTTGTCAGAGAAGTACTCGGCGATGACGTCCAGGGCCAAGAACTCGGGAGAATCCGGTGAGAAACCTTCGTTGCCGGTTGCGGTCTCCTGCTGAGGCAGGAAGGCACCCAGGATCAGCGTGATCACGAGCGTGGCGGCAATGATGGTCCACGGCGACTTGGCCACCATGTTGGACAGAAATCGGACGAGGATCTTCACGGGTCTTGGCCTTCCGTTTCAGAATCAGTGAGAAGAGGTTTGTGTCGGCAGCGGGTCAGCTTAACGCCACCAGGCGATAGAGACTGTCACCGCGGCGGGCGACACATCGCAACGAGTTCGCTCTCGACTTCTGCGATCGGCACGCCACGCCGTTCCTCTTCACCGCGCGGGCGAAGCCCTGCCGTTCCGTTCTCGACGTCATTGTCGCCGACTACGAGCACAGCTGGATGCTTCTGGACGATGGCGCGTCGGATCTTCTCCCCGACGGTGTCGTCCGCGCCATCGACCTCAACGCGCAAGCCCGCGTTGCGCAGCCGGGTGGCTACCTCCTCGGCGTAGGGCAGATGCCGATCGGCAACAGACAAGATCGTCGCCTGTACAGGGGCAAGCCAGCCCGGCAGAGCGCCTGCGTAGTGCTCGATGAGGATCCCAACGAAGCGCTCGATAGAGCCCATGAGGGCACGGTGGATCATCACCGGCCGCTCCCGGGTGTTGTGGTCGGATGCGTAGAGCAGATCGAAGTTCTCGGGCTGCGCAAAGTCGACCTGGAGGGTCGACAGCTGCCAGCGCCGCCCGATTGCATCGCGGACGTGCACGTCGATCTTCGGCCCGTAGAAAGCCCCTTCGCCCTCAGCGATGTTGTAAGGAAGACCCGCCGTCTCGAGTGCCAGCTGGAGAGCGTCCTCCGCCTTGTCCCAGAGCTCATCGCTCCCTATGTACTTGTCAGGATCCTTGGTGGAGAGATCCGCCTCGAACTCCTCAAAGCCGAAATCGCGGAGCACCATGAGAGTGAAGTCGAGTAGGTTCTGCAGTTCAGATGCGATGTCGTCCTCTTCGATGAAGATGTGGCTGTCATCTTGAGTGAATCCCCGGGCTCGCATCAGCCCATGGACAACGCCTGACCGCTCATATCGGTAGACGGTTCCCAGCTCATACATCCGCAACGGAAGCTCGCGGTAGCTTCGTCCCCGGCTGCTGAAGATCAGGATGTGGAACGGGCAGTTCATCGGCTTCATCCGGTACTCGGTGGACTCGTCCAGCACCATGCCGGGATACATACCCTCTTTGTAGAAGGAGAGATGGCCGGAGCGTTCCCAGAGATCCGCCTTGGCGACATGCGGAGTAGCCACGATCTCGTAATCATGTTCGAGATGGGTACGCCGGCTGTAGTCCTCGATGATCATTCGCAGTAGCCCACCCTTGGGGTGCCACACGGCGAGCCCGCTTCCCAGGTCGGATGGGAACGAATAGAGCTCGAGTTCCTGACCCAATTTGCGGTGGTCGCGACGCTCCGCCTCCTCGAGACGGTGCAGGTAGGCATCGAGCTCCTTCTTGCTCTCCCAGGCGGTCCCGTAGATCCTCTGCAACTGGGGCTTTGTCTCATCTCCGCGCCAGTACGCCCCCGCCGATCGCATCAGCTTCACGGCTTTCAACCGCTTGGTCGATGGGACGTGAGGACCGCGGCAGAGATCCACAAAGGAGCGGTTGTGATAGACGGAGACTTCGGCCCCGCCGGCACCTTCATCCTCGTCGACTGAGTTGATGATCTCAGTCTTGAAAGGCTGATCGGAGAACACCTCGAGAGCCTGGTCTGCGGATAGCTCCTCGCGCTCAAATGGTTGGTCTTCCGCAATGATTTCGGCCATCCGAGCCTCAATCCGCTCCAGATCTTCGGGGGTAAACGGCTCGTCGACCTCGAAGTCGTAGTAGAAACCGTCGGTGATCGGCGGCCCAATCGCAAACTTGGATCCCGGGAAGAGGTCCAAGACAGCCTGCGCCATTACGTGAGCTGCAGAGTGGCGCATGACGTGGCGGCCGTCCTCAGATGCATCGGTAATGATCTCAACCGTCCCATCCTCGGTTATAGCACGCCCCAGATCGATTGCGTTTCCGTCCAGCTTCACGGCAACCGCCGCCTTGGCGAGTCGCGGCCCAATGCTTGCGGCAATCTCGGCTCCCGTAACGCCCCGCTCGAAGCTCCGCTCGGAACCATCGGGGAAAGTGATTGTCAGTGCCACGGGGTACAACCTCTCAACGTCTGGCGGGTAAGGGTAACCCACTAGTAGTGCAGGTTTGGTCTTCGCGTGAGACAATGGGGCCAACCTGATCGAAGGACGTGTGGTGAAGCCAATTGAACTTGCACAGAAACTGGCGGGCGGCGGACGGGTTCACGAGCTCACGGGCATCGAGCGCGGGCAGTCTTCCAACCGGGTATTCCGCGTTTGGGTGGGCGATGGAACCCGCATCGCCAAGATCTACGGCACCCCTGCGCGCGAGCGGCGGGAGTTCCACGCCCTCGAGGCACTGGCCTCGCTACCCGGCACACCTCAGCTGATTGATCGCGGTCTCGAAGGCGATATGCACTGGGCAGTCTTCGAGGACGCAGGGCGATGGAACCTCGGGACGCTTCCTGAGAATCCCGGTCTCGCCCGCAAGGCCGGCGAGATCCTGCGCACTGTTCACGAAACCGATACCGGCAAGATCACCAACCTGAGCCGCGGGATGGATCAGGAATGGGTAGCAGTTGATTTTGTCTCGACTCTCCGCCGCCTCGAGAGATACCGACGTCGGCTCGATATCTCGGGTGATCTGCTTTCCGATGCGCGTGAGGTTCGACCTCCGTTTGCGTCAGATCCACACAGCGCACACACCAATCCGGCGCCCGACAACTTCGTGGTCGATGACGATGGCAACGTCACCCTCATCACCTGGGAGTGGGCCACGGTGGCTCCTCCAGAGTGGGATCTATCTAAAGCAACATGGCTACTCAGTCTCAATGCGGGGCCCCAAGCCGCCTCTGCTTTCCAGGAGGGTTACGGCAGGTCTCTGGACCAGTACCAGTTGGATCGATGGGTCGTATACCACTCGGCCATGACGCTGGTATTCCGGGTAGAGCGGTCGATGGACACCGCCATCGGCGCCCACGACCTCTATCTGTCCGAGTTCAGGCGATCTGTTGCTGCCGCAACGCTGAACGCTGACGAGTAGAAGAGGCCCTGTTTCCGGCGATCAGGACTGTCCACCGAACTCGAATGCCTCGAGCACCCGGGTGCGGGTGAAGCCGAGCTTCTCGTAGAGCGCAATCGCACGATCGTTGTCGTCTCCGACAAACAGCATTGCGCTGGAAACCTGTCGCTTGGAGGCGAGGTAGTCGAGGCCGTGGCAAACGAGACCGTACCCGAGTCCTCTGCCTTCCCAGCCGGGCGTCACCGCCACGATGTAGATCTCCCCCACGCCGTCCTCATGTACCTTGGTCCAGCAACTCCCCGCCAGGCTCTCCCCGTCCCAGGCCAAGAAGAAGCCTTCGGGGTCGAACCAGGGCCGAGCGATCCGGCGCTCCAGATCCCTCCGCGTCATGGAGCCATTCTCGGGATGCCCGGCAAACGCTTCATTGTTTGCACTCAACCATTCATGTTCGTCCACGCCCATGCGGAAAGCCGTCAGCGCGAACCCGGCTAGACCCTCCGGTGCACACGGAATGGGCAGCGAGGTGCGCATCTCGAGGAGCCGCCGACTGAGTACCCATCCGTTGGCCCGTGCCGCTGCGGTCACGTCAGGGGATCGTGCCCAGAGCGTGATCTGCCCCTTACCCGCTTCCCGGCGCAACTCCTCGATCAACCGCGCCGCCAGGGCCGACTCCCGGTGCGCGGGAGCAACAACCACCTCCATTGCCCAATGACCCGCGACACCACCGATGGCACGGTGCCAGGCAGCCTGGCCGTAGCCAACGACTCTTCCCTCCGCGTCGACACTGATGACCTCGCGGGAATCGATGCCACCGTCCAGCCGCATTTCCTTGTACTCAGATAGCGAAGGTTCGCCGTCGTGTGCGGTCGTGGCCGAGATGAAGGCGCGAAGAGCAGGCCGCTGATCGGGATGAAACCGAGATGTTGTCACATCCATGATGTCTCCACTTGGTGGCACCCTCGTTGCGAGGAACGTCGGCAGGTCCTGGCGCTACCGCCGTATCCTACGACCCGTGAGCAGAGTGGGCTTGGTTCTGGGCGGAGGCGGTATCACCGGCGCCGCGTTCCAATTCGGAGCATTGCTCGCTTTGCAGCTCGCCACCGGATGGGATCCCAACCGGGCGGAAGTCGTTGTCGGCACTTCGTGCGGGGCACTCACCGGCGCCATGGTTCGCGGAGATCAGCTCAACCTCGAAACGTTCGTGGGTCAGGCGGCGAACCGTGACGAGGTGGCGGAGCTGCTGCGCTCACGAGTATTCCGCAGGGCAAGGCCGTCGGGGACGGTGCGGTGGCTCCGGCGAGGGATACTTCCCGGCCTGCGTAGACCAGACCTCAATCTCGTTCTCGGCAGCCCAGCCGTCTTCACGACCCTCGGCCTTGCTGATTGGGTTGGAGATGCCCTCGGTGACCGAGCAGGCGGCTGGCCTAACCATCCGACGGTTGTCGTGGCTTACGATCTTGCCGCCAGGAAGCGGGTTCCCTTCGGAACGGAAGCCGCCCCGCCGACCCAGCTCAAGCTTGCAGTAGCAGCCTCCGCCGCGGTCCCGGGAGTGTTCCAGCCGGTTCGGATCCGGGATCGCTGGTACCTCGACGGGGGAATTGCCAGTGGAACGTCACTGGATCTGGTGCTGGGCTCCGAGTCACCGCTGGACCTTGTCATCGTGGTCGCTCCCCTCGCTGCGGCCGAGCGACGGCCGGGCGCCCGCTTCTACGAGGACATCTTCGATCGCTTCGGACGATCAGCGCTGGAGGCTGAGGTTGCGCTGGTCAAGCAGCACTGGCCCGATACCGACATTCTCATCCTGCGTCCCGATCAACGTGTGCTTGCGGTAACCCGACCCAACCCGATGGCTACCGAGGCCGCAGTACCTACGTTCTTACGCACGATACGGTCGATGAAGCACGAGCTTGCAGCCCCGCCTACATGGAGCCTGCTGAGCAAGCACCTCGTGGCCGGCTGAGCTCAGGTGACCTCGCGGAGCTCTTCGAGTAGACGATCGACCTTGTCGCTGATGTCCGCCGTGGATTCCTGTGGCGGGGAGGCTGCCTCATCGGCCGATTCGCCGGGGCTGTCATCGCCCTGTTGGGCACGCACGTCGCCTTGCTCGGCAGGCTCGTCGCCGTGCTGGGCAGCCTCGTCGCTGGCGGACTCCTGGGATTCATCGGAATCGTCTGATTCCGCAGCAACCGGCTGCACTACCTCGAGCTGAGGCGCCTCCGGTGTCGGCTCGGGAGCGGGTGATTCCTCTGACGGTTCCTCATGCACAGCTTCTTCGGGGCCCGCCTCTGCAGGCACCTCGGGTGCGCCCGGTACCTCAAAGGCTGCTTCCGATCCCTCGGATGATGCCTCCTCACCGGGAGGTTCGGCGCTCTCCTCGGAAGGTGGTTCCTGCGCCTCCTCCTGCGGAGCTGCGTCATGCACAGCTGGAACCGCTGCTGCGAGCAAATCGGGGTTCTCCGCGACAGCCCGAGCTTCGTTCAGGGCCTCCTCAAGGGTGGTCTTGGCTCCAGCGAGCCGCGGTTCGGCATCGGCGCGCAGGGATCTGACGGCATCCTCGGCAACGGCCACTTGCTGGCGAAGGCCTTCGATACGGGCTACTAGTAGCTCACTTTCGGCCAGAGCGGCCCGGGCAACATCCTGGGCGCGGGCGCTTGCTCCAGAGGTCATCGCATCGGCCCGAGCCTGTGCTTCGGCGGTGGCGGCACCGGCTCTCGCCTCGGCCTCGCCCACCAGATGAGAGGCTCTTTCCTCGGCCTCGCTCACCGCCTGGGACGCCTTCTCCTCCGCTTCCCGCTGCATGGTGTCCGCTTGCTCGCGAGCGCCAGCCAGCAGCTCTTCCTTGGCGTGGGCCGCCGCTTTCAGAGTGAGGCGTAGTGCCTCTTCCGACTCGCTCGCATCCTGTACTTTGGCCTGCAGTTCGCTGATGTTTTCCCGCAATGAGGCAACGGTCCGCTCGAGTTCGTTCACCTTGCGCTCTCGCTCGGCAACGGCGGCGGCAATCTGACCGAGGTGTCTGTCAACGGCGTCGGGGTCGTAGCCGCGACGATTCAGCTCGAACTGCTGATTCGTGATGCTCTGGTGTGTTAGATCCACAGTTCCCTCTGTTTCGGTCTCGTTCGATCTTACGTTGCGGTGTTGTCTGGTTGCAGTGTTGCTTCTATGTGTCGGCGACTGGAATAGGTCGCTCGACCCCTAGACGCTTCGGCAGATTCGGTGTTTAGTTTGAGCAGAACTACTAAAAGCAGTCGATTTGACAACGCAGAGCAACCAAGGGGACCCAATCCAATGAGCTTGATCCTTCATCTGAGACACCGCCTGTTCGGGCTGGGCGAAGACGAGAGTGGGGCAAGCCTGGTCGAGTACGCCCTGCTAGTAGCTCTCATCGCACTCGTGGCCATCGTGGCCGTCACCACCTTCGGTGGCGAGTTGTCGTCCGAGTACGCCGAGATTGCCGACTCGATTCCCTAGGCGCTAGCGATCCGGGAGAGACCAAGCCAATAGAATGCCGTGCGGAGGCATTCTGTGTTCAAGCGCGTCGCAGTATCTCTAGTTGTATTCGCCGTCTCGCTCCCCGTCGGCAGCTGGATTGCCAATCGTGATGGCGCGAGCGCAATCAGCGCGCCAACTACAGCGCCGCAGGCTACGACGACCACTGAACCGCGGGCCGTGTTCGTATCTCCGCAGGAGACCGTGTTGGGACCGGCAGTTGTCATCGCAGACGCGCCGTACCTGTCGGGTTCCCAGATCGTTGTCGAGTTCGAGCTCGCCGGCCTTGCTCCGACCGGCGACTCAGCCGTCGTCTTGAGGCAACTCGGGTTCGGCAACGAGCTCGAAGTCAATCCGGAGGATCTCGACACTCTTTTCGTCGACAGTTGGTACCTCGTAGCCGGAAGCGACACGATCGACGGCACAACGAGCAATCCGGCAGCGCGGGCCGCCCGCTTCGAAGTCGGCGACGGCTTCGATCCGGCGACGATCGAGGAGGTTGTGGTCGACTCCTACTCGCTGCTAGCTCCGTTCAGCGCAGACATCACCCTCAGTGTTGGCAATGAGTCGGCGGTCGTTGCGCCCGGTATCACCGCCCGGCTGCTCGCGGTCACCGAACAGGCCAAGACCATCGTTCAGATCGAGATGATCTCGGAACGCGATTTCGTCCTCGACAATCTCCGGGTTTCCGGGATCGGTCCCGGCTGGCTTTCTGCAGTCCGGGAGGCGGAAGGGCGACCCCGCTGGAACCTGAACCACGAGTCCCCCGCTGCTCCCGACCCCATCTTGATCCGGGTCGAAGGTGCCACCTGGATAAAGGTTGACCAGTCGGTGCCGGTCGTTCTTGGGGAAGGCCAATGAGCGAGAGCATCTGGGAGGAGCTGACTCGATCTCCCCTAGAACCCGATCCGGAGTACGAGAGCACCTTCGTTGACTGGCTCGTCCCACTAGTGATTGCGGCGACCCTTGGTTTCGCCATCGGATTCGCGGTGCTCGGCAGCGACGATGGCGCACCGGCCACCACCACAATCGCCGCCGCAACATCGACTACCGAAGCGCCAGAGCTCCCTGATCCCGATCCGATCGTGCCGGAGGGATACATCGATGTCGGGGGCGTGGGACTGCAGGCTGTTGCCGCATACGGCCGGGACGGCAGTCTCTACGTTGTCGTCAACCAAGCCTCGCGCAGTGACCGCGTTCCGGTCGATACCGCTGCCTTTCATGCTTCGCATTGGGTCCTGGAGGGAGTCGGCAACGTGCAGGCACATCGGGTTATTGAGTCCACCCTTGCTCCGGGAACCCGCACCATCGAGTTTCGCGACGTGCCGGCACTACCCGTGGCGGGAGCACAACTGCTTGTCAGGGAGGGATCAGAGATGGTGGTGCGCACCGGTTGCCAGGGGTGCGGAGCCATTGCCGCCGACCGAGCGGAAGGCGAGCTGATCCTGGAGGGCCTGGAGCGGCCGTACTCCCTGGACAGTCCGCTCCTGATCGACGTTGCCCCCGGGCTCACGCTGTCGATCGACAGCCTCGACTTCACCAACGAGTGGGGCTACGTCACGTGGCACGTGATCGACGAGAACCAGGCCAGAATTCGGGTCGAAATCCGTCTCATCTTTGACGGCACCGACGACCCGGATCGTGACGGCACCAACCCCACTCAGTTGATCCCCAATCACCTCTTCGGCACCAACCAACAGAACCCGGCACCCGCCAATCCCCAATCGTTCATGCGCAGCGGAGACCTGCAACTAGAACGTATCGGGGAGCTGATCAGCGAAGAGAACCAACCGGGGGCCCTCATCATGAGTTGGTCGGTGGAGTGGCAGCATCCGGTATCCGAGCCGGTCGAGCTGCAACTCAGCGACGACATCTACCTCGGAATAGTCGACTGAATCCCACCGTTGGGATTTTCACCGTTCGTCAACAGATTCTTCAGCCCATTCTTAGGGTCGGCTTCGAACATTGAGCAAAGAACTATCAACGAGGAACACTATGGAATCGCTACAGACACCGGCTGCGGACCGGCGCGATGCTACTCCGGCGCCGCCTGCCCAAGAACCGAAGCCCCGTGCCTGGCCCTGGTACCTCGCAGCTGTGGTCATCGCGACAGCTGTCACCGCCGGCGCCGTTGCCGCGTCCAGCGAGGACACAAGCATTGCGGCCGCACCGGTTGCCAGCACCAGCACTACATCCACGACTACTTCGACTACAGAAGCTCCACCTGAGGCACCTGTGGTCGGCAACGCCAGCGTCGAGGCGCCCGTTGCCATCCCCACCCAGGAGCTCATGCTGCTTGACGCAACTCAGGTTGGCGCGCGCGTCATACCTTCCGTCGTAACAGTCCAGATCACGGGTTCGGCATTCAATGGTCAGTCGACTGTGCTCGGGACCGGTTCCGGTGTCGTCTACGACAACTCCGGGCACATCCTCACCAACGATCACGTGGTTGCGGCTGGATCGACATATGAGATCGTCCTTGCCGACGGCAGAATCTACCCGGCGACCGTGGTGGGCACCGATCCGTCGACTGACCTTGCCGTTCTCGAGGTCACCGCGCTGGATCTGCCCCCGATTGCGCTCGGCGACTCAGACTCGCTCACAGTCGGCGATCCGGCAGTTGCCGTTGGCAGCCCTCTGGGTCTCGACGGCGGCCCGTCGCTGACCGTAGGAGTCATCTCAGCGTTCGGACGCCAGGTGCAAACCGATCCGGAGACAATCCTCTACGGCATGCTGCAAACGGATGCTCCGATCACCTCGGGCTCCAGCGGCGGGGCCCTAGTCGACAGCTACGGGCGTCTCGTCGGAATCACAACCGCCGTCGGCGTCAGCAGCGTCGGAGTCGAGGGAATCGGCTTTGCAACACCGGTCGAAATCGTGACTCGCGTCGCTAACGAGATCATTGCCGGAGGCTCTGCTTCGAGCCCCTTCCTCGGGATCTGGCCCCAGCCGGCTCTTGAAGACACCGCCGACGGTGGCAGCATCCCGCGAGGTATTGAAGTCACCCAGGTCGACGCCGGTACCGCAGCCGCAGATGCCGGAATCAACGAGGGCGACATCATTGCGGCCATCGAGGGACAAGAGATCCTGACCTTCAACGACCTCATTGCGTCGCTACGACGCTACGGGGCCGGGGACACAATCTCGGTCACCCTCGACACCGGCCAGGTCCTCAACGTCACCCTCGGGCAACGACCCAGCCAATAACTCGCCCGGCTCGCGGGCTTGGTACTCTCAGCCAAACCCGCGAGCTAGGACGAGCTCCTGGACCTGAGCCACCCTTGTAACGACAGAAACGATCTGCCGGTCGCCGGCTGCTCGGCCACACTGCAGACCGTCGATCCGCGTGGGGAGTCCGCATGACCTTTGTCATCGGCATCGATTCGTCAACGACGGCAACCAAGGCGCAACTCGTCGACACAGCTGGCAGGGTGGTGGCTTCCGTCTCCAGCGAGTACGAGTACGAGACGCCACACCCACTGTGGAGCGAGCAGAGTCCGGAGCTCTGGTGGACTGCGACCTGTCGAGCAGTATCCGGCGTCATGGCCGAGGCAGCTATCCCCGCAGAACAGGTGGCCGCAGTCGGTCTCACCGGTCAGATGCACGGCCTGGTTCTTCTCGACGAGAAGGGCCGGTCACTTCGTCCGTCGATCCTGTGGAACGACCAGCGGACGGGGGCCGAGTGCGACGAGATCCGCGACACCATCGGCAAGGGGCGCCTCATCCAGATCACGGGCAATGATGCACTGCCCGGGTTCACGGCTCCCAAGATCCTCTGGGTCCGCAACAACGAGCCCGAGATCTTCAGCAGAGCGCGTCAAGTTCTCCTGCCCAAGGACTACGTGCGTCTTCGGCTGACAGGCGAGTATGCAACCGATCGAGCCGGTGGCGCTGGGACGATCCTCTTCGATCTGGAGAAGCGCTCCTGGTCTGCGGAAGTTCTCGAGGCGCTGGACCTCGATCCTTCGCTCTTCCCGCCAACATACGAAGGTCACGAGGTAACCGGAACGGTGACGTCCGCAGCGGCTGCAGCTACCGGGCTGAACGTTGGAACTCCGGTTGTTGCCGGGGCCGGGGATCAAGCCGCCAACGGCATTGCAGTCGGTGCGATCGACCCGGGCGTTGTTGGTCTGTCACTTGGCACGTCGGGAGTCGTCTTCACGGCGACCGATAGCCCCGCGGTTGAGCCCGAGGGTCGGCTCCATGCGTTCTGCCATGGCGTTGCCGAGCGCTGGCACCTCATGGGCGTGATGCTTTCGGCAGCAGGCAGCTTCCGCTGGTTCCGCGACACCGTGGCCCCCGACGTTGAGTTCGCCGACCTCGCCATCGGGGCGAGCGACGCCCCGGCCGGCGCGGAGGGCCTCCTGTTTCTCCCCTACCTCACCGGGGAGCGAACACCACATCCCGATCCCCTGGCCCGGGGTGCCTTTGTCGGCTTGACGGTGCGGCACGAACTGCATCACCTCACCCGATCGGTGCTCGAAGGTGTCTCATTCGGACTGCGCGACAGCTTCGAACTGATCCGCACGGCTGGTGGTGCCGACCCCACTCAGGTTCGGGCTACCGGCGGCGGCACTCGAAGCCCAGTGTGGCGCCAGATCCTGGCCGACGTGCTGAACACAGACCTGAGCACCGTATCCACTGCCGAGGGCGCAGCACAGGGAGCGGCGATGCTGGCTGCGGTCGGCGCTGGTTGGTTTGCCTCCGCCCAGGATGTCTCCGCAGCGTGGCTGCGCGTCGATTCTCCAGCGTCACCGGGTGCAGATACCGCCGTCTACAACGAACTATACGAAAGCTATCGAGAGCTCTATCCGGCGCTGCAGTCGACGATGCACCGGTTGAGCTCCTGAGACTCAGCCGGCGGCTATGTCCGCTGCGGCAAGAACGGCGGGCAGATGACCCGTGGTTTCCAGGAACCTGATGAAATCGCCGGTGGCGATGCTGGTCGTGCGATCGTTCACCAGCGGATGAAAGTTGAGAACCTCGTGCTCGAGCAACTCCTGCGCCACTACGACAGTGACTCGAGCGGGTTGGTCGTTGATGACGGCAAAGGGAGTCACCGCACCGGGAGTTACCCCGAGAACACTGCGCAGCCGTTCCGGGCTAGCGAACGAGAGCCGCTTCGAGCCCAGCGCTCCCGCAGTCTTCTCTAGGTCGAGCCGGAGGTTCTCGGGTAGGACCAGCAACCACATCCGCTGTTTCTTGTTCTTCAGGAACAGACACTTGCAGTTTCCCCCCGGCAAGGTGCCCCGCAGCGCTTTGGCTTCAGCAACCGTGAACACCGGCGGGTGATCGATCGTGGTGTGAGCCACGTCGATTGAATCCAGGTACTCCAGCAGCTCTTCCGGGGTTGTCTCTCTGATGACTCGCTCCTCCCGCCCTAGTCTGACTCCATGGCACGACCCTTTGCAATTGGTCTGCAGCTGCCCGAAGTGGAGTGGGAGACAACCTGGCCCGAGATGCGTCGCATGGCAATCGCTGCCGAGGAGGTCGGGTTCGACTCCGTCTGGGTTGGCGACCACCTGCTCTATCGGACGCCGGATGGCCCGCGCGGCCCCTGGGAAGCTTGGTCGCTGCTCGCCGCGATCGCCGCAATCACTGATCGAGTCAAGATTGGCCCGCTGGTGGCAGCAACGTCCTTCCACAATCCGGCCATGCTGGCGAAGAAGGCAGCCACCGTCGACGAGATCTCTGCAGGACGCCTGATCGTGGGTCTTGGCGCGGGCTGGAATCGGACCGAGTACGACGCTTTTGGCTTCCCCTTTGATCACAGGGCGAGCCGCTTCGAGGAAGCGTTCACAATCATTCGCCGGCTCCTACGGGAAGGGACCGTTGACTTCGCCGGCGACTACTACTCCGCTCACGAATGCGAGCTAGTGCCACGTGCCCGGCCGGGTGGTCCGCCGCTCATGGTGGGCTCTCGAGGTCCGCGGGTACTCGCCGCCACTCTGCCGCACGTGGACATGTGGAATGCCTGGCATGCCTGGTACGGGAACACGCCCGACGGGGTTCGCAATATGCTCGGCTGGCTAGATGAGCAATGCGTGGCAGCCGGCCGGGATCCGGACACGCTCGAGCGCACCGTGGCGATCATGGTCCAAGCTCCGGGAGGTTCGGGCCGCATCTACGGCGACCCGACGCACGAAGGCACAGCCGCGATCTCGGGGACTCTTGGGGAAATCGCCGAACAGCTCTCGGCCTTCGGCCCCACGGGCATCGCCCACGCTCAGCTGGTGGTCGATCCGATCACCGTGCAATCAATCGAATGGCTCGGCGGAGTGCTCGAGCTCCTCGATAGCTGAACCTCGTTACGCGGGTTGTGCTGGGACGAGTACGATCTGCGCGGAATCGATGTCAACCGTGGCAGAGGCCACGAAGCGAGGTGCACCTGGTGAAGGTGTCGATCAAGTACTGCGTCCCTTGAAACTACCTCTCTCACGCCGTGCGCGTGACTGAAGAAATCATGAGCACCTACCAGCACGTGATCGAGGAGTTGATCCTCGTCACCGGCGACAAAGGTGTGTTCGACGTACACGTCGATGGCAAGCTCATCTACTCCAAAGGCGAAACCGGACGTCACGCTGAAGAAGGTGAGGTTCTGGCAGCGCTGAAGGACCTCATACCGGACGTCCGTCCATACGGGACATGACCTGAGCGCCCTCCACCACGGAGGGCGCTTGCTCGTTCTAGGGCGTGTCGTCACCCTCGTCGGGGATGATGAACCTCACCGGGTGTAGGTCGAAGCTGCCGTCTACCGCGATCCGGGACTCGAGATCAGCTTGATAGAGGCCTCCGCTGAAGGTGCCGCGGATCTGACCTTCCTCATACTCGTCGACCACGACCGCGAGGTCCCACCCCTGATCGTCGAATGTCGACTGCGAGTAGGTGAGGGCTTGCCCGTCTTCAGGCGGAACGAGGTATAGGGTCGAGTCGAACAGACGCGCTTCTCCCGAGGACGTGTCGTACCAGAAGCGCAGAGTGTGCAGCCACGGCTCGCCCGTCTCGAGGTTGCTGCGATCCCTAGTCACTTCCATCGACATGAAGATCTCGGGACGGCATGAGTCCTGGTAGGAGCGGACCTCACCCAGCACGTGGGCGTCCGTACCGATCGTCAGCTGAACCTCGCCCGTTCCTCGTTCGGTCATCGACCCCTGCTCGATTGAGACGCACTGATGCCACTCCGGATCGTCGTAGTCGACCCCGACGGGGATTGTGGTCGCAGCGGGATTTGGGCTGCTGCACGCGGCAACGACCAAAACCAAGGCTGTCATAGAACCGATCTTGTGCATGGAGTCGGGACGCCCGATCTGCCTCATTGGGTTCCTCGCTGCGACAGGGTTTCGCACTCGGCCCCATCAACCGTAATGTCGTGTGTATGGATAACAAGCAATCCCTCATCGGCATTGTCGCTGCAATCGTCATTGGTGGCCTCGTCACGCTTGCGGGAAGTAGCGGGAGCGCCACCGTTGGCTCAGTCGCCGTATTTGCGGTATGTGCCCTGCTCGCATACGGCATCAACTGGGTCGTGTTCATCCCGTCGAATCAGCTGAAGACCGAGCACTACTTCGACCTCACCGGGAGCATCACGTATGTGAGTGTTGTGGTTGTCGCGCTCTTGCTCAGTGACGACCTCGATGCGCGAGCTCTGATTGTCGGCGCCATGGTGACTGTTTGGGCCGCGCGGCTGGGCTCCTTCCTGTTCCGCAGGGTGCGGCGCGATGGGCGTGATGGCCGGTTCGACGAGATCAAGGTCAATCCCCTCCGTTTCTTCATGACCTGGACGCTGCAAGGGCTCTGGGTGCTTCTGACGCTGGCCGCTGCTTTGGCAATCATCACCTCGATCGAGCGCGAGGACATCGGGCTTGTTGGTGCAGTCGGCATCGCGATCTGGCTGGCGGGCTTCGCTATCGAGGTTGTCTCCGATCGGCAGAAGTCGGCGTTCAAGAAGAATCCGGACAACAAGGGACGGTTCATCACCACAGGATTGTGGGCGTGGTCACGTCACCCCAACTACTTCGGGGAGATCGTCCTGTGGATCGGGGTTGCGGTGATGGCGGTGCCGGTCCTGTCGGGCTGGCGTTGGGTGATGCTGATCTCTCCGATCTTTGTGATCGTGCTTCTGACGCGTGTCAGCGGTGTTCCGATGCTGGAACGGAGAGGCGAGGAGCGCTGGGGTGATGACGAGGCCTATCGGCGCTACGTCGACAGCACGCCCGTGCTGGTCCCGCGACCACCACGCTGATCAGCCAAACAGAGCCCGAGCTTCGGTAACTAGATCGTCGCAGGGACCGGCGACGTCGATATCTGCGTTGGATCGTTCGATGACCTCGCGAGCGCTCAGATGAATGGTCGTTCCCGGGGCCGACACCTCTCGAATCTGTTCTCCGGATAGGGCAAACACCAACCGGCCGATACCGGCCCAGACGTGCGCGGCGGCGCACATCGGACAGTGCTCTCCGCTCGTGTACATGGTGGCGGCGGCGCGTTGCCCGGAGGTCAGATGCACCGACGCCCACTGGGCGAGGTGCAGCTCCGGGTGCGCCGTCACGTCGTCCGACGTGACAACTCGATTGCTGCGCTCGGCCAGGACCGTGCCGTCGCCCGCAACAAGCAGCGATCCAAACGGGTCATCGCCACGGTCGGCGGCCACGGCGGCAAGCTCAATGCAGCGGCGGAGATGGCCTATGTCTTCTGGAGTCACGACGTACCTCCGATCCCTTACCCGGGCAGGCGGAGAGGTAGCTCAACACGAAATACGGTTCTCCCCGGTGCGCTGTCGACACTGATGTTGCCGCTGTGACGGGCGACGACAATATTCCGGCTGATATCGAGACCCAATCCCGTCCCCGACCCCGGCGGCTTTGTCGTGAAGAACGAGTCGAAGATCCGGTGCTGAATGCCGTCGGGGACTCCGGGTCCGTTGTCCTCGATCTCGACCACGACGCCCCCCTCGCTGTGCTCGGTACGGATGGTCAGGCGTGGAGCCTCCGTGTCGGCCAGCGCGTCGAGAGCATTGTCAATCAAGTTGGTCCACACCTGATTGAGCTCACTGCCTCTTGCTTCGATCGCCGGGAGGTTCGCCGCGTACTCACGGTCGATCTCCACGCCCTTCTCCTTGTGTTGAAGGAGCAGCAGAGTGTCCTCTAGTCCCCCGACGACGTCTACGTCCTGTAGGGGAGCTTGATCTAGGAAAGCGTATGACTTGAGCGCCCTCACAATCTCCGACATCCGTCGTGTGCCCTCTTCGATCTGATGCAGCAGAGAGAGCTGTTCCTGAGTCGCGGCCAAGAGCCGAACGACCTCACCAAGGTGAGGCGAGGCGACATGCTCCGCAAAATCTGCCAACTCAGTTGGCGTGAACCCAGCATCGACTATCGCCGTTGCCAACTCCCAAGGGCGCTCGACACCACGGTCCTCCAGCCACGCTGTCACAGCATCTTCGAGATCGGATCGAGCCAACGAAGAGAGCGAGGACCCAACGCCTCCTCGCTCATGGATGACAGACAAGACAGCTTCAACGCTTTGGCGACCTTTGTCATCGAGTCCTGCGAACGCCGCGGACCTTGCCTCTCCGTGTCGTGTCATCGCATCCGACAGCTGCTCGGCGCCGCGGTTGACGGCTGCAGCGGGGTTGCTGAGTTCATGCGCCAAACCCGCGGTAAGGGTGCCCAACTGCACCATGCGTTCCGACTGTCGGAGGATCGACTGCGTGGCACGCCACCGTGCCAGCATCACGCCAAAGAAGGCTCGAGCAGCTGATGGGCTGGAGTTGATCAGGTCGTCGAGCTTGTCCTTAGGCACCGCCAGCAAGGCGGCGTTGTGCCGAGCCCGAGCGGATGCGTTCCGCGGCGCGTCCTCGAGGAGCGCCATCTCCCCCACCACGCCGTCGCTCTGGAGTGCCAGCAGAACATCCCCCCCGGCTGATGCCTTCACAATCTCCAGCTCACCCTCGAGGACCACGTATGCGCTGTCGCCGCGATCCCCCTCGGCGAACAGAAGGTCACCGGCCGCCAGGCGTACCACCTCGGTACCCCGGCACAGCCGGACCAGGTCCTCCTCGGCCAATCCCGCGAACAGCGGAACCTCCCGTAACCGGTCGGTGAGGTTCACACCGACTCCAGGTACTTGTGAATGAGGCTCACTGCGACAGCACCCTGACCCACTGCCGACGCAACCCTCCGGATCACGTTTGCACGGACATCTCCGGCCGCAAAGATGCCCGGCACACTCGTTTCGAGCAGGAATGGATCCCGCTGCAGTGGCCACGATTTCGGCCACAATCCGTCGGACTTGAGATCAGGTCCGGTCAAGACAAACCCTCTGCTATCTCGAAGAACGATGCCATCAACCAGCGCGGAATGCGGCATCGCACCGATGAAGATGAACAGGCCACTTGCATCGTACGTGTGCTCGGATCCCGTGCCGCGATCTCGTAGCGTGACCTTCTCTAGATGGGTATCTCCCGCCACCGAGGCTACCTCGGCGCCAAGCCTGACTTGGATGTTGGGGGTGTCCGCGATCTGATCGATGAGGTACTGCGACATCTTGGCTTCGAGCGATTCGCCGCGGACGACCAGTGTGACGGCTCCCGCATACCGAGAGAGCATCATCGCAGCCTGGCCCGCCGAATTAGCCCCACCGATGATGAATACGTCCTCACCCGTGTAGCTCACCGCCTCCGCAACTGCAGCTCCGTACCAAATGCCGGCCCCGACAAGGGACTCCGCCCCCGGCACTTCGAGGGTGCGGATTGTCATGCCGCTGGCAATGAGCAGTGCCCGACAGCTCAGCTCACTTCCATCGCTCAACGTCACGATCTTGGTGGGATCTTCGACCTTCACACCGGTCGCCTCAACAGCAGTGAGGATCTCGGCTCCCAAACGCTTGGCCTGCGTCGTTGCGCGACGGGCGAGGTCGCCGCCACTGATCCCGGTTGGAAACCCGAGGTAGTTCTCGATTCGGGACGACTGACCCGCCTGTCCACCGGTAGCGTGCCGTTCAATGACCGCTGTTCGCAAGCCTTCCGAAGCTCCGTACACGCCGGCTCCTAGACCGGCAGGACCGGCCCCAACCACCACCAGGTCGTAGTGAGTGGTGGACGCTTCGGTCTGCAGGCCCGCGTGGGCTGCCAGATCTCGATGTGTGGGGCGCTCCAATCGTGTTCCATCCGGGAAGAGCACAAGGGGTAGTCCAGGTGAAAGGCCCCCAGCATCGGCGATGGCTCGCGCCTCCGGCTCAGTGTCCACGTCGAGGAATCGATACGGGAGCTGATTCCGGGAGAGGAAGTCCTTTACGTCATAGCTATCTGGCGACCACCGCGCACCGATAACCTTGATCCCGTCGTAGGGTGCGGGTACCGACGCTTGCCAATCATCTAGTAGCCCGTCGAGGACCGGGTAGAGATGATCCTCGGGTGGGTCCCACGGCTTCATCAGGTAGTGGTCGAGACCGACCTCATTGATAGCTGCAATGGCTGCCTCGGTGTCTGCGTAAGCCGTTAGCAGCACCTTCTTGGCTGCTGCGAACCGATCATCGATACCGGCGAGCAGATCGGTACCGGTCATTCCCGGCATCCGCTGATCAACAACAAACAACGCCACCGAGTCGCCGCGTCGGGTCAGTTCTTCGAGTGCCTCAACCGCTTCTGCTCCCGAGTTCGCGCGGACAATTCGGTAACTCTCCCCGTACTGTCGGCGAAGATCTCGAGAGACCGCGGCCAACACCTGGGCGTCATCATCGACCGCAACGATGACCGGCTTACTCATGGCGATCCCGCGCACGCAGGCAGGATCGCCGCATCGGCAAATCCATCAATCCCTCCCAGTGCCACCTCGGACACGCAGCTCAACATAGTGAATCCTGACCCTGAATGCGGGGCTGCTCGAGAATTGACCCGCAGATCTGCTCGATCTGGAGGACCCGCTGGCTAGAGTCGAGTCCGAGGGATAGCTACGAGGGAGGGACCAGTGGCTGATTTGGTCGCGCTCAACGCGGACGTGGTTGGGTACAGCGCGCTGATGGCCGACGATCTCGAGACCACCACGGCCACCATGCGCTCGTATCACGAATTGGTGGGAGAGCAGGTCGCCGCCAATTCCGGTGTCCTCGCCAACTTCGTCGGCGATAGCTTCATGGCCGTCTTCGAGGATCCGATGCGGGCACTCAGGGCAGCCATCGCGATCACTGCTGAGATCGAGAATCGCAACGATGACCTTCCAACGCAGCGCAAGGTCCGTTTTCGTATGGGAATGGATCAAGGCCCGGTCAACCGAGTCGCCGATGACTATCTGGGCGAAGCTCTCAACATCGCCGCCAGGATTCAGGAACTGGCACCGGCTGGGGGCCTCGCTGTTTCGTCTGAGGTGTATCGAGCGCTCGACGAACCCGCTCTCCGATTCCGCCCGCTTGGACCACAGCTGCTGAAGAACCTTCCCGACAAGGTGAGCGTGTACGAGTTTGCCGACTTCCCTAGTGACGACTCAGGGCGAACAGTGCACCGATCGCTTGAGTTGGAGTCGCCGACGCTGGCTGTACTGCCGATACATACGGAAATGGTCGACGATACGGTTCGCTCCGCAGCCGGCATGATCCGGAGCGATCTCATCCACCGACTGGCAGCCATACCCGACCTCGACGTGGTCGACTCCCCCAGCGAGCCGGGTAGCAAGCCTCTTGTGGCTACGCACTACATGGTGGAAACCGGCGTTCACCAGTTCGGCTCCAACGTGCGTGTCTTTGCGGTGCTCTTTGACATGGACACGATGAATGTCGTCAAATCCCACAAGTGGATGACGACCGTCGACGAGCTGTTCGCTTTGTCGGAGGACCTCGCGGAAGACGTGACCCGCTCGGTCGAGGTGGAGCTTGTTGTCGGCGAACCCGCCCGTTTCTATGCCGAACTGGACGACGCGGCGGCAATCGAGAACGTCTATCTCGGCTGGTATCACCTTCGCAACGACACCCGGGAAGGTTGGCAAAGAGCGCTCGAGCTCTTTGGCGAAGTGGCTCAGTCTCACCCGGATCATTCGTATGGATTTGTCCTGTCGGGGTTTGCGCTGTGGCTGGGGGCCACGAACGGCTGGGCGTCAGACAACGAAGCGGCCTTCTCCGAAGCGCTCGAGATGGCACACCGGGGAGCCGAATCCGGAGATCAGACGGGCATGGCCCAGGCGGTTGAGGCCGCTGTGTTGATGTCACGGGGATCGGTCGACGAGGCACTCGCCAAACTAGACAACCTCGAGATCGTCCGGCCTACCTGTGATGTCACATACGGCTTGGCCGGCAGCGTTCGCCGCTACCTCGGTCAGTGGGAGCAGGCGGTCGAGTTGCTCGACAAGGCCATGCGCCTGACCGGCATCAACAAGCCGTGGTACCCAACGGTGAAGGCGTCCTCCTTGTTCGCCGGCGGGCGTCTCGATGAGGCTGTGTCGCTCGCTGCAGCCGTCCTCGAGCATCAACCAAGCAACCTGGAGGCCCTGCTGGTTCTTGCGGCCGCACAGGTTGAGCTCGGATTGGAACGAAGGGCAAGAGCCACCGGAGAGCTGATCAAGCAGCGGTTTCCATCGGTTGACGTGCATGACTGGCTCGACAAGACGCCGTATCAACGGCGCGAGATCGTCGAACGATGGAGGGACGACCTCGAGTCGGCCGGCGCAGCAGCGAGCGGTTGATCGGTCAGCGACTCAGCCGCACCCGCACCTCATCGAGCGAGTCACCCTCGGAGACCAAAGTCACCTGGTCACCGATGCGAAATACGGTCGAGCCCTGGGCCAGAACCGTGGTGTCGCCTCTTCTGATCTCGAGCACGAGAACATCAAACGGCAAGCGCAAGTCTCGCAACGGCGTTCCGTGCACCTCGGGATTGGTGACGGTGATCTGAGACACCGTCCGGTCAGGATCGCGATGGAGGAAGAGGGCAGTTGACTGTGGTGTTTGCACCGCCTGCTCCAGGAGCGTCACCATCGCCGAGCCGGGGTCGACTATGAAGACCCCCAGCTCCGCAAAGTCCACGGCGTGCGATCCCCCAGCCGGGCGCGCAACCAGCCGTTCGATTCCGTGGCGCTCGAAGGCAAAACGGACTGCTCGATAGTTGGCGTCGTCGTCGGGCAGCATCGCCACCACGGCAGCTGTTTCCTCGTCGATGAGCTGCTCCAGAGTCCTGTCGCTCAAGTCGGGAATGAGCACCTCCTCGACATCCGAGGCGACGATGCGCTCGATCTGATCGGCGTCCGTGTCGACCACGACAACGTCCCAGCCATCTCTCAGCAGTGCGCGCGCCAGCGCGATCGATTGTCCCTCGACGCCAAAGATGACCACCTTGCCGACTTCCTGACCGCCGACGGCATCTGGCAGATGCGCTTCGCCAACACGGCGGAGGCCGGCCTTGAGGAACAGCGGCCCGACGACCTCGTTGATGACAACCACCGAGATGATGAGCGTTGCGAAGGCGTCCCCGAGGTCGGGGAACTGAACGGCGACCTCTCGGGCCAGACCCAGGGCAATGCCCGCCTGTGTGATGAACGCCATCCATGAAGTCCGCCTCACCAGCGGGGACTCCCCCGCTAGCGTCGACCCGATTCCTGCGCCCAACCCGATTCCGAGCAGGCGAACTGCGAACAGCGCAAGCGCTATCGGGAGTGTTGTCCAAAGGACGTCGAGTTTGAGCGCAAGGCCGGTGATGGTGAAGAAGGCGACGTAGACAGTCGGGCCGACATCGTGAAGCAGGCTGTCAAACTCAACGCGGAAGCTGCTGAAGTTGGTGACGAAGAACCCGCCGATCAGCGCAATCAGCAAGGGCTCGATGTAGATCTCGAACCCGAGGGTGTCGATGCTCCAGGTGTCGATGAACTCGGCGAGCTCGTAGATCCCAAATCCCAACAGGAGGATGCCGGCGATCTTGGCAAGGCGCGGGATGCGGAGCGCAAGAAGCCGTCGCAGCAGCATCCCGGCTGCGATGCCGAAGGTGAGCGCTGCGCCCAGATCGAGCAGCAGCAGGCCAACGAAGCTGACGTTGAGGGTGGCATCGGTGAGCAGCGCGGCAGCCACCGACGTCATGACAGCGAAGAGAACGATGATCACAACGTCCATGAGTACGGTCACCCCGAGGGCGGTGCGGGTGAAGGGCCCGCGGGCACGGACCTCCTTGATTACCGCGATGGTCGACGGCGGGGACAGCGCCAGCAGGACGGCGCCCCCGAGGAGGGCGGTTGCCACCCGGGCCGGGGTCGAGTAGTCGGAGGTGAACGACAGCACCTCGGTGAGCAGGAAGATGGCGACCGTCAGCAAGACGAAAGCCGTCACCAGGATCCCGCCTGTTGTGGAGAGGATGGGTCGAAGGCGGGGACGCAACTCCTTGACGTACAGCTCTGACCCGGCAACAAAGGCGATCACGGCGAGAGAGATCTCGTCGACGAATCGAAGGCTCTCTGCCTCAACGGACGCAATCATTTCGACACCGAACGACCCGGCAAGCGCACCGGCGAAGAGGTACCCGGTAATGGTGGGCAGGCGCACTGCCTTGAACCCCTTGCCGATCATGTACGAGCCGAGGCAGAGGACGGCGAACGCGACGGCAGAGGAGAGGGTTTCCATGGCCGCCGGAGTGTAGTTAGCAGCGAGGCACCGCCATGGCGCTATCTCGCCTCAAAATGTCCTGGCTGATCGCCTTCGCCCTCGAGGGAGCGCCGTCTCTAGAACCCTCGCTGCTGACCCTTCCAAGGCGGATCCTCCCCCGCCTTGAACTCCTCGACCGAAGGCCCTCCTAGCTGAGTGAGCCATCGCCGGCCCAGCACATAGGTTGCGATGAGGAGGAGGAGCAATGCGGGCCAGCCCATCACCACTCGCACCAACGCCAGCGTTGCCGTCTCTTCGTCCCCATAGAGACGCCACTGAATAAGGGTTCTGCCACCGAAGAAGACCGCCCACAACCAACTGGTGCGGGAATACGCCGGCCTGACCTGCGGGTGCCAGTACCAACTGAGCGGCCATCCCCTGGTCAGTGCACTGGTCCAGGCAACGAAAGGCCGCCGCACGGCGATCGACACGAGAATCAGGAGGGTCGTACCGGTGCTGCTGACGATCCCGGGTAGGAAGAAACCCTCGGCGGATCGCGACAGGACGGCGAAGCTCACCGCAATGGCAGTTCCGAGCAACCCGGCTACGGCAAACCGAATCCGCCGGCCTTTGAGCAGTCGCCAGATCGTGATGCCGATGGCTGAGCCCAACCCGACAACCGAGGCAACGACGACGCCCCACAGAGCGTTGGTGCCGACAAAGAGCAGCGGAGGGATGATGCCATCGGCGATGCCAACCCTGCCGAACACGACCTCTCGCAGTTCCTGCCGTATCTCATCTATCAAGCTCATGAGGTTGCGCCCAATGCGGTAATTCGGTTCCCGTCTCTTGCCCGGGCCGCTAATGCCCATTGCTCGGGGGCCCCGAGATTGTCTCAAACTAGTAGCCCGTAGCCCAGTTCATCAGCAGGGGTTGAGGAGTCTGGTCGGAGGGTTCCGACGTCACAACGAGATCAGCGCACTGGGGCCGCGCCTTGTGCCCGTGCTTCATCCTCGTCCCGGGTGCGGGGCCATCGGGAGCGGTGGCGAGCCCGCCAGATGTCCAGAACTGCCAGATCACCGACCTGCTCGATTGCCGAGTCGTCGCCACGGTTCCACACAGCTAGGTAGAGATCGGATGCGGTGCCGCTCAGCGTGAGATCGGCATGTTGGGCCGTGCGGACGGTGTCGATCCCATCAGGCCCCAGCGTGACCGTCCATCGTTCCTCGGCATCCGTCGGGTGGACCGCCAGGGTCACGGCGGACTCGAGGGGCAGTTCGTTGTATCGAGGAGCCATTGCGGTGAGGATCTCGTCGATGCCGTCGGAGGCAAAGGCGGAATCGAACGGCACAACCGAATCGATCGCCGACTGTGCGTCGAAGCGATGGATCGCCGTCTCGTGCGCTTGCCGGCGCGCCCACATCTGTACGGGTGAAGGCGCCGGTAGGAACGTCCAGGTGTCGAGGTCGGCGGGAGCAGAGTCGAGGTGACTAACGAGATTGGCGTTCGTCGCCAGGTAGTACTCAATGAGGTCGGCGTCCTCAGGCCAGAAGACGGCCAGGTCCGGCCAGGCAGCCTCCAGGTCCTCGAGTTCGGAAACGCCTGCTCGGACCGCCGTACGAGCAACATGCGATGCCGCCCAGAGATGGATCTCACTCAGGTGGCGAAGGAGCTCGCGCATCTGCCAGCCGGGGCACCACACTATCGGCGCATCCAACCCGGCCCGGGAAGCAGCTGCCGCAAGGCGCTCCCCGTCCTGTTGGATGGCGTCGATGTGGTTACGGATCTTCATGGCGTCCTCCTCAGGCCGGTGACGGTCGAACGCATTGCTCAAACTCCGAGGACCCGGCCACGGAGAGACTATACTGCATGTTGCAGTATTTTGCGCCAACCCTTCGAGTGATGACGGTTCATGTGAGTGGTAGCCGCCAGCAGACGCGGCTCGGCGCTACGAGGTGGGATTCTCCGCGAGCCAGGCTCGCAGCAGCACAACGTTTTCCTTGTGGCCCTCGTAGGTGATTGCATAGCGGGTCTCGCCTGAATCTAGGTCGACTGTGACGTAGAACCACCAGTCGCCGGGCGGTGGTTCGAGGAATGCGTCAAGAGAGGCCTCGTCTGGTGCGCTGATCGGAGTCGGCGGCAAACCGTTGTGCTTGTAGGAGTTGTACGGCTGACTAGACGCCCTCTCCTCGCTGGTGGTGAAGATGCGGTCCTCAGACACGGGGTAGAGGATGATCGAGTCCATCTGCAGAGCTCCCCCACCGGCCAGCCGGTTGGTGAGTACGCGGGCGACCTTCGGCTTCTCGTTCTGGTTGTACGTCTCGGTTTCGATCACCGAGGCGGCGGTCAACACTCGGTACCAGTCGCCGCGGGGGACGGCGCGCTCCTCCAGCTGGGCGACACGCCGGTCCACCATGGCCTGGATCAGATCCTCAGCATTGAGCCAGTCGGTCCCGTACTTGCCGGGCGCCAGCCAACCCTCCGGATTGCCTTCGGCCTCAGGCGGCAGATCTACTGCCGCGATTGCCGCGTCGACATCGGCTACCTCAAGTCCGAAGGCTGCCGCGATATCTGCAGCAAGATGCTTAGTCAACGCGCCTCCCGGCGCAACCGCGCCCGGCCCCCCACTGGGCTTGGGGAAGTACTCGTAGCCGTCGGACCCAGTTAGCACGACTGTTGTTGTGGTGGTCGTCGTCGCCGGCGGGTCGGTGGTCGTGGTCGTTTGTGGCGCCGAGGTGGTGGTCGGTGAGACGGGCGTGGTCGCCGGGGGCTCGGTGATTAGTGCAGTCGTTGTCGACGACGGCGCAGCTTCTGCCGCAACCTCCTGCTCATCGTTGTCTCCCCCACGCGCAAGCCGAAACACCACCGCTGCGAGGATCACGACGGCCAGTATGCCCAACGTTGTTGGTCTCACCACGTTCGATCTCACGGTCGCCATGATGCCGTCTGGCTGCACCAACCAGAAACCGCTGTCGGATTGCGGAACGGCCGTGACGCGTTCCCGAGTGACCTTTGGCACTCATCGAGGGTTGCGGACATATCGATAGTGAGAAGGATCTTCTGTGCAAACCGAGATCGCTCGAGGAATGAGGGGAGGAAGGCCATGAAAAGACTTCGATTGCCGGCGCTGTTGTTGGCACTGATGATGGTGGTGGGTGCTTGCGGCGATGCCTCAGCTGAGGACGGTGACGCATCCGACACAGCCCAAGCCGAAACCACTGCAACTACCGGAGCGGAGACAACGACCACTACCCAAGCGGCTCCCGCTGTCCTGTTCATCGGCAACAGCCTCACCTACTGGAACGGCGGGTTGGACGTACACCTGAAAGAGCTGGCAGCGTCCGCTGATCCACCACTCAACATCATGACTGAGCCGGTGGTTGTCGGGGGCTATTCGCTCGAAAGTCACTGGATTGCTGGGCTGGCCGTCGACGCGATTCGCGAAGGGACTTGGGATGCGGTGGTGCTCGGGGGTGCCCCGCACAAGGACTCAAACCTCGAACGGTATCCCGAGTACGTGCGCATTTTCAACGAGGAGATCGAAAAGGCGGGGGCGCGCACTGTCCTCTATATGACGTGGGAGAAGGATCTTCCGGATGCGCTATTGGTGACGACTACCGAGATGATCGCCGAGGCCCATGACCAGCTCGCGGCGGAACTCGGCGTCGCCGTGGCCCCAGCCGGCCTGGCCTGGGAACGGTCGATGCAGCAACGTCCCGATCTAGAGCTGTACGACGACAATATCCATCCCAGCGCGGCGGGCACCTACCTGACCCTGTGTGTGATCTACGCCACCATCTTCGACCAGAGCCCGGTCGGTCTTCCCTACCAGCTCGCCGAAATGCCCATCGTCGAAGGTTTGGAGTGGCAGGCGGAGAAGCTGCAAATGACCGAAGACGACGTCGAGTTTCTGCAACAAGTTGCCTGGGAGACCGTGCTCGAGTACGAGGCGAACCAACCGTAGCGTTGAGCCTCGCTGCGCAATAGACCTCTGTGGTTGACCCAGTCCGAGGCATGCAACCTTGGTTGTTGATCTCGTGGGTGTGGGCCAAAGATCACAGTGGACCGTGGCACTTTTCTAAGGCGGCGGACACAATAGAGAGTGAGAGAGCTCGCAACACCTCGTTGGAGGGCTTGTGGAGACCGATCGCCAGAGATTCGAGCGGGTCTATGACGACTGTTACGACGCGATTCTTCGGTACTGCCTGCGACGGTCGAGTCGGGAGGATGCCCTGGATGCGGCAGCGGAGACCTTCTTGGTAGCGTGGCGCCGGCGCGCTGATCTGCCTGTCGGCCGTGAGCTCCCGTGGCTGTACGGGGTGGCGAGGCGGGTCGTGGCAAACCAACGGCGCGGTCGCCTCCGCCAAGTCACAGTACTGGCGAGTCTTCGGTCCGTCGACGAACCCGATGATGGGCCGGAGACGCTGGTTGTTCAGCACTCCGAAATCACTGATCTGATCGCCGCGCTGGATCGGTTGTCTCCGAAGGATCGGGAGGTTGTGTGTCTCGCTGGGTGGGAGGAACTCGACCGCGATGAACTGGCTCTCGCTGTGGGGTGCACTCCGAACGCTGCGACGAAGCGCCTCAATCGTGCACTCGATCGTCTCGGGCACGAGCTTGGCGTGGTTGAGCGCAAGCATGTTCGGTTCTTTCGCAGAGGGAAGGTGGCGTCATGAATAGGCGGGACGAACTCCTGAATCGGGTCACAGAGGCCAATCCCGTCTCGCACGACGCCGAGTTGCCGGATGACGTTGTTGATGGCCGCCCGCCCCTCAGTCTCATCATCAACAGCAAGCGTGTGCCCGGATCTGATGTCAGGCCACCGCAATCCGCACGGCCGTACCTGCGGTGGCGTGGCCCGCTGGTTGCGGTGGGGACGGCGGTCGCGATCCTTCTCGTCGGTGTTGCGTCGCTGGTGTTCCTCTTTGCGGCCCGGAGCGAGGTCGCAGACCAACCGCCGGCATCAACGCTTGCTGCTGCCGAGCCACCCTTCAACGTTCTGCTCATTGGCAACTACCTGACTTCCGGCAACCTCGGGGTAGGTGCGCAAATCGAGGGACTGGCTGCATCTGCTGATCCGCCTCTGACCATCACTACCAAGAGCGTGGAATTCGGAACCTCGACACTCGAAGACCATTGGGATGTTGGACAGGCCCTCGACCGCATTCGGGACGGAACCTGGGATGTCGTGGTACTCAGTGAGAACTTCGTTGGGGGCGCTGAAACGTTCTACGAGTACGCACGCAAGTTCCACGAGGAAATCGAGAAGGTGGGGGCGCGCACCGTCCTCTACATGACGTGGAGGAAGGATCTTCCTGATGCGCAGTTGACAACGACCTTGGAGATGATCGCCGACGCTCATGAAGAGATCGCTGCGGAGCTCGGCGTCGTTGTGGCACCAGTCGGCCTGGCCTGGCAACGGTCGATCGAAGAACGACCCGACCTGGCCCTGTACAGGGACTTGAACCGATGGTCTCCCAGCCCTGCGGGGACATCTCTTGCCGCCGCGGTGCTCTATGCGACCATCTTCGAACAAAGCCCGGTCGGCCTTTCCTGCCAACCCGCGGACCTGATCGCCGACGTACGCGGCCTGGAGTGGCAAGCGGAAGAGTGGCGGATCAGCGAGACCGACGTCGAGTATTTACAGCAAGTTGCCTGGGAGACCGTGCTCGAGTACAAGGCGGACCAACCGTAGGCCTTCGGGAGGGAGCGGTTCATGACGACCTCCGCCATTCCCCAATAGCTAAGGGTTCGCCTAGTCGTCGCTAATGGGATCGAACGGACGGACCGCCTACGGTCCGCGACCTCTGCCGTGTGAAAGCTCTTGGGGCTGCTTTCGCGCGCCCGGCTGGACGGGCGGCTTCGCAAGAATCCCCCGCTCAGAGCCACTTTTTGATGTTCGTTGTCTTGCGCTGTCTGGCGCCACTTTTCATCGACTTGTTGCACGCGATGTGCACGCGGCTGACATCAGGGGGATTGACCAGAGCACTATTCAGACTATAATTATGGTCATGTCAAGAACCCTCCCGCTTTCCGAAGTCAAAGCCAAACTGTCAGAGGTGGTTGACGAAGTCGTCACCACCCAGGAACGTGTCACCGTCACGCGAAACGGACGACCTGTCGCGGTCGTGCTCAGCACAGACGATCTGGAGGCCATCGAAGAGACCCTGGCAATCCTCTCCGACCCCGCAGCCATGGCCGAGATCCAACAAGGTCGGGCAGCCATCGCCAGCGGTGATGTCGCCACCAAGGATGAGATCGAAGCGCTGCGCAACCAGCTTCGTTCCAAGACGGCATGACCGAAGCCCCTTGGGACCTGGTCGTCGCCGGACCGGCCCGACGAGCCATCGAGCGACTCCCCGAGAAGGTAGCCGTTGCAGTCCTGGACTATCTCGTGGGTCCCCTACTCGAGAACCCACAACGGTTGGGCAAACCATTACAGGGCGACCTAGCCGGGCTCAACTCGGCAAGAGTTGGGGCATATCGCATCGTCTACGAGATCGACGAAGCCGGCAGGGCAGTTCGAGTCATCTCCATCGACCATCGGGCAGATATCTACCGACCCCGATAGCTCGCCCATGGAGTGAGGATGCGGGGGTTATCGGACGCATGCCGGTCGACTACCCGATCGTCGGCACCAAGCTCACAACCGGCGGTGGTTTTGACCAGCACGGCAACACCGAGCTTTTGTAGGCCACGCTCCCTGGTCTTCCGTGCCCATCGCATAGGATGGGATTAGCTGGAACGATGTGCAGTCCAACCCTCGGAACCCACGGTCTTGTCAAGCCGTTGACAAGGAGATGAGCGTGTCAACGCCCCGGTCGTTCGTCTGGCTCTTCGCAGCGGTGGTGGTCGGCGCCGCGTGTACTTCCTCGGCCGAGGACGCTGCCACCTCTAGCCCGTCGCCCTCGTCATCTGTGCCATCTACCACTCTTGCGGTGACCGCTCCCGACGCCACCAAGAGTCCAACCGCCACTCCCTCATCAACTTTGACTACCGCGATCGCAGCGCCATCGGCCACTCCTTCGTATCTGGTCTACGGCTGGGAGGGCGTCACGCGAGTTCATGACAGCGGATCGGAACAGCTGGTTGCTGAACCGGTACGTTGGGCAGCCGAGGACGGCGCCGGCGGCATTGTTTTCGAATCGGTTGCCGAGCAGCCCGGACGGGCATGGCTACCTGCGGGTGCCGGACGTCCTACCGAAATCCCCAACGGCTTCTTCTTCCTCCTCGACGGGCGACCAACAGCGATGATGTCGAGGTATTTCGACGACATGACTCGGTGCGACAATCAGGGTTTCATGGAGGAGCTCTCGATCCGGGACCTTACGACCGGCGCCGAGCGATTCTTCATGTGCCGCGAGTTCAGCTCGGACGGGTGGCGCGAAGTCACCTCGTTTGGCGGAGGTCTCTTCTCATCCTTGGCCCGGTGGCAACTCCTTGGTTCGGGCTCGGGCGACTTGAGGTTCTACGACCTTGAGGGTCAGGAAGTACCTGTGGAGCATGACCCGTTTGCCGAGCTGTGTGGCCCATGCCGGGTGGACGCACGATTGTCACCAGACGGAGCGCTTCTGGCCTATTCGCTCTGGCCGACCGCTCTTGTGGGCTACCCGGAACCATCCGACGGCGACTACAGCCAAACCCACCGGGAGTGGTACGAGGAGCAGCAGCACATCCCGACACAGGTTGTGGTGATGGACATGGCGACCGGTGTCGAGATCTTCCGAACCAACGTTGTCGCCGATGCTGCGTTGACCGGGTTCGATGGCCGCATCGCCACGGTGACCACTACCACCGGCCGCAAGCTGTTCGACATCGAAAGCGGCGAGACGTTCACTGCACCACACGCGGGAACCGAGCCTGCCGGGTACTGGACGGTGATGCTCGCCTCCCTTGACAACACCAGCATCAACTACGACACAGCCCAGCTCATCGCCAGCGACCTGGCAACGCAACACGACGTGGAGACGGGTGTGCTGTGGTCCGATGGGTTCGTCACCCTGAATCCTGGCTTCTGGGCTGTTCTCACCGGCCACTTCCCAACCCAGGATGAAGCCTACGCTCACTGTGAAGCGCTAGAAACTGACTGCTACCCCCGGTATGTGGCGACCGCCGATATCGACGGAACCGAAAACGGCGACACCCCGGAGCCAGAGATCGAGCTGCAGCACGTTGTGCGCGACGGGTTCGAGACCTACCCAGTGGGCGCCTATCCGACCGAGGGAGGCTGGTACAACGAATGGAGCGGCCGGGAAGGATACGTGTCTGATGCGTACTCGAACACGGGCGACCAGAGTCTCCGACTCTCGGGTTACGGCAACTGGGTCCGCACGGATGCGCTGCTGCTCGACCTCAGCCGCGCCGTAGGCCTGACCTACGAGGTCGCCATCTACTGCTCGTCCGAGGACGCCAACTGCGCCGAAGTCGGCTTCTTCGTCAGAACGAATCCGAACGAAAGCTGGGCCTACAACTCATTCCACTTCCACGAGAACCGTCACCAGATCAATGTGAAAGGCACCGGCCCTCGCATCGGCGGACCACCAGGTGCATACGAACTCGACACGGGCCTCGTATGGGAACAAGACCGTTGGTATCTCCTGCGGACCGAAATCGACTTCGCCGAGGGAACTACGAGATTCTGGATCGACGGCGAACAAGTTGCTGAGGACTTGATCGCCGCCCCGAGGGACGCGACGAGCATCTTCGAACTGTCCACAAACTACGGCTACGAGAACGCCGTGGTCTACTTCGACGACGTCCATATCGAGATCCTCAACGCCCCTACAACGACCCCTGTAGCTGATGCAGCAACCCTGCGCGGCGACGGTCTGGGGTTGGTGTCGTTTGGTGACCCTGTTGATGACGTACTTGCCACACTCGAGGAGGTGCTGGGACCACCCGACGACTTCCTCAACAGCCGTGAAGACATCATCAACAGTGACGGCACGTACTTCTACGGGGGCCCTGACATGACTGAAGTGCTTGCCATCTGGCGCCCGATCGGGCTCTTCGCCGCCTTTAGCCCCTACCCCTTCTACCGAGAAGACGGTTTGCTGCACTTCTCAGGGTGGGCGACTACTCCCGCGGACCAGGGCGTTACTCCAGTTCGAACTGAGGCCGGCATCGGTGTCGGATCCACGTACGACGAGGTCGAGCGCACCTACGGTGATCGGTTAGTGATGAATGATGATGTGTGCGGTCCCGCCGCGTACGTGATTCCCGAGGGTGAAGACGACGCAACTTCTCGGATCGGCCTTGTCTTCGAAGGGGAGACCACTGAGCCAGGCAAAGCGCAGCTAGTTGCTCTTCACGCCGGCGCATCACCCGGTTGCTGACACTGAGAACCACCCGTCCCTTTGCGCCACTCCCGCCATGTCGTCGTTGTTCTGGCGAGGGATCAGCTCTGGCTCATCAAGAGAGGCCTGATATAGAACAACCCCGTTGACCGGGGGCCGTCCGTGGTGGGCGCTACTGGGATCGAACCAGTGACCTCTGCCGTGTGAAGGTCTTCCAGGCGGTTGATCTGACGTGGGCGAATGACCAGAACCCCTTGTATTCATTGGGGATTCTGTACCCATGGGCTTTCGTCGGTTTGCGTCGTTTCTCAGCAAATCGCGTCCTGTTCGCGTCCTCGAGCCAGCCCGGATGCCCCTCGGCCACCGTGTTCAGCGACGCCGTTGTCACGGTTTCAGCGCGCATATCGGATCGAGATGTGTGGGCATCGGGCCTGGCGGAGCGGCTGTTAGGTAAGCGCATTGTCGCCTCTTATGCGTTGTAATGGGTAGATGGCAGGAAGGTGTGACCCCAACGACCTGGGGAGATCGGGATCTGACGTTCCGGTCATTAGCGCAGTTGAGGCTTTCGATGGTTTCTACCAGAGGGAATTGCCGGGTGTGTTGTCGCTCTGCTACGCCCTCGTCCGGAGGCCGGAGTACGCCGAGGAGGTTGCTCAGGAGGCGTTCTATCGAGCTTGGCGGGATTGGGGGACCGTGGGGCGTCTTGAGCATCGCCGCGCCTGGATTCGGAGGGTGGCGATGAACCTTGCTGTGTCGCGGCTGCGGCGGCTTGGCGCTGAGGCTCGCGCCATGGTGAGGCTGCGCGGCAAGCGCTCACAGCTGGATCTGGAACCTTCGGTTGATACGGAGCATTTCTGGGTGCAGGTTCGAGCCCTACCCCGCCGCCAGGCGCAAGTGGTGGCTCTGTACTGCCTCGAGGATCGTTCGACTGCCGATATTGCCGAGCTACTAGGAATCGCAGAGAGCACCGTTCGGGTTCATCTCGCTCGCGCCAAGGCGACGATGGGTGCAGTGCTCGAAGGGGAGCACTGATGGGCTCAGGCATCGTTCCGAGGGCTGTTGAGGAGACGCAGCAGTGGGCGGCCGATGCAGCTTCCCGGCTGGCGTTTGCCGACTATGTGAAGCGCCGGCGTCGTCGCCGCTTGGCGGCGTACGTGTCGGTGGCAGTGGGGCTGTTCGGCATCGTGGTTGCGGCGGGACTGTTTACTCGCAGCGAGCCCGAGAATCCCGAGCTGGTGGTAGCAACGTCGCAGCCACCCCCTGAGGAGACCCCGTCGACAACCACCGGCGTTGGCCCGGAAGCGCCGCAACGACCGGTTGGATTCGTTCCGGCAACTCGGGCAGAGGCCGATAGCATCGTGGTCTCGCTCGGGTTTGTCGACGGCACGAGCGCCGACCTGTCTTATCCGGCGGAGTTCGATTTCCTGAGTCGCGGTATCGAGCTCGAGGGTGCATTCGGTACCGATGGGTATGGCCGATCGTTCACGCTGCGTCACGGTTCGATCGCTGATCAGGTCGCGTTCAGGATCGCAGTGGATGGCGGTGGCGAGTTGCTCCAAAGCTATCCCGATCCCCGTGGCGGCTCCGCGGAGCTGTGGCGGTTCGGGGGTGATGACAACAACATCGACTCGCTCTTCGTCGCCATCGGTCCATGGACTCTGGAAACGTGGGACTACCAGGCCAACCGCAGCGAGGCACGTGACCGGACCCTCACCCAATGGATCAACAGCCTCCAGGGGGACGTTGCCGCAAGCGGGTTTGTGGTGCTCGCCGGATCTGGCTCGCTGCAGCTGCCTCCGGTGTTCAGTAATGAGGGTGGCCCGGATGGTCCGGATCTCCGCCTTGGCGGGGAGGACGGCGACATTCTGTTGTTTCTCAATCAGTGTGGCCTTGTCGCCGGTGAAGACGGCCCCGAAGACGGTGTGCTTGAGTGGTGCGATAACGCCACGCAGACCCGTGTCGCGGCGTTTGGCGAACCCGATCGGCTGCTTGATCTTCAGCGCGGCTTGGCGATCACGAACCTGATTGCGCCGAGCGGTGAGATCACAGCGGGCGTCTCCCCGTACGTTGATGAGGGGTTCTGTGGCGACGACAACATGCCGGAGGGATGGCGTGACAGCGCGACAGATATCGGAACGCTTGCGCTGTGGGGCTTCGGCCCCTTCAGCCAGACCGGCGACGGAGCGGACTCGGCGTCCAAGACCATCGCACTCGTGTACGGTCGGGAACCAGTAACCCTGTCGGTCCCTGCTGGGTGGCGCCGCCAGGTGTCGCACTTATTCGATGACTCGATCTGGAACTCAGACGGTCGCTACTTCGTGGATCCTGACTATGGATCGGTGACATTCGCCCCTTGTGAGGAAGGCCCAGCGCAGTTCGTCGGCGGGTTCGTCTACAAGCCGGAGGCACGATGCGCGTTTCTCGAGGCACATGGTGCAGTCGAAGGTGCCTTCACAGTTCCCCTCGACGGAGGCAGCTGCAACTTCAATTGGGCTCGCCACGTCGACGAGGAGATCGGCCTCACACTGTCGTATCCCGAGGACTGGTATCTGGCTCCAGAGACCCTCACGCCCGTGCTCGGATTCCCAATGGTGGCCGCCGTGTCGACCTTCGAAGCACCAACTGGCGGCGACCGGTGCGCCCAATTCGCAACGGGAGCCCTCGATGCCGTTGGACCTGAGGATGTCCTGATGACGATCCACGAGCTGCCCGTTGGCTACGCCCTTAGGCCAAGACCGGATAGCTTCCGCTCTGAAACCGGAGTCTGGTCCGGTGATCTTGAGGAATGCATGGAGGGCCGCCTAGGTGATTTGCGCGGGGGCCAGTTCCGCTACTCCGACAGCGGCAGAGCCTTCGATGTGATTCTGGCCATGGGAGCGGACGTCCCAGCCGAGGATGAAGACACAGCCTGGGCAATGCTCAACAGCTTCGTTCCTCTGGCATTGGGCTCCGAGGCTGGAGTCTGCGCACCGCCGCAAGACGTCGTCGACCGTCTCGTGGCCCTTCTGCCCGATGCCCCAGCCTTCCCGGAAGGCTGGGTTGAGACCGACCTGACCTTGCCAAAGTTCAACAATCCCGATCTGGAGAGGATGGCTACCGCCGCCGGCGCCCACTGCAGCAGCGTATGGACCCACACGACCGAAGACGGCGAGGAACACCAACTCGTCGCCATCGTGGGCGCTACCGCGAGCGGCACATACCTCCACACCACCGACATTCTCGACACGTTCGTATCGAACGCACCGACCCGTGGCTTGACAGGCATCGGTGATCTCGACATCCAGCGTCACGACGACGACACCCTCGCCGGGAGATACAACTCGGACCAGTTCATCCTCATCGCCCTTGACGGATGGGATTTGGACTACTTCATCGACATCTGGGACGCAGCTTCGAGCTAGCCACATAACGGTCGTCCAGCGATCAGTGCCGTGGTTTGTGGTCGGGGCTAGCTCAACTCGTTGAAGATGCCCAGGATGGCCGTGTCCGACGAGTTCCATGTCGAGGACTCGGGAAGCAGCGCAGATTGCTCAACGTCGCGCGAAGTGGCGCACCCACCAGCGTCCGGGATCTTGCACCCGGCACTAGCAGTCCGCTATCTGGGAACAGCACTGGGCCGCCCGCCCGTCAGGCCGTGGCAGTGTTTGTACTTGAGCCCAGACGCGCATGGACAACGATCGTTCCGTCCGACCTTCGGCGTGGTGTCGCGGAGGCGAAGTGCCGACTTAGATGCCTGTTCTGTGCGCACCTCTCTGACCTTGAGTTCGGCCTCCCACTGACGAAGACGTTCGCTCCAAGCACGTTGCCTCGCCTCGACCGCCTCAACGTTCCGCTCCCGGCCAGCCAGCTCAGCCTCCCTAGTACCTAGCTGCTCATCAGCCCGAATCGCCAACACCGCGACGTTGCCATCGACGGCATCGTCGACCACCGTGGTGAGTTCGCTGTCGATCAGAACAGCGATGCCCTCCCCCATGGTCATCTGGAGCACATCGCAATAGCGCCGCCACGTTGACCACGCCGCACCAGAAAGGGGGACCTTGACAGTCTGCGGACCGTCGCCATGGCTCAACTCCGAGAAGATCCGACGGTCGATGTTCGCCAACCTGCCCCGACCCAACGTCATCACCAAGACTCCCCGGTTAACCAGTTAATCATCAGCAACTTGTTGCAAGTGCGTGTGGTGTTGAGACAGGTGCAGCGCGATGTGCAATGCGCGTAGGGAGGTTCGATCGCTCGCGCTTGTCGCGGGTTTGGCTCCATCAGGATCTCCTTTCGGTGGATCGATCGATTTCGATGTATCGCTGTCTGGGCATCGTGTGGGTCGTGCCAGGAGGCATGGTCCATGGGAGCCGGGGGACTCCAGCGCGGCAGACCGCAACCCCGGAGGCGAACGCGCGCATGTGAGCAATCATCGGCTGATGCAGGCCACCTCTGGGCTCAACGCAGATCCCACCGACGGTTTCTGAGCCGGCCGAGCCGACGATTTCGGTGATGCACTCCACGGCCGATACTCCTTAGGCGGATACAGGACCACTCATCAATGAAGTCGCTCACCCTCTGACCAAAGTCTCACTGGCCCACTCATCCTCTGACCAAAGTCTCAGCAAACCTCTGACCAGAGTCCCATGGACCCTCTCACCGAGCCATAGCCGGGCTATTGGTGCCAATGAGACTCCAGTGAGAGCGTCCTCCCGCAGGGTGAGCACATGGATCACAGCGACCACCTGCTCGGGGTCAACGAACTCGCGGCATACCTCGCCGTCCCAGTCAAGACGCTCTACTCGTGGCGCTACCGGAGGCAGGGACCGCCCGCGCTCCGCGTGGGGCGACACCTCCGGTACCGGTGGAGCGATGTCCAGCAGTGGATCGACGAGCGGATTGACGAAGGCTCGCTCGGATCGCCATCCGCTCGCCCGCAGACTGACCGGCAAGAGTCCTTGACAGCCGATCGGCGGGGACGCTCATGACTGCCACATCGATCGATCGGCGCAGCAATGGACGGTACCGGGCCCGCTATCAAGCTCCCGACGGGCGGTGGCGCTCCCGCACCTTCGACCGCCGCATCGACGCACAACGGTGGCTGACCAACGAACTTGCCAGGCTCGACCGAGGTGATTGGGTCGACCCGCAGGCAGGCAAGGTGCTGTTCAAGGAAGTCGCCGAGCGGTGGATGGCAGGTCGGGTGACACTCCGGGAGTCGACCCAGGCACGCGACCGCTCATACCTCGGCTCGCTGGTAAACCCCCATCTCGGCGACCGGCCAATCGGAAGCGTGCAGCCATCCGACCTCGAAGGATGGGTGGCTGATCTCATAGCGGAAGGCAAAGCACCAGCCACTGTCCAGAAAGCATGGCAGATCGCATCCGGAGTGTGCCGACTGGCTGTGAGGGACCGCCTCATCGCCATCTCCCCCGCCCGAGACGTCCGACTGCCCAAGATCGAGCACAAGGAGCCCGCCGTTCTCACTGTTGAAGAGGTGATACGGCTCGCTGACGCGATCGATCCCCGCTACCGAGCACTTGTTCTCGTCGGCGCCTTCGGGGGATTGCGCATTGGTGAGCTGGCCGGCCTCCAGTCCTGCGACTTCGATGCCGCTCGAAACCTGATACGCGTCCGCCGCACCGTATCCGACGTCCGAGGCCAGATCATCGTCGGTCCGCCCAAGACGGCTAAGAGCATCAGGAACGTGGTGCTCCCTCACTCCATCTCGGAACAGCTCGCCGAGCACATCGCACAGCTCAATGAGCCGAAACCGGAAGCGTGGATCTTCCCAGCACCAGAAGGTGGACCAATCCGGCGGACAGCTTGGATGCGTAGGGTCTGGAAACCCGCACTCGCTGCCGCCGACCTCAATCAGGACCTCGGCACTCATACCCTGCGCCGCTCACAGGTCGCTCTTCTCATCGCTCAGGGTGAGCACCCCAAGGTCATCGCCGACCGGCTCGGCCACACATCGGTCCGAACCGTCCTCGACATCTACGGGCACCTCTACGAAGGCGCCGACGAGGCCGCCGCCCGTCGTTTGGAGAAGCAGGTCACCCAAGCGCGCCATCTCAGGAACGGGAGAGAACCCCCAGGTTTGATTCACTGACCGTGAATACTGCGGGACGGACCCGCCGAAGCCTCGGTCAGCCTGGCTTCATAGAAGACCGGTGAAGTCTGAGAAGTCTGGATGGGCTAGTAGCGTCTTCGCGCGCCGGGCTGCCACGATACCGAGCGCATCCCGCAAGAGATCGATGAAGAGCGCCAGCAGGTACATGAGAACTCGCGCGTCAACTGGTCTCATGTCTCCGTTGTGGACGATTTCGTTACGTCGACCGTAGAGGCGTCCTACGAGGAACTCATCTCGCACTTGGTCGATTCCAAGCCCATAGGCTCTCGCCAACGACTCATTGATCGGTCGTATGTTCGTGGTGTTGGGCATCGCCAGCGTTTCGACTCCCATCCAATACTTCAGGAAAGCATCCACGCCGCGATCGCGGACAGCGGCGTTGATCCATCGAAGAGCGAGTTCGATGCGATTTCGGTGCTCGTTGGGCAAGGCCGCCAGCACGGCCTGCGCGTTTTCAATGAACGCGAAGTAGTCGGGCCGCAAGTTGGGTCGCCCGTGCATCCCAGGATCCTCGATCGATGGCGTGTACAAGCTCATCGACGTCGGGCTCATGGACGTCTCAAAAAGCTGCTCATACGCGATCGCCCTTCCCTGGAAAGACACCATCAGGCCAGATGCTGTGTCGATACGATCTCGAGCCAACGGCTCGGCGTCAAACGCGGTGAAAAGGGCCAGGAGTGGCCCGTGAGGCGACTCACTCACGCCATCGACGTCAAACCTCATCGACAGGCCTAGAGCGTCGCTCGTTTGCTCAAGGCGAACTGAACGAGTCGCCTGATATCGAACCGAGCCGTAGACCAGAATGGCGCAAACGTCGGAGAGTTCAAGGACAACAGGTTCCGGCAAACTCGCGCGTGGAATCTCGAAGGCTTGATATACGACCGAGAAGAGCTCGATATCCCGCCAACCATCGGGGAGCATCTCGACGAGCTCGCGCAGATCGAACACCTCGGTATCCGATGGGCTGTGGTCCTCCGAAGTCATCCCTGCCCTCCTACTTCAGACCGGCAACGTAGCAGTCAGTCCGTCTGTGCCAGCGCGCCACCTAGGGACACACCCTGCTTTTGCACCCCGCCTTAGGCAAGCAAGAGAGGCTGCGAGGCGCCGGTCAATCAAGCTGTCAATCCAGCGAATCGCGTCCCATGCGCGTCCCGGAGCGATCGTCGCGGGACAGCCCGAACTCCACGACAACCGAAAGCCGCTGCAGCGCAGCGGCTTTCCTGGTGGGCGCTACTGGGATCGAACCAGTGACCTCTGCCGTGTGAAGGCAGC
>JASJDZ010000056.1 GCA_030065575.1 Acidimicrobiia bacterium
CCTTGCCGCGGTAGCGATCGGAGGTGTCCTCGGCCTCAGCGATGCCTCCCTGGCGGCTGCGCTGATGCTTGCCTTCGGGATCATTGTCATCGGTGCTGCCAGCCTCACCGCCATTGCAGTAGCAGTGGCGAGTTTGGTGGCAGCACTTGCGGTCACCCTGGTAGCCGGCTTCGAAGGGCAGTGGTCTGGGCCTGACGGGCTGGGCGTTTCGCTGGCGGTCGCGTCCACCGTCTCTCTACTGCTGACTGTGCCGGCCCGCCTCTCGTCGGTGAAGACCGACGTTGGCGATGGTGAAGTCTCCGCGTCGCGGGTGACGCTGGCTCGATGGCTAGCGTGGGGTGGCGTGGTTCTCACGTTTGCCATTTACGGAGGAGACGGCCTGCTTGCCACCGCCCCGCTGGTGGCAGGTTCCGCAGGTGTAGCGTTGTTGCGCATCGGAAGGCCATTGCTTGGAGCTCGGGCCGATACCGAAGTTGGGAGTTCGTCATGACCGAAGTCCAGATCGACAAGCCAATCAGGGTTGGGCTCAGCGCCTGTCTCGCGGGAGACGAGGTCCGTTTCAATGGAGGCCATGCTCACCAGCGCTACCTGACCCAAACGCTCGGCCAGTTCTTCGAGTACGTGACCACGTGTCCCGAGATCGAAGCCGGCATGACCATCCCTCGCCCCGCAGTTCGCCTGGTTGCCGACGGCGACAGGATTCGTGTTGTTGATCCCAAGAACGGTGTCGATTGGACCGCGGCGATGGAGGAGCATGCCATCAAGCGAGCCAGCATTGTTGAGGAAGAGGGCCTCAGCGGGTTCATCCTCAAGAGCAAGTCGCCTTCGTGTGGGATGGAGCGCGTCAAGGTCTACGACCACAACGATGTTCCCAATGCGTCGGGCCGCGGGATCTTCGCCGCCGAGGTTCTCCGCCGCTACCCACGGCTGCCGGTCGAGGAGGAGGGACGACTCAATGATCCCAACTTGCGGGAGAACTTCATCGAGCGGGTGTTTGCCTACAACCGGCTGCGAGCTGCCTTCGCTGCCGACTGGACCATTGGTTCGATCGTCGAGTTCCATTCATCGGAGAAGCTGCTGCTGCTCGCCCACGACGAGGTCTCCTTCCGCAATCTCGGGAGGCTTGTCGCCGGGGCCAAGGCCCAACCCCGGGCCGCCTTTGCCGCGGAGTACCAACAGGGATTCATGGAGGCGGTGGCGCAGCGCTCCACAGTACGGCGGCACACGAACGTGCTCGAGCACATGCTTGGCTTCCTCCGTGACACGGGCGACGACCAGGCGAGGCAGGAGGCGCGCCAGGCGATCGACGACTATCGCGGTGGGCTGGTTCCGCTGATCGTCCCGATGACCCTGTTCGGCTACCTCGCCCGCCGGTACAACATCGAGTACCTGCTGCGTCAGTCGTACCTACGGCCGCATCCGAAAGAGTTGATGCTGCGCAACCACGTGTGAGTCAACGCTCGATCGGCAAGCCGACGACGTTGCCCCATTCGGTCCAGGATCCGTCGTAGTTGCGCACGTTGTCAAAGCCGAGCAACTGGGTGAGCACAAACCAGGTGTGACTGGAGCGCTCGCCGATCCGGCAGTACGCAACAACGGGCTCTTCTGTGTCGAGGCCGATCTCGTCGACATAGATCGCGGCCAGTTCGGGCTGCTCCTTGAAGGTGCCGTCATCATTTGCCGCACGCTTCCACGGCACGCTGCTGGCACCCGGGACATGTCCACCCCGCAATACGCCTTCTTGGGGATAGTCCGGCATATGGGTCCGCTCGCCGCTGAACTCCTCGGGGGAGCGAACATCGATGAGAGCACGTCCGGCCTGGGAATGCTCGAGCGTGTCTTGGAGCATCGCCCGGATTTGGGAGTCGTCGCGGTCGACGACGGGGTAGTCGGTGCGGGGCCGGATGGTCGGCTCGGTGGTTGTCTCTCGCCATTCGGCGACCCACTTCTGCCGCCCGCCATCCAGCAACCGGACATCGGGATGCCCGAACAGCTTGAAGACCCAGAGCGCGTATGCAGCCCACCAGTTCGAGTTGTCTCCGTAGACCACGACCGTGTCATCGCGGGCTATGCCCTTGCGTGACATGAGCTCGGCGAAACTGGGCCCGTCAAGGTAGTCACGGATCAGGGTGTTGTTGAGCTCGGTGTGCCAGTCGACTTTGACGGCGCCGGGGATGTGACCCATCTCGTAGAGCAGAATGTCCTCGTCGCTCTCCACAACGACCAGGCCCTCATCGCCAAGGTGGTCGGCCAACCAGCCCGTGCTCACCAGGGCCTCAGGATGGGCGTATGCGGCGAACTTGGGATCCGGATCTAGCGGGGCGGGCATTGGCTCTCCTCGGGCTATTGGCGGCGGCCAATCTACCCCCCGGCGACCTGCTCGCACGACGTTTTGGCCTCAGCGTCCGTTTCTGCGCGCCGAGCGCCTATCGTCGCAGCGATGGAACTACCGCCGAAACTCGACCAGATTGTCCGCTTGTTCGGTACAGCCCCCCGGGATGTGAAGCTGCAGGCTTTGCTCGACTATTCGCGCCGGCTGCCGCCGCTTCCTCCCGGTCTGGCCGATAGCGATCGGTTTGAGCGTGTCGTCGAATGCCAGTCACCGCTCTTTCTGCAGGTTGACCTCGATCCGGACGGCACCGTGCACCTGTACTTTGATGCTCCGCCGGAAGCGCCGACAACACGAGGATTTGCGGGCATTCTCGCCGAGGGTCTCGCCGGGGCGGATGCTCAGGAGATCCTGGACCTCCCCGACGACTTCTACACCGACCTCGGACTCGAAGATGTGGTGTCACCGCTGCGGATGCGTGGCATGGGGGCCATGGTGGTGAGAATCAAGCGGCAACTGCGGGCGCAGCTCTAGAACTGCAACGCCGCGGCGGCCCAGTGGAACCCAGCACCAAAAGCGGTCAACACGACCAGGTCGCCCTCGCTGATCCTGCCCTTGCCGAGGGCTTCCCAGAGGGCAAATGGGACCGTCGCTGACCCCGTGTTGCCGTAGTCATGCACGTTCACGAAGACACGGGAATCGTCGACGCCCATCTTCTGCTGCACGGCATCGATGATGCGCTTGTTGGCCTGGTGCGGGATGACCAGGTCGACATCGGCAACGCCCTTGCCGATGTGCCCGGTCACGTCGACAACCGCCTGTGACATCCTGTGCACCGCTTCCCGGAAGACCCGTTTTCCGTCCATGTCGAGATGGTTGAAGGCTCCCGAAGCCAGCGACTCGGCGTTGAAAGGATGGCGGGTGCCACCGGTCTTCAGCGTGAGGATGTCGGTCTGCGACCCATCTGTCCCGGCGACAACGTGGACCAGCTCAGCGGCTCCTCCATCGCGGGCAACGACCACGGCCCCGGCGGCGTCGCCGAACAAGACGCAGAACGACCGGTCCTCCCAGCTCATCAATCGGGAGATCAGTTCTACGCCGACGACGAGAATCCGTTTTGGCTCGAGCAGCAGGCGGGCCCGGGCCACATCGAGAGCCTGCACGAATCCGGCACAACCGCTGCCTCCGAGATCGTATGCGGGCACCTCCCGGCACCCCAGATAGTGCTGCAGGAATGACGCCGTGTCCGGGGTGTAGGCCTCGGGGGTGTCGGTGGCGACGATGATCTCATCGATGTCCTCGGACGTCAGCCCGGCGTCCTCCAGGGCGACCAGCGATGCCTTGCCGGCGAGGTCGACAGTGGCCTCGTCGTCGGAGGCGAAGTGGCGTTTCTTGATCCCCGTCCGGGTCGTGATCCACTCGTCCGAGGTGTCAATGAGTGCGGCCCAGTCATCATTGGTCATCACTCTTTCGGGCGCGTAGCCGCCAAAGCCAAGAATCGATGCCACTTGCGCTCTCCCTCGTTTGCGGCAACTCGATCGTACCCGAGCACCTTGTCGCCTGCCGGAATCAGCTCAGGGGCGCGGCCAGGCGGGATCGAGAAAGCGTTGTACCTCGACGAGGAACCCATCCGGATCTCGGTAGAAGGCGTGGTAGAGGTTGTACTTTGGGTTGTGACCCGGCTCCTTCTCGCATGAGACACCAGCGGCGATGAGCCGGGCATGTTCGGCATCTACGTCGTCGGTCACCAGCGTCACCAGAACCGCACCGGGATCGGCTCGCTCAGCCCGCTGGCAGATGCCGATGAAGGCTGTTTCGGTGACCCGCATGATCCTGCAGTCACCCTGGTCGAGCACTACATCGAGACCGATGATGTCGCGATAGAACCTGGTGCTCTCCTCCAGGTCGGCCACCAGGAGAAATGTGACTTGCTGGTCGAACGTGCTCACAACGATTCCCCCGGTTCGGCCGCGGCAAACACCTTCTCGATCACGCCGAGGTTGTGGACCATTTCATGTCCGGTATCCGGCAGCGGGGCTCCATCGACGATGGCGGCGGCGAAAGCCTCCGCCTGCAGCGTGTACTGGTTGCTGGTCGGAAACTCCATCACCTCAGTGTTTGGTTCTGCCGGCGGCTCACCGCCGGCGACCAGCGAGATGCGGGCGGGTCTATCCGTTGGGATGTTGAAGGGGATCTCGATGTTGATCCGTCCCCGGGTCCCCAGGATGTCGACGTTCTGCGCATTCTCGGCCCGGGTCGAGCAGCCGAAGGCGGCGATGGTGTCGCCGAATTCGAGGATGGCCGAGGTGACGATGTCCACACCGCTCAACGGGTCGCGTCTGATCGCGGCCCGCACAGCAGTGGGCTCCGCTCCAAGAATGAACCGGGCGGAGTGGATGCAGTAGCAACCGATGTCCATGAGGGCTCCGCCGCCGTACTCGAGCACATTGCGGATGTTGTCCAGGTCGTCGTTGTAGTAGGAGAACCAGCTGTCGATGGCGACCACGTCGCCGATGCGGCCGGCTTCCACCAGCTCCCTGGCGCGCTGCCAGGTCGGATGGAACTGGTACATGAAAGCTTCGCGAATGATGACCCCGGCATCGGCGGCGGCTTCCGCCATGGCTGCAGCCTCCCCGGTGGTCAGCGCGATCGGCTTCTCGCAGAGGATGTGCTTTCCGGCCCGTGCCGCAGCGATCGACCACTCAGCGTGCATGTGGTTGGGAAGCGGGATGTAGACAGCATCGACGTCATCATCGTCAAGCACGCCCTGATACGAGCCATAGGCTCGAGGAATACCGAGATCGGTTGCGACCTCCAGTGCGTCATCCAGCCCCCGTGACCCAATCGCCACAACCTCGCATCGTTCCCCCGCCTGGATAGCCGGAATGACCTTTTGAGTCCCGATGTGCGCTGTGCTCAGCACTCCCCAGCGAACCGTCGACATCTGTACCTCCCAGTGACTCCCCGCAGCGTAACCCGAGGTGGGGCTGCGGTTGCAGTCGGTGTTGTGTTCACGTAGGCAATCGGCCACCATGCAGCGATGCGTTGGTTGGCAAACAAGCTCATGCGTCTGCTCGGATGGCGCTTCACCGGAGAGCGCCCACCGCATGCCAAGTTCGTTGCGATCGGAGCCCCTCACACGACGAACTGGGACTTCATCGTCTTCCTTGCAGTTGTTCACCATTTCCGAGTCCCTGCACGCGCCATCGGCAAGCACACTCTGTTTCGTTGGCCGTTTGGCGGCTTGATGCGTCGTCTCGGCTTGATCCCCGTCCGGAGGGACAGCAGCGAGGGTTTGGTGCAGCAGATGGTTGCGGAGTTCGCCAAGGCGGAAGAGATGGCCCTCGTCATTGCTCCGGAGGGCACTCGCAAGCGCACCGAATACTGGAGATCAGGCTTCTATCACATAGCCACCGCCGCGGAGGTGCCCATCGCGCTCACCTTCATCGACTTCCCCAACAAGACGGCAGGCATTGGTCCGACCGTTCACCCGAGCGGGGACATCGCAACCGACATGAACCTGATCCGGGAGTTCTATGCCCCCATCCACGGGCGCCGTCCGGAGAACCAGGGCCCGATCCGCCTTCGCGACGAACCGGCCTGAGCGAGATCCGGTTCCCTTTGCTTAGCTCGAAGCGGCCAGGATCTGGTCGACCAGTGCGGTTACTTCGGCGGCGGCGCCGTCGAGCTGAGCGAGAGCAGTGTCATGTCTCGTCGAGACTTCCTGCTGTTCGGTTTCGCCGAGGCCCGGAAGGTTGATGCGGACGTTCAGCGATGCGGCTCGAGCCGCCGCCTTGGCGCAGGCTGCGGCCACCCCGGCGTCGGACACCGAGTTCGGATTGCCGTCGGCAGCGGCCTCATGTGCCAATCCCATCGCCACGACGCAGCGCTCCAGCACCTCGAGCGGGACAAGCGTCGCTCGCAGATTGGCGGCGGCCATTGCCTCGTCTCGGATTGCTCTGTCGGCTTCGGTCTTTCTGGGAAGACGGATCGCAGCCAACACGCCGTTGAACGCGTCGGTGTCACGATCGATGGCCGCTACGAACCAACCCTTGAGGTTCTGTGCGGCATGGCCCAGCTCGTTCATCGCCGGCTTGGAGTCCTCGAATCCCTTCTTGGCGTGGGTCAATGCTGCAACCATCGCCGTCAACGAGGCGGCAAGGGATCCGCATAGAGCAGCGACGCTACCCCCACCCGGGGCGGGAGAGTCGGTTGATAGCTCGTTCAGGAACTCCGTGACTGTCATCCCGGCAAGATTCCCTGGGCCTGAGGAGACCCGATACTCAACAACCTTCTCCTTCGGCTCGAACGGACCGAGCTCATCGAGTCCGAGCGACAGGATGGCAATGCGAATTCGTTCCTCCTCCGGTACCCCCGTGGAACGGCCCTGCTTGGCCAGGTAGTGGTCTCCGGCGGCGAGGAGGGCTGCCCTTGGCACCAAGCCGACAAGCTCGCTACCGGTCACTCGCATTCCCCTGGCGGCCGCTTCTTCGCGGCAGGCGTCGAAGACGTCGTGCAGCGAGGTGACGTTGTAGTCGGTGAGATTGATCGAAACCTGGGCGCGTCCGTACTCCGCCAGGTACCAGCCGACGGCCTTGCATTCCTTGAAACGCCCCGGGATGAACACGGTCTTCCCGTCCTCCCCCTTGACGATCTTGCCCGACTCGTCTCGCTTGGGAGTGCCCAGCTCGCGCACGGCCTGCGCCACCTGATGGGCCAGGCGGCGATCGGTCGTGTTGACATTGACGTTGTACGCAATGAGAAACTCGCGGGCGCCGATAGCCGTGGCGCCTGCGCTCGGGTGGAGGTCGGGGCCGAAGTCGGGCCGATCGGGCCGATCGGCGAGGCCTTCATATTCTCCGCGCCGCGCATCCGATAGGGAACGGCGACCCTCGCCGGCGGCGTGTTCGTAGAGGTAAACCGGGATGCCCAGTTCACTGCCGACCCGCGCTGCAAGATCCCGCGCCAGAGCCACACATTCCTGCATCGTTACTCCCTGAACCGGGATGAACGGACAAACATCGGTTGCGCCCATGCGGGGGTGGGCCCCCTCATGGCTGCGCATGTCGATCAGCTCAGCGGCCTTGGCGATGCTGCGGAACGCCGCCTCGGCTACGGCGTCACTGTCGCCAACGAATGTGACCACAGTGCGGTTGGTATCGGCGCCCGGATCGACGTCGAGCAACTCGGCACCGGGTACAGCGACAATCTCATCAGTAATCGCCTTGATGACACCCTGGTCGCGACCCTCGGAGAAGTTGGGAACACACTCGATCAGCTGCACGATCACTCCTTGCCTGGGCCAGTCGTGTTGTCCGCCTGCGAGTTCAGCCTAACTAACGCAGAACCGGCCGCGTAGGCCTCAAATGGGGCCGGGTTCTGCCGACAGACCCCCCATGGCGGCTCCCGACTACCGGCCCGATGCGTCTGTCGACGCCCCGGACGATCCGGCACAGCGACAACTCGAAGTTGCAGAAGCAACCGCGCGCACCCTTCACGCCGCCATGCACGGAGTAGCGCCGCAGGTTCTGTTTCGGGACGCACTCGAGGTGCTGATCGCAGTTACGGGAGCTACCGGTGGGTACATCGGGGCCGTTGTTGCCGACATGACCGGCGAGCTGCTGATGCAACCGGCTGCGGTCGATGCGCTCCCCTGGGACTGTGGCGAAACCGACCTAGTGGGACGGGCACTGGCCACCCGCTCGGTAGCTTGGGACGACGGTATCGAAACGATGGTGTGCCAGCCCTTGGTAGACAAGGGCGAGACCGTGGGGGCCCTTGTCCTCGCCGGAATCGAGCCCGAGGAGCTGAAGCGGGTGGAGCCGCTCATCGACTCGGTAGCGGTTGCTCTCTCCCACAGCGCCCCTGGTGTTGATGAGAGCTCGGCCAACGTGTCCGATTCGACGATGAAAGCGGTGATCGCCCATGCGCCGGTTGTCGTGTTCTCGATCGACAACACCGGCAGATTTGCATTCTCCGCAGGTCGAGATCTCGCCCTGCTCGGCCTCGACAAACGTGGTCTCGAGGGGATGACCGTCGCCGATTTCTCAGCTGTTCCCGGTTGGGATGAGATGTACGCCGAAGCCAGCGCCGGGATCAGCCCGACCGGCTTGCTGCAGGCGTTCGGCCGGCACTGGCAGATGCAGCTAACGCCGGTACTGGCTGCCGACGGGTCGATCGAACAGGTAGTCGGAGTCGCCACCGACGTAACCGATCGAGCTCAGCTGGAACGTGCTCTCGAGCGCTCCCGTGCCCGTCTGCATGTCATTCTCGACGCAACTTCGGACCTCATCCTGAGCCTGGACAGCAAAGGCGTATGTCGGTTCGTCAGTCCCGCCATAACGACGCACCTCGGCTGGAAGCCGGAGGAGCTGCTTGGCAAGGATGCTGTCAGCGTCATGCATCCTGAGGATGTCGATCGTGTGTTCGAGGTGGCGCGAAGGACTCCACCCGGCGAGAGCACAAAACCGGTTCAGCACCGGATCCGCCACAAGGATGGTTCGTTTTACTTCTTCGAATCGATCGGGACGAATCGGGTCACCGATCCCCGGGTCAACGCCTTCGTCATCTCGTCACGCCCGATTGATGAACGTCGGGAGTCGGAAGCGGCGCTACGTTCGAGCGAGGAGCGGTTCCGCCTGCTTGCCGAGAACTCGACAGACATCATCTCCCGCCGCGGGCCCTACGGCTACATAACCTACGTCTCGCCTGCGATCCGCACGGTTCTCGGATACGACCCGGATCACTTCGTCGAGCTGGATACCGCAGAGTTGGTTCACTCAGACGATGTGGATTCGTACCGCAAGTTCCTGATGCCAACCGGCGACGAGCCGTCCCAGGCAACCTATCGGATGCTTCATGCCGACGGCCACTACGTATGGCTCGAGGGCACATCGCGGCTGGTGCGCGATCCGGATACGGGCGCACCCCTCGAGTATCAGGTGGCGTCGCGCGACGTGACTGATCGACAGCGTTCTGCTGAGGAACTGCGGGCGGCCAAGGAGGCAGCTGAGGTAGCCAACGTGGCCAAGTCCCAGTTCCTCGCCAATATGAGCCACGAGATCCGGACCCCAATGAACGCCATCCTGGGCATGACCGATCTCGCCCTGCTGACCGAGCTGACCGTCGAACAGCGTGACTACCTGACCACTGTTGCGCAGGCCTCGAATGCACTGCTCGATCTGATCAATGACATCCTCGATCTAGCCAAGATCGAGTCGGGACGCCTGTCGCTGGAGGAAATCCCCTTCAGCCTCCGCGATACCGTTACCGACACCGTCGGCACGATGTCGGTCCGGGCCCGTGAGCAAGGGATCACTCTCGAGGCAGACATCGATCCGGAGCTACCGCATGGTTTCCTCGGCGATCCCGGCCGACTTCGTCAGATCCTGTTCAACCTCATTGGCAACGCAGTGAAGTTCACTCACGTCGGCGGAGTCACGGTTCGAGTCACCGAGATCGGCGCTATCAGCCACGACAAGCACAAGGTTCGGTTTCAGGTGCAGGACACGGGCATCGGCATCCCGGAGGAGCGGCTCGAAGCGATCTTCGAGGCTTTCTCCCAGGCCGATTCGAGCACCTCACGCAAGTACGGGGGCACCGGTCTGGGCCTGTCCATCTCATCCCAGTTGGTCCGGATGATGGGTGGCGAACTGACTGCGACGAGCACCGTTGGTGATGGCTCGACGTTCTCGTTCGAGCTTCTCCTCAGCAATGTTGACTCGGACGCGATCGGGCCGCTGCGTCCGGGTGAAACCGGCTCGGGCCAGATCCTGATCATCGCGGACGTGGAGACCAAGGGACTCCAGGTAGCAACCACGGTCAACAGAGCCGGCATGGTCGCCGACACCGTCATCGACGTAGCCGACGCGGTGAAGCGGATCGAGGAGGACGGCGAGAGTTACGACGCCGTTGTCCTTGCGAGCAGCGGACGATCTGTTGCAGCTGCCGAGGACCTCGCCCGCAGCGGCATCATGGACTCGATTCCCGCGGTGGCTCTTGCCGCCGTGGGGCAGCGGGGGAGCGCGAGCAACTTCCGTCAGCTCGGCTTCAAGGCCTATCTGGCCGAGCCGATGGCCCCCGGAAGCCTTGCCGAAGCGCTGATGCTCGTGACGGCCGAAGGCGTCGACAACAGCGAGATGATCACGCGCCATTGGCTCCGGGAGCGGCGTCGGGAGCTCCGCGTCCTGCTGGCAGAGGACTCACCTATCAATCAGAAGCTGGCAGTTCGCCTGCTCGCCCGTCGCGGCCACGAGGTCACCGTGGTCGATGATGGACGCAAAGCTGTCGATGCGTTCCAGTCGGGCGAGTTCGACATCATTCTGATGGACATCCAGATGCCCGAGCTCGACGGTTTCGCAGCCACGGCCGAGATTCGAGCGCTCGAGGCAGGATCCGATCGGCACATCCCCATCGTTGCTCTCACCGCCCACGCTATGGCCGGCGATGAGACGCGATGCCTCGAGGGCGGCATGGACGCCTACGTCTCCAAGCCGTTCCGACCGGAGGAGCTGTTCGTCACGGTTGAGCAGCTGGCGAGCGGTGCCGGAGTGGCCCGCCCCACTCAGACGGAGGAAAGCGATAGTCAGTCCGTGGTATTCGACAAGCAGCAAGCCCTCGCCCAGTTCGGTGATGATCCGGACTTCCTCGGCGAGATCATCAGCCTGTTCCTCGAGGAAGCTGAGGGTCTGGTTGCGGACGGCAATGCCGCTCTCGAAACCGGCGACCTCGCCGCCCTCTCCAAGGTTGCCCACCGTTTGAAGGGCGCCAGCGGTCAGATGACGGCCGAAGAAGCGCAGGAAGCTGCCTATGCCGTCGAGATGGCGGGCAAAGCGGAAGATGCCGAGAATATCGCAAGTCTCTGGGCCGTATTGACCACCGCTTTGGACCATCTCCGACCGGTTCTTGAGGATCTGCTGCCGCAGAAGTAGTTGCCGCACAACCAGAGTTAGCGGCACCGAGGGTATCGACCTACACTCCCCGCACCTTGCGCAGAACAGCACGCTCTCTGGTCGTTGTGGCGATCGCCTTCCTGGCTTTGATCGCCCTGCCTGCAGCTGCGCTTGCGGAGGGCGAGACGATCAAGGGCACTCTCGAGAAGATCGATGGCGATGTTCGCGAACCGGTCGCCGGGGTGACCATCACCGTTGAGCTAGACGGCACAACAATCGGTACTGCGGAATCGGACGAGAACGGTGATTGGGAGATCCCCGTCCCGTCGGCCGGAACGTATCTGGTGCGGCTCGAAGTAGACACTCTGCCCGACGGTGTAGCCCTCACCGACCCTGAAAGGTCCGAACTGCCGAATGTCAGTGTGCGCAACGACCAGAATAAGACGGCCCGCTTCAACCTCGGGCCCGGTCTCGAGTCGGGCGTCAGTACGTGGACCCGAGTGAGCAGTCTCTTTGTGGTGGGACTCAAGTTCGGTGCCATCATTGCGCTGGCCTCGATCGGCCTCTCGCTCATCTTCGGTGTCACCGGTTTGGTGAATTTTGCGCACGGCGATCTCGTGACGCTGGGCGCCGTAATCGCATACTGGTTCAATGCCGCCGCGGGAGGACCCGGCTGGCACATACTCCTGGCGGCAGTACCTGCTCTCCTGCTGGTAGCTGCTTTTGGCGGGGCGCAGGAGCACTGGCTGTGGCGGCCGCTGCGGGTAAGGGGTACCGGACTCGTGCCGATGATCGTCGTTTCGATCGGGCTCTCCTTTGTCATCCGCTACCTGATCCTGGTTGTCTTCAGTGGGCTGCCCCGTCCCTACATGGACTATGCGATCCAGAACGACATCCAATTCCTCGGTATCACGACGGTTCCCAAGAATCTGGCCATCATCGTGTTCACCGCGTTGGTTCTTCTTGCCGTCGGCCTGTTCCTAACCAAGACCCGGCTGGGTACGGCGATGCGCGCCGTCGCCGACAACGCCGACCTCGCCGAGTCGTCGGGTATCGACGTGCAGCGTGTCATCCGGGTTACCTGGATTGTTGGTGCGGGCCTGGCCGGCCTGGGTGGAGTTATGTTCGGAATCTCGGAACAGGTGCAGTGGGACATGGGCTTCAAGCTGTTGCTCCTCATCTTTGCCGCCGTGATCCTCGGCGGCCTCGGCACTGCTTTTGGTGCGATGCTGGGTGGGTTCCTCGTGGGCGTAGCCGTTGAGATGAGCACGCTCTGGATCGCAGTCGAGTTCAAGACGGCCGTAGCTCTGGGCATCTTGATCGCGATGCTGCTGATCCGCCCGCAGGGGTTGCTCGGAGTCAAGGAGAGGATTGGCTGATGGATATCGTCAAGATCCTCATCGACGCGGGTCGAGCTGCGATTGGCGTACCGGCAGCTGCCTATGCGCTGTCGTCGATCGGTCTCAACCTGCAGTTCGGCTACACAGGGCTACTCAACTTCGGCCACGTAGCATCGATGCTCGTCGGGGCATACGGAATGGCGATCACGGTCGACATGGGTGGCTCGTTGTGGCTCGGTATCCCGGTCGGAATTCTTGCGGCAGTCATCCTCGGTCTGATCCTGGGTTTCCCGACGCTGCGGCTGCGCGCTGACTACCTGGCCATCGTGACCATCGCCGCAGGCGAGATCTTGCGTCTCACCGTTCGCTCCTCCTGGGCTGCTCCACTGACCAATGGGATCTTCGGAATCCAACGGTTCGCTGACGAGTTCTTCGATCTCAACCCAATACCGGTAGGTCTCTACGGCATCGGTCGCTTCCGGTTCGATGAGCGGACGGTATGGGTGCTGCTGCTCGGTTGGAGCCTCGTGGCGCTGGCGACGCTCTTCCTTTGGAAACTGACCCGCAGCCCCTGGGGGCGGGCGATGCGGGCGATCCGAGAGGATGAGGACGCAGCGCTCAGCCTCGGCAAGAACGTCTTCGGATACAAGCTGCAGAGCCTCATGATCGGTGGTGC
>JASJDZ010000055.1 GCA_030065575.1 Acidimicrobiia bacterium
CCTCAGCGGCCTTCTCCGCAGCACCGGACGCGAGCTGGAAGCCCTCGACCTGGGTAGCGAAGATGACAAGCGTTTCAGCTCCGATGTCCTCGGCATACATCACGCCGGAAATACCCAGGCCCTCATCGAGGCCCTGCGCTCGGAACAGCGGCTCGGCAGCGGTGCCACCGAGGTTGCCGGGGATCGATCCACCGTGGACCGTCGGCCCGAGCGGCGAGTCGTTCTCGGCCCACTGCTCGATCATGAAGTCACGATAGGTCCGATACCCGTGAGCGATGCTCACGATGATCTCGGCGTTGTGCTGCTCGAGACAGGTACGAGCGGCCTGTGCTTCGCCGGGCGTACCAAGGTCTTCACCGTAATACTCCCAGGTCCTGCCCAGCGGCGGATCCTCGTTGATCACCTGCTCGATCGGGAACTTGACGTCGGCCGTCAGCGACGGACCGTAGGCAGCGAACTCGCCGGTGAAATAGGCCAGCTCACAAACCGCAACAGGTTCCGCCATCGGGGCCTCAGTTGTTGCCGGAGCCTCAGTATCCGACCCACCGGCTGCCGCCGTGGTGTCGGTGCTCTCGTCGTCTCCGCCGCATGCCGAAGCTATGAGCGCAAACGCGAATAGCACGGCCAACAGTGATAAGAACCTCTTCCTTCTCTCCATACATGTCTCCCTTGCGTTGCTTCCTCGTGTGGGTTGCCGTCTAAATCCGGTACCCCTCCTTGAGCTGGTCGGTTGTCAGATTGGCGGCGTCCATGACCGCGAACGCCTCCCCGAGGCTGAGCACCATGACCCGGTCGGCGACCTCGAGCGCCTTGGTGGCGTTCTGCTCGGCCAGGATGATGCCCACCCCTTTGTCTTGGTGGATTTCTGTGATCTTCTCGAAGAACATGTCGACGTACAACGGTGACAGGCCTGCTGTCGGCTCGTCGAGCAGCAGGAGCGCCGGGTCCTGCATGAGCGCACGACCGCACGCCACCATCCGCGACTCGCCGCCGGAAAGGGTGCCGGCGACCTGGTTGCCCAGATTGCCCAGGTCGGGGAAGAGCTCAACGACTTCTTCGATTCGCTCTTCACGAGATCGCTCGCCGATCATCCCGCCGACGGTGAGGTTCTCCATCACGGTCAGGTCGGGGAAGACACCGCGTTCCTGAGGCACGTAGCCCATCCCCCGGGCCGCCGTCTCGAAAGCCGGGATGCGGGTCACATCGTCACCGAGGAAGGAGATGCTGCCCGCTGTGGATGGGATGAGGCGAGCCAGCGTCGCCAGGAGTGTCGTCTTGCCGGCGCCGTTGGCCCCCAGCACGGTGAACACCTCGTTGCCGACCTCGAAGCTGATGTCCTTGAGGACGTTGACCCCGTGATAGCCGCTGCGCAGGCCGCTGGCCTCCAGCATCGGAGTGCCGTTTGTCTCAGACATGGCCTTCTCCCAGGTACTTCTCGACGACCGTGCTGTTCTGCCTGATCTCCTCAGGACTGCCGTGGAGTACAACCGAGCCTTCCGCCATGAAGTGGACTTCATCGCAGAGATTCCAGATCACGTTGAGGTCATGCTCCACGATCACAACCGAGGTGCCCTCGTCTGCGAGCTTTCGGATGAGCCCGACCACCTTCTCCGTCACCTCTTCGGGCAGACCGGCCGTGGGCTCGTCGAGCATGAGAAACTTCGGCTCGAGGAGAAGACAGCGAATGATGTCCAGCAACTTCTTCTCGCCGGCCGAACCCGCAATCCGCATCGGGTCGCCGAGATCGAAGTACTCCATGTACTCGTTCATCCGTTCGACGCTGTCGGCATAGAGCCGGGGCTCATCGAAGATGCGGTACGGCTTCTCGTACCTGGCCGTCGATACGGCGAGCAGCATCGAATCGAGAATCGTCAGATTGTCGAAGTCCATGATGACCTGGTTGCTCTTCACCAGGCCGTGCGGCGCCATCCAGTGAGTGGGCAGGTTGGAGATGACCACATCGCCCCCGCCGTTGGCGTTGAACAGTGTGATGGTTCCACTGTCGAGCGGGGTCGAGTGCATGATCATCCGCATCAGCGTCGTCTTGCCGGCACCGTTCGGCCCGATCAAGCCCTCGATGGGTTGATCGCCGAGCATCAAGTCGTCGATGTCCACGACCACACGGCCGCTGAAGCTCTTGACCGCGTTCTGGACACGGATCTGGGGGCGAGTCACGGTCGCCTGTTGCGTCTCACTAACCATGCACCCTCCGCATCAACTTGTCTCTCTGCATCGCACCGAGGATGCCCAACGGCCGGAAGAGCAGAACGCCCATGAGAACCAAGCCTTCGACGATCAGCTTGGCGTTGGGGATGGCCTGTCCGTACCACTCCTTGGGGAACGGTATGTAGCTCTGCACGATGATGTCGAAGAATCCGAAGATCAAGAACCCACCGATGACCGCACCCCAGGCTCGGGCGGTTCCGCCGATCACCAGGGCCACCATTGCCGCCAGCGTTACGTCGATGCCGAGGTTCTCCGGAGCGAGGAAGCGCTCCATCACACCAAACAGCGCACCGATCAGGCCCATGCCGGCAGATCCGACCGCAAACAACCACAGCTTGGTGCGGAAGGTTGCTTTGCCCAGGCTGCGGGCCAGCGGTTCGTTGCCGCCCGTGGCGATGAGCAGCCGGCCGTAAGGCGTGCGGTGGACCCACCACACGTACAGGAAGATCAGCGACACCACGATGCTGACGATGATCAGCCAGAGGAACTCGTCGGCCTTGACCGTTCCCACGTCGTAGGGGAACTTGAGCCCGCCGAGGCCTAGGGCGCCACCGGTCAAGTCCTGCTCGGTTGTCGCCAGGATGAACACCACCGTGGCGAAGCCGAGCGTACCAACGAGGACACCGTCCTCGTCGAGATCAGCGATCAGCCATCCGACCAGGAGGCCGGACAGGCCGGCAACCAACGTGCCGAATGCGAGCGAGATGAGGAACGCCGGCAGGTCGCCAAACGGCCAGTCCACCTTGGTGAACATGACGCCGAATGAGTACATGCCGATGCCGAAGAAACCGACGACACCGAAGTTGGCGATGCGGGTCAGCCCCAACTGCAGGTGGAGCAACAGGGCCAGCCCAATGATGACCACAACCGAGAAGAGGCCGGAGATCAGGAATGCGTCTAACCACTCGAGATTCATGGCTACACCTTCACCGTCTCGATGGAGCGCTTACTTCGCCACTTCAACAGGACCACAAAGGCGATGATAAGAGCGAGCTGGGCATACAGCACCTGGCCGAACTGGAGCGTCATTGCGGCGAGGGCGATGCCGGTGAGGGCACCCGTGATGATCACACCGCCGAGGCCCTTTCTACCGCCGACCACAACCACCAGGAAGATGAAGAGGAATTGGCGCCATCCGAGCAGCGGAGCCACCGAGGAGCTGACGCCGTAGAACGCACCTGCCATACCACCGGCGACTCCGGCGATGAACCAAATCAGCACGGTGACGAACAGCGGCCGGATGCCACTGGCCTGAGCCAGGTCCTCATCGCTGGCAAGTGCCCGGATCTGGAGGCCGAAGCTCGTGCGCTGGATGAAGTAGTACAGAGCAAGGGACACGGCGGCGACGCTGGCCACAGCAAGGATGCGGAATGCGCCGACCCCCACGCCGAGCACACGAATCGACACCGGTGGCGGTACCTCGAAGAACCGCACCGGGTATCCGAACACGAACTGGAGAGCATGTCGGAGCACGATCGAGAGACCAAACGAGATGATGATCATCTCCAGTGCGCCCACGTTGAGCTTCTTCGCCGGGCGGAACACCGCGAAGTAGGTGCCGACACTGATCAACCCTGCCACGATGCCGGCGGGCAGGAGAACCGTGTAGAAGTTGAGGTCGTACGTCGTGTTGAACCACATCCCGAAGTACGCCCCGAGTGTGATCGTCTCCGAGTAGGCGACATTGATGAGACCTGTGAGTCGGTAGAGCAAGGCGAAACCGATTGCCGCCAATATTAGCGGGGCGTGCTCGGTCAGACCGATGACGATGGACTTGCTGAAGAAATCTAGATCCATCGCAGTCCGGCCTTCTGCGATAGGGGACGAGGTGGGGATGGTGGTCGGGGACCTGTTGGGTGGTTGCCTCGACTACATCGAGCGCTCGATGATCGGGATTGGCAGAACCCCGATCGAGTACCAGTGGTTCTCCTCACACGTCCGTCCTTCCCGCAGCCGTACCGTGTCCCCCTAATTGATAATCGATGATAGATGGAGGCCTCGGATGGAGTCAACCCCGTTTGGGCCTCCGGGCCCGCGTCGAGTCAGGTAGGGGTCAGACCTTGACGAACTCGAGCACGCGATAGTCGTCCTGATCGACGACGGCGCCGACGAGTTCCTGCAATGGGCGGCCGGGCTCGACGCCGATCGCCTCGGCGAGATGGGCACGCGCCTGCTGGTACGCCTGCAGCGCACGGCCCCGTTGATCGGACAGATACAGGGCAGCGATCAAGAATGCCCACAGGGTCTCGCGGATCGGCGCCATGGTGGTGAGGCCGACGAGCTCCGGGATTACCTCGCGGTGACCTCCCGAGGCGAGGTCGTGACGGATCCTGTCCTCAACTGCCAGCCAGCGCAACGCAGTGAGCCTTTGGGTCTCGGCGTGGAAGAGTTGGGAGCCGTTGAGCCTCGAGCCGAACGGCTCGCCGCGCCAGAGATCCATGGCGTCGTCGAGCACCTCGCGCGCGGTAGCTCCGTTTTCGCGGTCTGCAGTGGCGAGGAGCCACTCGAACCTGGCCGCATCCACGACCATCGGGTCCGCCATCAGGCCGTATCCGTCAGCTGCCTTCTCGATGGTCGCCGCAACTCCCGTGTCCTCCAGTGTGCGGCGCAAGCGGTAGACCACATTGTGGAGTGCGGTCTCGGGCGATGCGGGTGGTGAGTCGCCCCACACGATGCTGATGAGGTCAAAGGTCGGGATGGACTTGTTGATCGATAGCAGCATGGCGGCGAGCACCTTTGCCTCGCGTCCTGTGGGGTGGCTCGAAGTCCCATCCGGCCGATTGATCACAATCGGCCCCAGGATCCCGAAGGTAATGGGCGGCGTCATGTCGTCACCTCCTGAAGTGGCAGTGTGAGTGTGAATAGGGATGCGGTGCCGGATCTCTCGTAACGCAGATTGCCCCCCATGGCTCTGGCCAGTGCTCGCGAGACGGTGAGCCCGATTCCCAGCGACTCGGTCAGTCCCGGGTCACGGCTGTCGCTCTCGAACCTGGCGAAGGCCTGTTCTATCGATCCTTCCGGGATGCCGTCTCCGTCGTCGGCGACGACGATGCATGCGTCGTCCATGGTCTCGTAGGCGCGCACACGGACCTCCGATGTCCCATAGCGGATGCCGTTGCTGAGCAGATTGCGGATGATCTGACGCACTCGCGTCGCATCGCCACAGGCAATTGCGGTGCCGCCGTCGATTTCGATCCGCGATCTCTCCTCCGGGGCCAGCGAATCGACGGCGGCCTTGGCCTCCGTCACGACGTTCACGCGGTCGCGATGGAGATGGATCGGGTCAATGAACCCTTTGCCGTCGTCGCCCAGCTCGACTGCGAGCAGCAGATTGTCCAGGATGGCCGCACCACCTGCGGCAGCGCTGGAGAGTAGGTCTAGGTACTCCCTGGTCTCCGGGCGGGCTTCTTCGTAGCAGGTCTGTCGGAGCAGCTCCGCAAAACCGAAGACGCCGGTGAGCGGCGTGCGGAGCTCGTGGGTGATCGAGTCGATGAATCGGTCCTTCAGTTCGCTGAGATGAGTCAGCCGCCGTTGCGCCGCGTTCAGCTCGGTGACGTCTTCGATGCTGACGATCACAGTTCCGAGATCCGTGTCGCCATCGACAGTCACCACCCAGGTGAGCACGTAGTCGAACGGCCGGCCTTGGAGCGTGATGCCGGTACCTGTGGTGCGGACACTCGACTTGCCCTCCCAGGCAGCAACCATCTGATCCTTGTAGGCCTCGAGTTCGGTGTGCTGCACATCGGCGCTCAGGCTGCGGCTCAGCACCTGGCTCTTGTCCTCTGCTCCGATCATCTTCAACCCTGCGGCGTTGACGTCGACAACGCGGATCAGGTCGATGCCGAAGAGAACCTCTTCCGGATGCTCGTCGAGGTAGGTACGCAGGTCCTGCACACCACCGGCACGCAGGCGATCGAGCCAGGCCATCAGCGCGGAGAAGTCCTCGATCCAGTGGGCGATCTGCGAGCGGGCGAAGAAGCTCTCCAGGCGATGTTGGACCTCGGCGACAGTCTCGAACGCCCGCCGGCGGGCGGTGACGTCCACGGCCGCACCCTCGTAGTAGAGGGTGTCTCCATTCCGGTCGAGGACGGTGTGAGCGTGGAGCTGTACCCAGATTCGTCTGCCGCTCCGATGCATGAGCTCCATCTCGATGCCGGCGATCTCGCCGCGATGATCGAGAATCTCTTTGATTGCCTCGAAGCAGCCCTCCTGCGGACAGAGGTCGGCGAGGCACAACCCGTCCATGGCTTCCGATCCTTCGAACCCGAACAGTTGGGCGGTCGCCTCATTGACGAACACAAACCTGCCCTCAGCGTCGAGGCGATAGAAGGCCATCGGAAATCCGCGCGAGACGGTGATCGTGTTGGCCCTCGCCTTGCGTGCGATCTCCTCGCGCACGGTGGCGAGACGCAACGTCTTGGCGATGTCTCCCTGGCAATTGGCTCCGGCGAAGATCACAACGGAGGCGCCGGCTTCGACGAGGCTGTGCTGCAGCAGCTCGTCCTCGTCGTCCCCTACGACCACGACGACGGGTGTGCCCTCCAGCCACGGCTCGACGCATGCGAGCATTGCCGTTCTATCCCGCATCTCACTCGTTTCGACTACGACCCATGCGGGTGGGTTGGCGATCGCCAGATGCGACAGCTCGTCGTTGCTCGGCGAGATCGCCACCTCCCAGTCGGTGCCGTTGCCACCGAGACTTGCCATTGCGGCGTGCGCCGACGTCTTGTCCCCGGCCACGAGGAGGGCATGGGTCGGCGAGGCGGCTCGCTTGGACGGATGGGTCGTTGTCATGCGATGGCGTCCTTTTGGGTCGGATCGAGCAGCCTTCTGATGCCAAGCTCGGTTGAAGGCCGCTCGATCAGGAATCCTTGGCCGAGGTCGCAGCCGGTCTCGGTGACTACGCGAAGCTCCTCGCGGGTCTCAACGCCCTCAGCTACTACCTTCAGGCCGAGCGCATGCGACATTGCGACGATTCCCTCGAGCATGGCCCGTGCCGGCGAGTCCGCCGTTGTGCCTGTGACGATCGAACGGTCGAGCTTCACGATGTCGAACGGCAGGGCCCGCAGTGACGCGAGATTGGCGTAGCCCGTCCCGAAGTCGTCCAAGGCGATGCGCACGCCTGCGTCCTTGATCGCGGCGATGTTGGCGATGGCCAGCGGTTCCATCGCAGTGGACTCGGTGATCTCCACGGCGATAGAAGAGGGCTCGAGATTCGCGCTTTCGATGGAGCTCAAGAGGTTCGACACGAGGTCGCCCCGCATCAATTGGAGGGGGGAAACATTGATGTGGGTTACGACCCCGTGTCGAGCCCAAAGCTGCGCATGGGCACACGCGGTACGTTGCACCCAGTCGCCCAATCGGCCAATGAGGTTGGTCTGCTCCGCCAGCGAGATGATTTGCGCGGCGCTTCCAAACGCACGCTGCCCCGGCCAGCGAAGCAGAGCCTCGACGGCTGCGACCTCGCCGCTGGCGATGTCGATGATGGGTTGGAAGTGGAGATCGAGGTTGGCGAGAGATGAACCCGGTCCGATGTTGGTCATCATCCGGCAGCGGTGGAGGAAGTCGAGTCTGAGGCCCTCGTCGAAGACTGCGATCTGGCCCGCACCGTTCTCGACGGCTTGTGACATCGCCGCCCGAGCATCTGCAATGAGATCTCCAGCAGTGCGGTGAACGCCCGTTGCTACGGCGACGCCGGTGCTCACCAGTGGGTATCCCAGCTCGCCGCCAACCTCGACCGGTTCGGCGACGATGCTCGTGATCCGCTCGGCAACATCGGTGGCCTCGTCGTTGTCGGCGATGTTGGTCAGGAGGATTGCCCACTCGCCGGCATCGGTGACGGTGGCGGCATCGGCTTCGAGAAGAAGCGCAGAGATCCTCCGGCTGATCGCGGTGCGGTACCGCGCAATCGATTTGCTGCTCAGCCAGTCGTCGGCGATCCACCACGGGTGCAGCGTCATCATCGCCACTGCACAGGAGCGGGTCCCGCTGATTCCGGAACGCAAGACTTGACGCACTTTCGTGTCAAACGCCTCGGCTCCGACGAAGCCGTTTTCTATCTCCACCATTCGCATGGCGGAAGTCTCTCAATCGTCTCTCGCGTTCCCCTCACCACCGGCTTACCGTCCTGGGAGAAAGTGGGAGATCAGTGGTAAGAAGGACGATCAGCGGCCGGGAATGACATAAGCGAAGGCTTCCGCAAGCGTCATCTCCCTGCCCTCTGCGAGTGAGCTCTCGTAGTCCTCGGCCGACAACCCGATCTCGGCGAAATCCAGAAATCCGTGCCAGTGCCCGCGTGGGCATCTACCGGCCGTGCGCTGCGTGTCGGCGATCCCGAGCAGCAGAGCGGCCCGCGAGAAGTCGCCGGCACGGGAGGCGAGAGCCGCTAGACCTTCCAGAGAGCGCGCCAGGGCGATTGGATCGTGCTGCCCCCGCTGAACTTCGATGCTGCGAATGAACAACTCGGCTGCCCCGAGACGATCGGAGCGCAGGTGTTGCAGCAGACCCCACAGGCCAAGCGTGTAGGCCATCGCAACGTTGTCGTTTGACTGTTCGAAGACCGAGAGTGCTTCCTCCAGGTAGCCGTGGGCAGCATCCAGTTGGCTCTCATCGATCGCGAGTTGGGCTTGGGCGAGGCGCACTCCTGCGACCATGCGGCGATGACCCGTCGCGCGAGCGGCGGCGAGAGCAAGCCCCAGTTCGCGTGTTGCCGCTTCCGGGTCGTGCAGATTCATGGCCAGATAGGCGATCTCCGTGTGGACGTAGGCAACGATCGGAGGGGCAAAGCCCTCGTTGGCGATCACGTCGAGAGCGTGGCGATAGTGCTCGAGCGCTTCCTGGTAGTGGCCCTGGGATCGTTCGACTCGTGCGAGGAGATCCAATGCGCTCAGTTGCCCGGTGAGGTGATCAGCCGGCTCTCGCATTGCATAGGTCTGCTCGGCATACCGGCGAGCCTCCGCATAGTCGCCTGCTGCCAGCTTGAGACGAGAGAGGGCAGCAAGGGCCGATGCGGTTTCGCTGCCGAGACCGAGAGCGTTCATTGCCGCAGTCGACTCGGTCAGGAGTTGTTCTGCCTCAGCGGCCTCTTCCGTCAAGTCGAATGAGAAGCCCTGGCGGAACTGGGAAAAAGCCACAAGTCCCGCGTCGCCGAGCTCCTGTGCGATCTGGGTGGCTTCGACGGCGGCCGCGTAGCCGTCCAGCTCTGCAACGTCCTCGGGCTGTGGCGATCCGGTGTCTCCAACCAGGGCCGGGATTTCTGACCGGCTGGTCCTTCTCGTGAACGCCGTCGGCGAAAGCGAAACGCTGGACAGGAAGGCCAGGTTGTTCAACGCGTCTACTCGCTCGTGCGTTCGCTCGGGTGCTACCGCCAGTGCGAGCTGGAGGCCGCGGATCGCGTTCCACCTATTGCCCAGCGTGACCCAGAGGTAGCGGGGGCCGGCCAGCAGGGGCAAAGCAGTCTCCGGTTCGTGCTCCAGCGCCCAATCGATAGTCGCCAGCAGATTCCATCGCTCCGCAATCACCTGGCGGCGAACACGGCGATGACCGGGACTGTTCATCTCCCGGTACCAGCCGTGGGCTCGCTCGGCCAACCAGGCGGCATAGCGTCGCTGCAGCTCGAAGAGCGTTCCTTCGTCCTCGAGGACTCGTCGTGCGGCGGTGCGGATCGGCCCCAACAGTCGGAACCGGCGCTCCCCGCTCGGCGACGCAACCTGTTCTACCAGCGATTGCTCGACCAGATCGGTGAGGAGTGTCAGCGTATCGGATCCGGCTGCCGAGGGACACACGGCCTCGACTGCGTCAACGCCAAACGACTCCGGTATGACTGAAACGGCTGTGAAACAGCGCCGGTGCTGTGCGTCCAGCAGGCGCAGGCTCCACTCGACGGCCGCCTCCAAGGTCTGGTGCCGATCCGCAACGAGCGGATTGCGCGATGCCGGGAGCCCCAACTGGTCCTCCAGTTGGCGTGCGATCGCCTGGGGCGACAATGCGAAGCTCTGCGATGCCGCAAGCTCAATGGCCAGCGGCAGCCCGTCGAGGGCACTCGTGATGATCCTCCCCGCATCCAACAGGTCGGAATCCCCCGTATCGAGATCGGGGCGGACGGCTGCGATGCGGTCGACATACAGCTGCAACGCCGGCTCGCGGATGGTGGCCGAAGGAGAGTCACTCTCCGTTAGGTGGAGAGACAGCGGCTGCACGTGCCAGACCCGTTCCAGTTCCGTGCCCAGACGCTGCCGGCTGGTGGTGAGGATGGTCACGGTGGACGTGTCCCGCAGCAACCGGTCGGCGAACTCGGCCGTTGCGTCCAGCATGTGCTCGCAGTTGTCGAGGATGACGAGGCTGCGCTTGCTGCGGAGCACGTCAAGCATCATCCGGGCGTCGGTGACCGGACGCTCGGGAAGGCTCACGGCCGCCGTTGCGACGTCGATCAGGTGCTCGGTGTTGCCGACCTTGTCGAGGGCGACGAAGTATGCGCCCCCCGGATAGTCGTCCCGGATCCGTTGGGCCACCTCCAAGGCCAGGCGGGTCTTCCCGACGCCGGCAGGACCGACGAGCGAGATGAGGCGCTTGCTTTCGAACAGCGAGCCCAATGTCTCGAGATCGTGCTCGCGGCCAACGAAAGTGGTGAGCGCCTCAGAAAGGTTCGTTGGGTAGGGCCCTTCGGCCGGCTCAGCTGGAAGCGAGGTGCCCGAGTCCGGCGGCACGCTGTGCATCAGGATCTCTTCCTCCAGCCGGGTGAGCTCTGCGCCGGGCTCCAGTCCGGTTGCCTCGCCAATTGCCGTGCGTGCCCGCTGGAACATCCGCAGCGCCTCGGTGTGGCGGTCGCATCGGTAGAGGGAAAGCATCAGTTTGCCCCATAGGCTCTCTCGCAACGGGTGCTGGAATACGAGAGATTCGAGATCGGCGACAACGGCCTGGTACTCACCAAGCTCCATCTTGTTTGCGATGCGGAGCTCGCGAGCCTCGATGCGGATCTCGTTCAGGCGGCGGATCTCAGGTTGTGCGTACTCCTCGAAGCGGACGTCGGCGTATGCCGAGCCTCGCCACAGCGCAAGCGCCTCCTCGAGCAGGGCGACCCCTGTCGTCGGATCCGCAGTTGTCTCCGCAGTGCTCACGAGTTGCTCGAAACGCAGAGCGTCAACCGCAGCGGGATCGACGCGCAACAGGTATCCCTCACCGCGACGCTCGAGGATCGATTCCGGCGGCGGGCTGTCCAGCGCGGTGCGCAGTCGTGACACGGCAGTCTGCAGAGCAGCTTTTGGGTTGCGGGGTGCGTTGTCGCCCCACAGTGCGGCGACGATCGCCTCGTCCGTGAGAAGGCGATTGGCGTTGATGATGAGCAGCGAGAGCAGTGCTCGCTCGCGGGTCCGGGCTACTGCTATCGGCTTGCCACCGTCTTGCACCTCGAGGGGCCCGAGAACGCCGAATCTCATCGCCACCTACGGTATCTCACGGATCTCTCACCGCCAAGACGCGGTGCTCACGCCCAGTCGTCGAGGAAGCGCTGCAGACGGGGGAAGACCACGTCGTAGTAGTCAGAGGGATCGTCGCGGAGGTTTGCAACGTAGTTCACGAAGCTCAACGATCGAGCAGCCATGAAGTGCTCGAGCTCACCTGCGTAGGTCACCGGCCACGGGGCCACCGTGCGGTAGCCCTCCTCGTAGGCCGCACGCAGGTCCGTGTAGCCGGCGTGGGTGCGCTGATAGAAGAGCGTTATGGCGACATCCTGAACTCGATGTCCCATCGCGATGTCTTCGAAGTCGAACGCAATGAGACGGTTGCGGTACGTATGCACGTTCGACGGGTGAAGGTCGCCGTGGATGACTTGAGTCTCATTGGGGGGCAGCTTGGCAAAGGCATCAGCGACGACGGCAAGAGCTCGGTCCAGGATGCGGCGCCGTGCTGAGTTGATGAACCGATCCATATTCGGATCGAAGACGACCACCGGATCCACCTCCTCGGGCCAGTAGAAAACGCGGTCCCAGCGCAGTGGAGGGTGGGGCGGCACAAACCCGCTGCCGTGGAGATGTAAGCCGGCGCAGAGCTTGCCGAGCTCGTGGTAGCCGCCTTCCGTGATTGCGTCGTCGAGCGGCCGGCCGGGAATCCACTCGAAGAGGACGCATCTCCTTGCGGCAGGGACGCCGGGTGCCGATGCGTAGACGTAGGGACTCCCATCACGGGCAGGCATGAAGCGGCACACGTCGAGGTCGGTGTCTGCGGCCAGGGCGGCCAGCCAGGCCAACTCGTTGTCGACATCTGCGTCGGAGTGGTCGCCGTGGTAGTCGACGCGCAAGGCGAGCTTCGCACCGGTGGTGTCCACGCGAAAGATGGCATTGGTGAAGCCTCCGACCAGCCGCAACCTCGTCGGCTGCAACTCGTAGTTTTCCAGCGCAGCTGCAGCAAGTGAACGCAGCCGGCGGAACCTTCCGGCCTCGGACAAATCGTGCCACGGCTTCATCACCAACAGTCTCGTCGCAATCCTCAGCGAACGCGGAATCCGGCGAGCCGCGGGTCGGGCACCGTCTCGGTGACAGACAGATCGGTGACGTGTGCGGCCGGTGGTCCCGACTCGAGGTATGCGACAAATCGAGCGACGGCTTCCTCTGCGCCCTGGGCCCAGGTTCGCACGGTTCCGTCCGGCTGGTTCACGACCCAACCCTCGAGACCGAGCGCAGTGCCCACCTGGTGGGTCGAGTAGCGGAAACCAACGCCCTGGACGCGGCCGGAGACAACGGCCACGACGGCTCGCGGTTTCGCCTGCTCAGACTCCTTCACCTCTGTCCCCATGTCTTCCTTCTTAATCGACGAGTCCATGGCCGGCAAGACGATCAGAAGGATGCGGGCTGTTGTGCAACACTTGGGAGATGAATAACCCCGACTTCAGCCTCAAGGACAAGGTGGCGCTTGTCACCGGCGCAAGCAAAGGAATCGGAGCCGACCTCGCCAGGGCGCTGGCGGCGGCGGGAGCCCAGGTTGCGCTGGCTGCCCGCGATGAAGCCAAGCTGCACACCGTTGCCGCAGAGATAGCTGCCGCCGGCGGAGAGGCCGCAACTGTCGCGATGGATGTGTCCGACGTAGCGAGCATCGAAGCGGGAGTGGCAGCGGCAGTCGACCGGTTCGGTCGGCTCGACATTCTCGTCAACAACGCTGGGATCGGCGCCAACCACCCGGCCGAGGAGGTCACCGAGGCCGACTGGGA
>JASJDZ010000054.1 GCA_030065575.1 Acidimicrobiia bacterium
CGCGACTTGGCCCGTGGTGTCGGTGGCCCCGATCCCAGGATGCCGCCGGAAGCTGCGGCGATTGATCTCTGTCAGCGGGCACGCTTGAGGGGAGCGCGTGTAGTCGTAGTTCCCTCGAGCGAGGTCATGTTCCCGGAGGAACGATTCCGGGCTGAGTCATGGAGAGAGTGGGCGGGCCGGATTCGGGCCATGCTGAAGGTGTACAGCCTGCTCACCCTCGCCTGGGCAATTCCGCTCCGCCTCTTGCTCGGGCTGATCGAGGTGATCGTCAGCCCCTTCCTCGGTCGTTGGGCGCTGTTCGACTTCCTCCGGGCGTGGGTCTGGAACATCTGGCACCTTCCTTCGTCGATCCGCGAGCGAGTCAGTGCCCGCCGCGGCCGAGAAGTTGGTGACGCTGAGCTATTCAGGTTCCAGATGCGTGGCTCGGCCGTTCTGTCCGATCTCTTCGGTGAGATCGGAGGGCGATTACGGTCCCGCATCGATCGATCTGAGAATCTCAATCTCGGCTCGATTGGGAACGACCTTCGCCAGCCCGCCTTCATCGTGGGAGTACTGACCGTGCTGGTGTCTCTGCTGGCGGTGCGGTCGTTATGGGACGATGGTTGGCCGGCCACCGGGTTCAGCCTGCCGTTGCCAGACTCGGCCGGCGATGCAATTGGCGCTTATGCGGGGGGCTGGAACCCCGGAGGGTTCGGCTCAGTCGAGCAACTCTCTCCGCTGGTTGGTTTCGCCGGCATGGTTCAGTGGGTCCTCTTTGGCTCGCCTGCCCTGGCTGCCTGGTCTCTCAGTCTCATTGCGATCATCGCCGGGATCTGGGGCACGATTCGGCTGATGCGGGCGTGGGACATCGAAGTAGTAGCCGGTTGGATAGGCGGCATCATTCTCGTTGCGGGACCGGCCACCCAGGTAGTTGGGGACAGAACCGCAATAGGTCAACTGCTCGCCATTGGAGCGCTGCCTTGGGCCATTCGAGTCGCCGTAGCGCGTTGGCCCAGCGGCTGGTTGCGCCGCCTCGGCCGTGTGATCGCGGCGGGATGGGTCACCGGAATCCTCGCCGTCCTCTCGCCGCCTCTCCTGGTTGTTCCGTTTGCGGTCCTTGTCTTGCGTGTCGTGCTCAGACCAAATGACGGGGCGAGTTGGCTGGCTGCGCTCGTTGGGCTACTCGGGGCATCACTCGCTCTCCCATTGCTCATGCCCTGGCTGACGTTCGCCGATGTCGAAGCTTTCCTCCGCTCGGGAGCCGAGTACTGGGATCCAGAGCTCATCCCGATGATCGCCCTTGGCGCGGCGTTCGTTGCCGGGCTCGTGGCAGCGAGGGGACGCCAGCTCGATGCCATCCTGCTGGGCGGCATTCTGGTGGCGGGTGGTGCTGTGCTGGCTCGTGGTCAAGACCTCGATCTCGGTCGCGAAGTCGCAGTTGCTGGCTTGGTCGTTATCAGCCTCGGTAGCGCTCTGATCGTTGCCGGAATCCTCGACTCGCTCCGAGTTGGTGGCATCGGCGGCTGGCGACGTCTTCTTCTGGGAGTCGGCGCCGTGGGTAGCGTTGTCGTCCTCGCCCTGACCCTCATCCCGCTCTACGAAGGAAGAGGAATGCTCCCTTCCGACGAGTACACCGAGCCACTGCGCTTCACCAGCGCCGCGGGCGGAGATGCGACGGCATCACGCATCCTGCTGGTTGGGCCGGAGTCGACCCTTCCCGGCGAAGCACGCGTTGTGCGCGGAGCCGCCTATCGAGTGGTATCGGCTCCTTTGCCCGCGCTGTGGGAAGCCGCGCTGCCCGAGCCGAGTTCGGCCGACATGGCACTCGAGGGGTTACTGCTCGATCTCATTGATGGCGAAGAATCCCGAGCCGGCGAGGCATTGAGCGCATTTGGGATTCGCTGGGTAGTCGTTACCGGTGCCACGCCGCTCGAGGCCGTGTTCGATGGCCAACTCGATCTGGTGTCTCTGGGCGGCGCTAAACGTCCTACCTTCCTGGTCGACACCGACACTCCGGTTCGGGCGATCGACACGACGGGCGCCGTCTGGGCGCGCTCCGGAACCGGCTACGCCGGCGATCCGGTTTCGGGTGAACGAGTTTCGATCGCAGAGACTGCCAACTCCCGGTGGGGACCCGGCCCGTGGGCGCAGGCTGATTGGGGCAATGAGGTCTCCGCAGCTGAGGGTGAGGTCGCATTCGATCCGATTGAAGTGAGGCGGAGCCAGGCGACCATTGCTGCCGGCCTCTTCCTCGTTTACCTGCTGCTGTCTGCGTTGGCAAGGAGGCGCAGATGAAGCGGATCCTTGCTCTCGTGATCGTGGCGGCGACCGTGTACGCGGCGACGACGCTCCCTGCGCCGGAGCAACCAGCAGGCCCCGATTTCGTCGGACCGGAGGAGCGGGAGTCCATTGCTGCGGCCACGGCAAGTGTGTGGTACTGCACCTGGGCCGCCAGCGGTGCATTGCGCGACTCCACTGTGATGGTCGCCTCGAACGTGCCGGTCGCCGCTTCGCTGACCCTTCCTCAGCAGATCGTTGGCGAGCCTGCGGATACGTACGACGTCGAACTCGATGAGGCGGGAGCCGTCCCCGTGGATGTTGGCCAGATCGTCCGGCGCGGTGACACGCCCCTGTTTGTCGAACTCGACGACGGGCCTGCGGCGGTTGCGGTCGTTGTCGAGAGCGACGTGTTACTGACCGGCGACGCCTGTGTTGCTCGTATCCCCAAAGTCTGGCAGCTCCCGGGTGGCACGACGCGGGAAGGGAGAACGCTAACCCTACGCTTGTTCAATCCCTTCCCAGAGCTGGCCAAGGTGAGCGTCGGTGGCAGCAGTGAATCCGGGGAAACCGGCCTCGTTGATCTACAGGGCATCGATGTCGAAGGACGAACGTGGCAGGACGTTCGTCTCAATGAGCTGGTTCCGTTGCTCGACGACCTCTCACTGACCGTTTCCACCTCTGAGGGATTCATCATTCCGTCGCTCGTTGTCGCCGGAAGCGGGGATGAGGCGAGTTGGCCGGGAGTGGCGCCCGCCGCCTACTGGGAGTTCCCGGTCGCCACTATCTCTGGCGACTACGCCCCGAGCGTGATGCTCTCCAACACCGGGCAGACCGCAGTGGTTGCAGCTATTGACGTCTACACGTCCGCCGGGACCGTCGAGGCAGCCCGCGAGGTGACGGTCGAACCGTCCATTCCGCAGAGAGTCGATCTGAGCGATCTCGCCGACGGGGCAATGGGGATTCGAGTGCGATCCGGTGGTCCGCTGTCTGCGGTAGTCGTCGCTGAGGAGTCGCTCGTTGTTCGCGAAGCAACAGAGGAAGGAGCGGAGGCTGAAGAGGACGCTGCTGAGGGTGGTGACCGCATTGGCGGCACGGTCGGCCTTTCCACTCCGGCCACTCGGTGGTTGCTGCCGGGTCTCGATGCTGTTCCCGACGGCTCGTCAGCTGTCTGGCTGCTAAATACCGGAACCGAGCCCGCCACGGTGATTTTGCAGCCGCTGGGACTCGGCGAGTATCAGACATCGAAGCAATCGGTTGCCCCGGGCTCTTTGCTCTCTGTGCCGCTCGGCGCCGACTTTGCAGTCGGTGGATACTACGTTGAAGCTTCCGAGCCCATCTCGGTTGCGTGGAGCGTAGAGGCCGACAAAGGCATAATGTTCGTGGCCGGGATTGTTGTCGGTGGATGACATCCTGGGGCGGGTAGCCCTCGTCGCAGTAGTGATTGCCGCTGCTGCGCTCGTGGCCTTCGTCTCTCGCCGTCGACCGCATCACCCTCTCATCAACACCACCGGTCTGGGATTTGGGCCCGGGATCGTCGTCTTCACTTCGACCGCGTGTCGTCGCTGCAAGCTCGTGCTTACCGCAGCCAAGGCAACGGGAGCTCCGCTGCGAGAAGTGACCTTTGAGTTGGAGCCATCGGTTCAGGAACGCGCCGGAGTTACCGGAGTCCCGCTGACGGTCGTTGTCGATGCCGCCGGAAACGCGACAGCTCAGTTCGCCGGGTTGGTAGGGGAGAGGCGACTCCGTCGTGCCCTGGTTGCTGCCGGGTTGTGAAGATCCACCATTGAACGGGGTTCGGCCACTAGCGTCTCCAACCAGATGAGATGTACACGTTGCACTTCCCCGGCTGACTCGGTCATGTCATTCGACTACTCGCAACGAGCGATGTGGCTTTCCGACTTCGATGATCCCGACGACTTGGGTGGCGGCTACCCGATGTGTGCGCTCCACGCATCCCGTCTCAGTGCGCCGGTGGGCTGGACTCTCACCGACAAGAGGTCACCTATGGCGCGCCTCTTCGCCGTACCTGCGTAGATGCCCTGATGCCGATCGACCGCGACGTCCTCGAAGCCATCAGGGAAATGGATGAGCCGGAGCTGCGCCGAGTGTTGATCCTGGCCCGGGCCCGCCTCGAGAGCCGGGGCGTCTTCCGTGCCGGCGCAGAGCCTGAAGTGAAGCTTCGCCGACAGATGGTCAGATGTGGCAAAGACTCGTGCACCCAGTGCCCCCACGGCCCGTACTGGTATGCCTACTGGTGGGAAGACGGGAAGCGGAGATCACGGTATATCGGCAAGCTCGACGAAATCCCGGAGATGGCGTGAAGCGAGCCGACGAGATCGCGAAATCCGACTCGAATGGCCCCTTGGGCGACTACTCTCATGGATATGAGTAGGAGACGAGGTACCCCGGCCGCTCCGCTGCAGTGTTCGACCTGCGGAGCCAATAACGTCATCCAGATCGAGCTGACCCTTCCGGACGGCACCGAGGTTAACTTCTGCTCCTGCCATCAGTGCGAAGAGCGCTGGTGGGATCGTGACGGTGAACCGCTCGAGCTAGATGTTGTTCTCGAGCTCGCCCGCAATACTCAATCCTGAGCGTCGCAACTCGTGCGTTGAGCTAGCCTCCGCCCGGTGACTACGTCTCGCTCTGTCCGCTCCAACTCAGTCAACAGCAGGTTGCTGGTGGTCCTGGCGATTCTCCTCCCGACCTTGCTCATTCTTCTCGTCATGGCCGGGTTGGTGGCACGAGTCAACCCGCAGAGCGCGTTTCCTTTCTTCAACATCGACCTCCACTGGCCGTCGATCCTGCTGGCGAACACCCCGACCGGTGGCGATATGGGAGCGCATGTGGTCCTGCCGCAGGTCTTGCGCGACGACTTGCTACCCAGCGGCCGGATTCTGGGATGGAGCAATGACTGGTACGCAGGGTATCCGGTGCTGTACTTCTACTTCCCTCTACCTGCGCTGTTCACAGTCTTGCTCGACGTCTTCATCCCTTACGGGGTCGCGTTCAAGGTCACGACCATCGTGGGGCTGCTCGCAATGCCGGCCGCGTCCTACTACCTGGTCCGAAGCATTGGCTTCTCCCGAGGGGTCTCCGGCGTTGCGGCCGCCTTCGGTTCGATGTTCGTATTCATGGAGAGCTTCGCCATATTCGGCGCCAACATAAAGTCAACCCTCGCCGGCGAGTTCTCGTTCTCCTGGTCGTTCGCCCTTTCTCTCGTATACCTGGGCATCATCATTCGCAATACACGGGAGGGCAGGCGCTTCACTCCCGCGGCTGCGGTCGTTCTGGCTTTGACGGCCCTCAGCCACATTGTCACGACCATCGTTGTTGTTGTCGTGTCGTTACCGCTCTTCCTCCGCCGCCGCGGGCGCGCCGGTGTGGTTCTGTCCTGGGCGCTCGGGTTTGCCTTTGCCGCGTTCTGGGCTCTTCCGGTGATGGTCAGGATTCTCGGCGGCTGGTCGACCGACATGGGCTGGAATCCGCTCACCGGGATCAGGGGCGCCGGGCTCTCGGGAGCAGGGACACCGTTCACCAACGAGTTCATTCCGATAGTGGCTCTCGCTCTTATCGGAGCGGTGTGGTCCTTGCTAAGGCGGGAGGACGTCAGAGTGCTCCTGGTCATGACCGTTCTGCCGTTCCTCGTCTACCTGCTCATTGCCGAGCAGAACTGGACGATTCTGTACAACGCTCGGTTGCTGCCGTACTGGTTCATGGGTGCTTTCTTGTTTGCGGGCATAGCGGTCGGGCTGGCGGTGACTCGCCTCGCACGCTGGCTCCCCAACCGACAGGAGAACACTGTTGTCATGGGGCTGCTGGCCGTGGCTGTGACGTTGGCCATCACCGTGGTTGGGGTTCACGACATTCCGGGTTGGGTCAACTGGAATTACCAGGGGTATGAAGGGAAACAGGCGTACCCCGAACTCGAATCGATCATGACGGATATCAACTCCTTGCCCGACGGTCGCGTGATGTGGGAGTACCACAAGGACACCCAGGAACGCTACGGGACTCCGATGGCCCTGATGCTGATCCCATACTGGAGCGAGGGCCACACCACCATGGAAGGAGTGTTCTTCGAGTCGTCCCTGACAACGCCCTTCCACTTCCTTCTCCAATCAGAGATGAGTCGCTCTCCGTCGCAACCGGTGCGCTGGCTGCGCTATAGGACCTTTGCGCTTGAGCGGGGTATCGCTCATTCCGCCCTGTTCGACATTGACTACTACCTGAGCCACACGGAGGACATGACCGACGAAGCGAACCGCCTGGGACTCGAGCCGCTGTTCGAGGAGGAGGCCTATTCGATTTTCCGTCTTCCCGAATCCGACCCGATCGAGGTGGCTCGGTTTGAGCCCATGGTCTATGACGGTGAAGATGAGTTCGTCGACATGGCCGTCGAGTGGTGGGATGACCTCGACAACCTCGGCCGCTGGGTAGTGGCCGATGGGCCGGAGGAATGGGAGCGCTTGTCCGAACTCGATGGTCCCTACGACCTGGGTGCGGCCCTCGATACCGAGGACGCCGTCGTCTCCGATGTGGTCATCGAGGACCACATGATCTCCTTCACGACCACTGCGGTCGGCGTGCCGCACCTCGTCAAGACGTCCTATTTCCCCAACTGGGAGGCGAACGGAGCCGAAGGGCCTTACCGGGCTACGCCATCTTTGATGGTGGTGGTTCCAACTCAGCCCGAAGTTTCACTGGAGTTTTCTCGTACTTGGGCCGAAAACCTAGGGATGTTGCTCACCATCGTGTCGCTCAGCTTCATTGGATGGTGGATCAACCGTAGGAGGGCGGCGAAACGCGCCGCCTCAGCCCGAGCCGAGGCCTGAGTGGTTCGATACATTCGATCGCTGTTCACCAAGACGGCGGTCAACCAGTTGTTCAAAGTTGCCATCGTCGGGGTGGTCAACACTGTCGTCTCGTTCTCGCTCTTCAACCTGTTCCTGGGGTTGCTCGGCGGCACCAAGACGGTGTCGGAGGGTTTCAACTGGGAGCAGTTCTGGGCTATCGCAATAGCGTTCCTCATCGCCTCCCTTGTCTCCTACGCACTGAATCGTCGGTGGACTTTCCAGCTGAAGGAGTCGGGTGAGCTGAGGCGGGAAACCGTCAACTTCATTGGGATAAACGTGATCGCCTGGGCGGTCACCCAGGGAATGGTTGGTGGAGCGGACCTGCTGTGGGGGCCCCTGACTCGGCTCGAGCAGAATCTGTACTACCTGGCTGCCACCGGCCTGATCATCCTGCCCAAGTTCGCCGGATACCGCGACATTGTGTTCCGCAAAGCTATTGACGCGGAGTCGGCAATAGCCGCCACTGACGCAGAAGCGGAAATGGCCGCTATCGATGCAGAGTCGGCAATAGCCACCACTGACGCAGAAGCGGCAGGCGATGGCGGCTGGTCACCAGCGGAGACTACGGAACCAGATCTTTACCGTGTCCCGGCCCATCTCCCAGAGGGTTGATAGCGACAGCCCCTGCGATGATCCCTTGGCGAGAGTGACGGGTGCCTCTGCCATCGATCCGCCTGCCTTGCGGATTCTCGCCAGTAGCTCGAGATCGAACGTGTAGCCGGCGGTATCGAGCCGGGGAAGAGTGCTGTCGAGCGCCGAGCGCTTGAAGACCTTGAGACCGGTTTGAGTTTCCCGAACAGGTAGACGGAACAGCACCCGGTTGACCGCCGCGAACGTCAAGCTGAGGAAGCGCCGCAGCAGCGGGTAGCGGCCTGATGTCATGGAGCCACGTTTCGCCCCAACCAATGCGTCGACATCGAGCCGCTCGAACTCGTTGACGAAGGCGGGCAGCTGCTCGGGAGGGAGATCCAGATCAGAGTCCAAGAAGACGACTAGTTCGTTCTTGGCGTGACGGAAGCCCTCCTTGAGCGCTCCCCCTTTTCCTCGATTGACTGGATAGCCGACGACGGAAGCGTGTGGGTGGGCTTCTGCAGCTTTGTCGGCGGCTCGACGCGTGTCGTCGGTGCTGCCATCGTCGATGACGATGATCTCCACCGATGGCCAGCCGGCAACGACATCGGCTACACGATCGATGTTTGCAGCGATTTCCGATTCCAGTTGGTACACCGGCATCAGAATCGAGACACTTGAGTTTGGAGCATGCGGCATGGGGCGCTCAATTGTAGATAGCCGTCGAGGTCGACCCATCCGGGCCGGCTCCTCGGGGTCGTACAATCACGGCCATGAATCTCGAACAGATCTTCAAGGCATACGACGTCCGGGGCACCGTGCCCGATCAGCTCGATGAGGAAGCAGCCCGGCGGATCGGGGCGGCATTTGCCCGCTTCGCCGACAGTCCGCGGATTGCGGTAGGGCGGGACTGTCGCGACTCGTCCCCCAGCCTGGCTGCTGCGCTCATCGCCGGCATCACGTCCCAGGGTGTCGATGTTGACGACCTCGGATTGATCACGACCGACATGGTGTATTACGCCGCCGGCTCGCTCGATCAGCCGGGGGCGATGATCACCGCAAGTCATAACCCGAAGGGCTACAACGGTATCAAGCTATGCCTGGCCGGGGCAGCTCCAGTCGGTGTCGACAGCGGCCTGGTGGAGATCAAACAGTGGGCAGCAGAGGACCTGGACCCAGCGGAAATGGAAGGAGCAGTCACCGAGCTCGATGTCCTGGCCGGGTATGTGAGTCATTTGCTCTCGATTGTCGACGGCGACAAGATCGGTGAGCTGAAGGTCATAGCCGACGGAGGCAATGGGGTCGCGGGCGTTGCGGTTCCCTCGGTGTTTGCGCAGATTCCGGCAGTGCTGACGGGTCTCTATCTGGAGCCTGACGGCAGTTTCCCCAATCACCACCCCGACCCGCTGCGTCCGGAGAATCTGGTCGATCTCGAGGCAAAGATGCGGTCGCAGCATTGCGACCTTGGCGTTGCGTTCGACGGTGACGCTGATCGGGCATTCTTCATCGATGACCAACTGCAGCCGCTCCCAGGGAGCACGGTCACGGCCATTGTCGCAACCTGGTTCCTCGCCAAGCACCCGGGTGAGCGCATTGTTCACAATCTCATCTGCTCCAAGGCCGTGCCCGAGGCGGTCCGGGCGGCCGGCGGCGAGCCGGTGCGCACCCGGGTCGGGCACTCCTACATCAAGCAGGTGATGAAGGAGACCGGAGCCATCTTCGGGGGAGAGCACTCTGGTCACTACTACTTCCGTGACAACTACCGGGCAGACTCTGGCATCTTGACCATGCTGGTCTTGCTCCAGGTACTCGCAGAGGGCGGGCGGCCGCTCTCGGAGTTGCGTCTCGAGTATGAGCCCTACGCGCAGTCAGGCGAGATCAACTTCGATGTTGAAGACAAGGAAGCAGCGATCGGCGCCATAGCTGCGGCTTTCTCGGGTGAGATGGACCGGCTCGATGGCCTGACCATCGATCTGGGCGACCGATGGTTGAACGTGCGGCCATCCAACACTGAACCGGTGTTGCGCCTCAACGTTGAGGCACCCGACGCGCAAGGTGTTGAGGAACTAGTTAGTCGGGTACGCTCCATCCTCATGGAGCCAAACCACCCGGGACTGCTGCCAGTCGGATTGCTCGAGATCATGCAGTGCCCGGCGTGCGCCGGAAGACTGTCGGAGGTCGAAGACCCGCCGTCGTTGCTCTGTGAGGACTGCGGGCTTCTCTACCCGGTCGAGGACGGCATTCCCGTGATGCTGATTGACCAGGCAACCCAGACCTAGGGCGATGAGATCGCCTTGGAGTTCGATACCATCGAACTCCCGTGTTGGCTAGCTGTCAGCTGCCGCAGCACTGGGTCAGGCACCCTGCACTGGGGCCCACTGCAATCAGTTACCGTTGGGCCCGAATACGCACGTCTGGAGAAGAACATCGTGGACTACGACATCGCAGATGCGACTCTGGCTGATATCGGTGACCGCCGTATTGAGTGGGCGGCCCGTCGCATGCCGGTCCTGGCATCCATCCGGGAGCGCTTCGAGCGCGACCAGCCGCTCGCTGGGGTAACGATTGGTGCGTGCATGCACGTCACCACCGAGACAGCGAATCTCATGAAGGTCCTGCGCGCCGGCGGGGCGACCGTTACCTTGTGCGCCTCCAACCCTCTATCCACTCAGGATGATGTGGCAGCCGCCCTCGTCGCCGAGGGCATCCCCGTTTATGCCGTTCGTGGCGAGGACGCCGATACCTTCTACCGGCACATCAATGCCGTGCTCGATACCAACCCGGATTTGGTATTCGATGATGGTTGCGACATGACAACCGTGCTCCACGAGCAGCGCGCCGATCAACCCGTAATCGGGGGTATGGAAGAGACCACAACGGGTGTCATTCGCCTCCGGGCTATGGAGAAGGATGGCGTGCTGCGATTCCCGGTGGTGGCGGTCAACGACTCTGACACCAAGCACCTGTTCGACAACCGGCACGGTACCGGACAGTCCTCGCTCGATGGGATTCTTCGGGCCGCCAACATCCTGTTCGCCGGGCGGACTGTGGTTGTCGCCGGGTACGGCGATTGCGGGCTCGGCATTGCCAACAGGGCCGACGGTCTCGGAGCCAAGGTCATCGTGGTTGAGTCGAACCCCGTCCGGGCTCTCTCTGCTGCGATGGATGGTCACGAGGTGATGACCAGTCACGACGCAGCGCCGCTCGGGGACGTCTTCATCACCGCGACGGGCGACATCCATGTGTTCCGGGCAGAGCATTTTGATGTGATGAAGGACGGCGCGATTCTTGCCAATGCCGGCCACTTCGACGTTGAGCTCGACCTCCGGGCTCTCGGCGAGATGGCGACCGGCTACCGAGAGCTTCGGGACAACCTCGGCGAGTACACCCTGGCCGACGGTCGGCGACTCCTTGTGGTTGCGGAGGGAAGGCTCGTGAATCTCGGAGCGGCTGAGGGCCATCCGGCCGATGTGATGGACATGTCATTCGCCGATCAGGCTCTAGCTGCCGAGTGGCTCAAGGAGAACGGTCCTGCTCTGGACCCCAAGGTGTACGTGCTGCCGGAGGCATTGGATCAGGAGGTTGCTCGACTGAAGCTCGAATCGATGGGATGCGGTCTCGAGATCCTCACCGACGAGCAGGTGGAGTACCTGAACTCCTGGGAGCACGGCACCTAGGACTCATGTCCTACTGGCTGGCTGCGGGGCGGCTTCCGACAACGCGGAGGTCGACCAGAACCTCGTCTTCGTTGCGTCTCGTACGCTCAGCGTTGGCGAGAATGGCACGGAGTTGGCGGGCGTCGAGTCGGCCCTTACGCATCAGGGCATCGCGCACCGCAACGACGAGGTGCCTGCTTTCGAGCAAGCTTCGGGTTGTTTCTCGCTTGACTTCCCGAAGCAGAGCCTCGAGCTCCTTCCGCGTTCTGGCATCATCCAGCACACGTGCGACAAATCTCCTCCGGCGTGGCCTGGTGGCGCCAAGCGAGACGAGCGACCCGGTCATGCCGTAGCGGCCTACCATGTCGGCTCCAATTTCGGTGGCCCTGTTCAGATCCGAAGCCGAATGGCAGCCGCTCTCGCCGGAGAAGAGCTCCTCGGCCGTGAGGCCCGCCAGTTCGATGTTGACCTCGGTACGGAGTGCGCTACTGGTCATTGCGGGGATTTCGGAGCGCAAGCCGGAACAGGGCTGTCCAAGCTCAATCCTGCGGAGGCGGGAGGGGTCCTCGAGGTAGGCGGCGACGATATGGCCGGCGTGATGGGTGGCCAATGCTTGCCGGAGGGCAGGTGTCGTCATCAGGTGAACATTGCGGCTGATCGGGTTGCGCCATAGCGAGATCACAACAACCAGGGTGGCGATCGACGCGATCGCGGTGAGAAGAAGCTCCAACCGGGGAATCGCTTCGCCATTGACTACCTCGATCACGATACGAGTCCACAGCCAAGCCACGAGCGCAACAAAAACGACCACGAGTACTGTGAAGCGCAGATTCCTTCCGCCGTGCCCGCCGGCAGAGGTGCTCATTCCCACCTGCATTGATGCCCCTAGACCTGTTTTCCGTCGTGGAGCCATCCTATAACGCATAGAGTGGTGTGCTAGCTACATTTGGTGGTGGCGTGACGGGACTAGTCCATGGCGTGTCCCTGACCGGCCGTAGGGTGACCAAATGTGCATCTTCTGCTGGTCGAGTGCAACGTCACGACTGTGCGATTCCTGTCGCCGAAGCCTTCGACCTGTCCCCACATCAACTGTTGCAGGTCTGCTCATTGCAAGTGCAGCAGCCCACGAGGGTGTGGCACGCAGACTGGTACACCTGCTCAAGTATCAGGCTATGGAGGCGGCAGGGATGACTCTTGCCGAATTGATGGCACCACGGGTCCCCGGGGATGCAGCGACGCTGGTGCCGGTGCCTCGAGCCCGGGCCCGCCGAATGCGCTACGGAGTCGACCCCGCCCGGGTGCTGGCTGATTCGCTGGCGGAGATCACGGGGCTACCCGTTGTTGATTGCCTCGCTCCGGCCCTGTGGTGGCCTTCGCATGCCGGGATGGGACGCTCCCAGCGCCGTGCGCCCGGGTTTCGGAGCCTGCGTTCGGCACCCGCCGGCGGATTGCTTGTTGACGATGTGCTGACGACAGGGGCGACTTTGGCTGCCGCGGCACAGCTGGCTGGATGCCGCCGGGCTGTCACGGCGACACGGGCGGAGAGTCGGCGTCTTGAGTAGGATTGAGCAAAGGGCGCGCGAGCTCGCGGAGATAACAGGTGCCGAGAGCACTCGAGAGACATCCCCATCGGCCACATGATGTGCAGAGCCAGGGGAGTGCCCTGCCCACCTCACGAGGTTTGACAGTTCTGTCTGTTCGCCCTCTCGAAAGGAGCCAAGGTGGACACACGCGTACACGGTAAGAACATGCGGGTTGCCGACGATGTCGCCGACGTGGTCGTGGAGAAGATCGGGCGCGCCGGCCGGATCTTTGACGATGGATCAACCGCCGACGTCGAGTTCTCGGAGTTACGCAACCCCCGCTCGGCCGGAGAACGCATCAAGGTCGAGATAACGTCGCACATCGCCGGGCACACTGTGCGCGTGGAATCCATGGCTCCGGACGAGATGTCGGCAACGGATCTGGCCGCCGACAAATTCGAAAGACAGCTGCGGCGGCTCAAGGAACGACTAATCCAAAGGTCGCGAAAGCGGGACCACAAAACACTCAATGACCCTGGAATCCGGTCCGATGAAGACGAGGACGACGGGCCAGGAACCATCGTCAGAACCAAACGGTTCGCGATGCGGCCCATGACACCGGAGGAAGCCGGACTGCAGATGGAGATGCTCGGACATGACTTCTTCTTCTTCCTTGACGCCGAGAGCGGCAAGTACTGCGTCCTCTACCACCGGGATGACGG
>JASJDZ010000053.1 GCA_030065575.1 Acidimicrobiia bacterium
TGGAGGGCGTCGACGGCCTGCTGCTTGACAAACCCGTCTTCAACAGTCACTCGTGCCGCCTCAATTGCCAACAGCAGAGATAGCTCAGGATCCTCGTCCAACATCCGGTTTGCCTCACTCGCCAATTCCAAGGACCGTCGCGACCGTTCAACAAGGGCTTCTGCATCCCGGGCCTTGGCCTCGGCCACAACTGCGCGATCCAGAGCATCTACGGCTTCGGCTTCCGAATCCCTAGCCGCCTGCCGCTGTACAAACGCAAACACCGCCAGCACCCCAACAAACACCGCTGCGATGCCGACGACGCTGAGCAGGCGGAGGCGTTGGCGCGCCGAGCGCTCGGCCTCGGTTGTGCGTTCTGCCTGCTCCCGCTTCTCGCGCTCGGCCCGGTCCCGTTCGGCCTTACTGGCTTCGAGGAAGTCGTGCTCCGGGTTGCTCAGCGGAAGCGAGGTCGTCGCCGCCCAGCCGGCGAGCTGATCGAGTTGGCCACCGCGCAACAGGTAGTCGTCGGCACGATCCGCCGAGACCCACTCTCCAAGTGCTTGAGCCAGGCGACGCTGATTGCGCACGTCGTCACGGGCCTCATCGACCCAACTCCGCAAACGCTTCCATTGAGACAGGAGTGCCTCGTGAGAGATCTCGACGGTCGGCCCCCGAGTGACCGGGTCTCGGTCAAAGCTGAGCAGGCGGTGCCTCCCGAACACCTGCAGGATCTGGTCGAGGTCGCGGCTTTCCACATCAAGCTGACACAGCTCCGCTTCGAGGACGCGGCGGCGGGTATCCTCGGCGCCCTCGCCAAGCGTCACCAGACGCAAGAACACCTGGCGGACCGCTTCGCCTGCGGTTGGGCTGAGTCCGGCCAGCAGACCGTCGGCCCGGGCCACTAGCGCCCCGGACACTCCGCCGACTGCCTCGTAGTCGGCCGGTGGGATCGTCGCCGAGGTGCGGTTGTCGAACAGCTCCGTCAAGGTGAACTGCATTAGCGGCAAAGCACCGGGACGATCGACCACGTCGGCAACCAACTGGGCGACCAGTGCCGGCTCGAAACCGACCCTGACCTTGGCAGCCGGCCCCGTGATGGCCTGTTCGAGTTCCTCGGGAGACATTGGAGTGATCACCTCAGTCCCCTCCCGCAGCAACTCCCCCAAACCGCGATGGCGCAAGGGACGGTCGTAGAAGTCGGCCCGCAGCGTGACGACGACGCGAACACTTGTGTGAGGGTCGCTGACCGCATCGACCAGCGAATCGATGAACCTGTCGGCAGTCTCATCGGCCACCTGGGTGAACAGCTCTTCGAACTGGTCCACCACCAGCAGAAGCTTTGCCCCCTCAGGAAGCAGCTTGCGAACGGCGCGACGCAGGCCCGACTCACTCCCGGCTAGCTGTTCGAGAAGAGTCGGCGGCGGGTCCACCGCAATCCGCGTCAGCGCGCCCTCGAGCTCCTCGAATGGATGGGGTGCGGGCGTCATCTCGACGACAAACCACTCATCGGACCCGGGGAGAGCCCCCTGCCGCAATGCAGGAAGCAGACCGGCCTTGACGACGCTCGACTTGCCGCTGCCGCTAGGCCCGACGACTGCCACGAATCGACCACGCTGCCCGCGGTCGCCCAGCCTGGTGACCAGCCTGGTGACCAGACGGTCGCGGCCGAAGAACAGCGAAGCGTCATTCTGTTCGAACGGCCGCAGACCCATGTAAGGATTGACCACGTCGACGAGTTCCACCGGCTCATCGACATCACCGGTGCCGGTCAACTCGCGAACGACATCACGAGCAAAGACATCCACATCTCCATAACGGGTGTCCGGATCGACGGCCGTGGCTCGCTCGATCACGTGAGCGACCGCTGGGGGAAGCGCACCCAACACCTGGGCGGGTTCTCCCTCCAGGCCGGCCAGCGCCTGAGCGAGGACCACGCCAAAGCTGTAGACGTCACCCGACGGCGAAGCTTCACTGGTGGCCAGCTGCTCGGGGGATGCGTAGGGCGGAGTCAGGATCTGGTCAGCCCTGCCGTCGCCTGCTCCAAGAGCAAGCGCAAAGTCAGCAAGGAATGCATTGCCCGATCCGTCGATCAATATGTTCTCCGGCTTGATGTCGCCGTGAGCAACTCCGGCTTGGTGGGCGGTATGCAGGGCGCCGGCGATCTGCTGAACAACCTTTGCCGCGCGGTCAGCGCTAAGGGCCGTTGATTCGATGATGTCGCGGAGGTTGCCGCGTCCCATCAGTCGCATGACCAGGTAGGCGGCCCCCGGTTCCCTCCAGTAGTCGTAGAGCGGAACGATGTGGGGATGCTCGAGCCGGGCGACGAGCTGGGCTTCGGCCTCGAACCTCCGAATGAACGTTGGATCGTCGGCCAACTCGGGGCGGATCACCTTGATGGCAACCTCACGTCCCACGGTGGGTTGATACGCGCGATAGACAACCCCGTAGCGGCCTTCCCCGATCTTGTCCCGCAACTCGTAGCCGCGAACTGAGAGGCCGGGCTGCGGGCCACCGCTCAACCCCTGAAGAGATGTTGCCGGCTCGAGCGCCGGGTCCCCGGTAACGATCTGCTCTTCGAGTCGGCGGATCTGAGATGAAGGCTCGATCCCGAGTTCCTCACCGAGACGGGATTTGAGGAACTGATATAGACGAAGCGCCTCCGCCTGCCGACCCGATCGGTAGAACGCCAGCATCGCCTGGCCGGTGAACCGCTCCCGGAGCGGGTGCAGGCGAATCAGGCTCTCCAACTCCGACACCAACTCACCGGACATGCCGCGCCGCAGGTCAGCATCGATGCGCGCCTCTACCGTCTCCAGGCGGAGTTCTTCGAGACGGGCAATCTCAGCCGAGGCAAAGGACTCGTACGTAAAGTCCTCGTACGCATGGCCCCGCCATAGAGCCAGCGCCTCACCGAGCAGGAGGGAAGCGGCAGCCGGATCAGTATCGGCCAGCGCTCTCCCCTGGGAAGCCATCTGCTCGAACTGCAGAGCGTCGACATCATTCGGCTCGACCTGGAGGAGGTAGCCGGGAGCGCGGGTGAGCAGAATCGTCCCCTCGGAGCGTTTCTCCCTTCCCGGCTCGAGTGCCTTGCGCACTGCGGAGATGTGCACCCACAGAGCGTTCTGCTTATCCGCCCCAGCTTCCTCGCCCCATAGCGCTTCGATGATCTGGTCGGTCGAAACAATGGTGTTCGACTTGGTCAACAGATAGGCGAGAAGCGATTTCTGTCGGTAGGTACCGACATCGACAACTGTGCCTTCCTCGGTTACCTCGAACTTGCCCAGTACCCGGTACTTCATCTGGCACCCTCTTCAACCCTATGCGGTCGATCCTCGATCCGGTAGTCCAACTATGTGGCACCCGACTTAGCCACGACTTAAGAGGCCCCCTTCGACAAGAGAATCCCCTGGTCAGAGCGGGTTTTCTCTTCTCAGCTAAGTCGTGCTTAAGCCGCCGTAAGCGGGGGTGATGTCGCCCAAAACTCCACTTCAGGCCGGTTTCAGAACCTGCGGGTATGGCTACATACACCACCCGCACCACCATCATCGTGAGCCTCCTAGTCGGATCACTGCTCACGCCCTTCCTGCCCGAGGCAGAGGCCACCACCGCCAGCCTTCCGGGCTTCACCACCACCTCCAAGGCCCCGGAGACGATCGATCCGATCTTCACCAATGAGACCGACGAGATCGCATACGAGTGGACCCATGATCTTTTCTCCACAGCTGGACTCGAGTTCCCGAGGGCCGCAGTCGAGTTCCATGACAACGAGGAGGCCTGCGGCGGGGCCCGGGGACGTGCCTACTTCACCGATGAGAATCTGACCACCATCGTGGTGTGCGCCACACACGACAACCCGGCAGTAGAAGAGACCTGGCGGAAGCGCACTCTGCTGCACGAGTTGTCCCACGCCTGGATCGACCAGAACGTGATCGACGAGAACCTCTCCTCCTTCACCGAGCTGCGGGGACTCGAGGAGTGGTCATCACGTGAGGTCAACTGGGAGCACAGGGCCACCGAGCATGCCGCCGAGATCCTGATGTGGGGCATGCAGGATGGTGACTACAACATCGACTTCCGCATCGATGGCACGAGCTGCGACGAACTGTCCGCAGGCTACGAGCTGCTCACCGGCATCTCGATCAGCTGCGAGGCCTAGATCCCACCCACTTCGGCGTAGTCGGGGCTGTAGTTCGATCTCATCGAACTCGAACCTATCCCGTGGGGATAGGCGCTCGATTGCATGAGCCCTAGTCGGTGAAGAGCGCCTTGTTCAGGTGCTGGTACTCGCCGGTGCGGAGGTGGCAGGAAGCCAGATGGTCTCCGTTCTCGCCAACCGATAGGAGTCTCGGGGTGTCGACCGGGCAGACCTCATCTGCCGCAATGGGGCACCGTGGGTGGAACGTACATCCGGGGGGCGGATTTAGCGGGCTGGGCACATCACCCTCGAGAAGGATGCGCTTGCGCCGCAGCGAGGGATCGGCGATGGGAATCGCCGACAGCAGGGCCTCCGTGTAGGGATGCTGCGGGTTGGCGTAGAGAGTGTCACGATCGGTGAGCTCGACGATGCTGCCGAGATACATAACGGCAACCCGGTCGCTGATGTGTTCGACCACGGCAAGGTTGTGAGCAACAAACAGCAGCGTGAGACCCAGCTCACCCTGGAGCTCGCGCAGCAGGTTCAGGACCTGCGCCTGCACTGAAACGTCCAGAGCGGAGACCGGTTCGTCGGCGACGACGAGGTCGGGCTTGAGAATAAGCGCCCGAGCAATCCCGATGCGCTGCCGCTGCCCGCCGGAGAACTCGTGGGGATAGCGCCCGGCGTGAGCCCGCTTCAGACCCACCAACTCCAGCATCTCGCCGACGCGTTCCTGGCGCTCGTCCTTGTTGTCAACGCCATGGAGAAGCAGCCCCTCAGCAATCGAGTCACCAACCTGGGTCCGGGGATCCAATGAACCGTACGGATCCTGGAAGATGAACTGCATGCGGCGGCGGAAGGACTTCAAAGCACGGCCCTTGACGTGGGTGATGTCGGTGCCATCCAGCTGGATGGTGCCGCTGGTCGGTTCTAGCAACCGGACCAGCATCCGTCCCAGGGTGGTCTTGCCACACCCCGACTCGCCAACCAAGCCGATGGTCTCGCCCCGGCGGATGTCGAGGTCGACATTCGCTACCGCTTTGACGCTGGCGACCTCCCGCTGGAACACACCGCCCTTGACGGGGAACTCTTTGACCAGGTTTCTGATCTCGACGAGATTCTCAGCCATCAGCCGTACCGTCCTGATAGAGCCAGCAGCGCACTCTGTGCCCGGGGCTGGCTTCGAGTAGCTCGGGTTTCTCAGCCGTGCAGATCTCGAGCTCGTTTTGGACTCGATCAACGCAGCGGGAGGCAAACCGGCAACCCGAGGGCATGTCGATCAAGGAAGGCACGACGCCGGGGATAGTGTCGAGCTCGTCCTTCTTCACACCGAGCACGGGTATCGAGCCGATCAACCCCTGCGTGTACGGATGCAGCGGCTGACTGAAAATGGAATGGACCTCAGCTTCCTCAACGACCTCGCCGGCGTACATCACTGCGACGCGGTGCGCCATCTCGGCAACCACTCCGAGGTCGTGGGTGATGAGGAGCACGGCCGTGTTGGATGATTCCTGTAGCTCCCGGATGAGGTCGAGGATCTGGGCCTGGATGGTTACGTCCAGTGCCGTGGTCGGCTCATCTGCGATGAGCAGCTCCGGCTCACAGGAAAGGGCCATCGCAATCATGACGCGCTGCGCCATGCCGCCGGAAAGCTCATGGGGGTACGCGCGCGACCTGGTCTCCGGGTCGGGGATGCCAACCCGGGCCAACATGTCGACAACCTTCTCTTGTTCGACGTTCTTCGACCAATCACGATGCAGCTCGAAGACTTCCCTGATCTGAGCCCCCGACCGGTACACGGGATTGAGCGCTCCGGTTGGCTGCTGGAAGATCATCGAGATGTGCTCGCCGCGCAGGCTGCGCATCTCGGACTTCTTCATCTTGGCTATGTCGCGCCCGTCGAAGAGAATCTCCCCGGCAACGATCTCCCCGGGATGGGCAATGAGGCCCATCACCGAGAGCGACGTCACCGACTTGCCGCATCCCGACTCACCAACGATGCCGAGAACCTCCCCACGATCAACATGCAGGTCGACTGCGTCCACCGCCTTGACCACACCGTCGCGAGTGTCGAAGTGGGTCCTGAGACCGCGGATCTCGAGCAGCCGGTCGGCCGGCGATTCCGGCGTGTCCATCGGGGTCGGTACCGGCGCCGTCATCGGTTGAGGGTGGGGTCGAGGGCATCGCGCAGGCCGTCACCCATCAGGTTGAAGCCGAGCACGGTGATCATGATTGCCAGGCCTGGGAAGAACACCAGGTGCGGCGCCGTGAACACCAGATTGCGATAGTCCGCCAGCATCGAGCCCCACTCCGCCAGAGGCGGCTGGGCACCGAGGCCGAGGAAAGAGAGACCGGCGGCTTCAAGGATCGCAGTGGCGACACCAAGAGTCGCCAGTACGACAAGCGGAGTCATCGCGTTGGGAATCACTCGTCTGAGGAGCACTTGCCGCGGCGAAGCCCCCAGGGCTTGGGAAGCGGCGACGTAGTCCGACTCCTTGATGGCCAGCACCTGGGCGCGCATCACCCGGGCGTAGCCAGGCAAGGTAACGATGGCGATGGCGATCAGTGCGTTACGCAGCCCCGGCCCGAGCACGGCGACGATGGCAATTGCCAGCAGCAACGATGGGAACCCGAGAATCACATCCATGAATCTCATAGCGATGTTGTCGAACCAACCGCCCAAATAGCCAGACACCGCCCCTATGGCCGAACCCACCACCAGTGCCAGCGTCACGGTGAAGAAACCCAACTGCAGGCTGACCCGCGAACCGAAGACGATGCGGGAGAAGTAGTCCCGCACGTTCCCATCGATGCCCATCAGGTGTTGCGATTGATCTTCCGGACAACCGAGGAGGTGGACACACGGCTCCTGATATCGCTTCACGTCCCGCTCCCCGATCAGATCCTCATTCGGGTCGAACGGGGCAATCAGCGGTGCGAATATCGCTACGAGAATCAACGCAGATATCAGGAAGAGACCAACCATGCCCGACTTGCGCTCCCGGAAGCGGCGCAACGCAAGCCGCCACTGCCCGAGCGGCTTCTCGAAGAGCTGGTCGGTCGTAGATTCGGCGACCAGCTTCTCCATCGCCTCTTGTCGATTGAGCTTGCTCATTCCAGTCTGATCCTCGGGTCGAGATAGGCATACGAGAGGTCGACAAGGAGATTGACGATCACGTAGACGCCGGCCACAACGACCGTGAATCCTTGCACCACGGCGTAATCACGCCCGGTGATCGCGTCGAATAAGGCGCGACCGACCCCTCCCAGGTTGAAGACCGTCTCGGTGAGAACTGCACCTCCCAGCAATGCGCCGAGCTGCAGGCCGACAATGGTGACGACTGGTAGCAGCGCGTTGCGGAAGGCATGGCTGCGGACAACGGTCCATTCGCTGACACCCTTGGCCCGGGCGGTGCGGATGTAGTCCTTGCTCATCACCTCGAGCAGGGCACTGCGGGTGATGCGGGCGATGATCGACAGTGGGATCGTCGCCAGGGCAACGGCGGGGAGGATCATGTGCTTGACCGCGTCCCAGAAGACTTCCCAGTCGCCGGTGATGAGGCCGTTGAATATGTAGTGATTCGCAACGTACTCATTGAACTTGGCCCAGAAAGACCCTTCGGCGAGCGTCCAGCCCCATGCTTCGTAGTACGGAGTTGATGACAGACCAGCACTGAGACGGCCTGACGGAGGTAACTGGAATATCGTGTCCCTCAACATGAGCGCGAAGACATAGGCCAGCATCAACCCCAGCCAGAAGACCGGCATCGAGACCCCGATGTTGGCCAATGCCATCGTTCCCGTGTCGACGATGGTGTTGTGCCGGCGAGCGGCGAGGACCCCGAGAGGTACTCCAACGAGCACCGCCAGCGCCAGTGCGCTCAGAGCTAGTTCGGTGGTGAGAGGCAGGCGCTCGATGAGGAGCTGGTTGACCGGGCGGGAGAAGCGGACCGATTCGCCCAGGTCGAAGGTGACGACGTTCTTCATGTAGATACCGAGTTGGACAATGACGGGTTCGTCGAGCCCATTGTTCTCGTTGAACCGTTCACACGCTTCCTCGGTGGCGCGTTCACCCAGCATGGCCGTGCACGGATCACCGGGAATCGCCCGGACAAGGAGGAACACCACAACGACGATCCCGACCAGGACCGGGATGGCGAGCAGCACGCGACGGGTGATGTAGCTCAGCATCTGGAACGGGATCATAGGGCTTCGGGCCCGACCGGATCCATTCAGACGCGAAATCGGCACGTCGCGAGCAAAACGAACAAGGAACAGCAAAGAGGGGTGGCGCCGAAGCGCCACCCCTCAGTTGTCGTTGGTCTGTGAGACCTACTCCGAAGGAACGTTGATCAGACCCCACAGATAGTCGTAGTAGTCGAACGTACCCGAGTTACCGGTGTGCAACGGGCTCGACGCATCGACACCTGCGGTGTACGAAACGATCACATCGTTGGCATCGAAAGTCGAACCGTCATGGAACAGCACGCCCTGACGGAGCGAGCACGTCCACAGGTCCAGAGCGTCGTTGGGCACACACTCGGTGGCGAGCTGTGGCCGCACGTTGCCCTCGATGTCGTACGAGTAGAGCGCTTCAACTACCTGGCCACAGGCCCGTAGCGATTCGCCATCGCTCTCATCTGCGCAGTACAGCGAGATGGGCTCGTTGCCCTGCATGAACACCATCGTGTCGGTGCCGTTGTCCCAGAGGTTCAGCTGGACGTGACCCCACGGCGGGGCATTGGAACCCTGGACCGCAGCGCTGGCACCAAAGAAGGCGCCGGCGTGGGCAATCGGGACCATCGGTACGAGCTCCTTGATGGCGTTGTTGGCCGCTTCGTAGACCGGCGCAGCTGCGGCTGCGTCTGCCAGCCCAGCTCCCTCCTCGAGGTTCTCATAGATCTCCGGGTGGGAGTTACCGAACTGCAGGACCTCACGTCCGAAGTGGAAGTCCAGGAAGTTGGTGATGTGCGGGTAGTCACCCGTCCATCCCAACAGGTGGATTCCATCACAAGTGCCGGCGGATGAGCAGCTCTGGATGAACTCAGCCGACTCCAACTGCACGACCTCGGCCGTGATCCCCAGGTTCTCGCGGAGCTGGGTCTGAATGTTGACCGCAACGTCCCCCGGTGTCGGCAAGTAGCCGCGAGTGACATCCCGGTAGAAGATCGACGTCTCGAATCCATTCGGGAAACCGGCATCTGCAAGCATCTGCTTGGCCGCAGCCGCATCAAACTCGTACCACGACTCGCCCTGACATCCGTTCTCTACCGAGCACGGCGTGAAGTGGGAAGCCACCTCGGAGCCGGGCGGGTAGAAGATGTCGACGATCTGCTGCCGGTCGATACCCATACCGACGGCCTTACGCACATCGACGTTGTCCCACGGCTCAAACGTGTTCGTGAAGCCAACGTAGAAGATGTTCGGCTCGGGCTTGGGGAGCAACGTCAGGTTGGGATCGGTGTCAATCAACTCCAGGTCCTCGGTAGCCGGGAACGTGATCCCGTCCACAGTCCCAGCCTGCAGCTCGAGCAGACGACCGGCGCTCTCAGTGGCCCACTTCAGCACGAGTGTCTCGTGGGCCGGCTTCACGCCGTAGTAGTCGTCGAAGCGCGAGAAGTTGACCGAGTCGCCCCGGACCCACTCATCGAGCACGTACGGACCGGTACCGACTGGATTCTCCAGCGGTGCGCCGCCCGTCGCCTCCAGGTGCTCTTCCGGCTGAATGCCGAACACCGAGAACGCAATCTGCGCTAGGAAGGCCGGGTTCGGCTTGCACAAATCGAACTCGACGGTGAACTCATCCAACGCCGATAGCTTCTCAATCTTGTTGCCGTCACAGCCACCGCCGTCGAGGACCTTGCCGACAAAGTCGGGATCCGGGGCAACGGTTGTCGTTGCCGCGGTCGTACCCGGCGCGTCGGTGGTCTCCGCAGCGGTTGTTGCTGGAGCGGCTGTTGTGTCATCAGCGGAGTCACCGTCACCACCGCAGGCTGCGGCAATGAGGGCGAATACCACGAGAATCCACAACACCTTGAGGGTGTTTTTCATCTGCGGCTTTCCTCTTCCTTCTCCTTTGTCGCCGCATCCGGGATCTCCGAACGCGGCCTACAGCCAATCAAGGAATCGGGGAACCGATACGAACTCCCCTCCCCAGGCGGGCTGCGTATCTCGCGCAGACTACCCCCATGAAACGGATGGTGCGAGATCTACTTGGCATTATCTGGGCGACCCGGGGGGTTTAGCTCGCGTTGCGTGCGTCGAAGACACCTTGCACCAACGTGAACAGGTCCTCATCGGTGAACTGGCTGAGAGCACCGTCGAGCCAGAGGGTGGCCAATCCGTGCACGGTTGACCAGGCACCCATGGCGACGTGCATGGGCTCGGCGCCACCGAGCTCTTCTGGGCCCATCGCCTCAACCACACTCATCAGCACCCCGAAGGAATCATGGCTGATGGTCTTGAGGTCGGGATCGGTGTTGTCGTGCATCTCCGACCGAAACATGACCTCGAAGTACGGCCGTCGCTCCACGGCGAATCTGAGGTATTCGATGCCGATTGCACCGAGCTGAGCCTGGAAGCCTTCCTCGGCCACCTCATCGGCTGCGACTTGCATTCGCTGCCCGAACTCTTCAAAACCGCGGCCGGCAAACGCGGTCAGCATGCCCCTCTTGTCACCGAAGTGATGGGCCGGCGCACTGTGGGAGACACCGGCGCGACGAGCCGCCTCGCGCAGGCTCACAGCTCCGATTCCTCGTTCCTGGATTATCTCGCCGACGGCCTCGAGAAGCGCATTGCGCAGGTCGCCGTGGTGGTATTTGTCGCTCATCTCAAAAACATCTTGACAACGTAAACATTATGCGCCAATATCTTGCCACTGTCAACTTGACGCCGTCAAGATACCTGAAGCATCGGAGTGCAGATATGACTAGCAACGAACGAAGTGGCCGGATTTCGACATGGCTGGCCGGTCGCGCCACCACAGTGATCATGGTGAGCGTGTTGCTGACCGCACTGTTGGCCATCCCATTCCTGACGATGGAACCTGAGGAATCGGCATCACAGGAACCAGCCGGGGCCGTCTTCGATGCCCGAGACAAGATCGAGCAGGAGTTCTCTTCGTCGGTGTTCACGACCTTCCTCGCTATCGAGGCGCGTGATGGTGACCTGCTGCGGGCCGACTCGCTGCGCACTCTGCTCGCCGCCCAGGAGGCATTGCGGACGGATCCTGAGCTGGGACCGACGCTGTTCACTTACTTCGACAGCGACGAACTGACCAACGTGGTCGGAATCCAGTCGATCGCGGACCTAGTCGATCGCCGTCTCCCGAACGGGCTGGCCGGAGCAAGCGATGCAGACGTCAAGCAGGTGGCGGCTCAGCTCATTGCCGAGCGAGGGCCGACCGAACTCGGGCTCTCGGCCCAGACCGAGATCGGGGCGGACGGCCTCCCTGTCTCCCCCGCCGTCCTGGTCCCGGTTCTGTCTGATGACAGCCTGCTCGGCTTCGGCGCCGGCGGGGTACGTCTGGGAACTGACACCGCACCCGAGGAATACAGCCGCAGTGTTGTCGACGTCATCCGTGCCGGCGAGACCGCCTACCAGGCGTGGGGTGTTGCTATCGATGTCAACCTCACATCGGCGGAGCAGGGCGAAGTCGCTGGACCCTTCATCGGTTTCACAATCCTGGCGGTGCTGTTGATCGTTGGCCTGACTTTCCGCAGCTATTGGGTCCTCGCGGTCACCGGTGCGGCACTGGCTGCGCTCATTATCTGGCTGCAAGGCATCAGCAATCTCATCGGATTCAAGGACGATCTCGTGCTGTCGCTGATCGTGCCGATTGCGATGATTTCCTTCGGTGTCGACTTCGCCTTCCATGCGGTTGGTCGCTACCGGGAACAGAGACTCGAGGGGTATCCCCCACGCCGGGCTTTTGCCACTGGTATCGCCGCCGTTGCGGGTGCGCTTGTGCTCGCACTGGCTTCGGACAGCGCCGCATTCCTATCCAATGCATCGGCCGGGATCGAGTCGATCGTTCAGTTCGGCATTGGTGCCGCGATCGCGCTGGTCGCCGCCTTCCTGCTACTGGGCATCGTGACTCCGCTGGCCGTCATGAAGATCGAGGAGAAAGTAGGCCAGCCGGTACGGAGCCGCGGGCGCCGCATCCTGGCCTTGAACGGAGCCGGGTTCGCTGCGGCCACCGTGATGGCTTCGGTCTTGCTCAGCGTGTTCATCCTGCCGGTTGGCGGATTGATCGCTCTTGCGGCATACATCCTCGTGTTCCTGGTCATCCCCTACCGGTTCGCCCCGGTGGGAAGGGGCAACGGCGTCCTCGCTCCTTCGGGGCCCGGCCGGCCGGCCCGACTCATCGGTGAGTTGATTACTGCCATCACTCGCCTCCGCCGCTTTGTTCTCCCCGCGGTGGCTGTGATCACCGTCGTCGCCGTCAGCTTCATGGTCCGGGTGGAATCGGAGTTCGACGTCAAGGACTTCTTCAGTGCCGACACCGACTTCGTTGTGAGCCTGGACAAGCTCGATGAGCACGGCGGCGAGCAAGCGGGGGAACCGGCCGACATCCTGATCGATGCCGACCTGTCTGATCCCGAGGCGCTTCGGGCAGTCGCAACATTCGCCGACGCGGTGCGGGCGCTGGACACCAACCGTTTCGCCCGCACCGACGCTGGGGAGATCGATCTCCAGGCCGGCGTCCTGGATGTGATTGCCGAGGTATGGCAGAGCGAAGCCGCTCTTGCGGCAATTCCCGGGGTCCTGACAGACAACGATGGCGACGGCCTACCGGACACCACCGAACAGCTGCAGGCGGTGTACGGGTTCACCCGTCAGGCGGGTGTCCCCTTCGACGCGCAGAATGTTGCGTTGACGCCAGACAACGTGCGTACCGTCATCTCGGACGACAACGCCACCCGGATGCAGCTCGGAATCCCCGGATCCCGCCAGGTGGAGAGCATCGCAGCAGCTAGGGACACCCTGCAGCCGCTCATCGCTGATCTCGAGACGGAGTTGCAGAGAGTCGATGCCGACGCCGAAGTCACCCTCACCGGCGGGCCGGTCGTCCGGCAGGAGTCGCTTGACGGGGTGATGCGGGCCCTGCAGATCAGCTTGCCGATAGCAATGGTGTTGTGCCTGATCATCGCCGGGTTGTTCATGCGCTCGTTCCGCTACGGCTTGGTCTCGATCATCCCGATCCTGATCGTCGTCTCGTGGCTGTACGCCTTCATGTACCTATTCGGCTACTCGATCAATCTGGTCACCGCCACGATCGGCGCCGTGTCGATCGGTATCGGCATCGACTTCGCCATCCACTTTGCGATGCGATATCGGGAGGAACTGGAGCGCATCGGCAACCGGGAAGCAGCAGTACGGGCTGCCGGGGAGGGAACCGGGGTCGCCCTGGTTGGCTCTGCGGTGTCCTCGATGGTTGGTTTCGCAATCCTGGCTTTCGCTCCGATGCCGCTGTTTGCCTCCTACGGCTTCCTCACCGCAGTCATGATCGCCATGGCCGGGGCAGCTTCCCTGCTTGTGTTGCCATCGCTGTTGATGGTGGTCACCAAGGATCGAGCCGACGTCACCGATCTGTCGCTCGGCGAACTGGATGAGGTCGCGGCCTGAGCATCCTGGGGGCTCGTCCACCGGGCGGGCCCCCAATCGGCGGTCGGGAGCCGAC
>JASJDZ010000060.1 GCA_030065575.1 Acidimicrobiia bacterium
GCGGGGCCATCGCTTGCCGGTCGGATGGACCGGGAGGGCATGAGGGTTGCCGTGATCGAACGCGACCGGCTGGGCGGCACTTGCGTGAACACCGGTTGCATCCCAACGAAGACCCTGGTAGCGAGCGCACGGGCCGCACATATGGCTCGGCGCGGCACTGAGTTCGGTGTCGACATCGAGGGACCGATCGCCGTAGACATGAAGCGCGTCAGGGAACGCATGAAGACCATCTCGGGTGCGTCCAACCACGGCCTCACTGAGTGGCTCGACGGCATGGAGAATGTGGACCTGATTCGTGGGGACGCTCGGCTGCTCGGTCCGAACCGGGTCGAGGTCAATGACCAGGTACTCGAATCCGATCGGATCTTCCTCAACGTGGGTGGTCGCGCTGTGGTCCCGAGCTTCCCCGGCATCGATGAGGTCCCCTACTTCACCAACGCCTCCATGCTCGAGGTTGACTTCGTTCCCGAGCACCTCATCGTGATCGGCGGGAGCTACATCGGGCTGGAGTTTGCTCAGATGTACCGCCGCTTTGGGAGCGAGGTGACCGTCATTGAACGCACTTCCCGGCTCATTCGACGCGACGACCCGGATGTGTCCGAAACCGTGCGGGAGATCCTCGAAGCCGAAGGCGTGCGTTTCCGGCTCGAAGCGGACTGCATTGGCTTCAGCCGGCAAGGTGAGTCCGTTGTGGCCAATGTCGACTGTGCAGTCGGCCCACCTGAGGTTGTCGGCTCCCACCTCCTGCTGGCCGTCGGCCGGATACCGAACACCAACGGGCTTGGACTGGAGCAAGCCGGCGTCGCCGTTGACGAACGCGGATTCGTCGTGGTCGACGATCAGCTGCGCACCAACGTCCCCGGGATCTGGGCTCTGGGCGACTGCAATGGGAAGGGTGCCTTCACCCACACGGCCTACAACGACTACGAGATCGTGGCGGCCAACCTCTTCGACAATGACCCCCGGAGGGTAAGCGACCGCATCCTTTGCTACGGGCTGTTCACCGATCCCCCGCTGGGACGGATCGGGATGACCGACCAGGAGGCCCGCGACTCGGGCCGCAACGTCCTGATCGGCAAGCGCATGATGAAAGACGTCGGGCGCGCCAAGGAACGCAGTGAAACCGATGGATTCATCAAGATCCTCGTCGACGGCGACACCGAGGAGATCCTCGGGGCGGCGATTCTCGGCATCGGCGGTGATGAGGTGGTGCACTTGCTGCTCGACGTGATGTATGCGAAGGCGCCCTACACGGTGATCTCCCGGGCCGTGCACATTCACCCGACGGTGGCGGAGCTCGTGCCTACGACATTGCAGAGTCTGGAACCGTTGTAACCGCGATCCGGAAATCGAGCCGATTTCACCGAGGCGTGTGCTACCCAGCTGCGGCACGTTGAGTTCTGCAAACGGCACGATGAGCCCCCGGCGAAGTGCCGGGGGCTCATCCGGTATGTCCCCGTACCGTTGCGATTCCTCTCGATCGGGGGGAACTCACTCTGTCTATGTCCGCTGCTGACCTTTGCCCGCAAGAAAATGGTCCGTATAGAAATTGTGCGGCATCGACCTTCCATCGGACATACAGTTGGTGAAGAGTCGTTCTGGAGAACGCCGTGAAGCAGTCCCCCTCCCAAGACGCCAGGCTCCAGAGGTTGCACGCCTCCCACCATGATGCTCTGTGGGCGTATTGCTACCGGCGGCTCCGTCGTGACGATGTACCCGATGCAGTAGCGGAAGTGTTCCTAGTGGCATGGAGGAGAATCGACCAGCGCCCGACGACAGCGAAGCTCTGCTCTGGCTCTACGGAGTTGCCCGCCACGTTGTCCTCAACTTCAACCGTTCTGGCAGGCGTCGTCTCCGCCTCGTCGGGAAGCTGGCCTCTGTCCGCCAACCGCATTCGCCCTCCCCCGAGGTACAAGTGATACAGAGTGCGGAGAACCGGGAGTTGCTGGCTGCGGTCGAACGGCTGTCGCCTCTCGAACGGGAGTTGTTGCGGCTGCGCACCTGGGAAGAGCTCTCCCTGGGCGAGATCGCCTCGGTCGTAGGGCTCTCGGTTCGCGCCGTCGAATCGCGGCTGGCCCGGGTCCGCAAGAAACTTGCCGCATCTCTCCGAGTCCCCAGCGAGAGTTCACAAATGGTTAGTCCCCGTTCCGTCGAAGAAGGAGGTGAACGATGAGCACGGATCTGTTCGAGCGGTACGCCGCTCTTGATCCAGCAAATAGCCCACTAGCGGCGCCCGATTGGGAATCGCTGGCTCCCGTTCCCCTCGCCGCAATCGACGAGAGGACAACTCTGATGCAAACCACCGACTACGCCCGACCTACCGAAGCTACGTCGCCTCCCAAGAGGAGGAAGCCGGGATTGCTCACCGCCGCGGCGGTGTTCGCAATTGTCGTTATCGCGGGCGCCATCCTTGCGATCGTCTCATTGCGAGGCGAGCCTCAGCCTGCGGCGCCGGTCCCTCAGGATGTTCTGGTCATTGGAAACGTGATGACTGCCGCCAACTTCGGGATGGCCGCGCACCTCGAGGAGCTGGCTGCCTCTGCTGATCCGCCGCTGAACATCACGACCGCAAGCGTGGCGTTCGGGAACTCCTCCCTAGAAGACCACTGGAATATCGGGCAGGCACTGGACCTCATTCGGGAGGGAACCTGGGAAGTGGTAGTACTCGACGAGCTCTTCAAGGGAGGCGCTGAAGGGTTCCGCGAATACGCGCTCAAGTTCCATGAGGAGATTGAGAACGTGGGGGCGCGCACCGTCTTGCTCATGAGCTGGGAGTTCGACCGTGCCTCAGATAGCGAGCTCGAGATGTTCTATGGCGAGATCATCCCAGCCTACGAGAACCTTGCAGCGGAGCTCAGCGTCGAGGTGGCCCCGGTCGGCCTGGCCTGGAAGCAGGCGATCGAAGAACGTCCTGACCTGAACCTGTTTGCCGGATCCGATCGATGGAGCCCCAGCCACCAGGGGACATCTCTTGCCGCCTACGTGCTCTATGCCACCATTTTCGACCAGAGTCCGGCGGGTTTTCCCTACCAGCCCGCCGATGTGCTCGCCGATATGGACGGCTTGGAATGGCAGGTTGAGGAGTGGCTGATGACCGACGACGACGTTTCGTTCCTGCAGCAGGTCGCCTGGGACACCGTGGTCGAATACCAGGCTGAGGCACCGTAGGGACAAGCCTTCTGCGTCGTGGGCAAGCTCGGGAGCTTGCTGGGACACAGCTGCGACGCTCGAAGAGAACCCGAGAATCCCCCTCCCGTAGGGGGATTCTCTACGTGGCCGCAGCCGTCCAGTTCCTCAGCAACACCTCGCACAGCGCGCGAGGAGTGAAGCACTTTCAGATCTACCCGCAGGGAGTTCGACCTAGCTCGCCGACGGAACCAGGCCTTCCTCCCAGGTCTCCACACTGTCCGGAACCTCTCCGGCCAACAGGGCGGCGAAGGCTGCCAGCGTGGTGAAGGCGTCCCCCACCGGGTAGTAGAAGGCGTCCCAGTTCTCGCTGTCCTCGCCGTCGTGATTGGGGATCACGTAGTCGAAGGTGTGCGCGTAGCCGAGTTCGTTCAAGGCACTCGAAGCTCGCGCCTCGATGTTCGCCAGATCAGGCTGGGAAAGATGGGTCTTCTGCCTGGTCGTCCTCCGCAACAGCTTGCGTCGCATCACATCGGTGACGAAGCGGCCGAGGTCGACCCGACGATCCGGGTCGCTCAGGTAGACGAGCTCATCACGAGACAGGGGCGACAGGAACACCGTGAGTGCCGGGTAGCGATCGAGCACGCCTTCCTGCCGAAGCAGATGCGGAACAAACGGGTTGCCTTCGAAGAAGGCGTCGCTGCCCGATTCGAGAATCCGGTCAATGGTGGCGAGTTCCAGGGCCTGTAGATCACCCCGAACATCGCATGCGACAAACCCTTCGGAATCGGCAAGTCGCTCGATCTCGTGTCTCGGTCGGAAGTGGTAGTCGATCCCATCCACCTCGCCGGGGCGCGGCGCGCGACTGTTGTGGAGGATCAGCTGGGTAAGCGGAGCCGCGAGTTCGGGGTGATGCCGTTGCAGAGCCTTCGTAAGTGGTCCCTTGCCCGCACAGCTCGGACCCGAGAGCAGTACTAGACGGGCCATCTTGCCCTCCCATCCGGTCAATTCCTGGACCAGCACGGTAGTAGTCGAGCGAGACGGGCGCTTCCTGGTCAGCCATGCGAGAGATCGCGCCAGGCCTGGCAAGGACTAGGAGCGAGCGTCAGGTGGCACGATGTCGGCGAATGCGGCCCGGACGGCGGAGATGTCCGCAGCCTCGAAGTCATGACGCCGATCGTCGTAGGCGAAGTCACCGGCGACTTCCCAGCCCCCCATCAACCCTTTGTTGCGAGCGATGATGACCCGGGTGTCGCGCAGGAAGACATAGGCCGCAGGCCCCTCGTCGCGCTCTGCGACCAGCATATTGACCCGATGGTGCTCAGGGTCGCGCTCTTCCCAGCCCTTGACGTAGTCGGTCACCTCTTCGTCGAGCGCAGAACTCGCAGCAAAGACTCGAATGGGCAAGGGGTAGCTGTGTACCCGGCCGGCGTCCAGTGACTCCACCGGGAAGGGATCGGTCGAGATGTGGAAGTGAAGGTGCCACGGAATCGTCGCCCCGGCGTAGGCACCGTTGTACACGATTCGGAACTCACCACCGGTTTGCTTATGCAGATCGAGCATCGTCTCGACTACGGAACTGTCGAACGACTGGTCGACGTGGTCCTCAGCGATGACAGTGAAGTGGTTCTGTGCCAGCCAGGCGAAGTTGGCACCGGCGAACCAGGCCCGGCTAGCGGCGCGGATCGGTATCAGCTCCTCGAGGGGATGACACATCCGGATATTTGAGGGACAAAGGAAGCAGTGGCGGCCGGAGGGGTCTCGCGGATCGCGGTAGAGCGCGGATTCGTCCCGGTCGGGGTTCAGGATGCCCTTCCGCTCCAGGGCCGCCGTATCGGTGCGCAAGTCCCGATGCGGCAGCCAGCGAAATCGGAAGGTCACACCCGAGGCAGGATCGGGTATCAGTCTGGTCTCTATCGGGGCGGCGGGATCGCCCAGGATGAATCCTGCGTCAACTTGATCCGCCCAGGCGTCGATCAGACGGCGGGCTAGCGACTCAGACATCTTCCCCTCGCTCGATTTCTTCGAGGAAAGACGCAGCCAGTCGGTCCCAGCCGAATGCCGGAACCGTCATGCGGTAGGCCGCGGCACCCATGCGACCTCTCAACTCGTCATCGGAGAGCAGCATGTCGAGAGCGACTGCAAATCCCTCCACTGAGTCGGCGGGTACAACAATCGCGCCATCACCCACCTCAATCGTCGTGGAATCCGAAACAATCCGCCGAGATGCCCTCGGTCCCAGCAAGTACTCAACAGCAAACGGAACTCGGTCCGAGGCTACGACGGGCATGGCAGTGGCTGCCGCCTCTTGGGCGCTCATGCCGAAGCCCTCCATGATCGAGGGTGTGCAGTAGACGGCCGCTTCGGAATAGAGGCATGGAAGCTGGTCCCACACGGAACCAAGCACCGCAACATCTTGATGCAAGCCAAGCTCATCGATCAGGCCCGTCAGCGCGTCATGAACGACCTGGTTGACATCGTCGATGGTTACGGCAAGCAAAGGACGCGGGGTGGTTCCGACCACGTCGCTGAAGGCACGTATCAGCACGTCCTTGCGCTTCGTGGTGTCGGTTCGGCTGACTTCCAGTATCAGCGGACGTCCATGCAGCTCTCCTGGGCCGACGCCCATGACGCCGGCGAGGAACTCCCAGATCGACTCACACTCAGAGCCGCGGGGTTGATAACGATCGTGATCTACCCCGGGCGGTAGGAAGTAGTCGGCCCGCGAGTCGTAGTCGTTGCGCGCGCTATCTCTGATAGCAACCGAGGTGGCAACCACACCATCGACTTCAGTCATCAGCCGACGCTCGGCGTCGATCCGCTCTTCGATCCTCAACTCGGACCACTTCGCCGGATCGACGTTGCGACGCTTCAGCGCCCCCAGCGAATGCGGGACCCACAGATGTGGCAAACGATCGTCCTGCATCTGGTTGGCCAACACTCCAAGCAGAGCTCCGTCCCAGTAATGCGAGAGAATCAGATCGAACTCGCCCTGGCTCATCAGAGTGTCCAGCTCCGCCGACAACGCCGGCAGCTGAGCCTCCATGTCCTCCTTGCGCACGAACGACCGCGTTTCGTCGGTCAGGTAGACAATCTCAGCCTGACCACCCAGACCGGGAAAGGTGCCGACGCGCGGCTCACCGGTGAGTGGGTGAGGATATCCACCCCGGTTGACGATGGTGACCCGGTGGCCCAGCCGCACCAGCGCGGCGGAGAGCTCGTTGACGTAGACGTTCTGACCGCCGGTGTCGGGGAGACCCGGTGTGACCTGCCATTCGTGAAGGCCGTGGTTCGTGATCTGCAAGATGTGCACGGCCGCATCTCCTTTAGTCGGGGTGGCTTTCTACCAGAGTCAGGGTGCCGTCGGCGGCGAGATCGACCGGCATCGGATCTGTGAGCTCTCCGACGATGTCGCCTGCGGAGTCCAGGTACCTGAAGGCAAGGCAAACCAGACCGTCCCCTGTCTCCACAATCTTGCCACCGTAGAGGCTCTCCTTGGGGTCGCAGAACAGCGGCTCGACCTCGTTGTACGGCCCGGTGAGCTCGTCGGCAACGGCGTGAAATGTGCCGGTGCAATTAGGCCGGTTGCGTGCTTGCTGCGCCCAAGCCGGCGCCGAGAACAGTACGTGCCATCGCCCCGCCGCGTTGAAGACCTGCGGGATCTCCATGTATCCGAACCCCGCCGGGGCTGAGATTGGACCTTCGACATCCCAGGTGACCAGATCCGTTGATGTCGCATGTCCGATGACCCCCCGCCGAGCGGGGTCGCCGTGCTGCGTTCGTGCCGTGATGAACGCATGGAACAACCCGGTAGCCGGGTCTTGGACCACCCAGGGGTCGCGCCATGCCTGGTCGAACCAGATCTCGGTGTCGAGCATCTCGTACCACCGAGCGTCGGCTTCAATGACCGGGTTGGCGGGGTGTTTGCTCCACGTGTGTAGATCCGGGGAAAGGGCCAGACCGATTCGCTGCACTAAGCCGCTCTCGCGACTGGAAACACCCGTGTACAGCATCGCCCAGCCCCCATCGGGGTGGGCGATGACACTGCCCGTCCAGGTAGCCAGGTCGTCCCAGTCGCCGGCCGGTCCAACGGGCAACACAGCTCCTTGCATCTCCCATGAGCTGAGGTCCGCCGAGATTGCGTGACCGATCCGTGCCGAGAAGTGCCGAGCGTCGGGATCGTCCGGGGTCTGTGGCGCGTGCAGGAGGTACACGTGCCACAGACCCTGGTGTCGGACAAGCCAGAAGTCCCAGACCCACCGGTCTGGCAGCCGCAGCGTCATAGGTTGTTGTTAACCCTTCACCCCGGATGAGGCCACACCCTGAATGAAGTAGCGCTGGAAGATCAGGAAGATGATCAACAGCGGCAACGTCATCAGTGCGGCATAGGCCATGATGTCTCCCCACTGGATAGGCGGTGTGGTCTTGAACACGCCGATGCCGAGCGGTAGGGGCCGGACGTCGACACCGCGAGTCACCATCACCGGCCAAAGGAACTGTCCCCACGAGAAGAGGAAGCCGAGGATTGCCATGGTGGCGTACGCCGGCTTGGCCAGCGGGGCTACCACGGACACAAACGTGCGTATCGGCCCCGCCCCGTCAACCCGCGCGGCCTCTTCGAGGGACACCGGGACGTTCAAGAAGAACGTGTAGAAGAGATAGACAAACAGCGCATTGGCGACAAACGGCAAGATCTGCACGTGGTACGTGTCCAACCATCCCAACTCCGCCGTGATGTATAGGAGCGGCACAGCCAGCGCCTCGAACGGGATGATGATCAGCGCGATGACCAAAGCGATCAGCACGTTGCGTCCCTTGAATCGCAGCCGCGCCAGCGCATAGCCAAAGAGGCTGTTGACGATCAGCCCCAAGCCCACGATGAAGCTCGAGATAATGACCGAGTTGAAGAAGACCCGCCACAGACTCGCCCTCTCCACAGCGCTAGAGAAATTGTCGAGACCGACCCATGGCGAGGGAATGAACGCGCCTGCGCCGCCACTGTCTGAGAGGACCGAAGCGTCACTCTTGAACGCGCTCACGAACATGAACACCAGCGGGAACAGGAAGAAGATCGAGAGCAGCACCATGAAGATGTACTGAATGATCAGGTTCCGGCGCCGGGCTCGTTCCATCGAGGCCAGCTGGGTTTCTTCGATTGCCGTAATCTCGGCGGTTCGGCCGCTCATGTGACCTCCCCTTCCTCGCGGATGAAGCGTCGCTGAATGAGTGTCAGTGCCAGCACGATCACGAAGAAGATCACCGCGATCGCTGCCCCTCTTCCGATTGCCTGATTGCTGAAACCTGTCTCAACGAGCTCGAGCATCATTGTCCGGGTCGAGTCCAACGGACCCCCCGGAGTCCGCGGCATGATCCACACCTGGTCGAACAGCCTGAACGCAAGAATTGTCGTAACGGTCATCACAAAGATCAGACCGTTGCGAATCCCCGGCAGGGTCACATTCGTGAACTGCTGCCATCGGGTCGCACCGTCGATCGACGCAGCCTCATAGAGCACTTCTGGCACGTCCTGCAGAGCCGCCAGCAAGATCACCATCTGGAAGCCCACCCCTTGCCAGATGCCGACGATCATCATCGACGGCAGGGCCCACGTTGTCGAGTTCAGCCAGTCTGGGGTGAACGCCCCAAAGGTGACGGTTTCCATGACCGCATTGACCAGGCCGTTGGCATTGAACAAGAGTGTCCAAACCACTGCCGCCGCGGCCATAACCGTGACAACGGGCATGAAGAACACGGTGCGGAAGAAGGTCCGGCCCGGGATCTTCCGGTTCACCAGAATTGCCAGCCACAACGCAAACGCAGTTTGCAGCGGCACGACGACAACGACGAACCAGACGTTGTTGAAGAAGCCCTTCCAGAACGCTGCGTTGGACAGCGTATCCGTGTAGTTCTCGACGCCGACAAACCGGGTCGGAAGTGGCGAGATCAGTCGTTGATTTGTGAATGACAAATAGAACGCAAGCAGAAACGGGAGAACGATGAAGACGCCCATCAGAATCAGCGCAGGCGTGCTGAATGCCCAGGCGACCCTGGTATCACGCCCTCCCGCTGACTTGGGTTTCTTCCCCGTGCCCTGCCTGCTAGTGGAGCTTGCTGTGGTCACACTTCTCCCTCCCTAGTACGGATTCGTCCGTACGGTGGCTTTGGGGGGAGGGAGTATCCCTCCCCCCAACAGCCTGAGTCAGCTACGGCGCTGGATACCCTTCATTCGCATCGATGTCGGCGTCGATGGTCGCTACCGCCTCGTCGAGTGCGGTCTTGACGTCCTTGCCCTGGAATATGTCGTCAAGGGTCGACGTGAACGTCGAGGTCATCGTTGGGTATGCCGGGGTCAAGGCCCGTGGCATCGCGACGTTTGGCGCACCCTCCAGCTGCTGCACGTACAGGTTGAGCTCCCCTCCGGGTGCATGCAACGACGACTTCGCTACGGACGACTTCGTGCCCGGGACAGCGCCATTGGCGCCTGTCACTGCCAGCACAACATCATCCGAGACCATGAACTCGATCACAGCCATCGCGGCGTCACCATCAGCAACACCGTTGGCGATTGCCCATGCCCACGAACCCATGCCGGTGCGGGTCCCGTTGCCGAAGTCGGGAAGCGGCAACAGCACCAGATCGTCACCGGCGGCCTCCTTGTAGGACGAGTACATCCAGTGCCCGACCCATGAGATCGGTGACCGCTTCTCAAGGAAGTTCGAGTCGTCGGCGGCCTGCATATCGATGAGACCGTCGTTGACCCAACCCTGGAACCTGGTCAGCACGTCGACGGACGCCTGGCTGTTCAGCGCTCCATCGGCCGTCGCATAGGTGCCACGGTCGATCAAGCTACCTCCGGCCGACCAGAGCATCGGCGCAAAGGCGTAAGCGAACCACTCACCTTGCGACCCGTACCATGGCTTGATGTCGAGCGGGAACTCGTAGCCGGCGGCCTTCAGATCGCGAAGGACACCCTCGAACTGGTCGGCGCTCCAGGCCTCAGCGGGAGTCGACGGGATAGGTGCTCCGACTTCCTCTAGAGCCGAACGCCACGCCCACAGGCCAAGCCCGGAGTCAAACGTACCGATGCCCCAGAGCTGGTCCGCATAGGTACCCTGCTCGATCAAGGACGGCAGCATGTTGTTGCGCAGCTCGTCAGAAATGCAGCCTTCCATGGCGAAGATGCTTCCCGCCCAGGCGAAGTTCGCCATCGTCGGACCATCGAACTCGATCACATCTGGCAGATCTCCGGCAGCTGCTGCCGCCTTGACCTGATCCGTGTACTGCCCCTCGGGAATACCCGTGATCGCAACCTCGATGCCCAACTCGGCGCCACGCCCGCTGTTGAAACTCGCAATGGCAGTGCTGAGCTCATTGAACTCGGAACCCTCATGCATCCATACCTCGACGGTGGTGTCCTCAGGGACCTCGCCATCGCATTCCGCGGCGGCTTCAGCTCCCCCACCGCCGCAGGCTGCGGCGATCATCGCCAGCGCTGCGAACAGCAGCAATAGTCTTCTCGTTCTCACTAGCTCCTCCTCCGTTGTCTTCCGTTTCTAGGTCGTAGCTTCCTACTTGCTCTCAAGCTCGGGGTCGCCCGGTGGTGGACCGAACAATCACCTCCAGCTTCTGTTCCACACTCTGCGGCGCACACTCCGGGTCTTTGATGTGTTGAATCACCAGCTCTGCAGCAAGCAGACCCGATTCGTACAGTGGATGCCTCACAGTGGTTAGCCCGAGGTAGGCCGCGATCTCGATATCGTCGAAGCCGACTACGGACATGTCGTGCGGAATTCTCAAACCAACTTCTCTTGCCGCCTCCATCACGCCGATGGCTTGGGTATCAGAGGATGCAAACACCGCGGTCGGTGGGCGAGGCAGCGCGAGTAGCTCATGCGCCAGCATGCGACCGGTATCCCTTCCGTGGGGCCCGGTTCGTTGGTACTCCGGCTCTGGCTCTACGCCGGCAGCCCGCAGCGCGTCCCGGTACCCCTTGTGCCGCTGCCCGCTCGACTCGAAGCCGAACGTCTCATTCTCCATGTCGCCAATGAAGGCGATGCGGGTGTGACCAAGGTCCAAGAGATGTTGGGTGCCTAGTACGCCACCCTTGTGATCATCGACGAAGATCCGGGAGAACTCGGGCACATCGGCGTCAAGGAAGACAGGACACAGACCGGCATCGACAAAACGGGAGAGTTGGGCCTGCGAGGGGACGAGCGAGACGATGATCGCACCTTCCGGTCGGAAGCTCGATGAGAGTGTGTCGAAGTGCTCACTCTGATGAGCCGGCTTCTCAACATCCAGAATGGTGACGGGGAGGTCGGTGTCGCGCAGGCCGTGCACGATGCCTTGCACCCGGGCCACCGCAGAGGGATGGGTGACGAAAGGAACCAACACCGATACTGCGTGAACCCGCCTCCGCGGGAGGCTACGGGCTGCGGGGCTGGGACGGTAGGCCAACTCATCGATCGCGGTCAGGACCCGGTTCCTGGTTTCCTCCTTGACCTGGCCCTTCTCATTGAGGACCCGCGACACGGTCGTTACGGCAACGCCCGCCCGCTTGGCTACGTCGATGATTGTCGCCACGACCCCTCCACCGCGTGGGAAACGTTTTCAGGAAACGTTTTCACTCTAGGCGATGAAAGCGCCATGTCAACCCTCAGGGTCAAAAAACGCGAAGAATTGCGCCGCTTACTCTCTGCCTGGTTGCAGGAGAGACTCGAGGGACGCCCGAGTTAGATACTGCATACGCCGCTCGCCAACATTGGTGATGATGGCTTCGAGATCGTCAACGATCATGTCGCCGATTGCCAGCAAGGCGTCGGGAACCGCCCCAGCCCGATGGCTACTGAGGACAACCGATTCCGCGGCTCGTAGCGGGTGGTCGGCCGGCAAGGGCTCCTCGGGGAAGACGTCTACCCCTAATCGAAAACGTCCTTCCACAACTAGCTCGGTGAGCGCGTCAAAATCCACCAGGGCGGCGCGACTGGTCATGATCAGGGTTTGGTGTGGCTCGAGCAACTCAAGAAGGCGCCGATCGATCATCCCTCGGCTGGTTGCAGTGGGGGCTGCGAGGACATAGACAACGTCGCTGCGGCGGAACATGGTCTCCAGGTCGGCCCGTTCGATCCCGCGCTCATGCATCGCCTCATCGGGAAGGAACGGATCGAAACCGAGGATCCTCACTCCAAACGGGCGGAGAAGTCGTTGCAGCTCGACCGAAAGACCTCCGCACCCAACGAAGCCAACCACCTTGTCGAACATGGTGTTGTAGCCGACGTTGCCTTCGTGCAGCCAGAGCTCTTGTGAGCTTCTGAAGTCGCGATCGTTCTTGGCGATCCCGCGGGTCGCCGCGAATGTCAGCCCAAGGGTCAACTCAGCTACCGCAGGGCCAAAGGCGTGCGCCACACTGCCAACCTCGATGCCCCTGTTGAAGCACTCCTCGTAGCCCATAGCTTGATGATCGTGAGCGCCGGCGACCTCGAGCACGGCGCGTAGGTTTGGCGCTCCCCTCACCAGAGAGTCGCCGTAGTGCCACGTACCAAAAACAACCGCTGTGGCATCCTCGAGCGCCGCTTCGAAGCGGTCCTGTGGCATTGGGCTGTCAAGCCCCCAGACAACCTCCGCGAAAGAGCCGAGTCGATCGAGCGCGCCGGGACGGAAGATCTCCTCCATAGTGCGAAAGTGAGGAGCAACGATTACGGAAGGGCGCATGCCGGATCACCTTGGATGTCGGAGAAGTCTTGACTGCTACAGCATAAGGCCGGACCACGTCAACGTCCCCCATCATGTTCCTACGTTGCGTCATTATGGCGATGCACGAGTTCGACGACAGACTGGCGGTTCGCCAGGTCACGACTAGTCGGCGTCGTAGACCACGCCGCAGCGGGCGCGTATGGCATCCATCCATCGCATGACGGCGAGCGTGTCAGCATGAGGGCGGATTGGGCTCTCGACTCGGCCGGCAGCAATGCATCGCTCGACCTCGGCGATCTCGAAACGAAGCCCATGGCCCTCGTAGGTGACGTTACGAACATCTGTCACCTCATCACGGTGTTCGATAGATAGTCGAGGGCTGTTCTGGAAAGGTCCGTGGAGACGTATTCGTCCCTCTGTGCCGGCGATGATTGCTTCGTTCGCTGTGTCGGCAGTGAACCCGCACGACAGTGACGCTGTCGCTCCATCTCGGTGATGCGAGATCACCCGGGTGTCTATGTCCACGCCGGTGTCGCTCAACCGAGCCAGTGCAGCGAACTCCTCGGGCGGACCCAGCAAGAGATGGGCCAGTGTCAGCGGGTAGATTCCGAGGTCGAGCAGCGATCCTCCCCCGAGCTCGCGCCTCATCCATCGGCGGGACGGGTCCTGCGGTGCCAGGTATGTGAGGTCGGCCTGGATACTTGTCACCTCGCCGATCGCTCCTGCCTCCGTGATTGTCTCGAGCTCGGCAAAGAACGGAAGGAAACGCATCCACATGGCCTCCATCACGAACACACCGTTGTCACTTGCGGTCTCGAGCATGTGGGCAGCGTCGCGGGCATTCAATGCCACCGGCTTCTCGCACAGGGCCGGTGTGCCGGCGGAGACACAGTCGAGAACGTTCTGATAGTGATCGGAGCTCGAAGTGGCAACGTACACGATGTCGACGTCATCCAGGTCGGCGACCTCGCGATGGGAGCCAACCGGCATAGGAATGTCCCATTCCTCAGCGAATGCCGATGCGGCGCCGGGACGAGCGGAACCGACGGCGACGATCTGGGAGCCGGCGGCTCGCAGCGCACCGGCCATCTCGGCGGCTATGCCACCGGTGCCCATGATTCCCCAACGTAAGCCGGACATATGCCTCCGATAAGAGCGCCGAGACTTGATCGTAGTGACTCTCTCGGGAGTTCCCGTTGAGTCCGAAGACTGGAATCGAGAGGATCCCGCATCTCGACGGGCCCAGGCGAAAACAGAATCTGTCGCGTTGCGAAGCAACTCAAACCGACTCGGCTCAGCCGAGTCGGCCGTTACCGGACGAGAACCATTTGCACCTCAAGGACAAGTACGGCAAATCGGCGCTTCCCACACGTCGAATCAACGCACCTGCGCAAGAGGGAACGCTCGAGTCCGACGAAGCGGAATGACGAGAGGCCCCGTCACTGTTGGCGGGGCCTCTCGTCATCATGTGGGCGTTACCGGACTCGAACCAGTGACCTCTTCCTTGTAAGGGAAGATCGGGGGT